>CAVUTB010000005.1:0-338395 GCA_963744315.1 uncultured Acidobacteriota bacterium
CGCGGTGCCGCAGCAGAGCTTCGTCGGCGTGCTGCTCGACGACTCGAGAGCATGCCCATCGCGGACGTGGCGGCAAACCACGCAGCGCCTTCGTCCGCGAGCGCTCGCGCCCGCGACGCCGCTCCGTAAGGCGCTCGAGGACCGGTTCAAGCTGCGCTTCTTGCGCTTCGCGGACCGCAGCGAGCGGGTCACGGGGCAGCTCCAGTTCGGGGGCGAGGCCACCGACCTGGCCTCGGCGCTCCACCGCGGGCGGCAGGACTCAGAGCGTGCCGCTCGCGGGGATCGTGGTCGTCACCGATGGAGCGGACAACAAGGCAGGTGCGCTTTCGGAGGCGCTGTCGCGCTGCGCGCCCCCGGGATCGCGGTCACCGTCGGGGCTCGGCCGCGAGCGCTTCGACGGACCTCGAGGTGATGCGCGTCGAGGCGCCACGGTAGGTGCTCGAAGGCACCACACTCGTGGCCGACGTGACCTCAGGCAGCGCGGCCTCGCCGGCCAGCGCGTCCAGCTCGTGGTCGAGGACGGCGGGCGCGTCGTCCACACCGAGCGGTCGAGCTGCCCGTCGTCGGGGAGCTGAGCGTGCGCGTGCACGTCACCGCGTCCGATCCGGGGCCGCGTGTCTTCAGCTTCCGCGTGGTGCCGCTCCCCGGAGAGCAGGTGGCGGAGAACAACCAGCAGGACGTGCTGATCCGGGTCGCGGACCGGGGGGAGAAGATCCTCTACTTCGAGGGCGAGCCGCGCTTCGGGCCAAGTTCCTGCGGCGCGCCGTGGCCGAGGACAAGAACCTGCAGGTCGTCACCCTGCAACGCACGTCGCAGAACAAGTTCCTCCGGCTGGACGTGGACGACGCCGAGGAGCTGGCCGACGGCTTCCCGAAGACGCGCGAAGAGCTGTACCGCTACCGCGGGCTGATCCTGGGCAGCGTCGAGGCCAGCTTCTTCACCGCCGACCAGCTGCGGATGATCGGCGAGTTCGTCAGCCAGCGGGGCGGCGGGCTGCTGATGCTCGGCGGCCGGCACTCGTTCGCCGAAGGCGGCTACGCCGCGACGCCGCTCGCGGAGGCCCTGCCGGTGGTCCTCGAGGAGAGGCCGGCGAGGGGGCCCCGCGCGAGCCGAGGCCGTTCTTCGCCATGAAGGGTGGAGCTGACCCCTTTCGGGCTGACGCACGGCGTCACCCAGCTCGGGGCGACGGAGGCCGAGCGCGGAGCGCTGGAAGGCGCTGCCCGCCCTCTCCACGTGAACCCGTCCCGCGCGCCAAGCCCGGGGCGGTGACGCTGCTGATCGCCGCGGGGGCCGGCCGGAGCAGCGCAGGTGGTCCTCGCCTACCAGCGCTACGGCGGGGGCAAGGCGCTCGCGTTCACGGTCCAGGACTCCTGGCTGTGGCAGATGCACGCGGAGATGCCGCTCGAGGACATGACGCACGAGGGGCTGTGGCGGCAGCTCCTGCGCTGGCTGGTCAGCGAGGTGCCGGGGCCGGTCCGCCGCCGGCCAGGACCGCGTCGCCCCGGGCTCGGTGGACTGCGCGAGGTCAGCGACGAGACGTTCTGCGGGTCAACGACGCCAGGTCGTCGCGGTGGTGAGGGACCCGCCGGGAGCGAGCGCGAGCTTCCGCTGGAGTGGAGCGTCGAGCGCGACGGCGAGTACCGCGCCCGTTTCGCCACCGAGGAGGCGGCTTCTATGCGGTCCGGGTGGAGGCGAGCCGACACGGCCAGCCGCTGGGCTCGGCCACGACTTCGGTCGAGGCCGTGCCCCTCGCCGACGAGTACTTCGGCGCCGAGATGCGGACGGCGCTGCTGAAGCGCGTCGCCGAGGAGACGGGCGGGCGGTTCTACACCCCCGAGACCGTGGCTGGCCTGCCGGAAGACCTGAGCTACACGGAGAGCGGCTCCACGGTGAAGGAGCGCAAGGAGCTCTGGAACATGCCCGTGCTGTTCCTGACGGCGGTCGCTCTCGCCTGCAGCGAGTGGGGATATCGCAAGTGGCGGGGGCTCGCGTGAGGGCGGCGCTCGCGCTCGCCACGCTGCTCGCGGCCGCGCCGGCGAAGGCAGCGGAGGGCCACCTGTTGGTCGTGGCCGGCCTCGGCGGCGATCCCCAGCATCGCGACTCGTTTCACGAACAGGCGGTCGCGCTGGCGAGCGCTGCGGAGACGCGGCTCGGGCTGCTCCACGACAACGTCGCGTGCCTGACCGAGAACCCCGAGCGCGATCCGTCGACGATCGACGGACGCTCCTCGCTGGAGAACGTCGCTGCGGAGCTCGCGAAGCTGAAGGCGCGCGTGGGGCCCGGCGACCGCGTCTTCCTGGTCCTGATCGGGCACGGCAGCTTCGCGGAGGGGGAGGGCCGCTTCAACCTTCCGGGACCCGACCTCGCGCCCGCGCGGCTCGCGGAGTGGCTCGCCCCCCTCCATGACCAGGAGGTGGTCGTGGTCAGCACCGCGAGCGCCAGCGGCGCCTTCGCCGAGGCGCTCAAAGCACCCGGGCGCGTCGTCGTGACCGCGACGAAGAGCGGCCAGGAGCGCAACCAGACGGTGTTCGGCGAGCACTTCGTCGCCGCCCTCACCGGCCAGGGTGCCGACGTGGACAAGGACGGCCGCGTGTCCGTGCTCGAGGCCTACGAGTACGCGACGCGCGAGGTCGCGCGCTTCTACGAGAGCGAGAGGCGGCTCCAGACCGAGCACGCGCGTCTCGAGGACGGCGGCGGATTGGCCCGAAGCACCTTCCTGCAGGGTGAAAGCCGCGAGACGGCCGCGGAGGAGAAGGAGAGCAACGATCCCGCGCTCGCCTCGCTCTACGCGGCGCGGCGCGATCTCGAACGGCAGATCGAGGCGCTGCGCGCGAGCAAGGACACTCTCGCGCCCGAGGGCTACACGAGGCAGCTCGAGGCGCTGCTCGTCAAGCTCGCGCTGCAGAACGAGTCGATCGACGCCGCCAAGAGGGCGAAGTGACCGCGCGGACCAGCGTGCTCGCGCTGGTGCTCGCGGCCGCGACCGCGAGCGCCTGGCCCGCCGAGGCCCCGCTCCGGCCCGCCATCGTAGCGGCCCGCGGCGGACGCTACGACGAGGCGATCGCGGCCTTCGAGGCATGGGCGCGCGAGAACCCCGACGAGCCCCGCGGGCACCGCGGCTGGGTGAAGACGCTGCTCGAGCTCGGCCGCTATGCGGAGGCCGAGCGAGTGTCCCGGCGCCTGGTCGACGCGGGATCGCCGGAGCTGCTGAACGTCCTGGGCGAGTTGCTCGCCGCCGTCGGGAAGCTCGACGCGGCCGACGCGATCTTCTCGCGGGCGATCGCGGCCGCGGTCCCGGACGCGCTCGTCGCGCGCGCGAACCGCGGCCTGCTGCGGGAGCGGCGGGGAGACCAGAGCGGCGCGGAGGCCGACTACAAGGCCCTGGTCGCCGCCTACAACGCGCGCGCGGGCCTCACGGCCGAGGAGCTGGTGGCCGTGGGTGAGGCCTGCCGCCAGCTCGGCCCCGGCGACCCGCAGCTCTACAAGGACGCGCTCCGTGCGTTCGACGAGGCGGCCGACGCGGATCCCGGAGATCCGGCGCCACGCACGGCGCGCGGGAGCCTCTACCTCGCGAAGTACGATTCCGTGTCCGCGCGCCAGGCCCTGAAGGCGGTGCTCGAGCGAAACCCCCAGCACCCCGGCGCGCTCCTCGCGATGGCGCGCGCGATGGACTTCGACGGGGAGCGAGGTGCTTTGGCCCTGGCCGCCGAGGCGCTGCGGGTGGCTCCGAACCGGATCGAGGCCCGCGTCTACGTGGCCGAGGCCCGGCTGGAGATGGAGAGCTACGACGAGGCCATCGCCGAGGCGGAGCGTGCCCTCGAGACCGATCCCTCCTCGCTCGAAGCCCTCTCCGTCCTGGCGGGCGCGCGCTACCTCAAAGGAGAGGACGCCGCGTTCGCCACGACGCGGGACCGGGTGCTCGCGCTCAATCCGCGCTACGCGGACCTCTACAACACGCTCGCCGAGCTATGCGTCCGCAACCGTCTCTACCGAAAGGCCGTGGAGTTCGCCAGCGAGGCCGTGCGTCTCGACCCGCGCTCGTGGCGCGGCCACGCCATGCTCGGCGTGAACCAGCTCCGCCTCGGGGCGATCGACACGGGACGCGCGAGCCTCGAGACCGCCTTCGCCGGCGACCCGTACAACGTCTGGACCAAGAACACGCTCGATCTGCTCGACACCTTCAAGCGCTACGAGACGCGGCGTGTCGGCCGCCTGGAGCTGTTCGTCCGTGGCGAGGAGGCGGCGCTCCTCCAGCCGTACCTCGTCGCCTACGCCAACGAGGCCCTCGAGAAGCTCGAGGCGCGCTACGGCTACCGGGTCGAGGCCCCCGTGCGGGTCGAGGTCTTTCCGAGCCACGCCGACTTCTCGGTTCGCACGGTGGGGCTCGCCGGGCTCGGCGCGCTGGGTGTCTGCTTCGGCAACGTCGTGGCCATCGACTCGCCCTCGGCCCGCCCGCGCGGCAGCTTCAACTGGGCCTCGACCCTGTGGCACGAGCTCGCCCACTCGGTCACCCTGGGCCTGAGCGATCATCGCGTCCCCCGCTGGCTCACGGAGGGGATCTCGGTGCGCGAGGAGCGCCGCGCCCGCCCGGGCTGGGGCGACGACGTCAACCTCGACTTCATCGCCGCGTTCGAGACCGGGAAGCTGCTCCCGATCGCTGGCCTCAACGACGGCTTCGTCAGGCCCGAAGGCCCCGAACAGGTGGCACGCTCCTACTACCAGGCCTCGCTCGTGGTGGAGCTGATCGAGCGCGACCACGGGTTCGAGGCCGTGCCGCGGCTGCTGCGTGGATATCGGGACAGGCGCAGCACGGAGGAGCTCTTCGCGAGCGTCCTCGGGACGAGCCTCGAGCGGTTCGACGCCCGCTTCGCGGCCTACCTGCGCGAGCGCTTCTCCCACGTCCTCGCGGCCGTCAACGCTCCCGAGCACCCGCCCGAGGCTTCCGCACGCCGACGCCACCGCGACGAGCTGGTCGCGACGGCCGACGGGGCTCCCGGTGACTTCCTGGCGCAGCTCGCAGCCGGCAAAGCGCTCATCGAAAACCGCCAGCCCGCTGCGGCGCGCCCTTATCTCCGCCGGGCCCTCGCCCTCTTCCCCGAGTACGCCGAGGACGACAGCCCGAGCTGGCTGCTGGCGCAGCTGGACCTGGAAGCCAAGGACGCCGCGGCCGCTCGCGGCCACCTCGAGGCTTTCCTCGCGATCAACGAGACGAACTTCGACGCCCATCAGCGCCTGGCGTCGGTGCACGAGCAGCTGGGCGACCGGGCGGCGGCGGTGCTTTGGCTCGAGCGCGCGCTCTGCATCGATCCCTCCGATCCCGCCGTTCACCTCCGTCTGGCCGAGCTCTACGACTCGCTGGGCGACACGGCAGGCCTCGTGCGCGCCCGTCGCAGCGTGCTCGACCTCGACCCCGTGGACCGCCCCGAGGCCCTCTACCAGCTCGCGCGGGCCTACCAGAGGGCGGGCGACGCGGCCGAGGCGCGGCGCGTCGTTCTCCAGGCGCTCGAGCTCGCCCCTCGTTTCCGGCGGGCTCAGACGCTGCTGCTCGAGCTGCACCGCGCGCAGACGGCGCCTGTCGGAGGCCCGTCGTGAGGAGGTTCAGCTTCGTGGTGCCCGTGATCCTCGCCGGCCTGCTGCCGGCGGCGGCGGACCTCGGCCCGCCTCCCGACCTGCCCTACGAGAACGTGCCCTACGATGGCCGCTTCACGGTCAATCGCCTGCGCTTCAACCCCGCGCGCTCCTGGCCCGGGGACTACGCCTGGGGCCTCGACCTCGGCTGGAACCACGACTACCCACGCGCCGACACCCACTTCGCGAAGATCCTGCAGGCCACCACCCGGCTGGACGTCGCGACCGAGGGCACGAACATCCTCGCCCTCGACGACCCGGAGCTGATGCGTTATCCGGTGGCCTACCTCTGCGAGCCCGGCCACTGGGCGCTCAGCGACGCGGAAGCGCGCGGCCTTCACGATTACCTGCTCAAGGGCGGGTTCGTCATCGTCGACGACTTTCGGGGCCGCCACTGGGACACCTTCGTGGAGGGGCTGCGGCGTGCGCTGCCCGACGCGCAGCTCTTCCCGCTCGAGGTGGCGAACCCGATCTTCGACGTCTTCTTCCGCATCGATCCCTCCACGATCCCGCACCCCTACGCAGCACCTGGCCCGCCCGCCTACTTCGGCGTGTTCGAAGACAACGACCCGAGCCGTCGCCTCATGCTGGTCGCCAACTACAATTCCGACATCGCAGAGTACTGGGAGTGGTCCGACACGGGTCTCGTCCCGATCGATCTCAGCAACGAGGCCTACAAGCTGGGCGTGAACTACGTCGTCTACGGCATGACGCACTGATCCGAAGGAGAGGGAGCACGTGACCGATGAGCCCGATGCACCCGAGACGCTGGGCGATGCCGCCCTCGCCGACAAGCTGAAGGAGAGCCGCGACCGCATCGTCCAGGAGCTGCGCAAGCAGATCGTCGGGCAGGACGACGTCGTGGAGCTGGTGCTGACGACGCTGCTCGTGGGCGGCAACAGCATCATCACGGGCGTTCCCGGTCTCGCCAAGACGCTGCTGATCCAGAGCGTCGCCCAGGTGCTCGACCTCAGGTTCTCGCGCATCCAGTTCACGCCGGACCTGATGCCCTCCGACATCACCGGCACCGACCTGATCCAGGAGGACAAGGACAGCGGGCAGCGCAAGATGGTCTTCGCGCCGGGCCCGATCTTCGCCAACGTCGTGCTGGCCGACGAGATCAACCGCACGCCGCCCAAGACGCAGTCCGCGCTGCTCGAGGCCATGCAGGAGCACCGCGTGACGGTCCAGGGCAAGACCTACGTGCTCGAGGAGCCGTTCTTCGTCTTCGCCACGCAGAACCCGATCGAGCTCGAGGGCACGTACCCGCTGCCGGAGGCCCAGCTCGACCGTTTCATGTTCAACATCGTGATCGACTACCTTCCCGAGGAGGAGGAGATGGACGTCGTGCGGAAGACCACGGCGATCCAGGACGTGAAGTTCACTCCGGTGCTGACCGGCGCCGAGATCGTGGCCTTCCAGCGCCTCGTGCGGCGCGTCCCGGTGGCCGACGAGGTGGTGCGCTACGCGGTCGGCCTCGCGCGGCGCTCGCGGCCGAAGGCCGAGGGCAGCCCGGAGTTCGTGAGGAAGTGGGTCGAGTACGGGGCGAGCGTGCGCGCGGCCCAGTATCTCGTCCTGGGCGGCAAGGCCCGGGCGCTGATGCGCGGCCGCAGCCACGTCAGCTTCGACGACATACGCGCGCTCGCCCATCCGGTCTTCCGCCACCGCATCTTGAGGAACTTCCACGCCGAGTCGGAGCGCGTCGACTCGGGCCAGATCGTGGACCAGCTGCTCGAGGCCGTTCCCGTGCCCCGCTCGAGGATGTGAGACCGATGCCCGCCGCGGCTGGAGCGCGCTTTCTCGATCCGCTGGTGCTCGCGCGGATCGACAACCTCGAGCTCCTGGCGCGGACCGTCGTCGAGGGCTTCATCAACGGCCTGCACCGTTCGCCCTACCTCGGGCACTCGGTGGACTTCGCCGAGCACCGGCCGTACATGCCCGGCGACGACATCCGGCGCATCGACTGGCGGCTCTACGCGCGCACCGACCGCTACTACGTGAAGGAGTTCGAGGCCGACTCGAACGCGAACTTCCTGGTGCTGCTGGACCGGTCGCGCTCCATGCAGTTCTCGTCCCACGGGGTCTCGAAGCTCGACTACGGGCGCTACCTTGCGGCCTGCCTCACGCACCTCGCCCACCGGCAGAGGGATCGCGTGGGGCTCGTGACCTTCGACGAGGACGTGGTCGACTTCATCCCGCCCTCGGCGAAGCATCGCGAGGCCGTTCTCCACGCGCTCGACCGGCTGGAGGGCGGAGGACGGGGAGAGCTCGCGCGGCCTCTGCTGAAGACCGCCGATGCGAGCCGGCGGCGGGGGGTCTCCGTCCTCATCTCCGATCTCTACGAGGACCCGGACGCCGCGCTCCGCGCGGTGAAACAGCTGGCGCGGCGCGGCAGCGACGTGATCGTGTTCCAGGTCCTGGACCCGGCCGAGGTGCACTTCCCCGACGATGCGTCCGCCAGCTACGAGGACCTCGAGAGCGGGGAGCGATTGCCGGTGGTGCCCGACTACGTGCGGGAGCAGTACCGGGCGCTCGTGGCCGAGCACATCGCGGCCCTCGAACGCCGCTTCGGCGAGAACCGCATCGACTCGGTGATGATCGAGACGAGCACGCCGCTCGACCAGGCGCTCTTCCACTACCTGGTGCGCCGCCAGCGCTTCGACCGGGTGCGCTGAGGGCGGATGGGATTCCTCGCCCCCGCGTTCCTCCTCGGCCTGCTGGCCCTCGCCGTGCCCGTGCTGATCCACCTGGTGCACCGCGAGCGCCGCGAGACGAAGCCGTTCCCGTCGCTCATGTTCCTGAAGCGCGTCCCGCACCGTTCGGTGCGCCGCCGGCGGATCCGGCAGTGGCTGCTGCTGAGCTTGCGCTCGGCCGCGCTCGTGCTCCTCGCGCTGGCCTTCGCGGAGCCCGTGCTCGAGAGCGCAGGCCGAGCGCGGGCGGTCACGGGCGGGGCCGCGGCTCGTGTCGTCCTCGTCGACCGCTCGTACTCGATGGGCTACCAGGACCGCTGGCCGCGGGCGCTGCAGGCGGCCCGCGGCGTGCTCGGCCAGGCGCGTCGGGGCGACAGGACCGCCCTCGTCTTCTTCGGAGAGACCGCCGAGGTGGCCGCTCCGCTCACGGACGATCGCGCCGTGCTCGAGGCGGCCCTCGGCGGGGCCGAGCTGGGCTGGGGAGGCACGCGCTTCGCCCCTGCGCTGAAGCTGGGGCTGCGCCTCCTCGACGAGTCCGGGCTCCCGAAGCGGGAGCTCGTCCTGGTGAGCGATTTCCAGAGCCGCGCGCTCGACGGTCTCGATGAAGTCCAGTTGCCGGCGGGCACCGAGCTGCGCTCCGTCAATCTGTCGCAGGGGGCGACGCACAATCGGGGCATCACCGAAGTCACCCTTCAGCGCGTCTACGAGGGCGGCCGTGAGCGGGTGGCGGTCGCGGCGCGCATCGCGAGGCAGGGCGAGGGCTCGGGAGGCGTCGTTCCCGTCACGCTGGAGCTCGGAGGCCTCGAGGCCGATCGCCGCTCGGTCGAGCTGGCCGAGCAGAGCGTCGTCACGGTGCGCTTTGATCCGATTCCGTTCCCGGCGGCGGCGCAGCAGGCCGTGGTCCGCCTGGCCGGTGACGACTTGCCGCAGGACGACGCCTTCCGATTCGTCCTGGCGCCGGGCCAGGACCTCGGAGTCCTGATCGTGGGCCGCGACGGCAGCCGCGCCACGGAAAGTCTGTTCTTGCGCCGGGCCCTGGCGATCGGCGACCGCCCGCGCTTCGACGTCCGGGAGCGGATGCGTTCGGCCGTGCGACCTCAGGACCTGGCGAGCGTCGGCGTCGTGCTGTTGAACGACGCCGCATGGCCGGACGGAGAAGCCGGCCGGGCACTTCATGCGTTCGTGAACCGCGGGGGAGGAGTGTTGGCGGCCCTCGGCGCGCGCAGCGCTCCCGCCGCGTGGGACGCCTCCGCCGCCGCGTTGCTCGGTGGATCACGCGACAGCGGCGGCCTGGTGGATCGCTCCGCCGACTGGGGGGGCACGATCGCGTTCCTCGACTACCAGCACCCGGCACTCGAGCTCTTCCGCCGGCCTCGCAGCGGCGACTTCGCGAGCGCGCGCTTCCTGCGCTACCGGACGCTGCGCCCGCCGGACGGCTCGGCGGTGCTGGCCCGCTTCGACGACGGGAACCCCGCACTCGTCGAGACGCGGCTCGGGGACGGCCGCGTGCTCCTCTGGACGTCGAGCCTCGATACGCTCTGGAACGATCTCCCCCTGCAGCCGGTCTTTCTGCCCTTCGTGCACCGCCTCGTCGCCCACGCCGCGGGCTACGCGGAGCGTCCGGCCTGGCGTCAGGTGGGCGACGTGCTGGAGCTCCCCGCGCTCGCCGCGGGCCGCTGGGTCGGCCTCAACCCCATCGCCGAGCGGGGACTGCGTGGCGGGGACGGGCGCTTCGTGAGGCTCGAGTCCGCGGGCTTCTACGAGCTGCGCCCATCCGGCGACGAGGGCGCGAAAGGCGCTCACCGTGGCCGTCAACGCGGACCCGTCGGAGTCGGATCTCCAGGCGGCCGATCCCGAGGAGGTGACCGGCGGCCTCAACCATGCCGGGAGCGCGCCGCTCGCTGCGGGCGCGCACGCGGCGGGGGACGAGCCGGAGCGATCGCAGGACGGCTGGTGGTTCCTGCTGCTCGCCGCGCTCGCCGTGCTGGCGACCGAGACCGCGCTATCGAATCGCCTGTCGGAAGCGGTAGGCTGATCTTGCGGACGCCGGAGGACGCATGGTGATCTCGCTGGGCACGGGCGCTGGGGAGCCGCGCGGAGCGGGGCGCGACCTGCGGCGGATCATCCGCGGCGTCCGCCGCCGCTTCCGGCTCAGGCTCGCGCTCCGGGGGCTCGCCATCACGCTCGGGTTCGGACTACTCACGCTCGCGGCGTCGGCCTGGGGCATGGACCACTTCCGTTACACGCCCACCGCCATCGCGGCGTTCCGCGTCTTCGCCTGGACGGCCCTGGCCGGCCTGGCCGTCCGCTTCCTCCTCCTGCCGCTGCTCGTCCGGCTGCCGGACGAGCGGGTCGCGCTCTACATCGAGGAGCACGATCCATCGCTGCAGGCGGCGCTCCTGAGCGCCGTGGAGCTGGGCCCCGAGCGCGTGGAGCGGGAGCGCCCCGACGTCTCCCCGGAACTGTCGCGGCGCCTGGTGGAGCAGGCCGAGAGGCGCTGCGAAGAGATCGACTACCGGCGCCTCGTGGAGCGGCGCAGCCTGCAGCGGATGAGCGGCCTGCTCTCGGGCGTGGCCACGGCCGGGATGCTGGCCGCCCTTCTGAGCCCGGCCTTCATCCGCCACGCGGTGCCGTTCCTGCTCTCGCCCTGGGGCGCGGGCGCGTCCAGGAGCCCTTACGCGATCCAGGTGGAACCCGGCCACGCCACCGTGGCCCGTGGCGCCGACCAGACGATCGTCGCCCACCTCGAGGGCTTCGACTCCGACGAGGTCGAGCTGGCTTGCAGCGCGGCGACCGGGCGGAGTGGCAGCGCTGGCCGATGACGGTCGAGCCCGGCCAGCCCGGCCACCGCTACATGGTGCTCGACGTCTCGGCGCGTACCGAGTACTTCGTGGAGGCGAACGGAGTGCGGTCCGACCTCTTCCGCCTCGATGTCGTGGACGTGCCGTACGTCGCGCGCATCGACCTCGAGTACCGCTTCCCGGAGTACACGGGCCTCGCGCCGCAGCCGGTCGAGGACGCGGGCGACGTGGCGGCGCTGCGAGGGACGCGTGTGGAGCTGCGCGTCACGACCACGGTCCCGGTGCCGAGCGGCCAGCTGGTGGTCGAGGGCGAGCCGCCCCGTCCTCTCGCGCTCGTCGCCGACGGGACGCTCGGCGGCTCGTTCGAGGTCACCCGCGACGCGTTCTACCGGATCGAGCTCCCGTCCAACGACGGGCGCCTCCAGACCGGCTCGCCCGACTACGCTATCGACGTCCTCGACGACCAGGCGCCGCTCGTCCGCATGCTCAAGCCGGGGCGGGACGGCCAGGTCACCTCGATCGAGGAGGTCTTCACCGAGGTCGAGGCCGAGGACGACTTCGGGGTCACGAAGCTCGAGCTGGTCTACTCGATCGGCGGCGCCCCCGAGAAGACCATCGCGCTCCACGGCGGCCGTCCGCTCAAGCAGCTCTCCGCCGGCCACACCTTCTTCCTCGAGGAGCACGCGCTCGAGCCCGGCGACTTCATCTCCTACTTCGCCCGCGCCACGGACAACCGCAGCGCGCCGGGGCGGCAGCAGAGCACCACCGACATCTACTTCATGGAGGTCCGGCCGTTCGACCGCGCCTACCGCCAGGCCGCCGAAGGCGGCGGCGCGGCTGCCGGCGGCGAAGCCGGCGATACGCTCTCCCGCCAGCAGCGACAGATCGTCGCCGCGACCTTCAAGCTGCGTCGGGACCGCGCGCGCAGCGAGCCCCGCCAGCTCGAGCAGGATGTGGCGACCCTGGCCCTCATCCAGGGCCGGCTGCGCGACCAGGTCGCGAACCTCAACCGCCGGATGCTGAGCCGCGGCGTGGCGGGCGCGGGATCGAAGCTCGGCGACACCGCGGAGTCGCTGCAGCAGGCGGTCGTCGAGATGGGGGCAGCGGTGAAGGAGCTGGAGGTGCTTCGGCTGGATTCCGCGCTTGTTCCCGAACAGCGGGCGCTCCAGCACCTGCAGCGGGCGGAGGCCGCGTTCCGCGACGTGCAGGTGGCCTTCGGCCAGGGAGGTGGCGGAGACGGTGGCGCCGCGAGCGCGGACGACCTGTCGGATCTCTTCGAGCTGGAGCTCGACAAGCTCGAGAACCAGTACGAGGCGGTGCAGCGCGGGCAGAGCCAGCAGCTCGACCAGGCCGTCGACGAGGCGATGCAGCGCCTTCGCGAGCTGGCGCGCCGCCAGGAGCAGGAGGTCGAGCGCCAGCGCCGGAGCACCTCCGGCTCGCCCGGCGGGCAGGGCGCAGGGGACAGGGGACAACAGCGGCGACTGGCCGAGGAGGCGGACGAGCTGGGCCGCCGCCTCGAGCGCCTCGCCCGCGACCACTCGACGCCCGGACTGCAGGAAACGGCGAATCGCCTGAAGCAGGCGGCCGACTCCATGCGCCGCGCCGGCGCGGGCGGCGAGAGCGGGGCGCTCTCGCAGGGTCTTTCCGCTCTCGACCGCCTCAAGGACGCGCGGCGGACGCTCGAGCAGAGCCGCGAGGCCCGCACCCAGCAGGACATCGAGCGCGCGGTGGACGCCGCCGAGGCGATCGCCCGCGACCAGGACCGGATCGCCGACGAGGTACGCCTCCTGGGCAACGGCCAGGAAGCGGACGCGGAGCGCGTGCAGCGTCTCGACGAGCGCAAGGACGCGCTGGCGGGGCAGGTGCAGGCGCTCGAGCAGCAGCTCGACCGCATGGCCAGCGACACCCGAAGCAGCGCCGCGACGGCCTCGCGCGCGCTGCGCGAGGCCGCGAGCGGGATCCGAGAGAACAAGCTCAAAGAGAAGATCCGCTACTCGAAGGGCGTCGTGCGCGGCCGACCCGGCGAGGCCGCCCAGCAGTTCGAGGCCGAGATCGGCAAGGACGTCGACCAGCTGTCGCGCCAGGTGACGGATGCGGCGCAGGCCCTGAGCGAGGCGAAGGGCGATTCGCGCTCGGCGGCTCTCGAGCGCACGCGCGACCTGGTGCGGCGGATGGAGTCGATTCAGGAGCGGCTGAAGCAGGGACCTGCGGCCGGCGAAGCAGGGTCCCGCCAGGGTTCGGCGAGTGCCTCGCCTGGAGAAGCGGGACGGGGTGCGGCGGACGGCGCGGGCTCGCGCCAGCTTCGGCGCGAGTTCCGCCAGCGAGCCGAGGATGCTCGGGGGATCGGCACCCAGCTCGCAGAGGGCGGCGGCACACCGGGCGACCTGCGAGAGATCGAGCGGAAGCTCCGCCGCCTCGAGCGCTCCGAGACTTGGGGCAGTCTGCACGGCGTCGAGACCCTGGTGGCCCAGGCCCTCGAGGACCTGAAGATGTTCGAATACTCGCTGCGCCGCGAGCTGCAGGGCACTGATCCCGAGAAACTGCGCCTTTCCGGCTCGGACGACGTCCCCGACGGCTGGCGGTCGCTGGTCGAGGAGTACTACCGCTCGCTCGCGCGGAGTCAGAAATGAGATTCAGTGCGTCATCGCGAAGACGATGGCGTTGATGCCGAGCTGGTAGGCGAAGGTCGAGCGGTCGAGCGGGTAATGGGGGTTCTCCGCCCATTCCCAGGCGTCGCCCATGTCGGAGTTGCCGTTGATCATCACCACGAGGCGCCCCTGCTCGTCGAAGATGCCGCGGCAGAACGCCTCGTAGCCGTCCCGCTCCCAGTACGGCCCGCCCCTCACGCCGTTCCAGACGTTCGGCACCTGCAGCACCTGCTTGATGTCGTAGACCGTGTGGAAGACCGGGTGATCGATCGGCAGCTCCACGATGGGCCGCCCGGGAAGCACGCGGTGGATCTGCTCCTCGAAGGCGGCCCACTCCCAGCTGCCCCAGAAGTCGTCCACGAGGAGGAAGCCACCGGCCGCCAGGTATTGCCGCAGCCCCAGCACCTCCTTCTCGCTGAGCGCCATTCGCCCCACTTCCACGGCGTAGAGGAAGGGGTAGCGCCGGAGCTCAGGATCGTCGAGGCGCACCGGGTGCTCACTGCCATACGCGTCGATCCGGGTCAGCCGCTTCACTCCGATCATGAACTGCCGATCGGCCTTGGGGTAGTCGGTGGCCCAGCTCTCCCAGCCCCACCCGCGTCCCCGTCCGCCGTACGCGGCGCGCGCGAAGGTGAACTCGTGGTGTTCGGTCGGCGCTTCCCGGACGAGCGGCCGCGCCTCCTCGTCCAGGAACTCCCGCGGAGTCGGAGCCTGGCCCGTCTGAGCCGCGGCGATCCCCAGCATGACGACTGCCGCGGGTCCCATCACTACCGCCCGGCTCGCTAGTCGCATGGGGAGCCCTTCAAGGCTTCTTCGCGACGGCGTCCGCCTTTGTGACTTCCGCCTGCAGCGCCTGGAACAGCGGCGGCGGGTTCCCCAGGAGACCGTTCGGCTTCGTCGCCCGCCAGATGAGGTCGCCGCCTGCGGGATCCAGGAGCTCGAGGAGGTCGTCGGGCGAGGAGAATTGAAGGCCGAAGACTGGGGCAGGCGCCTGTGCCGGGCGCCCCGCGGGAGGTGCGCCTGCTGCGGTTCGGGTGTCGGCGCCGACGCTCCCGTGCCGCCCCTTGCGGATGGAGATCAGCAGGTCCGCGCGCTCGGGTCGCTCGACGAGCACGAAGCGCTCCCCCGCCTGGAGCGCGGCCCTGATGCGTCGTGCCGCTTCGCGCTCCTCCGGGAGGACGTCCGGGCTCACCGTTGACTCGGGCAGCACCCCCGAGCCGACGTTGAAGACGATGGCGACGTAACGAGCGTGCGCGAGCCGCGCCAAAGCCGCTTCGGCCGGCGCCGAGGACCAGGACAGCGCCGCTGCCAGGAGCAGTGCCATGCGTTTCATGGGAACCACCTTCTTCAGCGCGACTCTTCCTAACGTCGCTATTACCCTGCGAAACAGTAGATTCTAGCTCCCAACCAGAAGCATCTCCAAGCACGAGCCGTCAAGCCGGCCCACGTTGATGTGGCTGCAGGATTTCGCGCGTAATCGCGCCGCGTCGAGTGCCTTCGAGGATGTGCGCGCTTCCAGGCGTCAGTTTCGACGGGGTTGAAGGTGAGCGCTGAGCGCGGCCGAGATCGAACTCCTTGCCAACAAAAAAACTCCGGCTCGAGCGGAAGCTCCCTCAAACTCCCGCTCGAGCCGGCTGCCTGCCCTACGTCAGCTCGGCGATGTTGGCGAATGCAATCTAGATGCCCGGGCGCACCCATTGCTGATCCAGCACTTGCGCCAGTCCGTTGTCTTGCTGTCAGTCTCCCGCGTCCGATTCAGCGCCAAGGCGTCTGACTCGTCAGGTTGAAGGAGGCGGCGCGGCAGGGTTCGCACCTCGTTGCGGGTCGACGGGCCACCCGCCTGGACGATGCCGTCCCTACGCCGATGTCGTGCAGCAGGAAGTCGCCGTACGGGTGGATGATCTTGTTGCCGAGCGCCTCTCGTCTACCGGCGCAGCGGACATGTCCTCGAGCAGGAGGTGGCGGTGCGGGCCCTGAGAGCCGGCGAGTCCGCCTGGGTGATCAGGCCGAATCGCGGAGGCGGACGAGCGCAACAACTCGCGGGTGTTTCACTGACCGCTGCTCGGCCATCCGGCGGACGAAGGGCGCGCCCCGCACGGCGCGCCCTTCGTCATTCGGGCCGCCCTACGCCGACAGCGCCTGCTTGATCTGGGCGAGGTGGTGCCAGCTGTGCCGGACCGCGTGGTCCTCCAGCATGAACTGGCACGTGAGGGGCGCGGCCGCGTTGAGCGAGAGCGCGGCCGCCTGGTCCAGCTCCTCGTCGCGCAGGTGGCGGATGGCGGTCGCGGCCGCCGCGCTGTTCTGCTTCAGGAGGGCGAGGGTCGCGTCCTTCGTCACCGCGTCGTTCTCCCGCGCGTGCTTCGCGTTCAGCTCGGCGACGGCGTCCCACGTGACGCCTTCCACGGGCTTGCCCGCTGCCAGCACCTGGGCCAGCTCGATCTCCAGGGGGTACATGCTGGCCACGTGGTGGACGACCACGCCGACCTTCCTCCCGTCCTTGGGGATGCGGGCCTGCCACTGCGTGTCGGTCAGAGAGGCGGCGAGCTCGGCGAGGGCGCTCGCTCCCTGCTCCAGCCGGCGGGCCAGGGCTTCGGTACGTTGGCTCATGGGTTCACCTCTTCTCTTGATTGTTTTCCAGGTACAGGTAGTCGGGTCAGGCGCGGACGGCCAGCACCTCGACGTACTCGCTGCGCACGGCCACGGGGCCTCCGCCGTTGCGGTCGAAGCGGCGGGCCAGGGCCACGAAATCCTCGTACAGGGCGCTGCCCCGCTCGTTCAGGGCCTCGAACGCCTTGAGAGTCGGCCCGTAGTGCTGCCGGAAGAAGTCGACCAGCTCCGCGGCCGAGCGGAAGCGGAACGTGAACTCGCGCTTGCGCACGTCGAGCGAGCGAATGCCGTCGCCGAACAGCTCGCGCAGGCGCGCGGGCTCGCCCCACGACGTGGGCGGGCGCAACCCCGCGGGGGGCGGCACGTGCCGGCCGACCACGCGGAACAGCTCGCCCACGAAGCCCTCCGGGGTCCAGTTGGCCAGGGCGACGACGCCTCCCGGGCGGCAGACGCGCAGGAGCTCGGAGGCCGCGCGCTCCTGGTCGGGCGCGAACATCACCCCGAACACGGAGACGACGGCGTCGAACGAGGCCTCGGGCCAGGGCAGGGCCTCGGCGTCGGCCTCCTGGAACGCCACGGCCAGGCCCTCGGCAGACCGCACGCGCCTGGCCCCGCTCGAGCAGGTCCGGGACGTAGTCGACGCCCACGGCCTGGGCGCCGCGGCGGGCCGCGGCCAGGGTGGCGTTGCCGCTGCCCGCGGCCACGTCGAGCACGCGCCAGCCTGCCTGGATGTCCGCGGCGTCGCAGAGGCTCTCGGCAACGGGCACGATCAGGGCGGCCACCGCGGCGTAGTCGCCGCTGGCCCAGGTGCGCTGCTGGCGCGCCTTGATGGCGACGAGGTCGGGTACGGCGGCCGTCGGGGGTGGTCATGCGCTCTCTCCTAGAATGCCTAATACGACCGATCGGTCGGTCTTGGGCATAACTACGACCGATCGTGCTAACTTGTTCACGATGCCCGCCCGGCCGCGTGAGCCCCGAGCACACCCCCCGCCCGCGCGCGGACGGCCTGCGCACCCGCGCCGCCATCCTGCGGGCGGCCACGCGCCTCGCCTCCGTGGTCGGCCTCGAGGGCCTGTCGATCGGCGCCCTGGCCGAGCATCTGGGGGTGAGCAAGAGCGGGGTGTTCGCGCATTTCCGGGCCAAGGAGGAGCTGCAGCTGGCCACGGTGGCCACCGCGGAGGAGATCTTCGCGGAGGAGGTGATCCAGCCGGCCCTGGCCGAGGCCTCCGGGCTGCCTCGCCTGCGCGCCCTGGCCGCGCACTTCTTCGCCCACGTGGAGGTGCGGACGTTCCCCGGCGGCTGCTTTTTCGCCGCCGCCGCAGCGGAGCTGGATGCGCGCACCGGCCCCGTGCGCAGCCGGGTGGCCGACTTCATGACGCGGTGGGCGGGCACGCTGCTCGCGGAGGCGAAGGAGGCGCGGCGACGCGGCCAGCTCGCGGCGGGAGTGGAGCCGGACGCGTTCGCGTTCGAGCTGGGCGCCCTCCTGAACCACGCGAACGACACGTTCATGCTCAGCGGCGACACTCGCGCGCTCGGGCGGGGCCGCGAGGCCGTCGCCCGGATTCTCGCGCGCGTGGAGAAGCGCGCCACGCGCCCCAGGCGCCGCTAAGTCGAGAGCCGTCCCTCGCGAACGCAAACCTCGACCAGCCGGCGCGCCTGTGCGCACAAACTCTGGAGATCAATTCGAGCCCGGGACTCTCATAATGCTTGGACCAAATTCGGGGGCAGGTCACGACCCCTTCCATCTTCGTGCGCTGGCCGGCCATCGGCCCCTGCTTCGGCTTCACCTCGAAGTTGTAGATGACCGCGAATTGGAGCTGACCCGGTTCCGTAGGCTGTTCCGCGGTGCGGCGGATCGGCGCGTCAGGGCGCGCCGGCAGCGGTCGCGCTCACGACCGCAGGCTGGTGCGTCCTGCTGTTCGGACCTGAGGACCTCGTAATCAGCAGGTCCAGAGGAGGACGCCGGTGTCGCGAGGTCGGCGGAAGGTTTCAGGTCACGGGGAAGACGTGGAGGTCGTCGGGGACACCGACAAGCCGGTCGCGAGCTCCTCGCTCGCCACCGGCGTCCAGTCAGTTGCAGCCGCGATGGCTCTTCTATGCCTCGAGCGAGGCAGTTGAGCTTGGAGTCTTAGCCGACAACATGGCACACCACTGCGTCGACACGATGAGAAACACTATCGTCATCGGCAGTCGATACCTTTCGGTGGAGGCTGTCATCCCTGCGACCGCAATCAGGTATGCAGTTAGGAATAGCGACAGCAACAAGAATCCGCCCCCCCTCAGCAACCCGCCCGCACGCCAGGCAACCACCAAGCCCACCGCGTAGCCTATGAGAAAAAGCGTGTACAGCGTTACGTTCACAGCGACGGCCGTGGCCAGCAACCGGGTCGTACCGACTTTCCCGATCAGATCAACGTGAGGAACAATGAACAGGACGGCCCTCCTTGTGGATCTCTCTACAAAGCCAAGAGGATGGGCTCGAATGTACCGAAGGGCCTCCTGCCGTGAACGCGCCATTACCTCGAGCTCGTTCCGCCAATCCGCCTGCGGCCCACGGTTCCAGCTAGTACCCTCAGGCATGACCCAGGTCCACGAGGATACATTCTCGTGATGCGGGTTGTTTCCAATGTAGAGGTTGATCCAGGAGTTCGTGCTTATGGGAATCACCCGCTCGAAAATCAGGAAGTTCCTGATAGTCCATGGTGCAATCACCAGCAGGTGCAGAGCCGTAAAGGCGGCAAACAGGTGGATAGCCCTCCTTTTCTTCTCGATGGACAACAGAAGGCAAGCCAGAACTACGAGCGGCATGTAGAACGTGATCTCCCTGCACAATGTGGCTAGGCCGCAGCAAGCCCCAGCGATACCGAACCTGGCAAGCGTGGGTGTTCTAAGAGCAGCGAGGAGAGCCGCAAGCAACAGAAGATAGAGTGGGATGAAGAGCGACTCTGACCACAGGTAGTTTGGTGGTACGACAGAGTACGGGAATGCTATGAAAAGGGCTGCACCGGCGAGGCCTGCGACCGGACCGTACATCTGACGACAAATCCACTCAATCAAGAACGGCGAAGTGGAGAGACAAAGTAAAGTCGCGTACTTGAGCGATAGAGTTGTCGTCAGTCCAACCATCATCAAGCTCGCGAGAAATGCAGAAAAAAGGGGCGGCAGATAGGCGAAGTTGAAGACCGTCAAATGGCCAACTCCGCTCGCGATGTTCGCAGCGGTCTGCGTGTAATAGAATCCGTCCTCTGGCTCCACTATCTCGATGTTGTGGAAGTGGATGGTCAGCCACCCCAACAGAACGTAGAGGATCCACAGGATGCCAAGGACAGGCCTGCGGTACCTGTGTGCCATTGTCGAAAGTCGCTCGTCGATGACCCGGGTTGGATAACGCGACGTGGGCGTCATGATTGCGTGCTGAGAAAAAGCAGTCCGTTCGCGCCATCGGCTCGGAGAATGCTCCAACCGAGAGGCACTTTAGAGGGGCGCTTGACGTAGGTGACTCGCCGCCCAAGATCCTGCTGGTGCGCTGGAGGGTGGCCATGCCGTTGCGCAACTAAAACCGTCGGCGCCCGCGTCCCTTGTAAGTCCTACCGCGTTCGGAAGCAGTTACTTCATTCCGCGCTGATCTGGAGTCGGCTATGCGAACGCCAACCCTCTGGAGACACATGGCTTGTGTTCTTCGATGTCGAGCCGGCTCTCGTTCCTCCTGCGAACTTCGTTCCAGGTCAGATATGACGGCCTAGAGAAGACGCGTTCAAGGTGGGCAAACGCGGGAAGCGTGGCGTGCTCGGCCAGCGGGCCGTCCAATTCGAGACTAGATGCCTGCATCAAAGCCAGCGGGACATCGCCGTCACGATCGTGCTCCCGGTCTCGCGGGCGGGTTTGCGCATCCCGGGCCACGAGGCCTAAGCTGCCCTCGAAGTTCCCGGAGGTGACCACGATGCGGATGGGCACGGTGGCCGCGCTGCTGTTCGTCGTGCAGGTCCACCCGGCCAGCGCCGAAGAGTGGTCGCGATTCCGCGGGCCCGGCGGGTCCGGCGTCCTCGAATCCGTGAACCTGCCGGTCGAGGTCGGAACCGAAAAGAACGTCCGGTGGAAGGTCGCGCTTCCGTCGGGACACTCTTCCCCGATCGTCGACCACGGCCGCGTGTTCCTGACCGGCTTCGAGCAGGAGACGCTCGTCACCCTCGGCGTGCGCGCCGAGGACGGCAAGATCCTCTGGAGGCGCGAGATCGCGCGTCCTCGCCAGGCGCGTCACCACAAGAACAACAACCCGGCGTCTCCGACCCCGGTCACCGATGGACGTTCCGTCTTCGCGTTCTTTCCCGACTTCGGCCTCGTCGCCTACTCAATCGACGGAGAGGAGCTGTGGCGACAGCCCCTGGGCCCCTTCCAGAACTTCCAGGGCATGGCCAACTCCCCCGTCCTCGCCGGAGACGCGTTGATCCAGGTCTGCGACCAGGACGCGGGCTCGTTCCTCGTCGTGCTGGACAAGGCGTCGGGCCGCGTTCTCCGCCGCGTCGAGCGCTTCGGACCCTCGTACTGCTCGCCGGTCGTCCACGAGCGGGGGGAAGCTGCGAGATCGTGATCGCAGGGAACACCGAGCTCGCGGGCTACGACTGCGGCTCCCTGGAGCGCCGGTGGTGGGTCTCCGGGCTTCCCTGGCAGCCCAAGGCCAGCCCGATCGTCACGACGATCGACGACGAGCCCATCGCCATCTTCCCGGTGCTCTCGGTCGACAACATCGAGCAGGCGCTCCCTCCGTTCTCCAAGCACCTCGAGCACGATGCCGACGGCGACGGCCGCTTGACCCTCCGGGAGATGCCGCTCGCCGCGCTCTTCGACCGGGACGGCGACGGCGTCCTCGTCGAGGCCGAGTACGACGAGATCAAGCGTCAGGCCCGGGCTCCCCACACGATGCTGGCGGTCCGCCTGGGGCAGCGTGGAGACGTCACCGACAAGGTGCTCTGGCGCAGCAGCCAGGCCCTCCCGAACGTCCCCACCCCGATCGTCTACCGGGACACCTTGTTCGTGCTCAAGGAGGGCGGGATCCTCAGCAGCCTCGACCCGAGAACCGGCAACACCCACAAGCGGGGCCGCCTCGAGGGGGCGCCGGGCGAGTACTACGCGTCGCCGGTGGCGAGCGGAGGACGACTCTACCTGGCGAACCTCGAAGGCAAGGTCGTCGTGGTCAAGGCCACGCCGGAGTGGGAGGTCGAGTCGGTCGGCTCCCTCGACGAGCCCATCTTCTCGACTCCCGCCATCTCCGGGGATCGGATCTACATCCGGACGCCCAGCACCCTGTACTGCTTCGCAAAGAAATAGCGACGTCAGGAAGAGTCGCGCTTCAGCGCGGCATCCGGAAGCGATCGGGGTCGAGCGGGACGTTCACCTCCACGCTCTCCACCACGATGCGCAGCCGTCGCGGCCGGCCTGGCACGCCGCTCTCGATCGAGCGGGCGAAGGCGACGCCGCTCGTCTGGCTGTAGTCGCCGAAGTCCGTCTCGAGCGCGACCTCGCGCCCGCGCAGCGTGCGCATCGCGAGCGTCCGGACGACGAGGCCGGTCGCGGCGTCGAGCCACACCTGGCGCGTGGCACCCGATTTGAGCGTGAGCGTCAGCCGATGCGCGGGGCCACCCGGAAGCGAGTCCTTCCCGGCGAGCTCGACGCGATGGCCCTTGGCCTTCCAGTCGACGAGCGGGCCCTCGATGTCGGCCTGCTCGGCGGCCACGGCGGCCTCCTCGTCCGGGAGCGGCTCGGGCTCGGGGCGGCCGTCGAGCGGCGACACGCGCCAGCCGGCCGAGCCGTCCCAGGCGTAGACGCCGGTCGTGCCCTGGAACACGAACTCGGTGCGGATGCGCCCGGGCCGCGCGATCTCGCGCCGCACGATCGCGGTGCGGCCGGGCTCGGCCGTGGCGCTGCCGAGCATGCGCACCGTTTTCACCGCCGCGAGAGCCTCGCGCCCGCCGCGCGCCGCCAGGTGTCGGGCCAGGATCTCGTCGAGCGTTTGCGGCGCCGCGGCCGCCGGAGCGAAGAGCACCGCCGCCGCGAGGAGCAGGCGCCTCCTCACGGCGCTCACCTCGGCACGGCCTCGGCCGGTTGACCGGCCGGCTGGGACGGCGGGTCACGTTCGGTCCCGAGGGCCAGTAGACGGGCCCACCGCCCCAGGCGTACCAGAGCGGGATGCCGTCGCTCGACTGGCTGGGCTTCGGCCTCGCGCGCCCGCGCCTCGGCTTCCTCCGCGCGCGCCTCGGCCTCCCGCACGCGCGCGTCGGCTTGCGTGCCGCTCGCGGTCCCGAGCGTCCTCGGCCGCGCGCTCGCGCTGGAGCGTCTGCTGCTCGGCGGGCGTCATCCAGTCGCCCTCGAACTGGACGTAGCCCTTCGCCTTGTAGCTCTCCTCTTCGCTCATCCAGCGGCCGTCCACCTGCACGTTGCCGAGCGCCGCGTTCGCGCGCGCGTCGAGCGGCGACGCGGCGAGCGCGCGGTGGTACGCCTCGCGCGCCTGGCTGCTGAGGCCGCGGGACTTCGCCCAGTCTCCGAGGGCGACCCAGCCGTCCACGTCCCCGGCGGCGAGCCGCGCGGCTCGATCCTCGTACTCGTGGAGCGGCGAGCGTCCCTCCTCGATCCGAAGCACGCTCGACGCGGGCACGGCGATCTTGCCCGCCCCGACGTCCACCTCGACCGACGTGGCGGTGCGGCTCGTGATCTTGCCCGACAGCTGGCCGCCGCCCTTGAGGAAGACCTCGTCCGCGGAGATCGCCGACGGCAGCGAGGCGGCCACCAGCAGCGCGACGCAAGTCCTCATCGAGCCCTCCTCGCGGGACGTCACGATCCTCGACCAGATGATTCTAGTCCTGGGCGCGGTTCGCCAGATCTGCGCTAATGTGACGGCGAACTGGAGGAGCTGCGTGGACTGGCTCAGAACCCTTCTCGAGACGTCGCCGATGACCACGCTGTTCCTGGTCATTGCGGCCGGCTACCTGGTCGGCGAGGTCAACATCAAGGGGTTCGCGCTCGGCTCGGGCGCGGTGCTCTTCGTCGGCCTGGCATGCGGCGCCTTTGCGCCGAGGGCAGCGCCGCCCGGAATGCTGGGCACGCTCGGCCTGCTGCTCTTCCTCTACTGCGTGGGCATTCAGTACGGCGGCGAATGGTATCGCGGGCTCACGAGCCCCTCGGGGCTGCGGGCCAACGCCGCGGCACTCTGCGGTCTGGCCGGCGCGGCGGCGGTCGCACTGGCGATCCATCGCACGGGCGCCGCGGGCCTGCCGGAATCGCTCGGGATGTTCGCGGGCGCCACGACGAGTACCCCGGCGCTGCAGGCCGTTCTCGACGCGCTTGGAAGCCAGGACGCTGCGGTCGGCTACAGCCTCGCGTACCCGCTCGGCGTCGCCGGACCGATCCTCTGCATGTACGTCTATCTCGCGATCTTCAAGCCGAAGATTGCCGCTCCGGCGGACCGGTTGATGAAGCCGGTCGAGGTCCGCGTGCACAACGCGACGCTCATCGGACGGCGCTTCGTCGATCTTCAGCAGGGCCTGCCGAAAGGCGTGCAGGCGGTGGCGATCCGCAGCGGCGGGCAGAACCGCGTCCCGGATCCGACCACCATCGTCCAGGCGGACGACGTCGTCCTGCTCGTCGGGAGCGATCCTGCGGCGATTGGACAGGCGCTCGAGTGGGTCGGCGAAGCGGCCGCGTCGATCGCGGTGGATCGAACCGCGCTCGACTACATCCGTGTCTTCGCGTCCAGGGGCGGCATCGTGGGAATGCCCCTCGGCAGCCTGAAGCTTCCCGGCGGCTTCGCCTACAGCTACATCCACGTGCGACGGGGTGACGTCGATCTGCTGCCAGACGACAACCTGGTGCTGGAATTCGGCGACCGCGTCGGCGTGCTCTGCCATCGCGCGAACTTCGATGCCGTGCGCCGCTTCTTCGGCGATTCCATCAAGGGAGTTGGCGACTTCAGCTACATCTCCCTCGGTGTCGGCGCGGCAATGGGCCTCCTCGTCGGAATGATCCCGCTTCCCATTCCCGGAGTCGGCCGGATCACGCTGGGACTCGCCGGGGTCCTGCTGGTTGCGCTCGGGCTGGGCCACGTCCGTCGCACCGGCATCGTATGGACGCTGCCGCTCTCGGCGAACATGGTGCTCAGAAACTTCGGGCTGACGGTGTTCCTGGCGCAGGTCGGCATCGCGTCGGGCCCCCAGTTCGCCGCTACGGTGGCGGAGAGCGGGTTCACGCTGCTCCTGCTCGGCGCCCTCATCATGCTCGCGCTGATCGCGGTGACGATGATCGCGGGACGGCTGCTCGCCATTCCTGCCGACGATCTGTTCGGCATCGTCTCCGGTGTGACCGGCAATCCCGCGATCCTGGTGTACGCGAACCGCGCCGTCCCCACGGAGCGGCCCGACATCGGCTACGCGATGGTGTTTCCGACGGTGACCGTCGCGAAGATCCTGTTCGTTCAGATCGCGGCAGCGATTCTCGGCAGCTGACGGCCGAGAGCCGGTCGAGTCAGCTCAGCATCGCTGTAGGCCGGCGGGGCTCAACGGTTGGAAGACTTCAGCGTGGCCGTTGCAGGTCGCCCGCCGCGAACAGTCGCACCAGCTCGTTCGCGAAGTCCGGTCCTTCTCCGCGCGGATGGCTGCGGAACAGGTCGTCCGGCGCGGCCGCCACCAGGTCGTCGAAGCGCTTCGACAACCGGGGCGCCTCATGCGCTGGCCTGCTGGAACCGCCGATCGACGAAACGAAGCCGTTCGGGGTCCACCCAGCCCTCGCGAATCAGGGCCGCCGTCTTCTTGGGGCAACGGCACGGATTGTCCGGGTTCACGAGGCCGCACTTGGCGTTCATGAAGCTCGTCAGGTCGGCACGCGCGCGCTCCAGGCGCTTGCGGAAGGCCGCGGGCGACAGACCGAGCACCTCCCCGGCAGTTTCGGAGGGCACCTCGAAGATCGCCCCGAGAATGAAGGCCATGCGCTGTTCCCGTGTCAGGCAAAGCAACATGCCGAGCATGCAGCCGATCTTGACCTCCTCGAAGATCAGCTCCTGATCTCGTTCCGCGACCGGGTCCAGCTTCGAGCTCACGCGAGCCCGAGCCGGTCCAACTCCTCGCCATAGCGTACGAAGCCGGAGAAGAACTGCTCCGACCGGCTCCGCTTCGCATCGAGGAAGCAATTGACGACGATGGGATACGTGCAGGGTGCGGAAACTGGACCGGCCCGCGAACTGGGAGATCCGGGTCACGACCCGGAGCAGCGCCTCCTGGGCCAGGTCGGCGGCAAGTAGGCGGGCTCCCGCGTCATGCGCAGGGCAATCGCGTAGACCCAGGGCTGATCGTGCTCGAGAAGCTCGGCGAGCGCGGCACGGTCGCCCGCCGCTGCTCGAAGCGCAAGAGCGACGTCTAGCTGGTCGCGTTCAGCGGGCTACCGCAGCGGGTGAACGGCCGTGGTCGGCTTCATGGCTCCTCCGACAACGTCCGGCTCGAGCACGTGTACGAGCTTACCGGATGGGCCGAGCTCGCGAACGGTTGTTTCCAGCCGACCGGCCCTCCGCCTATTCGGAGGACCGGGGGCGTTGGCCACCCTCTTCGAGAGCATGACATCGAGCCTCCTGCTTGACGGACCGTGCGGTCAAAGTCGCGGCTAAAGTCTTTGACGGCAAGACTACGCGTTGCTCGTTGACCGAGGCCCGCGAGCTACTTGCTCGCCGTGGCGATCGGTGCACCGCCTGCAAGTACGCTCGCTCTGGCGGAAAGCGCGTATCTTCGTACTTCGCGGTCGAGCTGGTAGACGAAGCTCCGGCCCCCTTCACGCCAAGTTGAGCGAGCGGACCCTGCGCTCGCCTTCGATCTGGCTGATTAGCAGCCCGGTGGTGCGATTCTCGGTCGCCGAATCGACGAGAGCCGGCAACACGAGGCAGCGGCCTCGTCCGTCTGTCGTCGTGACCAGGGCCGGACCCCGCCGCTGTCTGGATCCGTGATCAAGTACGTGCCCGCCGGAAGGACCGCTTATCTCTGCCCCAATGGACCTCGTAGGGCAGCGTGAAGCTGCCCTTCAGCACTTGAGACACTCGCTGTACGAGCCACCGAGGCGAGCGGCCACGGCCGCAACAACTACGACCACCTTCACGCATCCAAGAGCAGTTCTCCAGAATGACATGTGAGCCTCCAGTCGTGACCGCGAAAGGATCACGAGTAAATGGCTTTCGACGGGAGGACAGCGCTGCTGTGACGCAAACGACGCCTCTCTCCCAGGCCGGCGCTCGCGTGGACGCCTCCGCCAGCAAGGCCGACGGTCGGTGAGGTCGTGGTTGAGGACTACTTCGTCCGCGCGCTAGCGATGTTGGAATACGGAGAATCGCCGAGCCCGCTGTGCGCGCGAACGCGATACCTGTACGTCGTCCGCGCGGTGAGCCCGGTATTGATGAAGCTCGTCGCGGTTCCCCCCACCGCGGCAACCTGGGTGAAGTTCGTACAGCCCGCGCCGCGGCAACGCTCGATCCTGACCTCGGTCTGGCTCGTCGATCGTTCGTCCAGGTCAGGCCGATTGAGCCCGGGTGAGCGCAATGGCGGTCAGGCCGGATGGCGCCGGCGGAAGAAGGGGGTTCGCCACGATCGAACGCGTGGCCGTGCTCGAGGCACCGTCGTTATCGGTGACCTTCAGGGACGCCGTGTAAGTCCCGGGAGTCGGGTACACGTGGGTGGTCAGCAGGCCCGGTGCCGGAGCTGCCGTCCCCGAACGACCATGCCCACGACGACACCGTTCCGTCGGGATCGGTCGACCGGGAACCGTCGAAGGTGACGGTCAGGGGGGCGGCGCCGGTCGAAGGCGTGGCGGACATCACCGCCGTCGGCGGCTGGTTGCTCACCACGTCCGACACTCGCCAGCAGGTGATCAGCGCGTCGTAGCCGCCGGTAGCGCAAACGTCCGCCCGTTGGGGAGGGCCGTGACCCAGACGGTCGCCAGCCTGGAGAAGGCCTCCCAAAGCAAGGTTCCATTCGCGCTGTACCCCGCCGTGACCCCCGGGATGAACCCGCCAGGAAGGTTGGGTCCGCCGGGCCCCGTCACCACGGTAGTGCCATCCTCCATCACGAGCACACCCTGCGGGACCTCGTTCGTGTTCAGTCCGCCGTCGCGAACGGCCTCCCACCGAACCGCCCCGGTGGTCGCGAAGGCCACGGTGTACCAGTCGAGGAACCCACGATTGGCCTGGCCGGCCACGACCAGGCTCCCATCGGGCGCCTTGGCCATCCAGAGACCCATGGCGTAACTGCCGTCCGCCGGCGTCTTGTCCGTACGCCACCGTCGCGCTCGGTCGCCCGGTCATAGGCGACCACGGTCAGGAGTACTTGAGCGCGGGGGTGCCCGCGCCGGTCACGCCCTGGCCGGTCACGTACACCCGCGTGTCGTCCACCACGACGTCCTTGGCGGCGAGTGCCCTCGGCGGCCGTCACCTGCCATCTCCGGGCGCCAGTCGCGGCATCGTAGACGGCCGTGATCCACGTCGCGGCGCCCGAGACACCCCCGTCACCGCTACGTCGGTCTCGTCGGGGCTCAACGCCAGCGAGGAGGCAACGGCGAAAGCCGCCGCCGGTCGAGATCCCCTTGCGACCAGACCAAGGCGCCGGTCGGGCTGTACTTCTGCAGAAGAGGCCACTCCCGACCGCGCTCCAGGCGACATAGGCGTTGCCCGCAGCGTCGACCACGAGCCGCGCGGCAGCAGGGAAGAAGTGACGCGCGAGAGATCCACTCGCCACAGGAGCGTCCCGTTCGAGTCGTACCGGAGCATGGTGCTGGCAATCGGACGCCCGTGAGAGTCTTGGTTGTGCCCGATCAACGACGAAGTCGGCGTTGGGCGCAGCGACCACCCAGTCTCCGACGAACGTGCCCACCGCCGGGGTGACGGTGCGACGCCAGCGGAGGATCCCATCCGCGGTATACGACGTGACGGCAGATCACGTCCGCCGGACGGTCCCGACACCACGGCGACGTTGCCAAACAGATCGGTGGCAATGCGGGCAGCCTGGCCCGCGCTGTCGATGCCCGCAGAGAGGCCTCCGGCTGTCCACAGCACGGGAAGTGTGGTTGTTCCTGCGGCGCCGCTCGCCGCGAGGACGACCAGTAAGAATGGCAGCCGTCTCATGATCCGACCTCCACAACCTTTGCCTCGAACCGCCGCCGGAAAGCCACACCCGCTTCGAGAGCTCGTTCGCACCGTTCGACGATGAGTGATCTTCACAGCAGGCAGGCCTCGAGCCGCCATTGGACTCTAGATCCCACTGAAACTCAGTGACTTAGTCACAGAACTCTATGGGATGTCCCGCCCGTGCGGGAAGAAGGACTCGTGGCACGCGGCCGGGGAGATCCGGAGATGAGACGCGTCTAGTGCCCGGTGCCCTCAGCCAGTTGTTGGAGCCGACGCAAAGCGTCCTCGTCCCGGAGCAGGATGCGGCCGCGCGCGGTTTCGAGGACACGCAGGTGCTCGAGTTCCTTGAGCAGACGGCTGACGACCTCGCGAGCGGTCCCGAGCTCACCGGCGATCTCCTCGTGAGTCGTGGATATGGTCCGGAGCGGCAGGCCGTTGTTGGCGAAACGCCGATAGAGCAAATGAGCCAGGCGGAGGTCCATCTTACCGAAGGCGATCTCCTCGACGAGCGTCATCACGTCGAACAAACGGTGAGCCATCGTCTCGAAGATGAAGCTCCGGACCACGTCATTCGTCCGCAGCCATTCGAGGAAGACGGGCCTCGGAAAGGCCAGCGCTTCCAGGGGAGCCTCTACGAGCGCAGTCGCCCGCGTCGGTGTCCCCAGGAAGACGCACAGCGTGTTCATCAGGCAGATCTCGCCGGCCTGCACGTGATACAGGGTGATCTCACGTCCGGTCTCCCCCGTCTTGAAGACGCGCACGCTGCCTCCCCCGACCAGGACGAACTGCTCGCAACGATCGCCGTCCCGGAAGAGGAATGCGCCGGGCGGGAGGATCAGCGGCTTGCCGACGCTCTCCACGGTCGACCGCATCTCGGTCGTCGCGTGACGGAGAAGGCTGAACCTGTCGAGGACCGCCGACTTGTCCAATGAGCCCTCCGGGACCGGCGCCACGGCATCGAGGGTCGAAGCAATCCGCGTGCCCTGGCCCCCCACGGAGCAGGCCGCGTCTATTGAGCGACTTGGGATCCCGGTGTGTGCTCAACTGTTACCACATCTGCAAGCCGCTTACGTTTTTGGACGCCGCCCTACGGGCGTGGAGACCCCTGAGGAGGAGTCTCCTCTTGTACGGAGTCAGCGGCGCGATGTGCGCCGCGCGACACCCGCCACGCTGACGGGCGTGAGCGGACGCCCCACGTCGGCCTTGACGATCGAGCCGGGGCCGTGGCTGACGGGGACGGGCAGGCGCCCGCCCAGCTCGACGGCGCCCAGGGCGACGAGGCCGACGAGCAGCAGGAAGCGGATCGTGCGTGAGCGGCTCATCACTGACCTCCCAGGATGAAGTGGCTCGGCAGCTCCCCCATGTTCTTCATCTTCTGCAGCTCGGCGAGCTCGATCCGCGTGGCGCCTGGCGGCGCCTTGAAACCGAATGCGGCGGTGTTGACGGGGCCGCCGGCCTTCCAATTGCGGATCTGGATGCTGTACTGCGGCCCGTCGGTCACGCGCTTGGACGTGATGACGTACCGGCAGGGATAGGGACGTGCTCCCTGCGCGATCCAGATCTGCGCGTCGACTTCCTCGGTCCGGAAGGCGAGGTAGTCGCACTCGGTGCCGCCGATCACTCCGCTGCCCAGGTCCTTGACGTCGACCACGGCGGCCATCAGCCCCTCGTAGGCGTCGGTGAGGAGCAGGTCGGCCGCAGGAAGCGGCCGGTCGTACTTGTGCTGCAGCACGTCGATCAGATGATCGATCGATCCCGGTATCTCGACCTGCGTGTAGACGTTCTTGTTGCGGCCCAGCAACGTCAGCGTCTTTCCGTCGAAAAGGGTTTCGATGTTGACGAACCCGCCGGATCGCGTCGCGAAGAGCTTGTCGGGCCGGGCGAGCGAAACCGTCCCCGACGAGACCAGCGCGAGTCTCTGCCTGTCCTTCGTGACGACCTCGAGGTTCGCGTCGTACTCGAAGGAAATCGACTGCTGCGAGCCAACGTAGTCGGTCATGGCTTTCAGCAGCTGCCGGGCCTGTCCCTCGTCGGCCACCACCACCGCGGAGCCCGGCGCCATCGGCGTCCACGCCATCAACAGGACCGCCGCTGCCGAGGCCGCGGACAACGTGCGTATCGTTTGGTTCGTCATCAAACACCCCCTACGCCGCTAGCTGGCCGAGACTAACGCCGCGCGTTTCGTGATTGCAATGTGTTTGTCAGCACGACTCGTAGGCCGGCTCACTGGCCGGGAGGCAACCCCGGGCGGCCCGGATCCGGCGGAGGGCGAGAGGCTTCGAGCCACCCCGCCACGGTGAAGCGGCCGGGACCGCTCAGGAGCAGGCTGGCCACACCGGCCAGGATCAGGAAGGCCTCGCGAAAACCCGGAAGCGGATCACCGCCCGGCAAGGGCGCGGGTATTCCGCCGGCGATGCGGCCCAGCACCAAGAGGCCGGCCAGGTTCAGGACGTTGGCGACGGTGGCCAGCTTGAACCACGCGCCGAGAAGCATGCCCAGCCCGCCGCCGAACTCCACGACGCCGACGACCCACCCCATCGCATCCGCGAAGGGGACGCCCAGCCTGCCGATCAGGTACGCGATGTTGGCGTGGCCGCCAACGGCGAAGAGCTTGATGCCGCCGTGCAGCATGAGTCCGACGCCGATCACCACGCGAAGCGGCAGCGGCGCGTAGTTTCGCACAGTCGACCGTGGCCGGGCAATCCTATTTCAGCGAAGCAAGGTAGCGAACCGCGCTGATCCCGGGCATGAAGAAATAGCCCCCGCCGAGAACCGTCACGAATCGGGGCAGGCCGGCGACGCGCTTGCGCACGGGCTCCTGCTGGACGGTGAAGGTCCCGCCCGGCCTCCCCGCCGCGCCGCCCCGGGCGCCCGCGATCGGATCGTCGTCCTCGTAGAGCCCGTCGAACTTGGGGCTGTTCAGCCAGGTGTGTTGAATGAACTCGAACTGCCGGCCGAGCTGGGTGTTGAAGCAGATGAAGTAGAGGCCACGTTCGCGGCCGATCGTCCGGCTGCCGCCATGATGTCGGCCGGCTGCATGGATGTCGGCTACGCGGCGGGCCGTAGGCTCGGCCGCGGCGAAGGATCCGGTGACGCTTGCCGACCTCGATCGAGCGATCGGAACCGGGCTGCGGATCGAGAGCGTCGCGCGGATTGGATGCGGCGGATGTGGGAGCCGATGGGGCACTTGAAGCCGTCGGCGTCGCCCGAGCCGAAGTACATGAAGTCGTTGTCGTCCGCCAGAGCGCGGGATCGTCTGCCGTCCGGCGACTTGACGAGCGGCGCGCCGCTCGGCCAACGGCCCGACCATCTTGCTCGCGAGGGCAACGCTGGCTGGACGGCGTCTCGCTGGCGCTTTTCCGGGCGCCTGGCTCGGCGAGGCAGCGCCAGAAGCCGTGCACGTCTTGACGGAGCTGGCGGAAGACGAGATAGCTCCCGTTCATGCCCAGGTCGCGGATGCTGCGGGTCGTCCGGCGCCGGAGGCAGCAAGTCCGTGCGTCCGCAGCCGGCGCGAGTGTCGGTCGCGCGGTGAGCTGGCCGTAGGCGTTCGGATAGCCGAGCACGAATTCCCCCGCGGCGATCGTGTTCGCGGGCAAGCCGTCGGGTCGTACCCTCGATGCGCCGGCTGCGCGACGCCGTCGCGAAAGCCGAAGTGCTCCCTCCTCGCCGGCAGCGTCAGCGAATCGAGCTGCTGCGACGAGGCGCAAGCCCGCCGCCGCCAGGTCCTGGTCTGCCGCGCCACCGAGCACGCGCACGGCGGCCTCGTCGCCCGCGTAAAGCATCAGAAGGAGGTCGATCCCGTCGTTGCGCGGGCCCGCCCCAGCGCCAGCGATCGGGGCTGCTCTCACCGTGGTCACCGAGGATCCGGTAGCGGTGCTCCGTGCCGGCCATACCTTCCCTGAACTCGCCGGCGAGCATGGCGAGCTGCTCGTCGGGGAGGCCGAGCTTCTTCAGACCGGCGGAGGTGAAGGCGACGTTGACGGCAGGTGTCGGACGCCGTCGGGCTTGAGCTCGGCCGCCGCGCAGCTCGAGCCGCTCGAGCCAGCCCTGGTCTGCCCGGCGTTCTGCGATCGGCGAGCATGAGGAAGCAGGCGCTGTGCAGCGCGCCGTAGCCGCGCAGGATGATGCCCTGGATGTCTTCTACTTGCAGCGGCATATCCGGTCCCAGCGCACGCTGTCGAGCGATCGCGCCACCCAGCCTGGACTGCGGCAGCTCGTTTGCCGCAGCCGAAGCGCCGGAGCCACCGGCGCGTCTGCGGCCTCGTCCATCTCCTCCGACAAGCCCGCTGCGGATGCTCTCGTTGTTGGCGATGTTCTTGGTGGTGAAGTGCGGATACGCGCTGTACCAAACGTTGCGTACGGAGCTTGGCGCGTTGGCAGAAAGCGCTTGTAGGCCTTCTCGTCGATGATGCCCCCGCAGAACAGGAACGCAGGTTTTGGGGAAGCCGTCGCCATTGCTGAAGATGGCGTTCAGGCCCCAGGCGGCCTTGTCGATGAAGTCGTTCATGTAGCTCTCGAGGCTGCCGTCGTAGTTGCTGGAGAAGAGCATCCCTCGGCGGCCGTTCGTGCGAACCCAGCTCGCGACGTGGATCGTGTTCAGCCCGGACAGGATCCCTCGGTTGTAGATGTGCCGGGTCGCATAGTCGGTCAGCGTGAGGATGGCCGTGCGTGGTCAGACCGCGAAAGACGCCCGGCTTGAGGAAGCCGACGGCCACGATCTGGTTCTGGGCCCAGAAGTCCTCGTCGTCGCGAAACGCCTGCACCGACTGCGGAGAGGCCGCGGACGTGTTCGGCACGTCGCGCTTCTCGTGGCGCCTCAGCAGCAGGAGGAACAGCGGCAAGCCGAGCAGGAGCAGCGGCGAGAGGACGAGGACCGCCAGCAGCCCGAAGACGGCGTGGAGCGCTTCCTTGATGCGCCACGAGAGGGCGGGCGGCTGCGGGCGTCGCAGCGCCCAGTCCAGGTCCGGGCGGCCACGGACGAAGGCGACGATCTGGTGCTTGACCTGCACGGGCGACAGCGAGCTGAAGTCGGCCGAATCCAGGTGCTGCTCGATCTGCTTCCGCAAGCCCTCCTCTTGATGGATCTGCTCCACGCTGCGCCCGCGGCGGTTGATGTGCACGGCCGCGGATTTCGCCTGGTGATCCCGCAGGAAGGCGAGACGCGTGGCCGGGGACCGTTCGCCTGCGACGGGATAGCCGACGCAGTGAGAGAACACCTTGTCGATCCCTTCCCCACCGACGGTCGACAACTCGTCGAAGTGGCTCCCGAGAGGCGCGTCCACGTTGGTCAACAGGAAGAGTTGAGCCGGCACGGGTCTGCCGTCGAGGTCCTTGGCTGGCGTCGAGTGCGATGAAACGCGCGAAGTGGATCCGCCGGAGCTGCGCGAAAGGAACGACGTTCCAATCGTCGACGTGGTCCCGGATGCGGCCCAGGAGCTGCTGCAGCGGAGCAAGCTGGCCCGGGACGACCTCGGCGATGACGGTCAGCGTCTCCTGGTGCGGCATCCAGGCGGCCCCTCGATATCAGAAGGATGGAGCCCGACGACGGAAACCGTGGAGCCCGGTGTACACGCCAACCCAGGTGAGGTCAGGATTTGACTAGCGATGCTACATCGAGTGTCAAGCCACGGCGGCTCGACGCGATCAGGCCTGACAGTCACGGCCCGTCATGAAGCTCCCCGATCAGCTCAACATCCACTCGTAGGCCGGCTGGGCAAGGATACCTTCGGGAACGTCCTTCGGCAGGGCGTCCCGCGTCGACGTCAGCAGGCGGCGGATGGCCTGCGGGTAGAGGCTGGCCGGCTTCCTCGAGCGCGCGGATCTCCGGGTCGGCCACTTCGACGTCCGTGGCATCGGATACGACCTGCAGGAGCTCCGTGTCACCCGCGGCGCTCCTGGCCAGGAAGTCCACCTCGCGGCCCTCCGGCGTGCGGACGTAGGTGACCGTCATGCCGCGGCGCTCGAGCTCGATCAGGACGGCCGTCTCGAGCGCGCGTCGGCTGTCGGCCGGCGAGACGCGGTCGAAGATCGGGATCAGCCCCGGGTCGACCGGATAGGCCTTGCGCGGGTTCACCATCCGCTTCCGCTCGGAGTCGGCCTCGATCGACACCGTGCGCACGAGGAAGCAGTCCTCCAGGTGGGCGAGAGCTCGTGAACCGTGTCCTTCGAGATGTGGAGCCCCTGCGACCGCATCGTCGCGTAGAGCTTCTCGGCGCTGAACTTCCCCCCGCGTTGCCGAGCAGGTGGCGGACCATGAAGCGCAGGCCGACGGCCTGGCTCACCGAGTGACGCTCCATCACGTCTCGCAGCAGCGCCACGTCGACGTAGTCGCGGAGCAGCTTCAGCCGCACCGGCTCGGCGACACCCTGCGCCTCGGGGAACCCGCCTGATCGCAGGTAGTCCACGAAAGCGTGCTCGATCGTCGAACGCTCGCGCGCGGAGAGGAAGTCCGGCCTCTCGGGGACGGGGAGCCCTCGCTGCTGCAGCGCCTCCTCGAAGCTCAACGGGTGGATCAGCACCTCCCAGGCGCGTCCTCGCATCGGGGCGGCCACCTCGCGGCTCAGGAGCGCGGCCGATGAGCCGCTCAGGAAGATCTCCACCTTCTCCGAGTCGAGCACCCGCCTCAGGAACTGCTCGCACCCGGGAACCAGCTGGATCTCGTCCAGGCAGAAGCTCACCGTCTCCTGCTGGCGCAGAGCCGGGTATCGCCGGTAGTACTCCTCGATCAGCACGTCGAGCTCGCCGGCCGAGATGCCCGCGAGCTTCTCGTCCTCGAAGCTGACGAAGGGCAGCCTCTCCCGCGCCACCCCGGCCGCGAGCCGCTCGCGCCGGATCTGGTGCAGAAACGCGGTCTTCCCCGCCCGCCGCATGCCCACGACCGCGGTCGCTTTGCCCGGCAAGGCCACGGGTCCGTGGACCCGCCGAGGCGTGCTTTCGGGGATGGCCCCGGAGAGCGAATCGGCGAGCTTCTCGGCCAGGCGCGAGCGGTAAGACGCACGATCTAAAGACATTTAGTAATTCTACCTATGATAAGTACGATAATACTACTATTTCTCCTTCATATAGGTAGAATCTACTTGAGAGGGGGCTTCCATGTCCTCACCAAGACAGCATTTTTACCCGCGCGCTTGTGGGGCGTGGAGTCAACCGGCGCCGGCGTTCGGGGTGAGCGCGGCGCTGCTGCTCGCCTGTGAGGGCACGGCGCGGTTCTTCGAGAAGCCCGAGGGCGGCGGTGGACGGCCGACGAGTGGGTTCCGGCGGCAAATGACGACCACTTCTACACGCTGAAGCGGCACCCGCTCGGCTGGCCGCGAAGCGAGATCAACGCCGACGGGCTGCGCGACCGGGCCCACAGCGAGAAACGGCCCAGGACGCGGTGGCCGTCCTCGGCGACAGCGTGACCGAGGGGTTCGGGCTCAGTGCCGAGCAGGCGTTTCCGCGCGAGCTCGAGCGCCAGCTCGAAGCCGACGGCGAGCGCGTCGACGTGCTGAACGTCGCCGTGCGCGGCTGGTCCACGCGCCAGCAGCGGATCGCCTACCACCGGATCGCAAGGCGATACCGGCCCGACCAGGCGTGGTCTCCGTACTGCCTCAACGACATCCCCGAGCTCGCGCGGGAGCTGCGCTCGCCGCCGCAGCTGCTGCGAGCGCTGCACCGCCACTCGGCCTTCGTTCGCCGCGTGGTCGACGCGGCCCACCGCGAGCAGGCACAGGTCGAGGACCTGTTCGCCGGCCGGCCCGACCTCACGGCCTACTTCGCCGAGCTCGGCCGGCTGCGCCGCGAAGTCGAGCAGGACGGCGCCGAGTTCACGGTCGCCGTGCTTCCCTACCGCTTCCAGTTCGAGCCCGGCGCCCCGCCCCCGAGCGTCCAGTCGGAAATCACCGCGTGGTGCGCGGCCGAGTCGCTGCGCTGCCTGGACCTGCGGCCGGCGCTCGATCCGCTCGGGCCCGCTGCCTTCGTCGACGAGAACCACCTGAGCCGCGAGGGGTCAGCGGCGGTGGCGGCCGCGCTGCGCGCGCTGCTGCCGCGCCGCTCGATGGCGGAGGCACTCGGCGACGCGCTCGCGGAGCGACCGACGCCTGCCAGCCAGGCCGCACGGCGCTGGCTCGCCGCTTCGCGGCCCGCGCTGGCGCCGGCGGAACGGCGCTGTGTGCGGGAGGCGCTCGTGGCCGCGCTCGGCGCGCCTTTCCCTCGCGCACGCGCCGGCGCCGCGCGGGCGCTCGGATCGCTGCTTCCGGAGGCCGGCAGCGAAGCGGCGCTGCGCGCGGCTCTCGGCGACCCCAGCGAGGCCGTGGTCGAGAGCGCCGCCCACGCGCTGCGGGCTCGCGGACTCGGGCGCGACGACCGCCGCACTGTTGCGGACGCTTTCGCACCCCGCGCCGGCCGCACGCTGGGCGGCGGTCGACGCTCTCGCCACACGCGCGGTGCGGCCCGACTGGCTGCGGCGCTGAGTTATGCACTCGCGCTGCGGACGGCTACGTGCGCAACTTCGCGGCGTTCGAGGTCGGGCAGCTCGGCGCGCCGGACGCAGCTGTCGCGCGCGAGCTGGTGCGGCTGGTGGGCCAGACCAACGACGACGACGCGCCCGGGTTCGCCGACGCGCTCGCACGGCTCGGGTCCGTGCGCGGCGAGGCGCTGCCGGAGCTCGTGCGCGCGCTCAGAGACGGCGAGCCGGCCGCGCGCGCTGCTGCCGCACGAACGCTCGGGCTCGTCCAGGCGCACGAGGCGGTTCCCGCGCTGGCCGGCGCGCTTCACGACGACGAGGCCGGCGTGCGCGCGCAGGCCGCGCTCGCGCTGGCGCGGGTCGGCGAGGCGGCGACGCGCTGCCTGCACTGCGCGTGGCGCTGCGGGACGCCGATCCCTGGGTCCGTGAGGAGGCGGCGCGTGCGCTCGGGCTGCTCGCGGAGCCCGACGCCGCGCTGACCGACGGGTTGCTCGCCGCCCTCTCCGATGCCGCAGCCGGAGTGCGCCGGCACGCCGCGCGTGCGCTGGCCCGCGTCGGGCAGGAGCAGCCGCAGGTGCGCGCGGCGCTCGTGCGCGCCACCGCGGACACCGACGAGCGCGTTCGCAATGAGGCCTGGCAGTCGCTCGAGCGGCTTGGGACGAGGCCGCCACGCGCTGAGGCGGCCGCAGAAAGATTGACGCCGCGAAAACGCGAGTGGTCTAATCCAGCGATGTGGCACGAAAAATGGCGCGGCGCGCTCCCGTCCTCTGCCTGGCCGCGGCCGGCCTCGCGGCTTCGCTGCTCACTGCAGCAGCATCGCGAGCCGACGACGCCAAAGTGCCTTGGCAACCGAAGGCCCCCGAGGGCCTGCCGACGGACTTCGACTGGATCCGGCTGCCGTCGGACGAGTGGCTCAAGGGCGAGATCATCTCGATGTACGACGGGAAGCTCGAGTTCGACAGCGACGAGCTCGGCGTCCACACCTTCGACTTCGGCGACATCAAGGAGATGCGCACGTCGCGGGTCGTGCAGGTGGGGCTCGCCGACCGCGAGCCGGTCACGGGCCGGCTGGTCCTGGCCGACAAGGCCGCGCGCGTCGTCGGAGATACCGGCGAGACGGCCTTCGACCGCTCGGAGATCCTGACGATCGTCGTCGGCGCCAGGCGGGAGATCGACTACTGGTCCGGCTACGCGAACCTGGGCGGGACCATCCGCAGCGGCAACAGCGACCAGATCGACTACACGGCGCGGCTCGGGACGGTGCGTCGGTCGGTCAAGGACCGCACCGGCATCGACTACATCGGCAACATCACCCGCATCAACGACGCGGACACGTCCAACAACCACCGGGTCACCCTCGGCTGGGACCGCTTCTTGACCAAGCGCCTGTTCCTCAACCTCATCGGCCTCGAGTGGTACCGCGACCCGTTCCAGAACGTCGCCAACCGCTGGACGGTCACCGCAGGCCTCGGCTACGAGATCGTCGACACCCCTCGTACGACCTGGAGCGTGACGGCCGGTCCGGCGTGGCAATCGACGAACTGGAAGAGCGTGCCCGCCGGCGACGACGACTCCGCGAGCAGCTTCGCGCTGCGCGTCGGCACCCGCTTCGACCACGAGTTCACCGGATCGATCGACTACTACACGTACTACAACGCGTTCTTCACCGACGAGGCCTCCGGCAGCTACACCCACCACTTCGACATGGGGCTGAAGATCGAGCTGACCGGCGACTTGAACGTCAACGCCTCCTGGGTGTGGGACTACGTCCAGGATCCCCGCGCGCTCGAAGACGGCAGCTTCCCCAAGAAGGACGACACTCGGCTCGTCTTCGGCCTCGGCTGGTCGTTCTAGCCCGCGTCTCTACTTGCCCTCGGCCTCGCCGAGCCAGCGGCCGACGGCGCCGGCCGCGGCGGCGCCGAGGATCGGCGCCAGCCAGAAGAGCCACAGCTGACCCAGAGCCCAGCCACCGACGAAGAGGGCCGGAGCGGTGCTGCGAGCCGGATTCACCGAGGTGTTGGTGACCGGGATGCCGACCAGGTGGATGAGCGTGAGGGCGAGTCCGATCGCGATCGGGGCGAAGCCGGCCGGGGCCCGCCGGTCGGTCGAGCCCAGGATCACCAGCAGGAAGAAGAACGTGAGCACGACCTCGGCCACGAAGCCGGCCACGAGCGAGTAGCCTCCCGGCGAGTGCTCGGCGTAGCCGTTCGCGGCGAAGCCGCTGCCGGCGAGGTCGAAGCCCGGCCTTGCCGGTGGCGATGAGCGAGAGGACGAACGCCCCGGCGACGGCGCCCAGGACCTGGGCGGCCCAGTAAGGCAGGATCTCGTCGGCTTTGAAGCGGCCGCCCGCCCACAGGCCCACGGTCACGGCGGGGTTGAAGTGGCCGCCCGAGATGTGGCCGACGGCGTACGCCATCGTGAGCACCGTGAGGCCGAACGCCAGCGACACGCCGACGAACCCGATCCCGAGCCCCGGGAAGGCGGCGGCGAGCACCGCGCTGCCGCAGCCTCCGAACACGAGCCACGCCGTCCCCAGGAACTCCGCACCCAGTCTCTTCGTCATTTCGATGTCTCCTCAGCTCCCGCCGTTCGGCGCGGGCGCCTCCCCGAAGTGAGACGCGAACCTCTAGAGAAGGGCGCCGACGATCTTCTTCAGGACTTCCTTGATCGGGACCTGGGTGGAGAGCAGGACCAGGATGGGGACGAGCGTCGGGACCGCGATGCCGATCAGCGTGGACTTCCCGAAGGGCACGGCCTGCATCCGGCGGACCGCCTCGTAGAGGGCCAGCGTGTCGGCCACCGGCCCGATCTCCGCGGCCTGGATGAGCCCGTCGTCCGCCAGCTTCTCGCCCAGGATCCAGCGTTGGCGCACCAGGCGGCCGTGCGTGCCGACCAGCGCTCCGTACTCCAGCAGAGCGCGACGCTTCGCGGCGGCGAGAGGACGGGCGAGCGCCAGCAGGGGCGCGACACAGACGGCGATGACCATGACCACGAAGCCGCCGAGCACCACCTTCAGCGACAGGAGGCTGACGTCGTGGTACATCACGTCGTGGGCGAGGCGCGAGGCCACGACCGCCGAGGTGGCGAAAGCCAGCAGGCTGAAGGCCTTCGGCATGTCCTTCACGAATCCCAGGCCGCCGGCCCCGTCCGGATGGGTCGGCACGATCGAGAGCTCGAGCCCGGCGATGCGTTTCAGCAGCACGAAGACCAGCGCCAGGCGCCAGAGCCACGCCGCGAGGAGCACGCTGAAGATGGGGCGGCTCACGTACAGGAACCACCAGCCTCCAAACCCGAGCCCGCCGCCTTCAGCCTCGACGCCCACTTCGCCTCGTGTCCCGCCTCCGATCCGACGGCGACGGGCTGCAGGATCGTCCAGGCGAGCACGACCACGGCGATCAGCAGCCAGGGCAGAGTCCGGTCGCGCAGGCGGGCGACGCTCCCGACGACTCGGACGAAGGCGCCGCGCTGCGCGGGCGGGACCACGCCTGAAGTCAGGAAGTAGGGAATCAGCGTCGTGCTCACCCGGTGCGCCATGGCCTCGCCCAGGATGAGCGCCGGAACGGCCAGCAGGAAGCGGACGTGCACGCCGAAGTGCATGACCAGCGGCTCGTCGACACCGCCGGGCAGGACGCGGCCCGTGTAGACGGCCCAGGCGACGAGCGGCAGCCACGTCAGCAGGGCGAAGAACACAGCTCGGCGCACGACGCCGAGGCCGCGCGCGGGGACGAGCCCCACCTGCCGCTGCAGCCGGAGCGCCACGTCGTCGACGAGGGACGGGGCTACCGACGGATCGACGGCCTCCGCGCTCATGACGATCGGGCTTGGCGCTACTTCACGCTGTAGCCGCGACCGTCGAGACAGGCACCCCAGGACTTCTTGAACGTGTCCTTGTTCCCGGCGTCCTGGGTCTGGGCGGTCTGCTCTGCCTGAGCCTCGGCTTGCTTGCCCGCCTTCTTCTGCTGCCGGCGTCCCTTCGCCGCTCCTGCGGCCGCGCCCGCCGCCGCGCCTTCTCCAGCGTCGAGATTTCCCTCGTCACGCACTCGGTCGTCGTCGCCGACCGCACCGACGGCGGCTCCCTTCGCGGCCCCGCGGGCCGCGCCCTTGACCGCTCCGCCCTTCGGGGCATCGGCCACCGGCGCGGGAGTCGCAGCGACCGTGGGGTCGATCCCGGTCTGCTGCCGCGCCCAGGTGTAGCACTCGCCTTCGTCCTTGGCCTGCTGCGTCGCATCCTGGCCCTTGCCGGGATACACGGCGAGGCCCAGCGCGGCGGGCTTCAGCGCGGCGGCTGGCGCGGGTGTCTCGCCGCAGGTGTCGTCGCCGCGGGCGCCGTCGCCGCAGGAGCCTGCGCCAGAGCGGTGCTCGACCCGAGCGCCAGGGCGACCACGAACGTCAGGAACAACGCGAACGTCTTGGTCCGCTCATCATCGTCCTCCAACAGGGTCGCGCCAGTGCCTGCACGGCACCGGCGCGATCCTGATCCTTCTAGGCTATCAATCCATCGATCAGCTGCCGGAACGCCGGAGCAAGAAGAAGGCTACGATCACGATCACGAGGATCAGGCCACCCCACATCAGCCACGAGGTGCCGCCCTCGGAAGGCTCGCTTGCCGGCGCCGCCGCGGCGGGAGGCGCCGCAGCTGCAGGCGTAGCGGCGGCCGGGGCGGCGGGTTCCGCTGCGGCTGCCGCAGGAGTCGATGCGGCACCGGCCGGAGCCGGCGCGCTGGTTGCCGGGGCGCTCGTCGGCGGCGGGGTGGTTGCGGAGCCGGCGGCAGGCGCGGCCGCGGGCGCTGCGGCTGCTGCAGCGACCGTCGCCTCCACCTGCTTCTCGGTCAGGACCTGCGGCGGGCCTTCCGTCACGAGGGTCGCGGTGAGCTTGTCCCCCTCGCGCAGCTGCGACAGCTGGACCGGCTGGCCACCCCTGTAGATCCGGATGCCCCTCTTGTCGATCTCGCCCTGCGAGAACATCCTGAAGCCCTTCTCGCTTCGGATGATCACGCTTCCTCCGCCGAGGGCCTTCGTGACCTCCCCGTTCCTCACCTCGGTCACGAACACCGGCTTTTCGGTGACCGTCGTCGTGATCGTCGCCTTGCCCTTCATTCCGGCCTTCAGCTCCGAGACGGGCACCGGCTTCCCGTTCACGGTGAAGAGGAAGTCGGGGGGCACGGTGACCTCGCGGGCGCCGTCCGCTTCCTTCACCACCAGGACGTTGCCCTCCACGGAGACGATCTCGAACGACTTGACCTGTGTGCTGGTCGACTGGGACTGGGCCTGGGCGGCGCCCGCCGCCAGGCTCACTGCTGCGGCACCGATGACGACGATCCGCCACCTGCCGATGGCTCGGAACATGCTTGTCTCCTTCGATCCATCCCTGACCCAACGGGTGACTCACCGCCGGGGGGACGTGACTCCGGCGGCACTGAGTTGCCCCGGCCGGGCGTCCCGGCCGGGGTGGGCGACCAGCGCCTACTTGGGGGCGACCCCCGTGACGACGACGTCCTTGGTGATCACCGTGACCGGCTGTTCGACGATCTTGGTTCCGGTGAGCTTCATGCCGGGACGCAGCTCCATCGCGGAGATCTGCTTGCCGTCGACGTCGAACTTGAAGCCGTCCGGAACTTCGTACTGCTTGTTCTCGCCGCTCTCGAGCGTCACGATGACGCTCTTGGGAGAGGCCCAGAAGACCTTGCCCTGCGTGATCGTCGTGGTCCGGTTGACGAGCGGCGTCTCGGTGGTGGTAGCGGTCGACGTCAGCATCGTGCCCATCTGGAGCTCGTCCAACCCCTTCGCCACGCCGTCGACGATGGCCTTCCTGCCCGGCTGGACGTTGTAGAGCTTGTAGTTGCCATGCACGTCCTTCGCGATCAGCCAGTTCGAGCCCTTGGCCACGAGCTCTCCGGCCACCTGCGACGTCGTGACCTTCGCCGTGCCTCCCGGCACTGTCTCCTTCGTCTGGGTCGCCTGTGCGGCAACAACGGTCGCCAGGCACAGGGATGCGGCAGCGACAACGAAAGCACGCCACGTACTCGAAGCGGCTCGCAACATGTGCGGTTCTCCTATTGATCTGCCCCCCCGGCAGACTTCTGACTCGCCGCCGGTTGGGGGAGGCCGGCGGCTACGTCCGCGAAACGCGACGAATGGCGCGAAACTCATCCCGGGGGGTGTCCGCGCGCTTTGGGGACGCCGACACAGTGCGCCTCAGGCGGGGCCAGGGTCAAGTTACAAACGCCGTAACATACTTTTGCCGCAGGTAACCGTGCGGCTAGAATCCGCGTGGCGGCGGCTCGATTCCGTCCCCAGGCGACTCATTCGAAGGGAACGCGGGGCCATCGGCTGCCCGAAAGCGGAGGTTCGTTGATGATTCGAAGAAGCGCCGGCGCGGGGCTCAGCCTCGTGCTCTCGTCGGTCGTCCTCGCGAGCTGCGGAGGGTCATCCTCCCCGGCGCAACAGACGCCGGTCCCGACTGCCACGCCGGCGCCGACACCCGCGCCCACGCCGCCCCCCAGGGCGCTCAGCGTGATCCCGGCCTGCGCGCTGCCCGCGAGCCGTCCCGCCAGCCCCGATTGCCAGAAGCCCACGGCGCGGATCGGTGGCGCCGTCAACGCGGCGATCGATCGCGCGATGGCGGTGCGGCCCGAGCTCTTCGATTTCAAAGACGTGAACGGCGGACCGCGGATCCTCGACTACAACGCCTACATGACCGCCGTCGTCGCGGCGCTCGGCGAGGCCGGCCTGTGCGGCAAGGTCGACGCCGAGGGCGAGATCGGCGTCAAGACGTCGAACTCGTTCAACGAGCAGTGGATCATCGCGTCCCGCGCCGGCTGGAACCCGCCTTCCGGGAACTGGGTGATCCACAAGTACGTCGGATCCTGCACGCCGGCTACGTTCTGAGCGCCGCATCCGAGGCCTGGCTCTCCGGTCCGGTCGAGGGCGTGACGCCGTACCTCATGCCCGTCGCGCACGCGCTCGTCCAGGTGGCAAGCGACGTCGAGCAGGCCGCCGCGGACCTGACGATTGACGCGCTCTGGGACCGTCCCGGAGGCGCCGCGTCGGTCGGCTTCCACCTGCGGCACATCGGCGGGGCCCTGGACCGCCTCCTCACGTACGCGCGGGGCGAGGTGTTGAGCGACGCGCAGGTCCAGGCGGCACGCAGCGAGCGCCAGCCGGGCGAGCCGCCCGCCGACGGAGCCACGCTCGTGCGCTCGGTGCGCACCGCGATCGACCGGGCGCTCGAGCAGGTCCGCTCGACGCCGCCAGCGTCCCTGCTCGAGCCTCGCGAAGTGGGAAAACAGAAGCTGCCGAGCAACGTCCTCGGCCTGCTCTACCACGCGGCCGAGCACGCGACGCGCCACGCCGGACAGGCCATCTCGACGGCCAGGATCCTGCGGGCCCGGACGTGAGCGCGCCGCTCGAGGCCGTGAAAAAAAGCGGGTCTTGAAGGCCTCTCTGCGGATTCCGAGTACGTTTCGGACCGGCCAATCTCACAACGGGCCGGCCAAAGCCTTTGCCGGTATTGCTTTCGGAGCCGGCTTGGGGGAAGTTCTTGGCTGAGGCTGCCATGCACTCGATCCGGTGGGCGTGCCTGACGCTCCTGCTGACGTTCCCGGCCCTGTCCGCTTCCGCGGAGCCGATCGATTTCCGCGCACTGCCCGACATTCCCGGAGCCGGCGGGGAGATCGCGGGCGACGAGTTCGTCTCACAGGGCCTGCAGCTCACGCTGATGGGCGGCGTCGCGTTCAACGTCGGCTGCGGCACGATCGCGAGCTGCCTCGGTGCCGACCGGGAGACGGCGGACGACTTCGAGGGCAGCTTCCGCGGCACGTTCGTGTCCCCCGGCACCACGACCCCGATGTCCGTGCTGAGTCTGCAGATCGACTTCTGCTGCTCCACCCTGAAGCCCGTCCCGACGATCACCAGGCTGTTCGACTCCGGCGGAGAGCTGATCGGCGTCTTCACCGACGGGGACGTGTCCTACTTCGGTCAGACTCCGGTCGCGTGGTTCGAGACGCGCCTGGGCTACGACGCGATGTCCACGCTGGGCTTCGAGCGTTTCAGCCCGCCTGTGCCCGAGCCGACGTCGCTGGCGCTGATGCTGGGCGGGGTCGGGCTGCTGTTGGCGCGGCGGCGCGGGCAGGCCTGACGCCGCTCAGTCTCGGTGGCGCTGCCCGCGCAGCGCGCGCTTGACCTTACGCAGCTGGTTCAGCGTCTCGAGCTTGGCGGTGCGCTTCTGAAGGACCAGCCAGCTCATGGGTCGGCGAGGCGGTCGACAGGGACTTCTTGTACTGATCGTCGCCCGCGAGGAACTCGTAGCGCGCGAGCCCCGCGGCACGGCAGTGCTCGATCGCACTGGCGTGGGCGACGAGCCCGATCTTGACGCGCTTGTCCGGGTCGAGCCGCAGACCGCTCTGATAGAAGAGCGACGCCCCTGCGTACGCGAAGTTGTAGAGCACGCCCAGGGTGGCCTCGCCCGAGGTGACCTCCAACAGCTGGACCTGGCCGGAGGGCAGCGACCTTCGGATCAGCCGCTCGTGGAAGTCGCGAAACAGAGGCGATACGAAGACTCCGGGCTTGCCTCGCTCGTTCCAGGAGGCCGTGTGGAGGCTGACGAGCGCGTCGAGCGTCTCGCGAGAGCGCGCGGGCGTCAGCGCCGGCCTGAACCTCGATGCGGCCGCTCTCCTCCAGGGTGCGCCGTGAGCGTCGCACCTGCTCGCGCGTGTTGCGCGAGAGAGCCTTCAGGTAGCCGTCGGCTTCCGCTCCGATCGCCCGCAGATCCACGAAATAGCTCGGCACTTCAGTGCGCGTCAGCGAGTGCCTCCCGAGCGGCAGGCGGAGCAGCGCGTCGAGCGAGGGCGACGAGCACATCGCATTGAGAACCAGCTCGTCCCATCCCTGCGTCTCCAGATGGGCCGCCAGGGCCGAAGCCACGGCGTCCTCGGAGCCGGGGCGGCACAGGATTGCGTTGTCTTCCGAGCAGACCTCGTGCTCCTCGGCCTCGCCCGACGTGTTCAGATAGACACGCCGCAGCGGAATCGGGCCGGCCCACACCTTCTGGAAGGAGAGCAGGCAGATCCCGACGAGATCCGAGGCCTGCGAGTCCGCCTCCGAGAACACGAGGATCCGAGGCTGGAGCGCCGTCCCGAAGACCTCGAGCCACGTCTCCACCCAGTCGGCGGTGAGGAAGAAGCTCGGCTCCGCCGTCGCGGCGTGGAGTTGCGACCACGCTTGCGACCACCGTGACCACTCGGTCCACGGATGAGACTGGACGCCGACTGCCCTCACCCGGAAACCGCTACCACAGGTCGCGCGCCGTGACGACCGCGAGGGCCGTCCTCAGGCGGAAATGCGAGGGGTCGGCAGGCCCGGCGACCGAGACCCGATTGACGTCGAAGCTCGAAATGGCTTCCGAGCAGGTGTTGACGCCGCCGTAGTACGAGAAGGCCGTCCGGTAGCCGGTCTCCCGCAGGCAGCGTCGCGTGACTTCCGAGAAGCTGCCCCTCGAGCCGACCGGATAGGCCATCGCGTCGACGGTCAGGCCGAGCTCCCGCGAGATCGTCTCTCGGGACAGCTGGCACTGGCGCAGCTGCTGCTCTGGCGACAGCTTTGCGAGCAGCTCGTGGTCGTGAGTGTGCGACCCGATGCTCATTCCGCCCTTGACCAGCGTCCCGGCCTCCTCCCAGCTCATGAACAGGCGGTCGCTGGCCTCCCGCGGGCGAGCCACTCCGCACGCCTCCTCGACGCCGGCGAGGAAACGCTCGGAGTCGTTCGTCTCGTTGCTCTTGTAGAGGCTCAGGAGGGCGTCGATCACCGACAAGCGGGAGCTGTCGTCGAGGGTGAGGATCCTGTCGCTCGGATAACCGATCCGCAGGATCTGCTTCTCGGTCCGGCGCACCAGGTAAGCCACCTGGTCCCACCACGGGACGCGGTTCGTCCCCACGAAGCCGGTGGCGAGGAAGAAGGCCGCCTTGATCCCGTGCGACCGCAGGATCGGGAATGCGATGTCGTGGTTGTCCCGGTAGCCGTCGTCGAGAGTGACGAGCACGCGGCAGTGCCGCAGGCGCTCCGGGTGGTCGACGAGCTCCTGCGCCTCGGCCAGCTCGGTGAGCGCGTAGTGCTTCTTCAAGGTCCGCATCTGCTCGTCGAACTGGTCCGGCGTGGCTTCGATCAGGCCTGGATCGTACGGATCGTCCCGCCCGTCCGCGATCCGGTGGTAGTTGAAGATCAGCAGGCAGGGGCGTCGAGGCAGCCGTTCGAGCATCCAGACGAGACCCAGCCGTGCGGCCAGACTGGAGGTCTTCTCCCGCCTGGATCGGGACGGATCGCAGGGGCGGCAAGCTGCGACAGTCTAGCATCGGCATGACGAAGCCGCAGCCGACTCCACGACTGGGCCGCTATGGCGAGTGGAGACTCATAGACCGATCGAGCTTGCTGTTCGACACTGAAGGACCCGCTGCGCTCCTCGAGCCGCATCGAGGAGTAGACGCGGGCACGGTGGGCCCGCCATTGGAGCGAGCCGTCGAGGGACACTCGTCTCCGGTAGGCGGCGCCGGAGAGCGACAACGGGTCGACGCAGCGCTTGCGCGAGTGCTCGTACCAGCGGGCGACTTGTCGGCGCCGAGCCGGGGGACGAGAGCCATTCGGGCGCCATCTCGTGGCAGAGCACGTCGGTGTCGGTGAGCACCTTGCTGAGACCGGTGCCGGTGCTCGGGCACACGCTCTGAAAGGCATCGTGCCGATGGGGACGAGCCCGGCCTGCGGGCTGGGCTCCTGGCGGAAGAGGTCGACGCGCGCCGACACGACGCGGCTCACGACGTATTCCGATGAGTGCGAGTGATCCTGGGCAATGCGCAATCGAGTGGCCACTCGCGTTCCCGGATGAAGGCGGTGGTGCCTCGCAGCGGCCAGAACGTGAAGAGATTCGCGCGCATGACGCTGCCGATCGGGAAGAGCGTGAGGTAGCCGACCGCCGACTCGTGCCCGTCGGGGTAGTAGGTGACCGAGTCGAACGGAAACGCCCTTCCGTCGCAGCGGGCCAGCGTCGAACCCGAACGAGACCGACTGCTCGCTCTGTATCGACCGGCGGGACGGGCCGACCCGCGAGGCCAGCTGCGCCGCGGTCCCGCTCGCGAGCACGACCAGCCGGCATGCTAGCACGCTTCCCCAGCCGAGCGGCACCCGCTGGCGGCACGGCGCTCGCGGCCACGTCGCGCACGCGTCCCACGCGGAAGTCGACCTCGGCGGGCATCGATCGCGCAGAGCGTTCACCATGTCGTGGTAGCGGATCGCGTTCTGCTGGATCAGCAGGCGCTTCAGGATCCGCCCGTGCTTGGCTTCCAGGACCTCGCGGATCTTCCCGGAGAGCGGCACCAGACACTCCATGAGCCCGAACTTTCGAGCAGCTCGTGCTGGACCGAATCGACGTTCTCGGCCTTGAAGCAGGGAGCGCATCGCGGCAGCGGATCGACGAGGACGACGCTCAGGCCCTGGCGCGCGAGCAGCCGCGCGGAGACGGCCCCCGCCATCCCGGCTCCCACGATCACTAGTCCGGTCTCAAGCCTGGTCGGCCTCCGGCCCAAGGTGCAGCCGATGCTGCATCGACGAGAAGCGCTCGCCGGCCTCGCTCTCTTTCGTGAGCAGCGAGACCACGATCCCCACGACGAACGACAGCGGGATCGTGACGAGGCCGGGGTTGCGGAGCGGGAAGGGCGCCGAGGCGCGGCCCAGCACGCTCACCTGGATCGTGGGCGAGAGGAAGATCAGCAGCAGCGCCGAGAACGTCCCGACGATCATGCTCGGCCTGGGCGCCGCGCGTGGTGAACGGCCGCCAGAAGACCGAGAGCACCAGCGCCGGGAAGTTGGCGCTCGCGGCGATCGCGAACGCCAGGCCCACCATGTAGGCCACGTTCTGGCCCTTGAACACGATCCCGAGCGCGATCGAGGCGACGCCGCCCAGCACGGTCGCGATGCGCGCGACCACGAACTGCTCGTGCTCGGGGGCGTGGCCGCCGCGCACGACGTTCACCCACAGGTCGTGCGAGAGCGCCGCGGCGCCCGAGAGCGTGAGCCCGGCGACCACGGCCAGGATGGTGGCGAACGCCACCGCGGCGATGAAGCCGAGGAAGCCTTCCCCGCCGACGGCTTCGGCGAGCAGCGGGGCCGCCATGTTGCCGCCCTTGTCGACGGCCTTGATCGCGTCGGGCCCCACGATCACCATCGCGCCGAAGCCGAGGATGAAGGTGAGCAGGTAGAAGAAGCCGATGAAGGCGGTCGCGTAGCTGACGGACGTGCGCGCGGTCTTCGCGTCCGGGACGGTGTAGAAGCGCATCAGGATGTGCGGCAGCCCGGCGGTTCCGAGCATGAGCGCGAGCCCGAGCGAGAGCGCGTCGAGCGGCTCGGCCACGAGCTGCCCGGGCGCCAGCACGCGCGCGCCGAACTGCTCGGCCGCGCTCGCGAAGAGCGCGAGCGGGTTGAGCGAGAAGCGCAGCAGCACCATGATCGCGAGCAGGAACGCGCCGCCCAGCAGCAGCACGGCCTTGACGATCTGCACCCAGGTGGTCGCGAGCATGCCGCCGAAGAGCACGTAGGCCATCATCACGGCCCCCACGATCACGATCGCCCACTCGTACTGGAGCCCGAACAGCAGCTTGATCAGGTTGCCCGCGCCCACCATCTGGGCGATCAGGTAGAAGGTGACGACCGCGAGCGTCCCGATCGCGGCGGCGATGCGCACGGGCGTCTGGCGCAGGCGATAGGCCACCACGTCGGCGAACGTGTAGCGCCCCAGGTTCCGGAGCGGCTCGGCGATCAGGAACATCACCACCGGCCAGCCGACCAGGAACCCGATCGAGTAGATGAGCCCGTCGAAGCCCGAGAGCGCGACCAGCCCCGCGATGCCGAGGAAGCTCGCCGCGCTCATGTAGTCGCCGGCGAGCGCGAGGCCGTTCTGCAGGCCCGTCACGCTGCGCCCTGCCGCGTAGAAGTGCTCGGTGCTGCGCGTGCGCCGCGCCGCCCAGTACGTGATCACGAGCGTCACCGACACGAACAGCAGGAAGAAGAAGATGGCGGCGACGTTGGGGCTGCCGAGGCTGCTCGTCATCGGCCCGACTCCCGGATCCGCGCGACGGCGCTGTCGTAGTGGCTGTTGGCCCAGCGCACGTAGACGCGGATCAGCACCCAGGCGGCGACGATCACGAGCGCGCCGAGCAGGATCCCGAGGCTCAGCCCGGGCACGAGCTGCCGGCCCAGCAGCGGCTTGGCCCAGGCCACGAGCAGGATGAAGCCGAAGTAGATCGCCATCATCGTGGCCGTGAGCCGCAGCGCCAGCTTCCACTGCGCCGCCGCCAGCGCTTCGAGCGCCCTCTGCCTGTCGCTCATGCTCACCTCGGTGGTTTCGCCGACGAGCGCGTAGGCTAACACGCTTGACCTGTCGCGGCGGCCGGGCGTAACGTGCGCAGCATCCACGCGAGGAGAGAATCGATGAAGCCAGGGATCGGCCGGCGACAGTTCATGCAGAGGAGTCTGGCGGGTGTCGCCGCCACGCCCGCGATCATGCACGTGCTGGGCGGCGAAGCGCAGGCGGCGCAGACGGTCTCGGCGAACGACCGCATCCAGGTGGGGATCATCGGCGTCGGCTCGCGCGTGCAGTCGGGCGTGCTCGAGGCGTTCACCGCCGCGCCGGGCGTCGAGGTGATCGGCGTGTGCGACGCCTACAAGGGCCGCGTGACGCGCGCGCTCGAGCGGCTCGGCAACAAGGCGAAGGATTACGGCGACTGGCGCGCGCTGCTCGCCGACAAGTCGATCGACGCCGTGCTGATCTCGACCCCCGACCACTGGCACAAGCAGCAGACGCTCGAGGCGCTCGCGGCGGGCAAGGACGTCTACCTCGAGAAGCCGATGACGCTCACGATCGACGAAGGCCCCGAGATGTACCGCGCGGCCGAGAAGTCGGGGCGCATCCTGCAGATCGGCAGCCAGGGCATGAGCTCGAAGCTGCAGCAGACCGCGCGCGAGATCGTCCAGTCGGGCAGGCTCGGCGCGATAAACCTGATCCGCGCCAACTACGACAGGAACAGCGACTCGGGTGCCTGGCTCTACCCGATCCCGCCGGACGCCGACGAGAAGTCGGTCAACTGGGAGATGTTCCTGGGCCCGGCCACGAAGCGGCCGCTGAGCCTCGAGCGCTTCTTCCGCTGGCGCTGCTACTGGGACTATTCGGGCGGCATCGCGACCGACCTGTTCGTCCACCTGATGACGACGATCCACTACGTGATGGGCGCGACGGTGCCGGAGACGGTGGTCGCGCAGGGCTTCAACTACCGCCACCAGAAGACCCACGAGGTGCCGGACACGCTCTCGGCCTCGGCGGTCTACGGCAAGGAGCAGTTCATGGTGGCGCTCGGCGGGACCTTCAACAACACCGGCGGAGGCGAGAGCGGCTTCGCGATCATGGGCAACGAGGGCTCGCTCACCTTCCGCGGCAGCCGGATGACCTTCACGCCGGAGCGGAGGCGCGAGGGCAACGACTGGATCGTGAGCGCCTGGCCGTCGCCCCTCGAGAAGGCCTACTGGGCCGATCCAGCGGTGCAGAAGCTCGAGATGCCGAACACCTGGCCCTCGCAGATGGAAAGCCAGGGCGAGTCCTGGAGCGAGGTGGGGCCCGACGCGACGGTGCTGCACGTGGCCCGCTTCGTCGAGTCGATCCGCACGCGCAAGCCGTCGGTCGAAGACGGCCGCGCCGGCCACCACGCGGCCGCAGTCGCGCACATGGTGAACGAGTCGATCAAGCGCAAGGCCCCCGTCGCCTGGGACTTCGAGAAGGACGTCCTGCGGAAGGCCTGAGTTGCGACGTCGCGGCTTCCTGACCGCGGCGCTGGGCGCGGCCGGCCACGCGCTGGGAGCGGCACGGGCCCGGGCGGCTCAAGCACCCGTCGTCGAGAGCGTGCGCGGCCCGCTCGAGGCAAAGCAGCTCGGCACCACGCTGGTCCACGAGCACGTGCTCGTCGACTTCGGCGGCGCCGCCACCGCCAGCCGATCGCGCTACGACGCGGAGGCCGTCTACCGCAGCGTGCTGCCCCACCTCGAGGAGCTGGCGCGCCGCGGCTGCCGCACGCTCTTCGAGTGCACGCCGGCCTACCTCGGGCGCGATCCGCAGCTGCTGCGCCGGCTCGCCGACGCGAGCGGGCTGCAGATCGTCACCAACACCGGCTACTACGGCGCGGCCCGGGACATCGCGGTCCCGAAGCACGCCTACGCGGAGTCGGCCGAGCAGATCGCGGCGCGCTTCGTGGCCGAGTTCCGGAACGGCATCGAGGGCACGGGCATCCGTCCCGGCTTCGTGAAGGTCGGCGTCGACGCCGGGCCGCTCTCCGCCATCGATCGCAAGCTGGTCGAGGCGGGCGCGCTCGCACACCGCGACACGGGCCTCACGCTCGCGATCCATACCGGCGACGGCCGCGCCGCGATCGAGATCGTGCGCGTGCTCGCGGAGCGCGGCGTGGCGCCTTCCGCCTACGTCTGGGTGCACGCGCAGAACGAGCCCGACCGCGCGACACGCGGCTGGGCGGCGCAGCAGGGCGTCTTCGTCGAGCTCGACGGCGTCTCGCCGGGGAGCCTCGACACGCACGTCGACGCGGTCGTCGACCTCAAGCGCCGCGACCGCCTCGACCGCGTCCTGGTGTCGCAGGACGCCGGCTGGTACCACGTCGGCGAGCCAGGCGGTGGCAGCTACCGGTCGCACGCGTTCCTCTTCGACGGCTTCGTTCCTGCGCTGCGGGCCGCGGGCCTCAGCCAGGACGACGTCGAGACGCTGCTCGTCCGCAACCCGGCGGAGGCGTTCGCCATCCGCCGCCGCCTGCTGCGGCCGTAGCCGCGCGGCGAGTCCAAGGTTCAGCTCGGCGGCAGGCCGAGGACGATCAGGCCCACGTCGGGCGGCAGCGAGCGGTAGAGCGCGGCCGCGTCCTCGGCGGCGAGCGTGACGCGCAGCCGCACGCGGTCGCGCGTGCCGAGCCCCAGCGCCGAGCCGAGATCGGAGAGGCGGAGGCCCAGCGAATCCGCCTGCCGGCGCAGCCACGGCCGGTTGCGTCCGACGCCGCTCGAGCGCACCTCGACCGAGACGCCCTCGGCGAAGACGATGCGGTACGGCGAAGGCACGGACACCGTCTCCTCGGCGCTCTTCGGGACGGCAGGCGGGGCGGGAGTCGCGCCGTCGGTCGGCTGGGCGCCGCTCGGCGCGGGAGCGGGAGCCACGACCTCGATGCGGTCGCGCTGCCTCTCGGGATCGAGGCGGCCCTTCGAGATCGCCTCCGTGTCCCAGCCGCTGCGCGGCCGCCGGTCGACGAAGAGCACCTCGGGCACTCCCAGCTCGAAGCCGCTCGCCTCGTACTCGTCGAGCGTCACGCCCTGCAGCATCAGCGCGAGGCGCTTGCGACCGGCGTCGAGGCGCAGGTAGAAGCCCTTTCCCGTCGACAGCTCGCGCTCGAGGCGCAGCTGCGCCACCTCGTGGCGCAGCCCCGCGGGCACTGCCTCGGGAGCGCGCTCGGGCGAGGCAGCCTCCGCGGCGGCGAGCACGAGCAGTGCGACGAGGGTCGCGGGAGACGCGCGCATCAGTAGATGTAGACCGGCGTGCCGAGCGGCACCTGCCGGTAGAGCTGGCGCAGCGGGTCCTTGCCGAGCCGGATGCAGCCGTGGCTCACCGGGCGGCCGAGCAGCCGCTCGTAGAGCGTGCCGTGGATCATGTAGCCGTTGCCGAAGTAGAGCGCGTACTCGCCGAGCGAGCCGTACTCGAGCCGATCGGCCGGGTCCTTCGGGATCGGCTCCCCCTCCTCGACGAACGCCCAGTCGGGCTTCTTCCAGACCGGGTTCTCGGTCTTGGAGAGCACCTCGAAGCGCCCGCGGGGAGTGTCGAACACCCAGACGCGTCCTTTGGCGCCTTCCTTGAGCACCATGCCGGAGCCGGCGGAGCACGGCGCCTCCAGCAGGATCTCGCTCCCCCGCATCAGCCGCAGCCGGTTGTGCGTCTGGTCGATCACGATCCAGGCCCCGCGCGGCACGCGCCGTTCGAGCGCCGACTCCAGTCGCTCGCGCTCGCCCGCGAGCCGCACGGCCTCGCGCGAGGCGGGCTTCAGCGCCGCACCCGGCGCGACCTGCGGCGTGGCCGCCGCGAAATCCCAGCCGGTGCCCAGGAACGCCAGCAGCAGGAAGCCGAGGCCGAGGAGCGCCGCGCGCACGCGGCGCCGGGCCCAGAGTGCTTCGAGCCGGGCCCGCAGCTCGGCCAGCACGAAGCGCCCGAAGGCGATGGCGCTCACGATCCCTCCCCCGGCTCCTTGACCCGCGCGAGCAGCGACGAGAAGGCTCCGTCGCTGCCGTCGCCGCCCACGATCGTGACGCGCGTGCCGCGCCGGACGCGCGCATAGAGGTCGTCGATGTCCGGATTCGCGAGCGCTACGCAGCCGTCCGTCCAGTTCTGGCCGCGGCCGCCGTCGCCGTGGATCTCGATCTGTCCCCCGATCGCGGCGCCGCTCGGGATCTCGCCGCGCCGCTTGGCCGCCTTGAAGCGCTCGCGATCGGCGGCGTTCGGATAGTCGAGCAGCAGCGCGCGATGGTAGATGCTCTGCCCGACGTCCTTCTTCTCCACGATCCGGTAGCGGCCCTCCGGAGTCGCGCGGTCGCCCCGCTGGCGCTTGATCCCGAGCGCGTTGGCGCCGACTTCCGCGCCGTAGCGCCGCACGGGCTCACCGCGCGACAGCAGGATCAGCAGGTTCTTCTCCTTGAGCACCAGGATCGCCGGCTCGCCCGTGACCCGCGAGTGGCGGCGCGTCTCCTCGATCCAGCGGCGCCAGGTGGCGACCTGCTCGCGCGCGGTGTAGCGCTCGGCGGCTGCGAGCGCCGGGCCGAGCGCCGCGCGCAGCTCGGCCTCCGAGCTCTCCGCGCGCTCGAGCGCGGCCTGCGCCTCGCCGCCGTCGAGCAGCGCCTGCGCCTCCAGCAGCAGCAGACGGGCTCCGAGCAGGCGGCTGCGCTGCGCGGCCGGCAGCGTGGTCACCGACACCAGCGCGCGCGCGTGCGCCTCGAACTCGCGGGCCTGCTCCACCGCCGCGGCGGCGCCGGCGAGCGCCTCGTCGCGGCGCGCGTCGCCCTGCCGCTTCGCGTCGCGCGCGGCGTCCCGCGCGTCCGCGAACGCCGCCGCGGCGGGCCGGAAGTCGCGGAGCGGGTACGGGCGGTTCTCCTGGCGGCTCTGGAGCAGCAGCGCGGCTCGCAGCTTGGCGTCGGCGGCCCGGAGCTCCGAAGGCGCCCAGCGCGCGCCCGCTCCACGGCTCGCTTCCTCGTAGGCGCCCACGGCCTCGGAGCGCAGCTCCGCGGGCCGGCGCGTGCGCCCGCTCGCGGCGATCTCGACGCCCAGCAGCGCGACGCCGACGACCAACGCGAGCGCTGCGAGGCGCGGCCCTCTCGAGCCGCGCCTCTTCGTGCTCAGCGCTTGCCCTTCTTCGCCAGGGTCGCGGCCTGGACGTCGGCCACGATCTTGTCGAGCGTCTGCTGGGCTGCCTCGGCCTTGACCTTGGCGTCCTTGTAGTTGCCGGCCGCCATCGCCGAGTCCATCGCGGCGAGCGAGCTCTCGACGCCGGCGACGTCGGCGTTCATCGCCTCGAGGTCGGCCGCGCTGCCCTTGCCCTTGGGGGCCTTGGCGAGCGCCTGCTTGGCGGCGTCCAGGCTGCCGCGCACGCCGGCGATCAGCGTGGTCGCCTCGGCCTTCATCTGCTCCTTGCCGGTCACCGCCTCGGCAGCCGCCTTCTCCGCGTCGGCCTTGGCGGCCGCCGCGAGCTCGGTCGCCTTGGCATAGGAGCGCGTGAGCGCGAACTTCTCGGACTGCGCCTTGAGCTCGGCGTCGAGCGCGGCCGCGGACGTCTCCGCGCTGGCGAGCGCCGCGGGGGCGTAGTCGGCGGCGCCGGCGGTCTTGGCCGCCTCGAGCGATGCCTTCGCGGCGCCAATCGTGTCGGTGGGCTCCTTGGCGCACGCGACGGAGATGAGTGCCACGCCCGCCAGGGCGGGCAGCAGCAGGTTCCTCTTCATAGGTGTGAATCGCACCGGCGCCGCGTGCCGCGGCACCGGAGCTCCAGGTCCGCGCACTCCTCCTCCGGGCACGGCGGCGGACTCGAGCGCTCGAGCCGGAGCCACAGGACTACCCTGCGAGTGATCGAATTCTATCAGCCGCGAGCGCGGCGGCCGCAACGGACGCTTGCGCGGCCGACTCGCGATCGGCGACAATGGGCGCTAGCTGAGGGGCGCTGCGACCCCGCCGTTGGAGCGGGGCCAGGCTCAGCTTAGACAACGGCGCTCGTAAACCGACGGACCGGTTTCGGGCGCCTTTCGACTTTGTGGCGCTCCCGGGACGGAAGGAGCAGAGCCAATGTCCACCACAGTCGAGGCCCGCGCCACGGCGGGCGATTTCAAGGTCGCCGACCTCAAGCTCGCCGACTGGGGCCGCAGGGAGATCGGCATCGCCGAGACCGAGATGCCCGGCCTGATGGCCATCCGCGAGGAGTACGCCGCCAGGCAGCCGCTCAAGGGCGCCCGCATCACCGGCTCGCTCCACATGACCATCCAGACCGCCGTCCTGATCGAGACGCTCAAGGCCCTCGGCGCCGAGGTGCGCTGGGCCTCGTGCAACATCTTCTCGACCCAGGACCACGCCGCCGCCGCGATCGCGGCGACGGGCTTCGCCGTCTTCGCCTTCAAGGGCGAGTCGCTCGAGGAGTACTGGGAGTTCACGCACCGGATCTTCGAGTGGGCCGACGGCGGCTCGACCAACATGATCCTCGACGACGGCGGCGACGCGACGCTGCTGCTCCACCTCGGCGCCAAGGCCGAGGAGGACGCGTCCGTCCTCGACAACCCCACCAGCGAGGAGGAGCGCGTGCTCTACGCCGCCATCAAGAAGCGCCTCGCCGCGCAGCCGGGCTGGTACGCGAAGCAGCTCGCCTCGGTCCAGGGCGTGACCGAGGAGACGACGACCGGCGTCCACCGGCTCTACCAGATGCACCAGAAGGGCGAGCTCAAGTTCCCGGCGATCAACGTCAACGACTCCGTCACCAAGTCCAAGTTCGACAACCTCTACGGCTGCCGCGAGTCGCTCGTGGACGGGATCAAGCGCGCGACCGACGTGATGGTCGCGGGCAAGGTCGCCGTCGTCTGCGGCTACGGCGACGTGGGCAAGGGCTCGGCCCAGGCGCTGCGCGCGCTCTCGGCCCAGGTGTGGGTCACCGAGATCGACCCGATCTGCGCGCTGCAGGCGGCGATGGAAGGCTACCGCGTCGTCACGATGGACTACGCCTGCGACAAGGCCGACATCTTCGTGACGGCCACCGGCAACTACAAGGTCATCACCCACGACCACATGGCGAAGATGAAGAACCAGGCCATCGTCTGCAACATCGGCCACTTCGACAACGAGATCGACGTGGCGTCGCTCGAGAAGTACCAGTGGGAGGAGATCAAGCCGCAGGTCGATCACGTGATCTTCCCGGACGGCAAGCGGATCATCCTGCTCGCGAAGGGCCGGCTCGTGAACCTGGGCTGCGGGACCGGCCACCCGTCCTACGTGATGTGGTCGTCGTTCGCCAACCAGACGCTCGCGCAGATCGAGCTGTGGGGCGAGCGCGACAGCGACAAGTACCCGGTCGGCGTCTACATGCTGCCGAAGAAGCTGGACGAGAAGGTGGCGCGGTTGCAGCTCAAGAAGCTCAACGCCAGGCTCACCGAGCTCTCGGACCAGCAGGCGAAGTACATCGGCGTCGACAAGCAGGGCCCGTACAAGTCGGATCGATACAGGTACTAGCGCACCGGGCCGCCCAGAAGCCGCCCCTCCAGCCAGTCCCGCCACGGGCGCGCGTGCGGCGGCAGGCTGTCGGGCGGGATCGTGCGCACCGCGGCGAGCGCGTTCTCCTGGTCGCCGCCCAGGCCGAGCGCGAGCGCGCGCAGCAGGCGCGGCGAGTGCACGGTGTTGCCTTGCTCCCCCGCCGCGGCGAAGAAGCGGGCCGCGGCCGGGTAGTCGCGATCCGCAAGTGCGGCCGCGCCCAGGTGGAACGCGAGCGCGGGGTGCGAGCCGCCCTCCAGGTGTCGCGTGCGCGCCGTCGCGCGTATGCGCGGCTCGCTGTCGAGCTGGAGCAGCGGCAGTGTCGTGAGGGGCGTGCGCTCGAGCACGGCCCACAGCTCCGCGAGCGCCTCTGCGCGCCCGCCTGCCTCGTAGTCGCGGTTGAAGACGCCCTGCCACTCGAACCAGGCGCGAGTCCGTTCCCGCAGCGCGGACGGCCAGAGGCGGTCCAGGACGGCGCTCGCCCGGAATCGCTCCGCGCAGGCGGCGGGCTCCTGGAAGGCCCGGTAGGCCGCGGCGTCTTCGGGCCCGGAGAGGGCCGAGCCGAGCCGGCCAGGCCGGTCGTCGACGACGGGGTCGGCTCCGGCGGTCCACTCCGCGAGCTGTGCGGCATCGGCGATGAAGAGGGCGCCGAGCTGCTCCGGCCGCTCGATCCCCAGCTCGCGCAGCTCGGCCTCGCTCTCGGGCTCGGCCCACAGCCGAGCGAAGGACTGCTCGGAGGGGGCGGAGGCGCCGCGGGTGCCCGCCAGCATCCAGTCGTAGCCGGCGCCGGACCAGAGCGTGCAGTCGTCGAACACGGTGCAGAACGCCCGCGTCACCGCGCGGGCGGCGGGCAGCGTGAGCTGGTTGACGGGTAGCCAGTGAGTGGCGATGCCGCCGGGCGCGAGCCGGTCGTGGACGAGCCGGAAGTACTCGAGCGAGTAGAGGGCGGCGACCCCGGCCGCGAGCGGCGGCGGCGGCTCGGCGGTGATGACGTCGTACTGCGATCCCGCCGTGTGCAGGTGGAAGCGGCCGTCGTCCACGTGCTGCGCGACCCGCGGGTCCCGCAGCGGGTCGCGCGTAGCGGCGCGCTCCACGAGCGGGCTCAGCTCGAGGATCGTGCGCGAGATGTCCACGACGTCGAGGTGCTCGATGCCATTCGTCCGCAGGAGCGCCTCGGCCGTGTTCCCGAGCCCATAGCTGACGAGCAGCGCCCGCCTGGCCTGCGGTCGCAGCGCGAGCGGCCAGTATGCGAACAGCTTCATGTAGCGACGTGCGTAGAACTGGGTGCTCGTCATCGAGTACGCGTTCGTGATCAGCTGCTGATGGACGGGAGCCCCACCCCAATCCGTCTGCAGCAGGATCGCGGATTCGGTCTGGCCCTCGCGCACCGCGACGACTCGCACACCGCTGCCGGCCATGGATTCGATCAGCCGACGCAGGAAGCGTCCCCGCATCAGCCCGAAAGGGAAGAGCAGCACCACCACCAGGAAGAGCGCGAGGCTCGCCACGCGCGCGCTCCGCGGCAGGCGCGCCGACCAGGGAGCCACGACCACCGCCGCCACTCCGTACACCAGCGAGAGGGCGAAGAGCGAGGCCTCGACGCCCAGCCAGGAGAGCAACAGCAGCCCCGCGAGCGGCGAGCCGACGGTAGCCCCCAGCGTATTGGCGGACGTGAGCCAGCCTGCCGCGGCCGCGTCGCCCGAGGCCTCCTCCCGCAGCGCCGCGCCGAGCAGCGTGAAGAACACGCCCGATACGAGCGCCGTCGGCAACATCAATCGGATCGACAGCCAGACGGCCCGTGCGACGTCGGCTGTCGTGGCACCTCCCTGGGGCTCGAACACGACGTACGCGATCATGGTCGTGACCCCTCCGAGCAGGGCAGCGAGCGGCAGCGCCGCGGTCGCCTGGGGCCGGCGCCGCAGCCACGCCGCCGCCAGCAGCCCGCCGAGCGCGATTCCGGCGAGAACGGTCGCCAGCATCAGCGCGAAGGCGAGCTGCGTGCCGAAGACGAAGAGCTGAAGGAATCGGAACCAGATCACCTCGAGCGCGAGCAGCGCCGCCCCGCCCAGGAAGCCGGCCACGAGCAGCCGCGACCAGCGGCTTCGGCCGCCGTTCCCGGCTCGGCCGATGTCGTCGAGCGTCGCGGCGACGGTGGCCGCCGCGCGGAACCGCTGGTCGAGGCCGAGCGCGATAAGCGCCCCCGCCAGCTGGAGCGCCCCGGCCACGGCCGCGCTTCGCGCCAGGCCCAGCACGGGCACCAGCGCCGTCTCGGACGCGAGCGCGCCCAGGACGCCTCCGAGCGTGTTCCACCCGTAGAGCCGCCCGAGCGCAACGCCGAAGGTCTCGCTGTGGGCGGCCAGCGCGCGCGCCAGGAGCGGAAGCGAAGCGCCCAGCGCCGACGCGGGCAGCAGCATCAGGAGGAAGGTCGCGCCGCCGAGCGCGGCGCGCCCGAGCCAGGGCGTCTCGCGCAGGCCCGCGAGCGCGGGCGTCAGCACGGCGGCGAGCGCCGGAAGGCCCCAGACGAGGAGCAGCGACAGCGCGGCGGCGCCGGCTTCGAGCTGCGCGAACAGGCGCAGCGGACGCGCGACCCCGCCGCCGAAGCGAGCCGCGAGCGCGCTGCCGAGCGCGAGTCCGGCCATGAACGCGGCCAGCACGACGCTCGAGGCCCAGATGCTGTTGCCGAGCTCGAGCGCGGCGATCCGGAACCAGAGCACCTCGAACAGCAGCGCGCCCGCGCCCGAGCAGACGAAGGCGGCGTACAGGGGGCTGCCCATGGCGGCCCGCGGGCTGTCGTTCACAGCCGCAGCCGGTCTCCGATCGCGCGGAGCGCCTTCCTGGCCTCCGTCTGCTTCTTGCCCTCGAGCCGCTCGAGAGCAGCGGCCTCGAGCCCGTCCTCGATCTCGACGAGCGCCGCCTGCTCCTCGCTCGCCGGCCGCCCGGCCGCGAGCAGCGCGTCGCGCAGCGGCTGCGCCTCGGCCTCGCGGTCGACCTCGATCCAGGCGGAGACCGCATCGCCGATCCCGTGCCTGGCGCCCTGCTCGAGCCGCGGCAGCAGCAGGATCCCGCCGCGGTTGATGAGGTAGTTCACGGCGCAGGTGGCGACGATCTCGCGCCGCAGCACGTGCTCCTGGAAACGGTCGGCGAAGCGCTCGCGCAGCAGCCGCGGGAAGTACGCCTCGAGGAACGGATGGGCGGCCGCGCTGTCCGGGAAGTCGCTCTCGAGCAGCAGCTGGAACGCCGACATCTTCGAGTATCCGAGCAGCACGCAGAGCAGCGGCCGCGGCAGGCCGCGCTCGCGGTGCGGGCTGCCGGCGAGGTCTTCGCGCGTGGGCACCGACTCGTCGTGCCGGTTGAGCAGCCCGGCTCCCGCCATGTCGTCGACCAGGCCGACGAACTCCTCGTAGCGCCGGGCGCTGCGCAGGCCGTCGAGGCTCAGCGCCAGCGCCTGGCCGGCGTTGTCCGCCAGCACCAGGTGTCCGACCTCGTCGGTCATCTCGGCCAGGATGCGATTGCGCTCGTCGCGGCCCTTCACGAGGCCGCGCTTGACGAGCTGGTCGAGCAGGATCTTGATGTTCACCTCGTGGTCGGAGGTGTCGACGCCGCCCGAGTTGTCGATCGCGTCGGTGTTGCAGCGGCCGCCCGCGGCCCAGTACTCGAGCCGCCCCTTCTGCGTGAAGCCGAGGTTGCCGCCCTCGCCCACCACGCGCGCCCGCAGCTCGCTGCCGTCGACGCGCACCCTGTCGTTGGCGCGGTCGCCGACGTCGGCGTGCTCCTCCGAGGCGGCCTTGACGTAGGTCCCGATCCCGCCGTTGTAGAGCAGGTCGACCTTGGCCGTGAGGATCTTGCGGATCACCTCCTCGCCCGACGGCGCCTCGGCTTCGATCTCCAGCAGCTTCCGCGCCTCGGCCGAGAGCGGGACCGACTTGGCCGAGCGGTCGTAGATCCCGCCTCCCGCGCTCAGCTTCTTCGCGTCGTAGTCGCGCCAGCTCGAGCGCGCGAGCGCGAACATCCGCTCGCGCTCCTTGAAGCTCGCCTCGGGATCGGGCGCGGGGTCGATGAAGATGTTGCGGTGGTCGAAGGCGGCCACCAGCTTGATCGCCCGCGAGAGCAGCACACCGTTGCCGAACACGTCTCCCGACATGTCGCCCACGCCGGCGACCGTCACGGACTGGGTCTGGACGTCGATCCCCATGCTGCGGAAGTGGTGCTTGACGCACTCCCAGGCGCCGCGGGCCGTGATCCCCATCTTCTTGTGGTCGTAGCCCACGCTGCCGCCCGAGGCGAACGCGTCGCCGAGCCAGAAGCCGTACTGCGCGGAGACGCTGTTGGCGGTGTCCGAGAGGTGCGCCGTGCCCTTGTCGGCGGCCACCACCAGGTAGGGATCGTCGCCGTCGAGCCGCACCACCTCGGGCGGGTGCAGCACCTTGCCGTCCGCGCGGTTGTCCGTCACGTCGAGCAGCCCGGACACGAACTCGCGGTAGCGGTCGATCAGGTACTCGTCGAGCGCGGGGCGGCGCGGCACCTCGCCCTTCAGCACGAAGCCGCCCTTCGAGCCGACCGGCACGATCACCGCGTTCTTGACCATCTGGGTCTTCATCAGCCCCAGGATCTCGGTGCGGAAGTCGTCGTGGCGGTCGGACCAGCGGATCCCGCCGCGGGCGACCTTGCCCCCGCGCAGGTGGATGCCCTCGAGGCGCCGCGAGTGCACGTAGATCTCGAACATCGGCCGCGGCGACGGCATCCCCTCGACCTTCTTGCAGTCGACCTTGATCGAGAACACCGGCCGCTCGGGCCGCTGGTAGGCGTTCGTGCGCAGCGCCGAGCGCACCAGGTTGGCGAAGGCGCGCAGCACCTCGTCCTCGGCCAGGCTGCTCACGCGGTCGAGCGCGTGCGTGAAGCCGGCGTCCGCCTCGGCGATCGCCGCTGCGCGATCGCCCGGGAGGGCCGGGTCGAAGCGCGACGCGAAGGCGCGATAGAGCGCACCCGCCGCCCCGCTGTTGCGCACCAGCACGCCGTTCACGGTCTCGGCGTTCCAGTGGCTGCGGATCTGCAGCAGGTGGTTGCGCAGCGTGCGCAGCAGCTCGACGTCGCGCCAGCTCAGCCCCGCCGAGAGGATCAGCCCGTTCAGCGGGTCGTCGGTCGCGCGCTCCTCGTCGAGCGCGCGCAGCGCGTCGACGAGGCGCTGCTCGCCCTCGCGCAGCGAGGCGATCCGCTCCGCCGGCGCCTCGATCCCGAAGCGGTAGAGCAGGCAGCGGCGTCCGCTCGGCAGCGGGAGCGGGATGCGCAGCTCCTCGGTGACCGTCAGCCCGAGGTTCTGCATCGTCTTCAGGATGTCGGTCAGGTCGAGCGAGCGCACCGAGCACAGCTGCACCGAGGCCTGCTCGGCGCCCTTCACGCTGATCGCGATCTCGAGCCGGCTCTCGAGCGCCTCGAACTGGCGCAGGTCGCGCGGCACCTGCTCGGGCGCGGTCACCTCGCGGTAGAGGCCGCTCCTCGACTCCGGCGTGACGTAGCGCTGGAACAGGCGCCGGCCCTCGCTCGCGCCGAACTCGGCGTCGAGCGCGGCCGAGACGCGGTCCTCCCACGACGTCACCAGCGGCTCGGTCAGCCGCCGCGCCTCGTCCGGGTCGACCGGGTGCTCGAGCTCGTTCGAGTTGAAGTAGAAGAGCAGCAGCGTCACCGGCCCGGAGTCGACCGAGGTGGCGAACGCGACCGGCCCGAAGGCGTCCGCGAACGCACGGCGCAGCGCCGCCTCGGTCTGGTAGGAGTAGCGCAGGCGCGAGAAGGCCACGTAGAGCGCCTCGTAGCCGGCCCCCTGGCGGCTCTCGACCACGATCTCCTCGTCGCCCGACACCGCCACGATCCCGCGGATCACGCGCTCGAGGTCGCTCACCCTGGCGTAGAAGAGATCGGTCTTGGGGAAGTTGTTGAAGGTGGCGCGCGTCTCGCGCCAGATGTGCGAGCCCCGGATGGCGCCCGACGCCGCCAGGATGCGGTCGTGCTTCTCCTTGAGCAGCGGGATGCGGTCGGCGCGCTGCGCGAAGGCCCCGCGCGCGAAGCGGCCGAGCAGAACGGTCAGGCCCTTGAGCGAGCCGTCGTCCCCCCACTCGCGCACCGTCAGGTCCTCGATCGGCTCCATGTGGTAGATCGCGCTGGCGTTGGCGCAGAAGTCGAACTCGAGGATCTGCTGGTGCAGCGGATCCGGACCGAGATGCGTCTCGACGTGCTCCATCACGCCCGGGAACACGACCGGCAGCAACGTCGGGTCGGTGAAGACGCCCGTCGCGGTCTCGTCGAGCCGCGTGAGCGTGGCGTCCTTGGCCGCGCCGTAGGACACCGTGCCCATGAAGATGTAGTTGTCGTCCTGCAGCCACTCGAGGAACGCGCGCGCCGACTTGAGCTCGGCCTCGTCGCCGCGCTTCGAGCGCAGCCGCGGCACCAGCTCGCGGCACACGCGCCCCATGTCCTTGAAGTCGTCGACCGCCAGGAACACCGCCTTCAGCAGCGAGAACACCTCGTGCTCGATCCGCCGCAGCCGCTCCTTCTCGTGGATCGGCTCGAGGTGGAACAGGCAGTAGCTCTCCTTGCTTCCCTCGTCGTGCACGTCGCCGAAGCCGACGACGCGCTCCCACTGCCGGTGCACCGCGAAGATCGGGTGGAAGGCCGCGTAGACGCGCAGCCCGGACTTCTGCAGGTAGTTCTTGAGGCTGTCGAAGATGAAGGGACGGTCCGCGGTGTGCGTGCGCAGGATCGTGGTCTCGAGCGGCAGCCCGTGGCCGCCGCCGATCGCGCGCGACTCGGCTTCGCTCGGGTTCGTGGCGGTGACGTGGATGCCCGGCAGGCCCTTGTAGAGCTGGTGCGCGGGCGGCATCTCGCGCGCGATGTAGGGGTAGTGCAGCTTGAGGATCCGCGTCGCCACGACTTCGGGCGGCATCGCGAGCCCGATGCGGGGCGGCATTCCAGCGAACAGGATCGGTGCGACCTGCAACACGAGCTCGCGCTCCTCGGGAGGCGCCTCGCGCTTCAGGATCTCGAGCACCTGCGCGAGACGGGCCGTGCGCTCGCCGGCCTCGTCGTGATGCATCTCGTCCACCTCCGCCCGCAGCACCGCCCCGCCGATCCTAATCCGCCCTCTCGGGCGAAGTCGAGCGGCCGGACTGCTAGAATCCTTCGCCCGCAGGCCGGGCGCGCCATGCGATTCGAGATCTCCTATCAGGGTGGCACGACCCACGAGGTCGAGCTGCCCGGCCACCTGTGCGTCGTCGGCCGCGACCCCGGCTGCGACATCGTGCTGAACGACGCCAAGTGCTCGCGTCGTCACGCGGTGATCGAGGAGACCCCGGAGGGCGTCACGGTCCGGGACTCGGGAAGCGCGAACGGCATCTACGTCAACGGCAAGAAGGTCGAGAGCTCGCCGCTGCGGCCCGGGGACACCCTGCGCATGGGCGCGGTGAAGCTGCGCCTGCTCCCCGAGATCGGCGAGACGGTGATCGTCGGTCCGGAGGGCATCAACTTCGATGTGAGCGTCTCGGGGCCGACCCAGCTCGGAGGCGACACCGGCGAGCAGCCCGTGCCGGAAGCGGCAGCGCCTCCCGCGCCGCCGGCTCCCCCGCCTGCCGCGCCGGCTGCTCGCCAGGATTCGAAGCCCGCTGCGCCGCGAGCCGGGTCACAGCCCCGGCCCGCCGCGCGCCCCCGCCCCTCTCCGGAGCGCGAGCCGTCGCGAGGCACGTCACGCGCGGCATCCGGCCCGGCCGGCGACGGTCAGCCTGCTCGCGGGGCTTTGGGCCCTCTTCGTGCCGCTCGCCGTGGCCGGCGTGCTGATCGGCGCGGCACGGCTGTCCGCCGGAGTCGTCGGCTGGGTTCTGGCCGGCGCGCTCGCCATAGCACTCGCAGGGCTCGGAACGGCCATGGCCCTGGGCTTGCGCGCCATGGCCCCCTGGGCACGGCACCTGCAGATCGCGACGGCGGCGCTCGGGCTCCTCGTCTGCCCGTTCACGCTCGCCGCGGCGACCGTGCTCCTCTACATGACCCGTCCCGAGCTGAAGGCGGCATTCGAAGGCGGGACGGCCGAACGCAGGGGCCCGGACTCCGCCGAGCCCACCTTTGCGCTGTCGCTCGTCGGCATGCTGGTGCTCGGCCTGGCGCTCCTCGCGATCGCCGTGCTCGTGCTGTGACTCGCGCGAAGTAGTTCTCGCGAGTCGGTGTGTTCAACGCAGCGGGAATCGCGGCGATCAACAGCTCGCTGGGCGGGCTGTTCGCTGTCGGGGCGTCGGGTCCGCCGCAGTATTCGAGACATGGTCTTTTCGACCCCGGTGGACGCGTTGGGGATCGGCTACTCGAAGTCGAGTCGGCGTACCTGAGCCCGCAAGCGTGCTGCTGCTCGGGGCGGCCTCGTGGGACTGGGCCTTCGCAAACGGCGCGTCTGAGCGCGCCTCCCCGCCCTCGACATAAATCCTACGGCTCGCCGACGCAAACCGGACCGTGCGGTCGCCGCCGACCGAGCCTCCTTCCTGCCGCCTCGCGCCGCTCGCCAGCTGAGGGCGCTGCGGAAAGAATTGACGCCCGGCCTAATTCACAGCAAAATTTGAGTTTCGCCCGGTCGGTGGCGTGGAGGAATGACAGCAGAATGACGAAAGACGAGGCGCTAAGGCTGTACCGGGACATGCTCCTCATCCGGCGCTTCGAGGAGCGCTGCGCGCAGGTCTACGTGGAGGGGAAGATCGGCGGCTTCCTCCACCTCTATATCGGCCAGGAGGCCGTCGCGGTCGGTGCGATGAGCCTGCTGCGGCCCGACGACTACTTCCTCGGCTCCTACCGGGACCACGGCTACGCTCTCGCGCGCGGGACCGACCCGCGGCCGCTGATGGCGGAGCTCTACGGCCGCTCCACGGGGATCAGCCGGGGCAAGGGCGGCAGCATGCACTTCTACGACGTGCCCGTCCGGCAACTTCGGCGGCGACGGCATCGTCGGCGGCCACCTGCCGATCGCGGCCGGGATGGGCTACGCGATCCGTCTGCGCCAGACCGACCAGGTGGTGATCTGCTTCTTCGGCGACGGCGCGGTCAACGAGGGCGCCTTCCACGAGTCGCTGAACGTGAGCGCGCTCTGGGGGCTGCCGGTCGTCTTCGTGATCGAGAACAACCGCTACGGCATGGGCACCTCGCTCGACCGCGCGTCCTCCGTGAAGGACCTCTACCAGCGCGGCAGCGCGTACGGGATGCCGCGGCGCGACGTGGACGGCATGGACCTCTTGACCGTGCGCGGAGCGCTCGCCGAGGCGATCGACCGCGCGCGCCGCGAGAAGCGGCCGACGCTGCTCGAGGTCGAGACCTACCGCTACCGCGGGCACTCGATGTCCGATCCCGGCAAGTACCGCACGAAGGAGGAGGTCGAGGAGATGATGCTCCACGACCCGATCGTGCGCTTCACGAAGGTGCTGGCGGAGCAGTTCAAGATCGCGCAGGCCGAGCTGGACGCGATCGACAAGGACGTCCAGGCGCAGGTGGCCGACGCCGTGACCTTCGCCGAGACGAGCCCCTGGCCCACCCCCGAGGAGCTCTACCAGGACGTCTACGTGCGCTCGCCCTACATCCACGCCAAGGCCGACAAGGATCCCGCCTGGCGCGACTCCAAGAAGGAGGACCGCGTGCCGGAGGCCTTCGCGCCTTGGGTTCAGCCGGCCGCGCCGGCCAAGGTGGAGGGCTGAGCATGCCGGTCATGACGATGCGCGACGCCCTCAATGCCGCGATGAAGGAAGAGATGCGGCGCGACCCCAGCGTCTTCCTGCTCGGCGAGGAGGTCGCCGAGTACCAGGGCGCCTACAAGATCACGCAGGGCATGTTCCAGGAGTTCGGGGAGTGGCGCGTGCGCGACACGCCGATCGCCGAGGAGGCGATCGCCGGCGTCGCGGTCGGCGCCGCCTTCGTCGGGCATGCGCCCGATCGCCGAGATGATGACGTTCAACTTCGCGCTCCTGGCGCTCGACCAGATCGTCAACCACGCGGCCAAGTACCGCTACATGTCGGGCGGACAGATCCGCTGCCCCATGGTCATGCGCGGCCCGTCGGGCGCGGCGGCGCAGGTCGCGGCGCAGCATTCGCAGGCGTTCGAGAGCTGGTTCGCGCACCTCCCCGGCCTCGTCGTCGTGATGCCTTCGACCCCGAAGGACGCCAAGGGGCTCCTGAAGAGCGCGATCCGGGACGACAACCCGGTGATCTTCATGGAGAACGAGGTGCTCTACAACCTCAAGGGCGAGGTGCCCGAGGAGGAGTACACGATCCCGCTCGGCCTCGGCGACGTGAAGCGCCCGGGCAAGGACGTCACGATCGTGGCGTGGAGCCGCTCGACGCAGTTCGCGCTGCAGGCCGCCGAGCTGCTCGCCAAGGACGGGATCGAGGCCGAGGTGGTCGACCCGCGCACGCTGCGCCCGCTCGACGAGGACATCATCTTCGACTCGGTGCGCAAGACGAACCGCTGCGTGGTGGTCGAGGAGGGCTGGCGCTACGCCGGCTTCGGCGCCGAGATCGTGGACCGCGTGCAGCGAGGCTGCTTCGACGACCTCGACGCGCCGGTCCTGCGCGTGACCGCGGCCGACGTGCCGATGCCCTATTCCAAGATCCTCGAGAAGGCCTTCCTGCCGCAGCCGGAGCGGGTGGTGGAGGCCGTGCACCAGGTGCTCTACCGATGATCACGCGCGTCGTCCTCGCCAAGCTCTCCCCCACGATGGAGGAGGGCACCATCGTCAAGTGGAGCAAGAAAGAGGGCGACGTGATCAAGGTGGGCGACGTGCTCGCCGAGATCGAGACCGACAAGGCCAACATGGAGATGGAGGCCCTCGGCTCGGGCGTGCTGCGAAAGATCCTGGTCCAGGCCGGCGGCAAGGCGCCGATCGGCTCGCTCATCGGCGTGATCGCGGACGCGAACGAGGACATCTCGGCGATGCTGGCCGAGGCGGCGAAGGCGCCTGCTGCGGCCTCCCCTCAGCCAGCGCCCGCACCCGCGGCTCCTGCGGCACCCGCAGCCGCTCCCGCGCCGGCCCCGCGCCCTGCAGCCCAGGCAGCACCCACGCCGGCGCCGGCTCCCGCGCTCGCCGCCGTGCCGGCTCCCACAGCCGCTCCCGGAGGCCGCGTCAAGTCGAGCCCGCTCGCGCGCGCGATCGCGGCGCAGAAGAACGTGCCGCTCACGCTCGTCGCGGGCAGCGGACCCGGCGGCCGGATCATCAAGCGCGACGTCGAGGGCTACATCGCCTCACCGCGGCCCGCCGCCGGCACGCCCGCAGCGGCCCGGCCGGCGGCTCCGGTTCCCGCCGTTCCCGCGGGCACCGCGATCCCGGTCTCGAACATCCGCCGCGTGATCGCGAAGCGCCTGTCCGAGAGCGCCTTCACGGCGCCGCACTTCTACGTGACGGTCGAGATCGACATGGACGCGGCCGTGTCGCTGCGCGAGCAGCTGATCCGCGCCGAGGAGATCAAGCTCTCCTACAACGACCTGGTCGTGAAGGCGTGCGCCAAGGCGCTCACGCGCTTCCCCACCGTCAACGCGTCCTGGACGGGCGAGACGATCCAGACCCACGCCGACGTACACGTGGGAATCGCCGTCTCGATTCCCGACGGCCTCATCACGCCCGTGGTGAAGAACGCCGACCGCAAGCACGTGGTCGAGATCGCGCACGAGATCAAGGACCTCGCCGCGCGCGCGCGCGACCGCAAGCTCAAGCCCGAGGAGTTCACGGGCTCGACCTTCACGATCTCGAACCTCGGCATGTTCGACGTGACGGAGTTCACGGCGATCATCAACCCGCCCGAGAGCTGCATCCTGGCAGTGGGCGCGGTCCGCAAGCAGCCGGTCGTGAAGAACGACCAGCTGGCGGTCGGCCACCGCATGAAGGTCACGCTCAGCTCCGACCACCGCGTGGTCGACGGCGCCCTCGCGGCGCAGTACCTCGCGGAGGTGCGCCGCCTGCTCGAGAGCCCGGTCAGCCTGCTGGTCTAGTCCCGCCGGATCAGTCGCTCGACTGGCGGGCGAGGTAGTCCGCGACGATCTGCTCGATCCGCGTGCGGACGTCAGCCGACAGGTTGCGGAAGGCCACGCCGAATCCCGGCGGCAGGCTGTGCACCGGGTGCTCCTGCTGCGGGTTGGTCCACGCGACGACGCCGTCCGCGACCACGTCGAGCTCGTTGCCGGGGACCTGGAAGCGGCAGACGACCGTGCGTCCGAGCGCCGGCATCGCCTCGCTCTCGACGTACGCGCCGAGCACGTTGATGTTGACGATGAAGGCGCTGACGGACTGGCCGCCGCCGTAGTCGAGCTGGCAGCGCCTCACGAACGGCACGCGGATCGCGCCCCCGGCGCGTCGCTTCTCGTTGGCTTTCTTGTCGCCGCCCTTGTCTGCCGCCATCGCGCTCGCATTCTAGGAGATGCGCCTCCAAAGGGCCAGTTACAGCAGGACGCGGTCGGCTCCGGCGCGCCGCGTGACGCGCTCGCGGTCCAGGTACTCGAGCAGCGGGATCACGTGCTTGCGCGTGAGCCCGGTGAGCTCCTTCACCACTCCCACCTCGAGCTTCGCGCCCGGCGCGAAACGCTCGCGCAGCTGCCGCTTGAGCTGCTCGAGCGCCTCGCGGTCGACGAGCCCTCGCTCACCCACCCGCGCCAGCACCTTCTCGTTCACGAGCACGCGGGCGACGCGCTCGACGAGGGCGCGCTCGCTGCGCGCGCTCTCGGCCAGCGTCAGCACCTCGACTCCGGCGAGGCCGGCGGCGCGCGCCGCTTCGGTGAGCAGGCGGCGCGCCTCCTGCTCGCCGGGGCTCAGGCGCACCTCGTGCCCCGGTAGCGCGACGGCGTCGGGCGTGAGCTTCACACGGCCCGCTGCGGCGAGATCGCGGAGCACGCGCTCGAAGGCTGCGGCGGGAGCTCCTCGGAACGCGCGCTCGCGCAGCGCCTCGCGCGGCATCGCTGCCCGCAACGGCTCGGCCGCGTGATACTCCGCGAGTACCCGCAGCGCCGCCGCGCCCAGCTCTTCGAGGACACTCGCCGCGAAGATCACCGGGGGCTCCTGCCCGAGCGCCACGAGCGACGAGCTGGCCGCCAGCGCAGCGGCGACGCTCTCGACGGGAAGCGTGAGACGCGCTGCGAGCCGCGGCGCCTCGATTCCAGCGGCGCCAGCGTCGGACACGATGGCGTGGGCGGCTTCGGCTGGGCCGGCGGCGTCCCTCAACCGCTCGACACCGGCCCGGTCCTGGATGCGGCGTCGGGGAGGCAGCGGGTCCACGACCACGGCACCGCCGATCGTCGCGGCCGGCGAGTAGGAGCGGATCACGAGCCGGTCGCTGCGGCCCGCCGCGACGCGCGACTCGAGGCGGAGCTGGGCGAGCGCCGCGCCGCCGGGCACGAGCGGTCCCGGCTCGAGCAGCCGCACGCGCGCGCAGGGCCTCCGCGCTCGCGACGTGGACGCGGACGCGCGCGCCGTCCTTGAGCGGCTTCGCCTCGGGCAGCAGCCGCAGCTCGACGTCGAGCATCGAGGTCGCGGCCAGGCTTCCGGGACGGACCAGCACGTCGCCGCGTCCCAGGTCCTCCTTCTCTACGCCGGCCAGGTTGACCGCCGTGCGCGTCCCCGCGACGGCGCGCGTCGCGCTCTCGCCGTGGACCTGCAGCCCCCGCACCCGGGCGCGCCGGCCCGCCGGCAGGATCTCGAGCTCCTCCCCCACCTCGAGGGCGCCGGCCACGAGCGTGCCGGTGGCGACGGTGCCGAAGCCCTTCATCGTGAAGACGCGGTCGACCGGTAGGCGCAGCAGCCCGTCCGCCTGCCGCGGCGCGGCTTCGAGCGCGAGCTCGAGAAGCGCTGCCCGCAGCGCGTCGAGCCCCTCGCCGGTCCGCGCCGAGACGCGGACGACCGGCCGTCCCTCCAGGAACGACCCACGGACGAGCTCGGCGGTCTCCTGCTCGGCGACCGTCTGGGCCGTCTCGTCGGCCAGGTCGCTCTTGGTGAGCACCACCAGCCCGCGCGGGATCCCGAGCAGGCGGCAGATCTGGAAGTGCTCGCGCGTCTGCGGCATCACCGACTCGTCGGCCGCGACGACCAGCAGCACGGCGTCGATGCCGTGGGCGCCGGCGAGCATGTTGCGCACGAAGCGCTCGTGGCCCGGGACGTCGACGAACGAGGCCACCAGCGACGGCCCGAGCTCGGCGTGCGCGAAGCCGAGATCGATCGTGATGCCGCGCTCCTTCTCCTGCGGAAGGCGGTCGGGATCGCTGCCGGTCAGCGCGCGCACGAGCGCGCTCTTGCCGTGGTCGATGTGGCCGGCGGTCCCGACGACGAAGGAGCGCAGCGCCCGCGTCAGTCTTCGCGCGCTGTGGTCACGCCGAATACCGACTCGGCGGTCTTGTGCAGCTTGGCGGCGAGCGCGAGGCGCGCCTCCTTCTCGGCGCGCGCGATGAACGAGTAGTTCTCGCGGGCGACCTTGATCAGGAACAGCAGCTCGTCCCGGCTCAGGTTCAGCACCACGCGCTGGCTCTTCTGATCGATCGAAGCCTCGACCAGCTTGTCGCGCAGCCGCAGCCTCGCCTGCTGCTCGTCCTCGGTGATGAAGTGGTACTCCTGGCGCGTGACCTTCTGCAGGAACACCAGCTCCTTCGACGACAGGTTGAGCGTAACCATGCGGACGTCGGAACTGCGGGTGGGGGGCTTCTGGGCTCCAGTGCTCACGCTTGGCTCCGTTTCCGGGGCGGCTCGTCTATACAGCGATTCTAGACAGCGCCGTCCCCGTGTCCACTGTCAATTCTTACGGCCCCTGCGACCGCGTGGGCCCTTTCCGCGCCCCGCGGCGCGCGTCTTGTCGAACGCGGGCCGCGACGCGCGCGTGCCCGCGTTTCTTGCCGCTCCCCGCGGCAGTGAGCCGCGCCCGGCGCCCGCGTGCTCGATCACCGACGTGAGCACGAAGTCGAGCTGCCTGCGCTCCAGGTCGACCCGCGCCACCTGCACGGAGACGCGGTCCCCCAGGCGATACGTCTTCTTCCTATTCTCACCCCGAAGCCGGTGCGCTTTCTCGTCGAAGCGGTAATAGTCGTCGGTCATCGAGGAGACGTGCACCAGGCCCTGGACGTAGATCTCCTCGAGCTCGACGAAAAGCCCGAAGGGCTGGACACCGGTGACGTAGCCGGAGAACACCTCGCCCAGCTTGCCCGCCATGAAGCGGACCTTCTTCCACTCGATGAGCTCGCGCTCCGCCTCGGAGGCGCGGCGCTCCATCTCCGAGAGGTGCAGACCCATCTCCGGCAGCTTCTCGCGCAGCCACGCCTGGCGCTCCGCGTCGTGGCCCTGGCGCAGCGCGCGCAGCGCCCGGTGCACCACCAGGTCGGGATAGCGGCGGATCGGGCTCGTGAAGTGGGCGTACATGTCGGTCGCGAGCCCGAAGTGGCCGAGGTTCGCCTCGTGATAGCGCGCGAGCTTCATCGTGCGCAGCAGCAGGTACGAGACCAGCTTCTCCTCCGGCTTGCCCTCGATCTGGCGCAGGATCAGCTGGAAGTGCTCGGGGCGCACGGCCGCCTCGTTCGGCGGCATCCGGTAGCCGAGCGACGCCACGAGCTGCGAGAACTCCTCGATGCGCTCGGGGTCGGGCTGCTCGTGGACGCGGTAGAGCGCCCCCGCGCCGGCCTTGTGCAGCGCCTCCGCGACGGCCTCGTTGGCGGCGAGCATGAACTCCTCGATGAGCCGCATGCTGTCGAGCCGCTCGTGGCGCACGATCCCGGTCATCTCGCCCGCGGCGTCGAGCACGAGCTTGGGCTCGGGCAGGTCGAAGTCGAGCGAGCCGCGCTCGTAGCGCCGCGCCGCATCCGCTTGGCGAGCTCGTCCATCGCGAGGAGCGCGGGGACGAGGGCCGCGAAGCGCTCGCGCGCCGCGGGGTCGCCGTCCACGATCGCCTGCGCCTGCTGGTAGGAGAGCCGCGCCGCGCTCCGGATCACGCCGTCGTGGAACACGCTCCGCTCGACGCGCCCGCGCGCGTCGACGTCGATCACGGCGGTCTGGGTCAGCCGGTCCTGCCCCTCGACCAGGCTGCAGACGTCGCTCGAGAGCGCGTGAGGCAGCATCGGCACCACGCGGTCCGGGAAGTAGACCGAGGTGCCGCGCAGGTAGGCCTCCTCGTCGAGTGCCCCGCCCTCGCGCACGTAGTGCGCCACGTCGGCGATGTGCACCGCGAGGCGGTAGCCGCCGTCGGGCCGCCGCTCGATCGAGACGGCGTCGTCGTGGTCGCGGGCCGTCTCGGGGTCGATCGTGACGGTCAGCCAGCTGCGGAAGTCGGTGCGACCCGCGGTGTCCGCCGCCGAGACCGGGCGCGCCACGCGCTCCGCCTCGCTCTCGACGGCCGGCGGGAAACGGTCGGGCAGACCGTGCTTCGCGATCACGACCTCGAGGTCCACCCCGGGGTCGCCGAGCGGCCCGATCACGCGCGTCACGCGGCCTACGGGATTGCGCGTCGCCGTCGGCGGTCGCGTGATCTCGGCCGTGACCATCACCCCTCCCACTGCCCCGCCCTCGTCCCCCGCGGCGACGAAGACCTCGTGCAGCACCCTGCGGTCGAACGGAACGACGCGGCCGCCGGAGCGCCCATCGCTCTCGTAGCGGCCGACGATTCGCTGGTTGACTCTCTCGAGTACACGGATAATGCGCCCTTCCGGGACCACGCTGTCCGTGACGCTCGACACGTGCCACCACCCGGTCCCCGTGGAGGGCCTCCCGGATGTTCGCAGCCGCGACGAACAGGTCCGTCTGGCCCTCGCGGCGCTTCTCGGGCACCACGAAGCCGTGGCCGGCCGGGCTGCAGGAGAGCCGCCCCACCACCAGGTTCATGCGGTCGGGCAGGCCGAAGCGGCCCCCCCGGATCTCCACGAGGACGCCCGCTTCGATGAGGCGGCCAAGGACCGACTTGAGCTCGTGCTGCGCCTCAGACTCGAGCGACAGGCCCTGCACGAGGTCGCGGACGGAGACCGGCTTGCCGAGGCTCGACACGGCGTCGAGCACTCGGCTTTCGAGGTTGTCTACGTTATCTATCGGGGACTTCCGTCTGTGGGGATGGTGCCTCCGCGGCACCCGACCGGAACACTGTAGCACCGAACACGAAGGCACCTCCAGCGCCGGTCCGCGCTGAACGCCTGGATCGCGATTCTCTCACGTCAAGTTGCGGGCCCCCCACTCGTGCAGCGACCGGCGTTCACATTGCAGCAGTGGCTGCAACACTGTGAGCTTAGCGTGCAGGGCCGGCCATTCGGCAGGCAGGTGGCCGCAACCTGGGCGGGAGACGGCACGGCGAGACTCAGCACGGCCAGAGCGGCGGCCGCCGCCACCCCGCGCACAGCCACGCGGCGCCCATGCCGCCGTTGGCTTTCACCGCTTCGGTCCGTTCGCGGCAGTGGCCCTCGGATCACACCCTCCCGCCGCAAGCGGCGCGACGCCAAGCGGACGGACGCCAGGTCGACCGGCTCGCCCAGCGACCGCTCCACGCGCAGCGAAGCTCGCCCAGTGAGCAGCATCCATCCCACTCGCGCCACACCGCCGCCGCGAGCCGCCCCAAGCAGTAGGCACGATCGGTGCGGGTGTCATAGACGACCGTCTCCGCACCGATGTCTCGAACAACCAACGCGTCTGGCTTACCCACGCTCGACAAGGATGACACCCTACCGGCCCGATATTCCAGTCCGAGAATCCAAGGATGGCAGGTGGTGGTGCCGGAGGTGGGACTTGAACCCACACTAGCCGAAGCCAACACGGCCCTGAACCGTGCGCGTCTGCCAATTCCGCCACTCCGGCAGCGGGTGAAACCCCATGCTAACAGCACCCCGCGCCGAGGGGCAAGCGAGCGCGGCGCGACGCAGAAGGCAGACGCGCTCAGGGGCAATGCTCTCGCACGAGGACGCGGCTGGCCTCGTCGCGGGACAGCGAGCCCCACGCCGACAGCGGCAACGCGAATCACATGAACGATTTGGCGCTCGCTCGCGACGGCACGCCGTTTGCTCCTGTCCTCTTCGGAGCGCGTCCGCTCACTGGAGAACGTGCATGCGGTTTTCCCTCGCCCGAGCCGCCAGCCTCGTCGCCGCGTTGGTTCTCTCCGCCCCTTCGGCGCGGGCGGAGGAGGGATATCGCCACGGGCGCCTGCGCTACGTGGAGTCCGGGGTCAGCGTCCAGCGCGCGACCGAGGTGAGCGCCGAGGAGGCGCTGGTCAACCAGCCGTTCCTGCCCGGGGACCGGGTCTGGACCGACGCCTACGGCCGGGCCGAGTTCCAGTTCCCGGACGGAACGGTCGTGCGGCTCGACTCGCGCAGCAAGATGGACTACTCCGGCCACGAGGAGGACCGCCCGGAGCGGATCGTGCTCCGGCTCTGGTCCGGCAGCCTGATGGTGCGCCTGCGCACCCGCGATGCGGCGCGCTTCGAGATCGAGACGCCGGCCGGCACCGTGGAGGCGCTGGAGCAGGCGATGGTCCGGCTCGACGCCTCCGGCGGCGAGACGCGCGTGAGCGTCTACCGCGGCGAGGCCGTGCTCGACGACGGCCACGGCCGCGTTCGGCTCGGCGAAGGCCAGCGCACCCACTCGCGCTGGGGCGGCGAGGCCGAGGAGGCCGCCGCCTTCGACATCCACGAGGAGGACGACTTCTCGCGCTGGGACCTGGAGCGGGAGTCGCAGGACCGCTGGGCCGCGCGCTCGTCCGAGTACCTGCCGCGCGAGCTCGACCCGTACGCGGGCGAGTTCGAGAGCAACGGCAACTGGCGCTACGAGACCGAGGTCGGCTACGTCTGGTCGCCGCGCGTGGCGGCCGGCTGGAGCCCCTACTCGAACGGCCATTGGAGCTGGACGCCCTACGGCTGGACCTGGATTCCCTACGAGTCGTGGGGCTGGGCACCCTCCCATTACGGGCGCTGGGGCTTGTCCGTCTCCTTCGGCTGGTACTGGGCGCCGGGGCGCGTCTGGGGCCCGGGCTGGGTGAGCTGGGGCGTCGGCCACGGCTACGTCGGCTGGTGCCCGCTCGGCTGGCGCGACAAGCCCGTCTACGCCTGGGGCGGCTGGGGGGGCGGTCACAATCGCGGCTACGCCGTGCCGCGGACCGGCACGTACGGCAGCTGGATGGTCCTCCGCGATGCCGACTTCGGTCAGCGCGACGTCGCCCGCCGGCGTGTGCCGCTCACGGGCCTCGACCCGCAGCTGCTGCGCGTCGCCGACTCCCCCAACCTGCGCCCCACGCGCGATGCGCGCACGCTCCTCTCCGCGAACCCCGTGGCGCGGCCCATCAGCCGGCGCCCCGCGCGCGGCGACCTGGTGCGCGAGCTTTCGGCCGACGGCGGCACCGCGATCCCGGCGCCCTGGATGCGGCGTCCGCGCGCGGGGGGCGGCGAGGCTGCGTCCCGCGGCGCCCGCGACAGCGCGGTTGGCGCTCGCCCGCGCCGCGACAGTGGTCGCGAATCGGCGAGCGCGGAGCGGACGGCGCCTCCCTCGGCGAGCGCCGACTCGCAGGAGCGCCTCGCGGCGCGCCCGCGCGGCTCACGCTCCCTGCCGTGGTTCGCTCCCCGTGAGCAGGATCAGGGCGCAACGGCCGAACGGCCGCAGGCCGAGCGAGCACAGCCCAATCGCGGCGCGGCGGCCCGGCGCGAGCCGCCGCGCCGGCGTGGAGACGAAGTCCTCGACCCGAGGTGGACGCTGCAGCGGCGGCAGGCGCGGCCGCGGCACGATCGCGCCGGCAGGAACGCGAGAGCTCGTACCGTCGCGAGCCGCAGCAGGAGACCCCACGCGAAGCCCCCCGCGAGCGCTCGCAGCCGCGCGAGAGCTACAGGAGCCGCGACGAGGGCGGCGGCCGCGCACGCTCGGACGGCAACGGCTCCCGCCCGCCCCGCGAGGCCGCGAGCCCTCGCGAGAACGGCGGCGGCGAGGCACGGGGTGGCGGAGCGCCACGCGACGGCGCCCAGGCCCGAGGCGGCGCCCAGGCGCGCGGCGGCGGCGAATCCCGCGGCGGCGGAGAGTCCCGCGGGGGCGGACAGTCACAGTCCCGCGGCGGCGGGCACAGCGCGTCGCGACCGCCCCGCTCGCACTAGAAGCGAGCCGTTCGGCGCATTCCGCGTCCTCCGCTTACCATCGTTCGATGGCCGAGCGCTTCTGGCTGAGCTGCGCCGTCTTTCACGGCGTCCTGCTCCTCGCTTCCGCACTCATCGCGCGGCGCTGGGCCCGTCGCCTCGCGGCGGGCGGGGCGCCTTCCGAGTGGCTCCGCGCCGTCGTGGGCGATTCGGGGCTCTGGGGCGCGACAGCTGTGACGCTGGCGCTCGTGGCGGCCCTTCACGGGCAGGACGACTTCATCGCGGTCCGCCTGATGTCACAGGCCCTCTTCGGCGAGCTGGTCGCGCTCACCGCCTGGATCGCCGTGCTCTTCTGGCGCCGCGGCCGACGACCGTGGGCCGCGCTCGTGGCGCTCGCGTGCGCGACGCTCCTGGCCGCCTACGCCGAGGCCTACCATCGCGAGCCGACGGATCTGCAGGTACGCCGCTACGCGATCGACCTCTCGCACGGTGGCGCGGTCCGCGGCCGCATCCGCATCGTGCAGCTCTCGGACATCCAGGCCGACCGCATCGGCCCGTACGAGGAGCGGGCCATCCGCACCGCTGCGGGGCTCCACGCCGACCTCGTCGTCCTGACCGGCGATTACGTCCAGCCGCGGCTCGATGGCATGCGCCACGAGACGCGCCGCGGTACCACGGCCGACCTGAATCGGCTGCTTCGGGAGGTGCGCTTCGACGCGAGGCTCGGCGTGTTCGCGGTGCGCGGCGACGTGGATCTCGACTGGCCTCGGGTCTTCGAGGGGACCGCGGTCACCACGCTCACCGGCGAAGTTGCAAACCGCCCGCTGCCGGGCGCCGGGACGCTCTCGCTCATCGGCATCACCCCGCGCATGAGTCACGGGCGTGACCCGGCGGGCCTGCTGGCGCTCGTGCGCCAGGCCCCGAGTGACAGCGTCCGCATCGTGATCGGCCACGGACCCGACTTCGTCCAGGACCTGGCGGGGACGGTCCCGGTCGAGCTCGCCCTCGCGGGCCACACCCACGGCGGCCAGGTCGTGCTGCCCTGGCTCGGCGCGCCGATCACGAAGATGCGGCTGCCGCGGCGCTACGCCTCCGGCCTCCACGACTACGCGGGCGTGCCGATCCACGTCTCGGCGGGCGTCGGGATGGAGCGCGGCACGGCGCCGCAGCTCCGCTTCCTGTGCCCGCCGGAGATCTCGCTGATCGAGGTGACCTATTGAGCGGCCGGCGTCATACTTACCGCTGATGCCGCCTCCCGCGGCGACGCCGCGCATCCTGACGCTGCGCCGGGTCGTCGTGACCGCCCTTTTCGCCGCCGCCATCTTCGGCGGAGCCATGCTCGGCGTCTTCCTGGCCTTCGAGAGCGACCTGCCCCAGGTCACCTCGCTCGAGGAGTTCCAGCCGAACATCATCACGCAGGTGTTCGCGAACGACGGCAGCGTGATCGGCGAGTTCGCGATCGAGAAGCGCGTGGTGGTCCAGTTCCGGGACATCCCGCCGGTGCTCCGCAACGCCATCGTGGCCGTCGAGGACGCCGACTTCTGGAAGCACATCGGGATCAACCCGTGGCGGGTGCCGGGAGCGGCGATCGCCAACCTGCGCTCCGGCCGCTACAGCCAGGGCTTCTCGACGCTCACGATGCAGCTCTCGCGGCTGCTGTTCCTCACGCCGGAGAAGACGCCCGAGCGCAAGATCAAGGAGATCATCCTCGCCTTCCAGATCGAGAAGAACTTCACGAAGGAGGAGATCCTCACTCTCTACTGCAACCAGGTCTACTTCGGGCACGGCAACTACGGCGTCGAGGCGGCCAGCCGCTTCCTCTACGGCAAGGCGGTGAAGGACCTGACGCTCGAGGAGGCGGCCCTCGTCGCCGGCACCGCGCAGAGCCCGATCCGCCAGAGCCCGATCGAGAACCCGGAGCGCGCGCTCCTGCGCCGCAACCACGTGCTCGACCGCATGGCCGAGGAGAAGTACATCAGCACCGAGGAGGCGGAGGCGGCCAAGGCCAAGCCGCTGGGGCTGCTGCCGCGGCGCGACCCGCCCTCGATCGCGCCGCACTTCCTGGAAGAGGTCCGCAAGTACCTCGAGAAGGAGTACGGCAGCCAGCGCATCTACCAGGGCGGCCTGCGCGTCTACACGACGCTCGACCCGCAGGCGCAGCGCGCCGCGGTGCGGGCGCTGCGCGACGGGCTGCGGGTGCTCGATCGGCGCGCCGCGCGGGTTCGTGAAGCCGGAGGCGAGCGTCCTCACGCCCGACGGGCTGCTGCCCGAGCCGCTCCACCTCGACGAGTGGGACTGGCCCTTCGCCGTGGGGGACGTGGTGCGGGGCGTCGTGATGGCCTCGGACCGGATGAGCGCGGTCGTTCAGCTCGGCGACTACCGCGCGCCGCCTGTTTCCGGCCGACGTCGCCTGGACGCGCCGCACGAGCGTCGTCGACGTGCTGCCGCGCGGCGCGATCGCGCCGTTCCGGATCGTAGCGCTCTCGGACGAGGGCGGGCGCAAGGAGGCGAAGCTGGCGCTCGAGCAGGAGCCGAAGGTCGAGGGCGCTTTGCTCGCGCTCGACGTGCGCACGGGCGCCGTGCGCGCGATGGTCGGCGGCTACGACTTCGAGAAGAGCAAGTTCAACCGCGCGACGCAGGCGATGCGCCAGGTCGGCTCGGCCTTCAAGCCGATCGTCTACGCGGCCGCGCTCGAGACGCTCGGCTACACGCCCGCCACGATCCTGGTCGACTCGCCGCTCAGCTTCACCAACCAGTGGGACGGCTCGGTCTGGTCGCCGCAGAACTACGACGGCGCCTTCCTCGGCCCGATCCCGCTGCGCAAGGCCGTCGAGCAGAGCCGCAACATCCCCGCGGTCCGCACGCTCCAGGCGGTCGGCCTCGAGAAGGGCATCGAGTACGCGCGGCGGCTCGGGCTCGCGGGCGAGCTGCCGCCCTACCTGCCGATCGCGCTCGGCGCGGGCGAGGCGACGCTCACGGAGATGACGGCGGCCTTCGCCACCTTCGCCAACCAGGGCCTGCGCATGAAGCCGTTCCTGATCGAGCGCATCACCGACCGCGACGGCAACGTGATCGAGCAGGGGCTGCCGCGCGCGACGGACGCGCTGCGCGCCGACACGGCCTTCATCCTGACCTCGCTGTTGCGGGGGGTGGCCGAGCACGGCACCGCGGCGCGCGCCAGGCGGCTGCGCCGGCCGATCGCCGGGAAGACCGGCACGACCAACGACTTCACCGACGCGTGGTTCATCGGCTACGAGCCCTCGCTCGCGGCCGGGGTGTGGGTGGGGTTCGACGAGAAGAAGGACTCGCTCGGCCGCGGCGAGACGGGCGCCGACGCGGCGCTGCCGATCTGGATGGAGTTCTGGCAGAAGACGATGGCGAGCCGGCCGATCGAGGAGTTCTCGATTCCCGGCAACGTGGTCTTCGTCCCGGTCGACGAGATGGGCCACCCGGGCGTGCCCGGCGTGCCCGGCGTGCACATGGAGGCCTTCGTCGCCGGCACCGAGCCGCGCCCCCCGGATCTGGCTCCGGAGCCGGCGGTCGTGCCCGCGGCCCAGGTCAGCGCGGCGGGCGGTAGTCGGGATAGCGCGCCTGGCCCGGACCAAAGGTGACACGCCAGGCCTTCCCGTCCGCGAGCCGCTGCCGATAGACCTGGTACTCGCCCGTGATCTTCGAGGCGAACGCGAGCTCGCTCCCGTCCGGCGAGTACACAGGGTCGTAGTTGAGCGCGGGCCACGAGACGAGCGCCCGCTCCTCGTCCGTCGCGAGGTCGTGCTCCACGAGCCGCGACTCGCCGCTGAGGTGGCGCCGGCTCACGTAGACCACCTTCTTCCCGTCGCGGCTGAAGTGCGGCTCGCAGCCGCCGCTGCGTGATCGGCGAGATGCGGCGCTCCTTCCCGGTCGCGACCTCCACGACGTAGATGTGGTGGCCGATCCGGTAGTTCGAGGAGAAGGTGATCATCCGCCCGTCCGGGCTCCAGTGCGGGTTGCCGAAGATCACGCCGTCCCCGTGGTGCACCAGGTCGCGCACCGCGCCGGTCTCCCAGCTCCTGGATCACGAGCCGCTCCGGGCCGTCGAGGTTCGTGAGGAAGGCGAGCCGCTTGCCGTCGGGCGACGTAGTCCGCCTGGTACTCGGTCGCGGCGTTCGTGCGGATCCGCCGCGCCTCTCCGCCGCTGGCAGGCACCTCGTACAGCTGGTAGTTCCCGGTGCGCAGCGACGTGAACAGGATCCGCTCGCCGTCGGGGCTCCAGCGCGCGAGCCCGTCCTCGCCGGGCGTGTCGGTGAGACGGCGCTCCGGCCCGCCGCCCGCCGGGATCAGGTAGAGGTCGAGGTTGCCGTTCACCTCGCGCTCGAACACCAGCTCGAAGCGCGACGAGTCCGCGTCGCCCGCCACGGGAGCCGCGCGCGGCTTCGGCGCCGGCTTCCGCTTCGAGCAGCTCCCGGCCGCGCACGCCGCGGCGGCGAACAGCAGGCGCCTCGCGGCCTCGCGCCTGCGCATGGCTCCCCCGCTAGTCCTCGGCCGCCGCGGCCGGCTGGCCGAGCGTGCCCTTCGCCTTGGCCGCGAGCGTCGCCTTGATGAAGTCGTCGAGGTCGCCGTCCAGCACGCGGTCGGGGTTGCCGGTCTCGTGCTTGGTGCGGTGATCCTTGACCATCCGGTACGGGTGCAGCACGTAGGAGCGGATCTGGCTGCCGAAGGCGATGTCCTTCTTGCCGGCCTCGACGGCGTCGAGCTTCTCGCGCCGCTTCGAGAGCTCGAGCTCGTAGAGCCGCGCCTTCAGGATCTTCATCCCGACCTCGCGGTTGCGGATCTGGCTGCGCTCGTTCTGGCACGCGACCACGATCCCGCTCGGGATGTGCGTGAGGCGCACGGCCGAGTCGGTGACGTTGACGTGCTGGCCGCCCGCGCCGCTCGAGCGGTAGGTGTCGATGCGCAGGTCCTTGTCCTGGATCTCGATCTCGATCGCCTCGTCGATCTCGGGCCACGCGAAGACGGAGGCGAACGACGTCTGGCGCCGCGCGTTCGAGTCGAACGGGCTGATCCGCACCAGCCGGTGGACGCCCGCCTCGGCCGCGAGGTAGCCGAAGGCGTACTCGCCCGCCGATCAGCACCGTCGCGCTCTTGATGCCGGCCTCCTCGCCCGCCTGGATGTCGGTGATGTCCTTCTTGTAGCCGTGGCGGTCGCACCAGCGCAGGTACATGCGCAGCAGCATCTCGGCCCAGTCCTGGCTGTCGGTGCCCCCCGCGCCGGCGTTGATCGTGAGGATCGCGTTGGCGCGGTCGTGGTCGCCGCCGAGCATCTTCTGGAACTCGCAGCTCTCGACCGTCTCTTCGAGCGCCGCGAGCGCCGTCTCCAGGTCCTTCGTCACGTCCTCGCCACCCGCCAGCCACTCCTCGAGGACCTTGGCGTCGTCCTCCTGCGTCTTGAGCCGCTTCAGCAGCTCGAGGTCGGCCTCCAGGCGCTTGCGCCGCTGCATGACCGTCTGCGCGGCCTTCTGGTCGTTCCAGAACGCGGGCTCGGACATGCGGGCCTCGAGCCCGTCCAGCTCTTTGCGGAGCTTGGCTTCCTCAAAGGTAGCCGCGGATGTCCGCGGCCCTCGCTTGCAGCGACGCCAGCTGCTGCCTCAGGTCTGCGCTCAATCTTTGCCCCTCCGGAGACGCCTTCTCTCAGAACGATAGCGGTCTAACGTGGATCTGGCAAAACGGCTCGGCGCCTGAAGGTCGCGGCCAGCAGGGCGAGGGCAATCGCGGAGCAGGCCTGGGCGAAGAGGTCGCCGTGGCGGGTGTAGAAGGCTGGTCTCGGCCACGAACGGGAACCTCGCGGACCAGCACCGTGCGGTCGAAGAGCGCCGTGGGCTCCTGGATGCGTCCCCAGGGGTCGACGACGGCGGTGATGCCCGTGTTCGCCGCCCGCACCATGTAGCGGCGGTTCTCGACGGCGCGGAAGGCGGCCATGGCGAGGTGCTGGAAGGGGGCCGAGGTGGTGCCGTACCAGGCGTCGTTCGTGATGTTGACGAGCAGCTCCGCGCCCCGGGCCGGGAAGCGGCGGACGCAGATCCGGGAAGATCGCCTCGTAGCAGATGTAGCCGCCGATGCGGTGGCCATCGACCTCGCCCGTGACGGCTTCGCGGCCCGGGGTGAAGTCGGCCACCTCCTGCACGACCTTCGCCACGACGCGGCCGCCGAACGTGAAGAGCGCCTGGAGCGGGACGTACTCGCCGAAGGGCACGAGGTGCATCTTGCGGTAGCGCGCGGTGACGTCTCCCCGCGGGTCGAGCAGCTTGGCGCCGACGAAGATGCTGCCGGGACTCGCGGTCGTCGTTGCCGAAATAGAGGTAGAGCGAGTCGCGGCGGACCGCCTCCTGCAGCTGCTCGGCGAGCGTCGGCTCCTCGTCGTACAGGAACGGCACGGCCGACTCCGGCCAGACCACGAGGCGCGCGCCGCGCCGCGCGGCCTCGCGCGTCAGCTCGAGGTGGCGGCCGACGTTGCTCCAGGCGTTCTCCGGCAGCCACTTGTCTTCCTGGCGGATGCCGCCCTGGACGAGGCCGACGGTGATCCTTCCGGTCTCGTGGACGGGACGCGAAAGGAGGAAGGCGCCGCCCCCCCACGCCAGCGCCTGGAGCGCCACGAGACTCGCCAGCGAAGAGCGGCGGTCGCGCGGGGCGAGCAGCGCGATCGCGACGAGCGTCGAGCTCGCGACCAGCAGGAACGACACGCCGTAGACCGCCGTGACCGACGCGATCTGGATCACCGGCAGGAACGGCTGCTGGCTGTAGCCGAGCAGGCACCAGGGGAACTCGAAGAAGGTGTGGACGCGCAGCAGCTCCGTCGCCACCCACAGGAAGGGTGCGCCGAGCAGGCCGCGCGTGCCGAAGGCGGCCACCAGCCGGCCGGTCGCCCAGCCGAAGACGAGCGGGAAGACCGCAAAGGCGACGCACAGCGCCAGCGTGATGAGAACGGCGACGACGCGCGGGATCCCGCCGCCGTACTGGAAGACCACGAACGCGGTCCAGTAGAGCAGGCCGACGGCCGAGACCGCCCCCGTCACGTAGCCGAGGCGGGCCGCGCGCCAGCCGGTCGCGCCGTGGAGCGACACCAGCAGGGGGACGAGCGCGACCCACGCCACGAGGCCGTTCCCGAACTTGGGAAAGGACAGGATCAGCAGCACGCCCGAGAGCGCCGCGAGCGCCTCGCGCCGCAGGCCGTCCTTCAGTGCGCGCCCCCGGACTGGAAGACCTCGAAGGCGTTGTACGAGGAGCGCACGAAGACGCCCGCGTAGACGGTCGGGAACCCGATCGCACGCGCCTCGGCCGCGAGCGCCTCGAAGGCCTCGGGCCTGAGGTAGCGATCGACTGGCTCGTGCTGCCGCGTCGGCCGCAGGTACTGGCCGAGCGTCACGATCTGGACGCCGTGCTCGCGCAGGTCGCGGAGCACGCCGCGGATCTCCTCGTCACGCTCCCCGAGCCCGACCATGAGGCCGCTCTTGGTCGGCGACGTCGGGGCGCAGCTCGCGCGCGGCCGCGAGCAGCTCGAGGCTCAGGCGATAGCGGCCCTGCGGGCGCACGCGCCCGAAGAGCCGCGGGACCGTCTCGATGTTGTGGTTGAAGACGGTCGGCGCGGCAGCGAGCACGGCCGCGAGCGCTCGGCGGTCGCCCTTGAAGTCGGGCGTCAGCACCTCGACGCCCGCCTGCGGCAGCGCGCGCCTGACGGCCTCGACCGTCGCGGCGAAGTGCGCGGCTCCGCCGTCCTCGAGGTCGTCGCGGTTCACCGAGGTCAGCACCACGTAGCGCAGGCCCAGACGGACGGCCGCTTCGGCGACGCGCTCGGGCTCCGCGTGGTCCGGGGGCAGCGGCTTCGCGGTTCCCACCGAGCAGTACGAGCAGCGGCGCGTGCAGCGGTCGCCGAGCAGCATGAAGGTGGCGGTGCCGCGGCTGAAGCACTCGCCGAGGTTCGGACAGCGCGCCTCCTCGCAGACGGTGTTGAGCGCCTTCTCGCGCAGCAGCACCCGCATCGCGCGCGAGCCCGGCGCGAGCGGCGAGACGGGACGCGCCCACGCGGGCAGGCGCAGGAGCGTAGCACCCACGCTACTGCTTGATGATGTAGGGCTTGAACTTGTCGTCGTTCAGGCGGCCCTGCACGGCCTCGGCGTCGGCGCGGTCGCGGTAGATGCCGACCCGCACGGTGAAGAGCCCGCCGCTGTTCGCCGCCGGCGCCACGGTGTAGGCCGGGAAGCCGCGGGTCTTGAGGCTCTTCACCACGGTGTCGGCGCTCGCCTTGTCCCTGAAGGCGCCCACCTGGATCGCGAAGCCGGCAGCGGTCGTGGGCTGCGCCTTCGGAAGCGGTCCGCTCGCCCGCTGCGGCGACGGCGCGGGAGTCGTCGCGACGGCCGGAGCGGGCGTCCGGCGTGCGGCAGGTGTCGTGGCGGGTCGCGGCGTCGGGACGGGAGGCAGCGTCGGCGCCTGGCTGCGCGCGGCCGCGGGGGTCGGCGAGGCGGATCGCGCCGCCGCCGGCGTGACGCTCGCGGCGCCCTTCTTCTCGAGCCCCTCCTCGGGCTTGTCGGACTCGAGCCGCTGCGGATAGCTGTAGTCGCTCGGAGCCGGCGTCGACGTCGCCTGTGCCTGCGGCTGCTCGGCGACGACGCGCTCCTCGCTCACGGGGCGCGTCTCGACCGCGCCCATCGCGCTGCCCTCGACGCCCCGCCCGACCATCACGCCGGCGAGGAAGCTCAGGATCAGCCCCGAAGCGCCCGCCATGAAGTAGAAGACGAGCTGCTTGTTGGTGAGCTGGATCTCGTAATAGTAGTCGTCCTGCGCCACGCGCTTTCTCTCCCGCGCGGCCCCCGTGGCCGCCCTTAGCCGACCCCGAGCTTGCGGTACGCGTCCTTGATTATGCCTGAGACGACGGCAATCTCCTGCGTCCCGAGGCGCTGCCGCACGCCGAGCTGGATCGAGGCGACGAGCTCGTTGAGCCCCGCCAGCATCAGCCGCCGCCGCTCCTCGGGCGGCAGGTCGGCGACGTTCGCCAGCAGCTGGTCGTAGTCGGCGCGCCCGTACTGCTTCAGGTCGACGCCGTAGAAGAGCAGCTCGTACTGCCCGGCGATCCGCGCCAGCGCCTCGTCCATGAAGGCGTCGACGTCGGCGCCGATGCGCCCCTGCAGGAACGAGTGGATGCGGTTCATCATCTGGTTGAAGCGCTCGACGATGCTCTCGAGGTCGAGCTCCTGCTGCCGCTGCGCGGTGTCCTCGTCGCGCGCCGCCGCCTCGCCCGGCTGCCCGCGGCGCAGCACCCCGAGCACCATCATCGCCCACAGCAGCCGGCAGGTCTCCAGGTTCGAGAGATACGAGACCTGGCAGATCTGCTCGATCGTCGCGCGGCCGTTGGCGTGCGCGACGAGCTCCTGCTCCTCCTCGCTGAGCTCGACCTTGAGCAGCGCCTCCTGGTTCCCCGTCGACACGGGGATCGAGTCGAGGTCGCCGCCGACCCCGCGGAAGATCGCCCGCCACGAGCGCATGCGACGCATGCCTTCGACGATGAGCGCCTCCGTCTGCAGGTTGAGCGCGATCACGTCGTCCTTGCCGGGCTCGGTCATCGTGAGCTCGTACTCGCCCGTGGACCAGCTGAAGACGTCGAGCAGGATCTCCTTCACGTGGTGCTCGATCGCGGGCAGCAGGTCCTCGGGCTCGAGCGCGCCGAGCTCGATCAGGATCGTGCCGAGCCTGCGGCCCGGGGCGATCAGCCGGCTCGCCTCGAGGTACTGGCGCACGCTGATCTTGCCGCGCAGCAGCAGGTCCTCGCCGAGCCGCTCGTCGGGATTGCTGCTGCGGGCGTAGATGATCCGGCCCATGTGCAGGTGGACGTCCTTGGTGACGTCGTCCTTGCGGAACGTCAGCACGCCCGTCTCGCCGCTGCCCAGCACCGACTTCAGCAGCTCCGGCACCGAGGTGCCCTCGATGCTGCCGCGCAGCGTGAGGCCTTCGTCGTCCATCATGCTGTCTCGCGACTCCTCTCCTCTACGCCTTGCGCGAGCCGTCGCCCATCAGCGCCTTCAGCCAGTCGATCGGCACCGGGAAGATGATCGTCGAGTTCTTCTCGGCCGCGATCTCGACCAGCGTCTGCAGGTAGCGCAGGTGCAGCGAGACCGGCTCCGAGTTGAGCTCGGCGGCCGCCGCGGTGAGCTGCTTGCTCGCCTCGAACTCGCCCGAGGCGTGGATGATCTTGGCGCGCTTCTCGCGCTCGGACTCGGCCTGCTTCGCCATCGCCCGCTGCATCTCCACCGGCAGGTCCACGGCCTTCACCGCCACCTGCGTCACCTTCACGCCCCAGGGGTCGGTGTGCTGGTCGATCACCTCCTGCAACCGGAGCGCCAGCCGCTCGCGCTCGGAGAGCAGCTCGTCGAGGTGGGCCTGGCCGAGGATGCTGCGGAGAGTCGTCTGCGCCTCCTGGCTGGTGGCGTAGAGAAAGTTCTCGACGGAGATCACCGCCCTGAGCGGGTCCATGACCCGGAAGTAGACGACCGCGTTCACCTTCACGGTGACGTTGTCGCGCGTGATCACGTCCTGCGGCGGCACGTCGAGGACGACCGTGCGCAGGCTCACGCGCATCATGCGATCGATCGGCCAGGCAACGATGATGAGCCCGGGGCCCTTCGGCGTCGGCAGCACCTTGCCGAGCCGGAAGATGACGCCGCGCTCGTACTCGTTCAGCACCTTGACCGAGAGCAGCAGCCAGAACACCACGAAGCCGAACACGAACACTACGGGCGGCATCACTCCCCCTTTCGGACCTTGAGCACGAGTCCATCGACGGATTCGACGACGACGGGATCGCCCGCGGCCACTCTCTCCGGCGCGCGCGCGCGCCAGCGCTCGCCCTGCACGATCACCCAGCCCTCGGGCGCGATTTCGCTCGCGGCCTGGCCGCGCTGCGCGACCAGGCCCTCGCGCCCGGTGCGGGCCGTGCGCCGCTGGGCCTGCAGCACCAGCCGGACCAGCGCGATCGTGAAGAGCGCAAAGACCAGGATCACCGGCAGCAGCGTCCACGGGTTGACGCGCAGCTCCGGCAGCGGCGAGTCGACGAGCATCATCGCGCCGAGGATCATCGCCACGAGCCCCGCCACCGTCAACAGCCCGTAGGACGCCACCTTCACCTCGGCGGCGAAGAGCGCGATCGCGAGCAGGATCAGCAGCACGCCCGCGCCGCTCACCGGGATGATCTGGCTCGCGAACAGGAACAGGATCAGGCTGAGCAGGCCGATCACGCCCGGGAAGATCAGCCCGGGATGGCTGATCTCGGCGCCGAGGCCGGCGAGCGCGCCGAGCAGGAGCAGGAACAGGATCTCGGGCCGCGCGATCGTGCTGAGGATCGCCTGGCGCCAGTCCATGCTCACGAGCACCGTGCGCTGGCCGGAGAGCTTCAGCGTCACCGTCGTGCCGTCGAAGCGGCGCACCTCGCGCCCCTCGAGCTGCGCGAGCAGGTCGTCAACGTCGCTGGCGACGAGGTCGATCAGCTTCAGCTCGAGCGCCTCCTTCTCGGTGAACGACTTGCTCTCGACGACCGCCTTCTCGGCCATCTCGACGTTGCGGCCGCGGCGCTCGGCCTTGCTGCGGATGTAGGCGGCCATGTCCGACGTCACCTTCTTCGACATCACCTCGTCCATCTGGCCCAGCCCGGCCACCGGGTGGGCGGCGCCGATGTTCGTGCCGGGCGCCATCGCCGCGACGTCGGCGGCGACCGTGATGACGAATCCCGCCGAGGCCGCGCGCGCGCCCGAGGGGCCCACGAAGACGGCGACCGGCGTCCGGCAGTTCAGCATCTTGTCGATGATCTGGCGCATCGAGCTGTCGAGGCCGCCCGGCGTGTCCATGCGGATCACGACGAGCGGCGCGTGCTCGGCGTCGGCCCGCTCGATCGCCTGCACGACGTGCGCGGCGCTCACCGCGTGCACGACGCCGTCGAGCTCGACGATCGGGATATCGGCCTGCGCGCGGGCCGGGACGAGAACGGCGAAGGCCAGGGCGGCAGCGACAAGCCACCTCTCGCGCATACGCAACTCTAGCACCCCGCGGTGATAAGATCCTGGATGAGAGCCATGTTTGGAACGTTGGGCGGGCCTGAGCTGTTCCTGATCTTCGTCGTGGCCCTGATCGTGTTCGGGCCGCGCAAGCTGCCCGAGATCGGCAAGAGCCTCGGAAAGATGATGGCGGAGTTCCGCCGCGCCTCGAACGACTTCCGCAACACGATCGAGAGCGAGGTCGAAGCCGAGAAGATCCGCGAGTCGATGCGGATCGAGCCGCCCAAGGTCGAGCCGGTCGAGACCCCGCCCCACGAGGCGGGCGCGAGCCCCCACGAGGCCCCGCCCCCGGCGGACGCCACGACGGACGGGGTCGCGCCGAAGGTCGAGCCCGTGGCGGAAGCCGTCAGCCGGGAGAGCACGCCGCCCACGGCGGAACGGCAGTAGCCGAACCGCCGCTCGATGACCCGCCCCCATCCGGACAAGATGACGTTCCTCGAGCACCTCGAGGAGCTGCGCCAGCGCCTGGTGCGCACGTGCGTCTACCTGGCGCTCGGGACTTCGGCGCCTGCTGGGGCTTCCGCGAGCAGATCTTCCACTTCATGGTCGAGCCGATGCGCAAGGCCGGCTTCTCGGACAAGTTCATCTTCACGGGCCCGGCCGAGGCGCTGATGCTCTACATGAAGATTGCCTTCTTCGTGGGCATCTTCGCGGTGGCGCCCTTCATCCTGTGGGAGATCTGGGGCTTCATCTCGCCGGGCCTCTACAAGCACGAGAAGAAGTGGGCCGTGCCGTTCATCGGGATGGGCACGTTCTTCTTCGTCGGCGGCGCGCTCTTCGGCCACTACGTCCTGTTCCCCATGACGTTCCAGTTCCTCTTCACCTTCCCCGGCGCCGAGATGCAGTTCATGCCCCGGATCGGCGAGTACTGGGAGTTCTACTCCTGGTTCCTGCTCGGGCTCGGGCTCGTGTTCCAGATCCCGGTGGTGATCTTCGTGCTCGCGCGCCTCGGCCTGGTGACGCCGATGGGCCTGCTGCGCGTCTGGAAGTGGGCGGTGCTCGCGAGCTTCATCGTCTCGGCGGTCGTGACGCCCTCGCCCGACGTCGTCAACCAGACGGCGCTCGCGGCGCCGATGGTCGGCCTCTACCTGCTGGGCGTGCTGGTCGCCTGGCGTTCGGCCGGCGAGCGACCCAAGGACGACTGAGAGAGCTGCCCGAGCCCGCTCGAGCTCCGGCTTCGTTCGGAGCCCGAGCGGTCGCAACGCAGGCGTCAGGGCTTCTTCGCGGGAGCCTTCGCCGCGGCCGGGGCTTCGGCGTCCAGAAGGCCGGGTCCTTCTGCCGCGTCTCCGCGGGCACGAAGCTCTGACCGGGGTCCAGCCGGTAGCGATTCGTGACCGTGCTGAGCGCGGCGTCCCTGAAGTAGGTGTCGAGCGTGGTGCGCTCGTCGAAGCTCAGGCCCTTGAAGGTCGCCTCGCCGTCCGTCGCCGCCCTTGTCGAAGGCGCCGAAGTCGGGGTGCGACGAGAACACGAGGTAGGTGCCGCCCGGAGCGCCCGCCACCACCTCGTAGGTCCGCCAGCTCGTGTCCTTCGCGATCGCGCGCCGTGGCCGACGCCCAGGCCTTGGCGGCCGCTGCGAAGGCGTCCTCGTGGCCGGGCTTCACCCGGTAGGTGGTGATCTCCCAGAACCGCATCATCGCGAGGTCCGGGAAGTTGCCATAGCTCAGGTCCGGCCGCGCCAGCGCCTGCAGCGAGGTCGACTCGCTCACGAACTCCGCGTCGCCGCGCGACAGCCGGTCGAGCTCCGCGCGCAACGCGGGATCGGCGTCTTCGCGAGCCAGGCTGTCGCCGTAAGGCCGCCTGCGACGCGAGCGGCGAAACGTACCAGACCTCGTTGGGACCGGTCACCGACACGAGCGCGATGTAGCTGTAGGGGCTCTTGTTCTTCTCGTAGGCGGCCGGCCAGCCGGCTTCCCACTTCGCGTGGTCGCCCGCACGTCCCATCTTCACCTGCTCGCGGTAGATCTGGAGGAACTTGGGTTGGGACGTCGGCATGCCCTGCGCCAACGCACTGCCGGCGGTCGTCGCCATCAGGGCCAGCAGCGTGAGGCTCGTCCTTGGTCTTGCTCATGGATGGAGGCCCCCTCCTTGAGGGGCCGGGTGCAGCCTGTCGGGGTGATCGGCCGCGGATCGTGTGCCCGGGCGCGCTGCATGTCAAGGAGGCTCCAGCGCGCGGTGCGTAGTCCCGGATCACCGGCGTCGCGAGACCCACGACGGCCGCGGCGATCAGGGTCATGACGCCGCCGAACACGATCGAGACCGTCACGCCCGTCACCGCCGAGGCGAAGAGCGACGCCACGAGCCCCGCCTCCACCTCGCCGAGCTGCGGCCCGCCGATGAAGAACATCATGTTCACGCCGGTCATCCGCCCGCGCAGGCGGTCGGGCGTCAGCAGCTGGCGCAGCGTCTGGCGGATCACGGTCGAGACGAGGTCGGCGAGGCCGGTGACTGCGAGCGCGACGAGCGTGAGCGCGTACGAGCGCGACAGCCCGAAGACCACGGTCGCGACGCCGTAGGCGACGATCGAGGCCAGCAGCAGCCGGCCCTGGCGCGCGGGCAGCGGGCGCGCGGCCGTGTAGAGCGAGCCGAGGAAGGCTCCCACGGCCGGCGCGGCCACGAGCGCCCCGTAGCCGGCCGGCCCGACGCCCAGGACCTTGTCGGCCACGATCGGCAAGCAGCGACATCGCGCCGGCGAAGAAGGTGGCGACGAAGTCGAGGCCGGTCGACCAGACCATGACGGGCGTCGTCAGCACGAACCGCAGGCCCTCGCGCAGCGAGCGCAGCGGCGGCTCGTGCCCGCCCTCGGGGGCGTCGACGCGGCCCGAGGTCTTGAGCGTGGCGAGCACGCCGAGCACGCCGAGGAACGACAACGCGTTCAGCGCGTAGATGAACGCGATCGAGTGCGTGCTCGCCGCCCCCTCCGCCACGGGCGGATGCTGCCCGTGAAGCCACCGCGCCGCTGCCCGCGATGAGCAGGCCCGCGAACGCGGGGCCCATGATGAGCGCGGTCTGGAACATCGCGAGGTTGATCGCGAGCGCGCCGGGCAGGCTCGCGGGAGGGACCAGGCGCGGGACGAGCGCCTGCCGCGACGGGTTGTCGAAGGCTCCCGCAGCGGCGCCTAGCGCGTTCAGGACGTAGAGCGCCCAGAGCGTCTCGCGCCCCGCGAGCGTGAGCGCGGCGAGCGCCACGGCCACGACCGTCATTGCCGACTGGGCCGCGAGCATGACGAGGCGGCGGTCGCGGCGGTCGGCGACGACGCCGCCCCAGAGCGAGAAGAGCGCCGTCGGCAGCGCGCGCGTCAGGCCGACCAGGCCGAGCGCGAGCGGCGACCCCGTCAGCAGGTAGATGTGCCAGTGCAGGGCCACCGACTGCATCTGGGTGCCGACCTGCGAGACGAGCTGGGACAGCCACAGCCGCCGGAACTCGGCGTGCCGCAGCGCGTAGTAGGGGCGCGTCATCCCGTGCATTCTGGTCCGTATGGCTCAGGAAACCGTCCACGAGGAGGCTTGACAGCCAGGAGCCCGGTCTCGTATCCTCCGTGTTGAAATTGAAAACCGATTTCATTTTCATCAAGGAGCTCGCTCGAATGCGTGACCTCGTGATCGTCCTGCCCCTCGTCGCCCTGCTCTCCCCCGCCCCGTCCCCTGCCGACGTCCTGGCCAGCCCGGAGCCGGCCGCCGCGGCGAAGCCCGCGGCAGCGACCCGCTCCGTGACCGGCACCGTCGTGGACACGACCGGCGCCGTCGTTCCGGGGGCGACGGTGACCCTCCAGCCCGGCGCGGGGGCCGAGCGTACGACGCAGAGCGACGAGGCCGGCCGGTTCGTGTTCGACAACGTCGGCCCCGGCCCGGCCCGCGTCACGGCCCAGGTCGCCCTCTTCACGCCCGCCACGCAGGAGCTGGACGGCCCCCGCTCGGACCTGCGGCTGGTGCTCGCGCCGCTGCCCTACACCGACCAGGTCACGGTGCAGGCGCCGAGCCTCGTGGTCTCGCGGGTCACGAGCGCCACGCGCACGGACACGCTGCTGCGCGACGTGCCGCAGTCCGTGAGCGTGGTCGACGCGCGACCTGATCGCGGACCAGACCATGCAGAGCATGGCCGACGTGGTGCGCTACGTGCCGGGCGTCGGCATGGCGCAGGGCGAGGGGAACCGCGACACGCCGATCTTCCGCGGCAACAGCTCCACCTCGGACTTCTTCGTGGACGGCATCCGCGACGACGTCGCAGTACTTCCGCGACCTCTACAACGTCGAGCGGGTCGAGGCGCTGAAGGGCCCGAACGCGATGATCTTCGGGCGCGGCGGCGTGGGCGGCGTGCATCAACCGCGTGAGCGCGGCAGGCCGACTGGACGCCGTCGCGCGAGATCGCGGCTCCAGGGCGGCTCGTGGAGCAACCGCCGCGTCACCGGCGACCTCGGGCAGGCGCTGAACCACCACGGTGGCGCTGCGGGTGACCGGGGTGTACGAGAACTCGGACTCGTACCGCGACGACGTCGGCCTCGAGCGCTACGGCGTGAACCCGACGCTGGCGTTCGCGCTCGGCGCGCAGACCACGCTGCGCGCGGGCTACGAGTTCTTCCACGACGACCGCACGGCCGACCGCGGCATCCCGTCGTTCGCGGGCCGGCCGGTCGCGACCGACGCCGTCGACGTTCTTCGGCAACCCGGACGCGAGCGACATCCACGGTCACGTCAACGTCGTCTCGGCGCCCTCGTCGAGCACCGCTTCGGCGGCCGCTTCACGCTGCGCAGACCGCGCGAGCTACGGCGACTACGACAAGTTCTACCAGAACGTCTTCCCGGGCGCGGTGAACGCGGCCGGCACCACGGTCAGCCTCTCGGCCTACAACAACGGCATGCAGCGGCAGAACTTCTTCAACCAGACCGACCTCGTGATCTCGCGGCGCGCACCGGGCGGCGTCGCCCACACGCTGCTGGCGGGCGTGGAGCTGGGCCGCCAGGTGACCGACAACCTGCGCACCACCGCGTTCTTCACCACGCATCGGCCCCACCGTCACGACCGTGCAGGTGCCGCTCTCGCGAGCCCGACGACGTCGCTGCCGATCGAGTTCCGGCCCGAGCGCGACCGACGCGGACAACCACGGCGTCGGCCAACGGTGGCGGCCGCTCTACGCGCAGGACCAGCTGGCGCTCTCGGCGCGCGGCTGCAGGCGATCGTCGGGCCTGCGCTACGACAGCTTCGACGGTGGACTTCACGCAACCACCGCACGGCGACCGACCTCGACGAGCGACGACGGCCTGGTCTCGCCGCGCGCTCGGCCTCGTCTACAAGCCCGTGGCAGCCCGGTGTCGCTCTACGCGAGCTACAGCGCTCTCGTACCTGCCGCGCGCCGGCGAGCAGCTCTCGTCGCTCTCGCTCACCAACCAGGCGCTCGACCCCGAGGAGTTCAGGAACTACGAGGTCGGCGCGAAGTGGGACGCGGCGCCGCGGCTGTCGCTTCACGGCGGCCGTCTATCGGCTCGACCGCAGCAACGTCGCCGTACCCGATCCCGTCGAACCCCGCGCGTCTCGATCCTGGTGGACGCGCAGCGCACGAAGGGCGTCGAGCTGGGCGTCAGCGGCAGCCTGACCTCGGCCTGGAGCGTCGATCGGCGGCTACGCGTACCAGGACGGCGAGATCACCCGCTCGCTGTCCGCCACGCGCCCAGGCGGGCGCCCGCTCGCGCAGCTGCCCGAGCACTCGTTCTCGCTCTGGAACCGCTACGACCTCTCGAAGGACTGGGGCGTCGGGCTCGGCCTGATCTACCGGAGCGAGATCTTCACCTCGACCGACAACACGGTGGTGCTGCCCGGCTTCACCCGCGTGGACGCCGCGGTCTTCTTCAACGCTGACGCACGCCTGCGGGCGCAGCTCAACGTCGAGAACCTGTTCGACGACGGACTACTACGCGTCCGCGCACAGCAACAACAACATCACGCCCGGCTCGCCGCTCGCCGTGCGCTTCGGCATCACCTCGCGCTTCTAGCGGCTACTCGTGGCGTAGGGCCTCGACGGGGCTCACGGCCGTGGCGCGCCGCGCGGGCGCCGCGGCCGCCACGAGCGCGGCGCAGCCGACGAGCGCCGCGGCGGCCGCGAGCGTCACGGTGTCCATCGCCGCGACGCCGAACAGCTGGCTCTCGACGAGGCGCCCGAGGCCGAACACGGCCGGCAGCGCGATCAGAACCCCGGCCACCACGAGCCGCGCGGTGTCGCCCACCACCAGCCAGAGCGCAGCCCGCCGCGTCGCGCCGAGCGCCATGCGGATCCCGATCTCGCGCGTGCGGCGCGCCACCACGAAGGACGTGACGCCGTAGAGGCCCACCACCGCGAGCAGCACCGCCAGGAGCGCGAACGCGGTCGCGAGTATCGCGAGCAGCCGCTCGTTCGCGAGCGCGCGATCGAGCTGGTCGTCGATCGTCCGCAGCTCCTCGATCGCGAGCCCCGGAGCGGCCTTCCCGACCGTAGCCCGGATCGCGGCGAATGCGGCAGCGGAAGAGCTCCGCGTCCTCAGGTAGATCTGACCGCCGCCGAAGGAGCCTTCGAGGTACGGGAAGAAGGCCTGCTCCTCGGGATCGCGCAGCCCGCGCGCGCGGTAGCTGAAGGTCTGCACGACGCCGACGATCTGCATGTCCGTCACGACGTTCGGGGCCGCGCCGAAGGCCACCCGCGCGCCGAGCGGGCTACCACCCGGGAAGTAGCGGCTCGCGAAGCGCTCGTTGACGATCAGCGAGCGGAACTTCGGCTCGGGCCCGTCCAGGCGGTCCCGCGCGTCGAAGGCGCGCCCTTCCACGATCCGGGCGCCGAGCGCCTCGAAGAAGCCGGGCCCGATCGCGCTGCAGTGGATCGCCCGGGCCACGAAGCGGTTGCCGTCGTCGACCGTCAACCGCGTGTTCCAGCTCCCGGGGCCGAGCAGCGAGGCCGTCGAGAGACCCGCGCCACTCACCTCCGGCAGCTCCCGGAGCGTGGCGACCAGCTGCTCCATCAGCGCGCGCGCATGCGCATCGTCGTAACCGGCGCGCTTCGGGTCGAGGTGGAACGAGAGCAGGTTCGAGGTGCTGAATCCCGGCCCGCGCGTCCGAAGGTTGGAGAGCGTGCGCACGAACAGGAAGGCGCCCACCAGCAGCACGAGCGCCAGCGAGATCTGGCCCGCGACGAGCGCCTTGCGCAGAACGAGGCCTCCCGTGACGGTGCGCGTGTCCTCCCGAAGCGCCGTGGCGGGCTGCGTGCGGCCCGCGTAGAGCGCCGGCAGCAGGCCGAACAGCACGCCGGTCGCGAGCGCCGCCGCGAGCGCGAACAGGAAGACGCGCGGGTTGACGCCCGCGTGGAGGTTCACGGCTTCGGGCAGGAACGTCATCAGCCCCGACGCGACGAGCGGGGCGAGCGCCATCCCGGCGAGCGCGCCGAGCGCCGAGAGCATCGCGCTCTCGACCAGCAGCTGGCGCATCACGCGTCCGCGCGACGCGCCGATCGCGAGCCGCAGCGCCGTGTCCCGCCGCCGGGCGAAGGCCCGCGCGAGGCACAGGTTCGCCACGTTCAGGCAGGCGAGCAGCAGCACCAGGCCCGTCGCCGCCAGCAGCACGTAGAGCGGCTGCTCCAGCCGCTGGCGCAGGTCCGAGCGGCCGGTCGCCGCCGGCAGCAGGTCGAGCGACGAGGCGAGGAACGCGTCGCGCTCCTCGGTGGTCACCACGGGCCAGCTGCCGTCCTGGGTGTCCGCGACGAGCCGGGCCTTGAACCACGGCGAAAGCCGCGCCTGGGCCTCGCGGATCGTCAGGCCGGGCGAAAGCCGCCCGAAGACGTGGAGCCAGCGCCCCCGCCGGTCGTCGAGCCAGTCGAACTCCGGCGTGGCCTGCTTCTTCATCATCGTCGGGACGAAGAGCTGCGGCATCTCGCCGAAGTCGAGGCCGCGGAAACCCTCGGCCGCGACGCCCACGACCGTCATCGGGTGGCTGTTGACGAGCACCTTGCGGCCCACCACGTCGGGCCGGCCGCCCAGGCGGCTCTTCCAGAAGTCGTACGACAGCGCCACCACCGGGTGGCCGCCGGGCGTCACGTCGTCCGACTCGTCGATGAGGCGCCCGAGCGCCGGCGCGATGCCGAGCACGGAGAAGTACGAGCCCGAGACGATGTCGGCGTTGACGGGCTCGGCCGCGCCGTCCATCGCGAAGTGGACGCGCGCCGGGTGGCGCGCGAACATCCCGTCGAACACCTCGTTCTGGGCCTTCAAGTCCCTGAACAGCGGGTGCGGGAGCAGGTTGCCGCTGCCCCAGCCGCTGCCGACGAAGGTGCCGTTCCAGCTCAGGAGCACGAGCCGCTCGGGCTCGCGAACGGGCAGCTGGCGGAAGAGGGCCTGGTCCACGAGCGAGAAGATCGCGGAGTTCGCTCCCACGCCGAGGCCGATCGACAGCACCGCCACTGCGGTGAATCCGCGGTCGTGGAGCAGGCTTCGGAGGCTCTGTCTCAGGTCCTGGCCGAGCCACTCGCGCATGGACATACCTCCCTCTCGGAGACTGAGACGCCAGAGAGGGGCCGAGGGTTGCCCGAGCGCCCGGGGCCGCCGGCCTATCCCTCGCGCAGCACCGTGGCTGGATCGATGCGTGACGCGCGGCGCGCCGGCAGCCCCGCGGCCAGCAGGCCCACGGCGACGAGCACCGCCACGGCGCCGGCGAGGGTCGCCGGATCGCGCGGAGGAAGGCCGTAGAGCAGCGCCTCGACGAAGCGCGACAGCAGCAGGCTGATCACGACGCCTGCACGACGCCGACGCGCGATCAGCCGGCGAGGCGCGGCCCAGCACGAGGCGCACGACGCCCTCGAGTCGGCGCCCAGCGCGATGCGCACGCCGATCTCCGTGCGGCGCCGGTTCACCGCGTGCGAGGTGACGCCGTAGAGGCCGAGCCCGGCCAGGAAGAGCGCGAGGAAGCCGAAGAAGCCCGACAGCATCGCGACGATCCTCTCGCGCATCATCGCGGCGCCGACCTGGTCGGACAGGAGCTTGAAGGTCAGGGAGAGCTTCGGGTCGACGCGCCCGATCGCGGCCGTCAGCGACCGGCTGAGGAGCACCGGCGAGCCCGCGCTCGCGCGCACGGCGAGGCTCGCAAAGGGCCAACTGTCCTCGTTCGGCAGCTGCGCCATCGGCACGTACACGGTCGGCTCGTCCGCGTCGCGCGGCGAGCGGTACACGGCGTCTTTCACGACGCCCACGATCTCGAGCGGCGGTCGTCGCACGCCGGGCTCGCCCTCCTGGTCCACGACGCCGCCGAGGGGCGCTGCCGCGCCGACGAAGCGGCGCACGAACGCCTCATTGACGATCAGGACGCGCGGTGTGCCTTTCCCGTCCCGCGCGTCGAAGTCGCGCCCCGCGATGAGAGCCGTGCGATAAGTGGCGAACCAGCCCGGCGTCACAGCGTTCATCCACGCGCTCGCATCCCGATCGTTGAGCGTCGGGCCGCCCCGGACCTGGAAGTTGTTGTTCCAGCCCATCCCGCTCACGGGAGGGACCACCGAGACGGCCGCCGCGGCCACGCCCGGGGCCGTTCCCGCCTCCCGGGCGACCTGAGAGAACAGCGCGCCGCGCCCCTGCGCGTTCCCGCTGCGCTGGGCGTCGAGGTTGACCAGCAGCAGCGCGTCCTCGTCGAGCCCGAGGTCGCGCGTGGCGAGCCCCGAGAAGCTCCGCAGGAAGAGCCCCGCCGCGAACACGAGCACGAGCGAGAGGGCCACCTGGGCCACGACCAGCGGCCCGCCGAGGGCACCCGGGCCTTCTCCAGCGAGGGTTCTGCCCTGTTGCCGGATCGCGTCCTGCGGGGAGAAGCCCGTTCCCCGCAGCGCGGGCGCCACGCCGAAGAGCACAGCCGTCGCGAGCGTCAGCGCGACCGTGAACAGCAGCACGCGCCAGTGCAGCGACACGTCGAGCGACACGAGCCCCTGCTGGGCCGTGATCTGGCGCACCAGCAGGCGGCTGCCCCACTGCGCGACGAGCAGGCCGAGCGCCGCCCCGGGCAGCGCGAGCAGCAGGCACTCCGCGAGCAGCTGGCGGGCGAGGCGCTGGCGCGAGGCGCCGAGCGCGAGCCGCGCGCCGAGTTCTTGGCGCCGCGCGTTGGCGCGTGCGAGCAGCAGGCTCGCCAGGTTCGCGCAGGCGATCAGCAGCACGAGCACCACGACGCCCATCACCGTGAGCAGCGGCCGCTCATAGCTGCTGCGGATCTCGGAGAAGCCGTTGCTCGCCGGCACGAACGTGAGCGACCCCTCGCGCAGGTACGTCTCGAGGTCCTTGGGACGCCAGTTCGTCGGGCAGGGTGGCCTCGCGGATCTGCGGGCGCGCCGCCCGCAGCGCCGAGCTCGCCGCCTCAACCGTCTGGCCAGGCCGCAGGCGCGCGATCACGTCGAGCCACCACGTAGAGCGGGCGTCGAGCCAGCTGCGGTCGTTCCCCTGCACTCGGTCCACCATCCCGATCGGCACCGCGACGTCGAACGACCGGCCGACGCTCGGGCCGAAGAAGCCGGGCGGCGTCACGCCCACGACCGTGAACGGGATGCCGTTGAGCGTGAGCGTGCGGCCGATCGCGTCCGCGGCGCCTCCGTAGCGGCGCTGCCAGAAGGCGTAGCTCAGGACGGCCACGGGCGCCGGCGCCGCCGCCGCCGCGGCGGTCGTCGTTGGGCGTGAAGGTGCGCCCCAGCATGGCCGGGACGCCCACGACGTCGAAGAACCCGCCGCTCGCGTAGAACGCCTGCGCGAGCTGCGCCTCGCCGCCCGAAGCGAGATCGAGCTGCGTGTCCGAGCAGGCCGCGGCGCCCTCCACGAGCTGCGGCGCGCGCTCGCGGATCTGCCTCCCAGATCGGGTTCGTCCAGGAGCCGTCCTTGAGCCGCACCAGCTCGCCGGGGTCGCGCACCGGCAGCGCGCGCAGGAGCAGGCTGTCGACGAGCGTGAAGATCGCGGTGTTCGCGCCGATCCCGAGCGCGAGCGAGGCGATCGCCACGAACGTGAAGCCGGGGCTCTTGCGCAGCATGCGCAGGCCGTAGCGCAGGTCCTGGGCGAGATCGGAGACGAGGCGGGTGCCGCGCGCGTCGCGGCACTCCTCTTTCATCTCTCGAGCCCGCCGAACTCGAGCGCGGCGCGCCGCCGTGCCTCGGCCGCGCCGAACCCGGCCGCGACGTAGTCCGCCGTCTGCCGCTCGATGTGGTCGCGCAGCTCGCGGTCGAGCTCGCGCTCCATGCGCCCGCCGCGCAGCAGCCGGCCGAGCCAGGTCACGACGGCTCTCCGTCCGAGGCCAGGATCAGCGACACGGCTTCGGTGAGCCGCCGCCAGCTCTCCTGCTCGGTGCCGAGGTGGGTCTTCCCCCTGGCCGTGAGCCGGTAGAACTTCGCCTCGCGCCCGGTGTCGGAGATCTTCCAGTCGGAGGCGAGCAGCCCCTTGTTCTCGAGCCGGTGAAGGGCCGGGTAGAGCGAGCCCTGTTGCACCTGCACGACGTCGCGCGAGATCTGCTGCAGGCGCTGGGCGATCGCATAGCCGTGGAGCGGGCCGAGCGCCAGCACCTTCAGGATCAGGAGGTCCAGGGTTCCCTGCGGCAGGTCCGTCCGGGCTTCAGGCATCGATGCCTCCGTCTTCTACATATGTACCTGTAGAAGGCATAGGTGTCAACGCCTACTCGTGCCGGAGTGCCACCAGCGGGTCGACGCGGGTCGCGCGACGCGCGGGCAGCCACGTCGCGGCCAGCACGACGGCCGCGAGCAGAGCGGCCACCGCCAGGAACGCCGCCGGGTCCATCGGATGCACCTCGAAGAGCAGGCTCGAGAGGAAGCGCGTGAGTGCGAGCGAGGCGGCGTAACCGACGCCCAGCCCGGCCGCGGCCAGCCACAGCCCCTGGCGCATCACCATCGCCAGGAGCTCGGCCGACTGCGCCCCGAGCGCCATCCGGATCCCCACCTCGCGCGTGCGCAGGCTGACGGCGTAGGAGACGACGCCGTAGGCACCGACCGCTGCCATCAGCAGCCCGAGCGCGCCCATCCCCGCGAGCAGCGCGAGCGTGAAGCGCCGCTCGGCGAGCGACCCCCTGAGGTACGTCTCGAGCGGCACCAGCGGCTGGACCGGCTGCGTCTTGTCGATCCCGCGGAAGATGGCGCGCAGCTCGGGCTCGAGGCTCGCCGCGCTGCGCGTCGTGCGGACGAACAGGCTGTAGCCGAACGAGACGTCCTGCGCCTGTGGAGCGTACGACTGCGGCGTCGGGGCGTGGTCGAGCCCGTACTGCTGCACGTCGCCGACGACGCCGACGATCGTCGCCCACGGCTGCTTCTCGTCACGCCCGCCGAACTGCACGTGGCGGCCGATCGGGTCCTCGCCCGGGAAGACGAGCCGTGCCGTGGACTCGCTCACGAGCGCCACGCGCGGCGCGTTCGCGCCGTCCGCCTCGCTGAGCATGCGTCCGCGCTTCAGCGGGATCCTCATCACGCGCAAGTAGTCGGGCGTGACGCTGTAGTGGTCGACGTTGGGCGCCTCGGACGGATTCGCGAGCGGCCGGTCCTGGATGTGGAAGCCGCGCTGGTCGAAGCCGTCGAACGGGACGGTGCTGACCATGCCGACCGCCTCCACCCCCGGCCGCGCGCGCAGCTCGTCCATCACCTGGCGGTAGAAGCCGACCTCGGCCTCGGCCTTCTGGTAGCGCTCGCCCCAGAGATGGACGCCCATCGTGACGACGCCGCGCGGGTCGAAGCCCGGGTCCACCTGCACCAGGCGCAGGAAGCTCTTGCCGAGGAGCGCCGTGCCCACGACCAGCACGAACGCGAGCGCCAGCTCCGAGGCCACGAGCGCGCTGCGGAGGCCGTGGCGCGTGCCCGAGTCGAGCGCGCGCCCGCCCTCCTTGAGCGCGGCGTTCGGCTCGACGCGCGAGGCACGCAGCGCCGGCACGAGCCCGAACAGGACGCCGGTCCCGAGCGTCACCGCGAGGCTGAAGGCCAGCACGGACCAGTCGATGCCGACCTCCTCGAGGCGCGGGATCTCGCGGGGGCCGACGGAGACCAGAAGCGCGGTCCCCCAGACGGCGAGCAGCACCCCGAGCACGCCGCCGACCGCGGCGATCAGCAGGCTCTCGACCAGCAGCTGCCTCACGAGCCGCGCGCGGCTCGCGCCGAGCGCCGTGCGCAGCGCCAGCTCGCGGCCGCGCCCGGCAGCGCGCGCCAGCAGCAGGTTCGCGACGTTGGCGCACGCGATCAGCAGCACGAAGCCGACGGCGCCGAACAGGATCCAGAGCGGCGTTTCCGTGCGGCCCACGATCCGCTGCGCGAGCGGCTCCACGAGCACGCCCGTCCGCGAGTCGTAGTCGGTCGGGTGCTCCGCCACGAGCGCGCGGAGGACGGTGTCGAGCTCGGCCTGCGCCTGCGCGACGCTCACGCCCGGCTTGAGCCGCGCGATCGCTTGCAGGTGCTGGCAGCCGCGGCACGCGTTGTCTTGCCCGAGCGCGTAGCCGAGCGGCGAGTACATCTCGGGCACGGGAGAGTCGGCGTTCGGCCGCAGCGGGCGGAAGCCCGGCGGCAGCACGCCCGCCACCTCGTAGCTCGCGCCGTTCAGCTGGACCGAGCGGCCCACGATGCCGGCGTCGCCGCCGAAGCGGCGCAGCCACAGGCCGTGGCTCAGGACCAGCACGCGGTCGGCCTTCGGCGCGTCCTCCTCGGGCCGGAACGAGCGCCCGAGCTGCATCTTCACGCCGAGCGTGTCGAAGAAGTCGTGCCCGACTTTCTGTCCGCGGATGAGCTCGGTCTCGCCCTCGCCCACGTTGGTCCGCGACCAGCCCCGGAAGAGCACGACGTGGTCGAACGACCGGCTGCGCGCGCGGAAGTCGAACGTGGTCGTGAAGTCCACGGTCGTGGGACGCTGGTCGCCGGGGCCGCCCGTGGCGAGGCTCACGAGCCGATCGGCCTGTGCGTACGGCAGCGAGCTCAAGAGGACCGCCTTCACCACGCTGAAGAGCGCCGTGTTCGCACCGATGCCGAGCGCGAGCGTGATCACGGCGACGAGCGTGACGCCGCGGTCTTTCGTCAGCATTCGCATCGCGAACTTCAGGTCGTTCAGTCGAGCCTCCATGGCGAGCCTCCTGCCTGGTGTTCAAAAAATAGAACGGCGCGAGACGCGAGTGCCTGCCGAGAGGATACTTCCGCAGAGGAGGAACTCATGAGACTGGTCTTGCACCTCGCGCTGCTTGGAGTCGCGGGCCTCGCGCTCGCGACGGTCGGCGCGGCTCCCGACTCGCGAGCGGCCGACGAGAAGGCTGTCGCCGACCTCGATACTCAGTACCAGGCGGCCGTCGAGAAGAACGACGCCGAGACGATGGCGCGGATCCTGCTCGACGACTTCGTGCTGGTGGTCGGCAGCGGCACCGTCTACAACAAGGCCGACCTCATCAAGTCGGCGAGGGACAAGGAGTTCGTCTGGGAGCACCAGGTGGAGGATCCCGGCACCCAGAAGGTCCGCGTGCACGGCGACACCGCGGTGGTGACCGCGAGGCTCTGGCTCAAGGGCACGAGCGGCGGCAAGCCGATCGACAAGAAGCTCTGGTTCAGCGACACCTACGTGCGCACGCCCCAGGGCTGGCGCTACTTCTTCGGCCAGGCCTCGCTCAGCCTGCCGCCCTCGCCTTGAGCGGGAAGCTCCTCATTCCGTCCGAAGCGCCACCACCGGATCGACGCGCATCGCGCGGCGAGCCGGAACGAGGCAGGCGCACACGGCGACCACGACCAGGAGCAGAAGCACGATGGTGAAGGTCAAGGGGTCGAACGGGCTCACCTCGAACAGCAGGCTGGCGAGCGCGCTCCTCGCCGCGAAGGCGCCGGCGAGACCGAGCAGCGCGCCGAGGCCTACGACGCGGAGGCCCTCCCCAACGACCTCGCGGAAGAGCCGTCCCGGCTCGGCGCCGAGCGCCGCACGGATCCCGATCTCGCGCGTGCGCTGGGCGACCGCATACGACATCACGCCGTAGATGCCCATCATCGCGAGCACGAGCGAGAGCGCAGCGAACGCGGACGTCAGGCCGGTTTGGAACTGCCGCGGCGCGAGCGACTCCGACACGACCTGCTCGAGCGTGCGCACGCCAGTGACGGGCAGCGACTTGTCCACCGCCTGGATCGCCCGCCGCAGCTCGCCCGAGACCGACTCGGGCGACGGGACGGTGCGGGCGACGAAGCTCATGAAGGGCCAGGGATCCTGCGCGTAGGGCGCATACAGCAGCGGCAGCGGGCGCTGCGCGAGCGAGGCCGTGCGAACGTCGGCGACCACGCCGACCACCTCGAGCATCCCCTCGCTGAAGCTCAGGCGCCGGCCGAGCGGGCTCTCGCCCGGCCAGAAGGTCTCGGCCGCGGCCGCGCTCACGATCAGCACCGCCGGTCGCTCCCCGCTGTCGTCGCCCGTGAACTCGCGCCCCGCCAGCACCGTGATCCCGAGCGTCCGGAAGTAGCCGGGGCTCACGGCCACGTAGTTCGGGATGACCTGCTCGACCGGCTGCTCCGGCTTGTAGCTGCGGCCCTCGATCGTCACGCCGCGCGAGCTGCTGCCCGGCCGCAGCGGGACCCGTGTGACGAGCGCCGCCACGGCGACGCCGGGCACGCGCTCGATGCTCGCGAGCGCTTCGCGCGCGTACGCGATCCGCCGCGCGGGCTCGAGATACGCGGGCAGGGGCAGGTTCACGCTCATCGACACGACGCTCGCCGGCTGGAAGCCGGGATCGACGCTGCGCATCCGCAGGAAGCTCTTGACGAGCAGGCCGGCGCCGGCCAGCAGCATCAGCGCGAGCGCCGTCTCGCCGGTCACCAGCAGGCGCTGGAAGCCACGGCGGCTGCGCCCCGCGGTGCTCGAGCGCGCGGCGTCGTGGAGCGCCGCGGGCCCGCGGCCCGCGACCGCCACGAGTGCCGGCGAGAGGCCGAAGACGACCGCCGTCACGAGAGCGACAGCGAGCGCGAACAGCAGCACGACGGGATCGAGCTGCAGCCGCACCAGGTTCTGGGCCGACTGGGGCACGAGTCGCACCAGCAGCGGCACGCCCGCGCCCGCGATCGCGACGCCGAGCACGCCTCCGAGCAGCCCCAGCACGAGACTCTCGGTGAGCACCAGGCGCACGACGCGGCCGCGGCTCGCGCCGAGGGCCGTGCGCAGCGCGAGCTCACGCTGGCGCGCCGCCCCCCGCGCCAGCAGCAGGCTCGCCACGTTGGCGCACGCGACCAGCAGCACGAGCGCCACCGCGCCCAGCATCACCAGGAGCGCGCGGCGGGACTCGCCCACCAGATACTCGCGCAGGTTGCGTACGAACGCTCCGCCGCGGGCGTCCGCCGTGGGGTCCGCCTGGGCGATGCGCGCCATGATCACGCTGACGTCGGCCTGCGCCTCGCGGTAGCTGACGCCGGGCTTGAGGCGCGCGTAGGTTTCGAAGTAGTGCGAGCCGCGGTTCTGCGACGGGTCCTTGGGCTCGCCGATCCGGTGCGGGACCGCGAAGCGCGGCGGCACCCAGAGCTCCGCGTCCTCCGGGAAGCGGAAGCCCGGCGGCGCCACGCCGACGACGGTGTAGGGCTCATCGTTGAGCAGCAGCTGGCGCCCGAGCACGTCGGGGCTCGCGCCGAGCCGCGCGCGCCAGAGCGAGTCGCTGATCACCACCACGTGGTCGCGTCCCGCACCGTGCTCGTCGGGCAGGAAGCCGCGGCCGAGGCGGGGCCGCACGCCGACCACGTCGAAGAACTCCGGCGTCACGACCACGCCCTGGCGGCGCTCCGGCTGCTCGCCCTCCCGCAGGTTCAGGGTGACAGCGCAAACCCCGGTCATCCCTGCAAAGACGCGGTTCTGCGCGCGCAGGTCGAGGAAGTCCGCGGGAGCCACGCTGCCGATCGAGCCCCGCCACTCGGGTCCGACGATCACCAGCCGCTCGTCGTCCGGCAGCGGCAGCGGGCGCAGCAGCACCGCGTGGACCACGTCGAAGATCGCGACGTTGGCGCCGATGCCGAGCGCGAGCGTCAGCACGGCGACGGCGCTGAAGCCCCGGTTGCGGCGGAGCACGCGCAGCGCGTAGGACGCGTCCTGGACGAGCTCGTCGAGGAAGCCCCAGCCCCAGGCGTCGCGCGTGACCTCGCGGACCAGCAGCGCGTTGCCGAGCTCGCGCCGCGCCGCCGCCTCCGCCTCGGCCGCGCTCTCGCCTCGCTCCCTGCGCTCGCGCACGGCCTCCGCGAGATGTCCCTCGATCTCCTCGCGCAGCTCCTGATCCCGGCGGCGGCGGAAGAACGGCAGCCCGCGGCTCATGACTCGCCCCGCTCCGGCTGCGGGCCGAGGATCCCGTCGATCGCTCCAGTCAGCTGCTCCCACCACGAGCGCTCGGCGAGCAGCTGGCGCTTGCCCCTGGCCGTCAGCCGGTAGACCCGGACGCGCTGCTTGTTCTCGGAGGTCTTCCAGCTCCGCCGCGATCCAGCCCTGCCGCTCGAGGCGGTGCAGCGCCGGGTAGAGCGAGCCGGTGTCGACCTTCAGCCGCTCGCCGGACCCGGCCTGGATCGCGCGGCCGATGCCGTAGCCATGGCGTGGGCCCCATTGCAGGGTCTGCAGCACGAGCAGGTCGAGGGTCCCCTGCAGGACCTCGATGCGGTTCCGGTATGCGGAGGGCTTGGCCATCGCGGCTCCAGGATGGAGACAGCCTACACCCATGGATGTAGGCTGTCTACATCCATGGGTGGGAGAGCCGCGACCGTGCTACGCTCCGCGCCTTCGGGAGGGGATCTCGTGTTCACGAAGCTGTCGCACTTCGAGCGCGCCTGGGAGTTCGAGAGCGAGGGCACGCTCAAGGTCCTGCGCGCGCTGACCGACGCATCGCTCGCTCCAGGCGGTCGCCCCGCAGGAGCGCACGCTCGGGCGCCTGGCCTGGCACATCACGACGACGCCGGGCGAGATGATGGGTCGCACGGGGCTGAAGCTCGCCGGCCCCGGCGAGCACGCCCCGCTCCCCGCGACGGCCGCGGCGATCGTGGCCGGCTACGAGGCGGCCTCGGCGTCGCTGCTGCCCGCCATCCGGGCCAGCTGGACCGACGAGACGCTGCAGCAGTCGGACGACATGTACGGCGACACGTGGAAGCGCGGCCTCACGCTCACGGTGCTGATCTCTCACCAGACGCACCACCGGGGACAGATGACCGTGCTGATGCGCCAGGCCGGGCTGAAGGTGCCGGGCATCTACGGCCCGGCGCGCGAGGAGTGGGCGGGCATGGGCCTGCCGCCGCCCGAGGTCTGAGCGCGGCCGCGCCCGATCGCTAGCGGGCGGCCTCGGGCGTCGTCAGGATGAAGCTGAAGGTCGAGCCGAGCACCGCCTTCTCGCGGCGCGCCTGGCCGGCGTTGAGCTCGACGACGTACGAGGCCCGCCGCAGGGGGTTGTAGACGGGGCACGGCTCGGCCTTGCAGGGCGGCACGGACTCGGCCAGGTGCACCACCTTGCGCTCCTCGTCGAGCCAGACGATGTCGATCGGGAAGCGGCAGTTCTTCATCCAGATGCCGTGGAAGTCGGGCCGCTCGAAGATGAAGAGCATGCCGCGGTCCTTGGGCAGCGAAGGCCGGAACATCAGGCCCATCGCGCGGTCCTCGTCCTTGACCATCACCTCGACCTGCAGCACGGTGCCCGAGGGCAGCGTGAGCGGGATGACCGCCGGGCTGGCAGCGGCGCTGGCGGCGAGCGCCGCGGCCGCGCGCCAGCCAGGAAGGACGAGGAAGCCTCATGGATTCGATCCTACCACCCCGTCGCGGGGGCGGCCGCTACTGTCGGACCTTGCCGGTCATCGGCACGAAACGAACGGCCAGCAGCCGGTTCTCCTCGAAGCGCTCGCCGCGCCGCGTCACCACGACCAGCTCCTGCCAGTCGTCGCCGACCGGCAGCACGAGGCGCCCGCCGTCCTTCAGCTGCTCCTTGAGCGGCGCCGGGATCTTCGGCGCCGCGGCGGTGACGAGGATCGCGTCGAAGGGGGCGGCCTCCGGCCAGCCGAGGTAGCCGTCGCCCGCGCGGACCGACACGTTCGCGTAGCCGAGCCGCTTCAGGAGCGCCGCCGAGCTCGCGGCGAGCGGCGCCACGATCTCGATCGTGAAGACGCGCGCCGCGATCTGGCTCAGCACCGCCGCCTGGTAGCCGGAGCCGGTGCCGATCTCGAGCACGCTCTCGCCGCCGCGCAGCCCGGCGGCCTCGGTCATGAACGCGACGATGTAGGGCTGCGAGATCGTCTGGCCGTGGCCGATCCCCAGCGGGTGGTCCTCGTAGGCCTGCCCCCGCGAGCCCTCGGGAACGAAGAGGTGGCGCGGCACCTTGCGCATCGCCGCGAGCGTCTTCGGGTCCTTGACGCCGCGCGCGGCGATCTGCGTCGCGACCATCTCTTCCCGTGCGCGCACGAACGCCGCATCGTCGGCGCCGTTCGCCGCGAGGCTAGCGAAGAAGGCCATGCTCAGAAGCTCGGGCACGAGGAACATCGGCGTGCACCGACCCCTATTCTAGTGCGGACCGTCGGACGCGAGCACGACTTCGAACTCCGTGCCGCCGCCGTCGCGCGGCCGGCAGGCCACGTCTCCACCGTGCGCGCGCGCGATCTGCCGCACGAGGGCGAGACCGAGGCCGTAGCCGCTCCCCGTCTCCGGCGCGCCCGGCGGCCGGTAGAACGGCTCGAAGATCCGTTCGCGCTCGCTCTCGGGAACCCCGGGTCCGCGGTCCGCCACGCGCAGCCGCGCGCCCCGCGGCGTGGGCTCGACGCGCGCCGTCACCTCCGTGCCGCCGGCGTGGCGGCGCGCGTTGTCGAGCAGGTTGCGCACGAGCCGTCGCAGCAGGCGCGCGTCGCCGCGCAGCTCCACGGGCTCGCCCGAGACGACGGCCTCGGTGCGCGCGGCTTCCTCGGCGACCAGCCCCAGCAGGTCCAGCAGCTCCGCTCGCTCCCCCGCTCCCACGGCCTCGAGCCGGCTCGCTTCGAGCAGCTCGGAGATGAGCGCGTCGAGCTCCGCGACGTCGCGCGCGGCTCCCGCGCGCACGGCGTCGTCGCCCCGCAGCATCTCGAGCGCGATCCGCAGCCGCGCGAGCGGCGAGCGCAGCTCGTGCGACGCGAAGGCGAGCTGGCGACGCTGCGCCTCGACCAGCCCCTGGATGCGCTCGGCGGCGCGGTTGAAGCTGCGCGCCAGGTCCGCCACCTCGTCCCGGCCCTCGACCGGCGCACGCGCCGCGAGGTCGCCGCGGCCGAGGGCCTCGACGCGCGACTGCAAGCGCTCGAGCCTTCGCGTGAGCCGCCTCACGAGCGGCCACGCGCCGACGCCGACGGCCAGCGCGAGGAGCGCCAGCGTCGCGAGCAGCCCGAGGCCGTGCTGGAAATCGGGCTGGCGCGCGGCCACCAGCCGCCGCCCGTCCGCCAGCTGGACGGCGAGCAGCAGGTGGCCGCGGATCCGCGACCAGTGCCCGCGCACGCCGCTCTCCGCAGGCAGCGGCAGCGGGCGCCCCACCCAGGCGACCAGCTCCCCTCCCGGCGTGTAGACCGCGGCGTCGACGCCGAAGCGCGGGCCGAGGCGGTCGAGTGTCGCCTGCAGCTCCGCGACCGGGCGCTCGGGCCCGGGCAGCAGCTCGGCCGCGGTGTCGGCGACCATGCCCGCGAATCGCCCCTGCTCGCGCAGCCCCGCCGCGTGCCACCAGGCGGCGCCCGCCAGCACGACGAACAGCGCGAGCACCGCGACGATCGTCAGGTGGATCTGCGTCCGCAGCCTTCGCATCACTCCTCGTCCTGCTTGCGCGCGAAGACGTAGCCGGCGCCGCGCACCGTCAGCAGCCGGCGTGGGCGCCTGGGGTCGTCCTCGATCGCGGCGCGGATGCGCGAGACGTGAACGTCGATCGAGCGGTCGAACGCCTCGCTGGCTGCGTGTCCCGCGCGCGCCATCAGCGTCTCGCGCCCGAGCACGCGTCCCGCCGACTCCGCGAGCGCCACCAGCAGGTCGAACTGGTAGCTCGTGAGCACGCGCTCCTCGCCGTCGAGGCGGACGGCGCGAGCGTCCTGGTCGATCTCCAGCCGGCCGAAGCGCAGGACGGCGGCCTGCGAGCGGCCGGACTCGCGCCGACGCAGCACCGCGCGCAGCCGCGCCAGCAGCTCGCGGGGGTTGAAGGGCTTGGGCAGGTAGTCGTCGGCGCCGATCTCGAGCCCGACGATGCGGTCCTCGTCCTGCCCGCGCGCGGTGAGCATCAGCACCGGCACGTCGGAGCCCGCGCGGATCCGGCGGCAGACCTCGAAGCCGTCGAGGTCCGGCAGCATCACGTCCAGCAGCACGGCGCTCCACCCTTCGGGCAGCCGCCGCAGGCCCTCGGCCGCGGTGGGCGCCGCCGTGACCTCGTAGCCGAAGGGCTTCAGGTAGTCGCGCACGAGGCCGGCGAGCGCCGCGTCGTCTTCGATGATGAGGATGCGCTCCATTGGCCGGATCGTAGCAAGAGACGGAGACGGGGCTGGACTGGAGGACAACGGACGACGGCACCGAAGAGCACGCGGCAGCGGGGTGTACGCCCCCGAGCCCCCGTAGCGTTATTCCGCGTGCCCGCCGTGGAAGCGGTGGGCGAAGGCGATCAGGTCCTGGCGCTGCTCGGCCGTGAGCACGTCGGCGAGGTCGGCGAAGCCCGTGACGGCCAGCTTCGAAGCGCGGTCGGCGAGCTCCAGCTCCTGCTGGCGCAGCCTTTCGATCGCCGCGCGGTCGATCTGCGGCTTCAAGAACTCCTGCGCGATCGCCTCGCGGTTGTCGTGGTGCGACTTGGCCATCGGCCCGAGCTCGTCCACGAGCCGGTCCGTGATGCGGCGCGCCTGCTGCTTCTGCTCGTCGGTCGCGTTCACGCCGCGCAGCGCGAACTCGACCGCCGTCGCCGCGTGCTCCTTGGCCGCGGCCGGGTCCTTCAGGATCTGCGCGCCGAACCCGTGGCGGCCGTGCCCGAACGATCCGTGCAGCCCGCGGAAGGCCATCGCCCGCGGTGCCATCAGGCCGAGCGTGGCCAGCCCCGCCAAAGCTCCGCCTCCCAGCCAGAACGTGCGTCGCCGCCAGAGCGGCGTTCCCCCTGCCTGCGATCCCTGATTCGTGTCGGCCATGACTTCTTCTCCCTCTCCCCCGGGGCTTCTCCGGCCCCTCACAACAGAAGGATGGGACGGCCGGCTTTCGCCCGTGTGTGGGACAGATGAAGAAGTGTGAAGAGCTACTCCGACCGGAGCGTGGTCATCGGATCGACGCGCGAGGCGCGCACCGCCGGGAACCAGCTCGCCGCGAGCGCGGTGAGCCCCAGCACGAGCACCGCCCCTACGAGCACTACGGGGTCGTGCGGAGAGACTCCGAACAGCAGGCTCGAGATCTGGTTGGCCGCGGCAATCGATGACAGCGCGCCGAGCACCATACCGACGACCACGACAGCGAGGCTGCCCTTGAGGACGCTGCGGCGGATGTCGGCGGTGCGCGCGCCGAGAGCGATCCTGATGCCCATCTCGCGCGTGCGCTGCGAGGCCAGGTAGCCCGTCACACCAGTAGGTGCCGCCGAGCGCGAGCAGCAGCGCGAGGAGCGCGAAAACGGCGAGCAGCCACGAGTACGTCGCGCGCGCCGTCATCGAGCGCCGCAGCGCCTGCTCCATCGTGCGCACCTGGAAGACCGCCAGGTCGGGGTCGAGCTCGCGCACGGCCGCTCGCGCCCCGGCCACGAGGCTCTCGGGATCGCCCGCCGTCTTGAGCGCCACCGTCAGGCTGTCGACGGGCCGCGCCGTGAACGGGAAGTAGACGCCCGGACGCATCGGGCGCTCGAGCCCGTAGTGCTTCACGTCGCCGACGACGCCGAGAATCGGGATCCAGGGTGTCTCGCTCGAGCTGCCCCTGCGGAAGCGGTGGCCGACGGGGTGCGCCTCGCCCGGCAGGAACTCGCGGACGAACGCCTCGTTGACGATCGCGCCGCGCGGCTCGCCCGGGCCGAAATCCGTCGGGCTCGAAGAGCCGCCCGCTCCCGGAGCCGGATGCCCATCGCCTCGAAGTAGTCGACGGTGGCATAGCGCTGCAGCACGACCGGGTTCTTGTCGTCCTTCCCGCGCGGCGGCGCGCCCTCGGCCATGAAGAAGTTGCCCCAGTGGCAGCCGAGCGGCGCGCAGGTGATCGCCGCCGCCGAGGCGACACCCGGCTGCGCCTGCAGGCGCTCGATCGAGCCGGTTCCAGAAGGCGAGCCGCTTGGCCTCGTCCGGATAGGACGCCGCCGGCAGGAAGACGCCGAAGGTCAGCACGCCGCGCGGCTCGAACCCGGGGTCGATCTGCCGGACGCGCGTGTACGGCCTGGAGCAGCAGGCCGCCGCAGACCAGCAGGAGCGCCGCGAGCGCGAACTCCGCTCCCACCAGCAGCCGCAGCGTGCGCCGTCCGGAGCAGCCGCAGGTCGCCGTCGCGGCGAGGCGGTGCTGCCGGACGCGGCCGTCGACATCGCCTGACGCAGGTCGCCGCGCAGGGCATGCAGCGCGGGCGCCCAGCCGAAGAGCACGAGCGTCAGCGCCGTGGCCGCGAAGGCGAAGCCGACGACGCGGGCGTCGATGCCGAAGACGGCCCAGCTCGGGACCTCGTCCGGGAGCGCCCTCACCAGCGCGCGCAGAGCGGCGTAGCCGAGGGCGAGACCGAGCACGCCGCCGGCGAGCGCGAAGAGCAGGTTCTCGACCAGCAGCTGGAGCAGCAGCCGCCCGCCGCTCGCGCCGACGGCGACCCGGATCGCGATCTCGCGGCGCCTGGCGAGCGCGCGGGCCAGCATCAGGCTCGCGACGTTGGCGCACGCCACCACCAGCAGCAGCCCGACGGCCCCGGCGAGCGCCCGGGCGCTCGTGCGGAAGTCGCGCACCAGCTCCTCGCGCAACGGGACCGCGTAGGGCGAGACGACCCTCTCCTTGTCGCGCGCGTCCCAGATCGGCTGCTGCGTGCGCAGCAGGTCGGCCTCGCCCTGTGCGGCCGTCACGCCGGGCTTGAGCCGGCCGATCCCGTTGCCGGAGTAGCTCTGGCCGTCGTCCCGGAGCTCGGCGGCGAGCGGCACGTAGAAGCGGATGCCGCCCGGGAAGTCGACGCCGCGCGGCATCACGCCGATCACGGTGCGCGCGACGCCGTCGAGCCGCAGCGCCTTGCCGAGCACGTCGCGCTCCCCGCCGAAGCGGTCCTGCCAGAGCCCGTAGCTGATGACGACGACCTGTGGGCCTTTCGGGCGATCCTCCTCCGCCGTGAAGAAGCGGCCGAGGATCGGCTTCACCCCGAGCACGGCCGCGAAGTCGTGGGTGACCTGCGCGCCCTCCAGCCGCAGCGCGTTCGTGCCGTCGGAGGCGTTGAAGCTGGCGCCGTCGTAGTAGGCGATCGCCTCGAACTGGCGCTGCTCCCGGCGCCACTGGGCGAGGTCGGGGTAGTTGATGCCCACCACGTCGAGGTTCCAGCGCGGCGCGCGCTCGTTGATGTAGACGAGCCGCTCCGGCTCGGGGAACGGCAGCGGCCGCCCAGGAAGAGGCCGTTGATCAGGCCGAAGACGGCGACGTTTGCCGCGAGGCCGAGGGCGAGCATCGCCACCACCAGCGCGCCGGCGAGCCTCTGGCGCAGCAGCGAGCGAAGCGCGAAGCGCAGGTCGTGTCCGATCATGTCGGTCCTCCGAGCCTTGGTCCTGGGTTCCCACGGACGACGAACGGCACGGCGCCAGGCGCGCAGCCTGGCGCCCGCGAGGTCGAGGACGGCGCTCGCCCAGACGGCCGCCGCAAGGCCGCGCTCGGACCAGCGCTCGAGGAAGAGCGCCTCCATCTCGTCGGCGTGCGTCTCGCGCAGCTTCCGCGGAGCGAGGCGCAGCAGCGCCCGGTAGACGCGGGCCGCCTGGTGCGGGCTCACGCCGTCTCCCCGCGCGGCCGGACGCGCGAGCGCGCGATCTTCACGAGCAGCGCGAGCCGCCGCGTCTCGCCGCGCGCCACGGCCTGCCCCGCGCGCGTGATGCCGTAGACGCGCTTGCGCTCGCCCGCGCCCGGCTCGTGCCGCTCCTCGATCCAGCCGTAGCCGAGGAGGTCCTCGAGCGCCCCGTAGAGCGTCGCCGGCCAGAGCCGCACCCGCCTCTCGGACAGCCGCTCGACCTCACGCGCGATCTCGAGCCCGTGCGCGTCGCCGGCGAGCAGCGCCACGAGGATCAGGAAGTGCGGGCGTCTTGGGAGTCGGGAGCCATTCGAGTCGACGAGCAGAAGGCTGGATTATATACGATTCTATATAATCCGAGCAAGGGTCCACTCGAAGCATGAGACGCCGGAGATGCTCGGGGGTTGCGCTCGGCAACTCGGTCCAGACGGAGTGAGGTCGTAGAATTACTTGAAGCAGATCTCGCCCCGGGGCGAGTTCGAACGCGAGCGGCCGGAGGTGGACGGAACGGACAACGGAACAAAGACGACGAAATAGCTAGAGAGCGTCTCTTTTCGCCTCTACTCGGCGGGGCGAAAAGAGACGCTACGTAGGCCTGCGCGAAGACTACTTCTCGGCCTTTCTGGCCCGTCTTCACGCAGGGGGCCTCGACCGCGCTCGCCCATCGGGATCACGCGGATCGTGGCCTTCGTCTCTTCCTTGATCTTCGCCTCGACCGCGGCTTCGCCGTTCCAGCCCGCGACGATGAAGCCGCGCTTGTCGGCCATCACCTGCTTGAACTCGTCGTAGCTCTTCACCCGCGTGGTGTTCGCCGCGACGAACGCCCGCGCGCGCTCGAGCATGTCCTTCTGGATCTCCTCGAGCAGGGCGGCGAGTCGCGCCGCAGCACCCGCGAGCGGCACGAACTCCTTCGCGCGCGTGTCGCGGCGCACGAGCACGCACTGGTCCTTCTCGATGTCCTTGGGCCCGAGCTCGAGCCTCACCGGCACGCCGCGCATCTCCCAGTCGGCGTACTTGTAGCCGGGCTGGAACTGGTCGCGCGCGTCGAGGTGGATGCGCAGGCCCGCGCCGCGCAGCATCGCCTGCACCTCGCGCGCCTTCGGCAGCACCGTCTCGGCGACGTCGCCCTTCTTGGGCGGGATCGGCACGATCACGGCCTGGTAGGGCGCCACCCGCGGCGGCAGCATCAGCCCCATGTCGTCGCCGTGGCTCATGACGAGCCCGCCGATCATGCGGGTCGAGGTCCCCCACGAGGTCGACCAGGGCTTCGCGCGCTGCTGGGTGCGGTCGAGGTACTCGATCCCGTAGGCCTCGGAGAAGTGCTGGCCGAGGTTGTGGCTGGTGCCGGCCTGCAGCGCGCGGCCGTCGCCCATCAGCGCCTCGATCGCGTAGGTCCGGAGCGCCCCCGCGAACTTCTCGCTCTCGGTCTTGCGCCCGGTGAGCACCGGCATCGCCAGCTGCTCCTCCGAGAAGGCCCGGTAGACGTCGAGCATCTTCAGCGTCTCTTCCTCGGCCTCGGCCTCGGTCTCGTGCAGCGTGTGGCCCTCCTGCCAGAGGAACTCGGTCGTGCGCAGGAACGGGCGCGTGACCTTCTCCCAGCGCACCACGTTCGCCCACTGGTTGATCAGCACCGGCAGGTCGCGCCAGGAGCCCACCCACTTCGCGTAGGTCGAGCAGATGATCGCCTCGGAGGTCGGCCGCACCGCGATCGGCTCCTCGAGCTCGGCTCCGCCGCCGATCGTCACCCACGCGCACTCGGGCGAGAAGCCCTCGACGTGCTCCTTCTCGCGCTCGAGCAGGCTCTTCGGGATGAAGAGCGGGAAGTAGGCGTTGACGTGGCCGGTCTCCTTGATGCGCCGGTCCATGTCGCGCTGCATGTTCTCCCAGACGGCGTAGCCGTAGGGCTTGATGATCATGCAGCCCTTCACCGGGCTGTAGTCGACCATGTCGGTCTTGAGCACGACGTCCAGGTACCACTGCGAGTAGTCCTTCGGCTTCGGGGTGATCTCCTTCGAGACGCGGTCCTGTTCCATGACGGCTAGGCGCCCTCCTTGGGGCTCTTGGGAAAAGCGAGCGAGGCGGCGATCGAGAGCGCGATCGTACCCACGATCACGGCGAGCGACCACGTGATCGGGAAATGGCCGTCCCACAGGCGGTTGAGCAGCGTCATCTTGAGCCCCACGAACACCAGCACGATCCCGAGCCCGTACTTCAGATAGTGGAACTTGTCGACGGCCCCGGCCAGCAGGAAGTACAGGTTGCGCAGACCCAGGATCGCGAAGATGTTCGAGGTGAAGACGATGAACGGCTCCTTGGTCAGGCCGAAGATGGCGGGCACCGAGTCGACGGCGAACACGATGTCGGTCATCTCGAGGAACAAGAGCGCGATGAACAGCGGCGTCGCGTGCAGCCGGCCGGCCTCGCGCACGAAGAAGGACTGCCCCTGGAAGGCGCCCGTGACCGGCACGTACTGGCGGAACTTGCGGATGATGTAGCGCTCGTGGGGCTCGACCGGCCCCTCTTCGCCCCCGAACATCATGCGCACGCCGGTGATCACCAGGAACGCCCCGAACAGCCACACCACCCACTCGAAGCGCAGCAGCGCCGCCCCGAGCGCGATGAAGATCGCGCGGAACACGAGCGCGCCGAGGATGCCGAAGAACAGCACCCGGTGCTGGTAGGCGGCTGGCACGGCGAAGTAGCTCAGCACCACGACGAACACGAAGATGTTGTCGACCGACAGCGAGTACTCGACTACGTAGCCGGCCAGGAACTCGAGCGCCGCCTGCAGCGCGGCCTGCTGCGGATCGAAGCCGGGCACCGCCACGAGCCGCGGGTCGCCCGGGAACTCGAAGCGCATGTACAGGAAGAAGGCGAGGTTGAAGATGAGCGCCAGCGTCACCCAGACGACGCTCCAGGCGGCCGCTTCCCGGATCGAGACCGCGTGCGCCTTGCGGTGGAACACCCCCAGGTCGATCGCCAGCAGCAGGAACACGAGCAGCAGGAAGCCCAGGTAGAAGGGCCAGTACTCGCTGAACGGGAAGAGCATGATCTGGGGGGGCATCGGGACTCGAAACCGCGAGTCTACCAGAAGGCCCTCGGCCGCCCTTGACGGGCCGGCGCCGCCTTGATAGCGTTCCGTTCGGCCTCGCGGGCCGCCTTTCCAAACTCCTCTCCCGGAAAGGCGTCGTTCCCATGACATTCCGACTGACGTTCCGGGCGCAGGCCCTCGGCCTGTCGCTCGTCCTCGTGGCTGCCGCCCGCGCTCGCAGGCGGCGGACGAGAAGCCCAGGCCGCCGACGGCCGCCGGCGCGCGTCTACACCAACGAAGACCTCGATCGCGTGCATCCGTTCGCCGCCGAGACGGGCGGCAGCTCCGTTCCCGCCGTGGCGGCGGACGAAGCGAGCCCGGCGCGACCGGCCGAATCCCGCCGCAAGGGGAAAGGCGAGGAGCACTGGCGCGCCGAAGCGGCGCGCGTGCGCGAGCGGCTGCGGGCGCTCGAAGAGCGGGCTGCGGAGCTGCGTTCGCAGATCGCCGAGCGCGGGAGCCAGAGCGAGGTCTTCGGGCGCCGACGCTCGTCCGCCGGCAAGACCTCCGTGGCTGCGCTCCAGGCATCGCTCGCGGCGGTCGAGCGGCGCGCGCGGCTCACCCAGGAGGATCTCGAGGAGCGCGCACGGCGAGACGGGGCGTTGCCCGGCTGGCTGCGATAACCCGCAGATACGCTCGCCTGTCGCGAAGCAATTGACATTCGTGTGGCGCCGCCGATACAAAGGTAGCGCCAACGAATCCACCAGTTTGGACGCCGTCGAGCGAAAAACGCTCACGGCCTCGACAGGAGGCGCACATGGGTGTCGCACGCAATCGTTTCGCAGCATTCGTCGCCATCGCTTTGCTGGGGCTCGTCCCGTCGGTCCTGGCGCAACCGGCCAACGGACGCGTGAGCGGCGTCGTGCGCGACGCGAGCGGCGCCGTCGTGCCGGGCGCCACGATCACGCTCACCAACCAGGCGACGAAGGCCACGCACACCGCCACGTCCGGCGCCGACGGCAGCTACAGCGTGAGCGTGCCCGCGGGCGTCTACTCCGCGAGCGCTTTGCTCCGCGGCGTCGGCCACCAGTCGCTGCGCGACCTCAAGCTCGAGTCCGGGCGACGCTGACCACGGACTTCGCCCTCACCACCCAGCTCAGCGAGGAGATCACCGTGACCTCCCTGAAGCGCGAGTCGACGCTCCTGGAGGTGCCCTTCTCGGTGGCCGCGCCCACCGAGGACGAGCTGCGCAAGCGCGGCGTCGACGACATCGAGGGCGTGGCCCGCAACGTGGCGGGCTTCAGCGTGCAGAACCTGGCCCCGGCCAGAGCCAGGTCGCGATCCGCGGCGTCTCCTCCGGCCAGATCGCGCGCGACCAGCCCGGCGTCAAGGAGCAGGTGGGCGCCTACCTCGACGAGTCGGTGATCTCGCTGTCGCTCTTCACGCCGGACATCGACCTCTTCGACATGTCCCGCGTCGAGGTGCTGCGCGGCCCCCAGGGCACGCTCTTCGGCTCCGGCTCGGAGTCGGGCACGGTGCGCTACATCACCAACCAGCCCGAGCTCGGCGGCAAGGCACGCGCGTTCGGCGAGGTCGCCGGCAACACGATCGACGGCGGCAACCAGGGCGGCAACGTCAAGCTCGGCGTGAACGCGCCGCTCGGAGAGAAGGCCGCGCTGCGCGTCGTCGGCTACTACACGCGCTTCGCCGGCTACATCGACAGCCCGGATCAGCACCGGCTCCGGCGCGATCCAGCCGAATCCGGGCGCCGAGAGACGTCAACACCGGCGACCGCACCGGCGTGCGCGTGGCGCTGAGGTTCGCGCCGAACGATCGCCTCACCATCACGCCGCGCATCGTCTACCAGCAGGTCGAAGGCGGACGGCTGGAACCGCATCGACGCCTTCAACATCCTGGCCAACCCCTACACGACGACGCGGCCCGCGGTGGCGCTCGGCGAGCGCGAGCAGTTCCGGCAGATCGGCGAGCCCTACGACGACAAGTTCACGCTCGCCGACCTCAACATCGGCTACCGCTTCGGCGACGTCACGCTGACGTCGATCACCTCGTACACGCACCGCGACATCGACGGTCGTGCGCGACGCGGGCGCCCTCACCTCCAGCATCACCGGCGGCTCGATCGGCCTCTCCGAGCCCGTGTACTCGCTCGACGCGCCGCTCGACGACGCCACCGACCGGCCGAGTCCTTCACGCAGGAGATCCGCTTCTCCGGCGGCAGGAGCCGCTTCCAGTGGGTGGCCGGCGGCTTCTACGCCAACGCCAAGCGCCACTACGGCCAGTCGCTGCTGGTCGGCCGGCTTCGAGGACATGACCGGCATCCCGACCGCGGGCCAGTTCGGCGCCGGCAAGGACGTGCTCTTCTTCTCGGACCTGGACTACAAGCTCGACCAGTACGCGCTCTTCGGCGAGGGGACCTACTCGTTCAACGACAGGTTCAGCCTGACCGCCGGCCTGCGCTACTACCACTTCTCGGAGGACCGCACCCAGGTCTTCGACGGGATCTTCGCCGACCCGGCCAGCAAGCCCGGCTCGATCGACGCCGACGGCGTCGCCCCGCGCTTCATCGCCACCTTCAAGCTCTCCGAGCAGGACGCACCTGAACGCCCAGGTCGCGAAGGGCTTCCGGCTGGGCGGGATCAACGACCAGCTGAACGTCCCGCTCTGCACGCCCGAGGACCTCGCGACGTACAGCGGCCTCGATCTCTGGAAGGACGAGACGACCTGGAACTACGAGGTGGGCGTCAAGTCGCGCATCCTGAACAACCGCGGCTCGCTCAACGTCGCGGCGTTCTACGCGGACATCAACGACCTGCAGGCGACGCAGACCGCGGGATCCTGCTCGTCGCGCGTCATCCTCAACGTGCCGAAGTCCCGCAGCCAGGGCATCGAAGCCGAGCTCGCCGCTGCCCCCAACAAGAACTTCGACTTCGCCATCTCGGGCAGCTACAACGACTCCACGCTGCGGTCCACCTTCAGCTCCGCCGGCGGCGACCTCGGGCATCCGTGGAGGGCGCCCGCCTGCCGAGCGTGCCCGAGTTCCAGATGTCGGCCGCGGCGACCTACCAGTGGCAGATGAACGGGAGCGCGCTCGGCTACGTCACCGGAACCTATCAGCACGTCGGCTCGCGCTTCACGCAGGTGGGCGACGAGGACCTCGGTACCTTGAACCTGCTCTCGTTCGGGGCGAACACGATCGGCGCGCCCGCTGACGCAGATCGACGTTCAACTACGAGACGGAGCTGCCGGCCTACGACATCCTGAACCTGCGGCTGGGCTACGTGAAGGGCCGTTGGGACCTGGCGCTCTTCTGCAACAACCTGACCGACGAGCGCGCCTTCCTGGCGCTCGACCGCGAGCGCGGGACGCGCGCGCGCATCGGCTACCTGACGAACCAGCCCCGCACGCTTCGGCCTCACGGCCCGCGTGGCGTTCTAGCCGCGGTGCTATGCTCCGCCCGCGATGCTTGAGATCCCCGTCGAGCTCGGCCCGCGGCGCTACGTCATCTCCGTCGGTCACGGCATCGCCCGCTCGCTGCCCGACCTGCTCGCGCCGCTGCGTGGCCGGCGCACGGTCGTCGTCGCGAGCCGGCGCGTCTGGGGACGGCACAAGAAGGCCCTCGAGCGCCCGCTGCGCGCGCTCGGCCCGCTCGCGGTGTGCCAGGTGCCGGACGGCGAGCAGTTCAAGAGCCGCCGCACGCTGGACGCGGTCTACGACGCCTTCCTGAAGGCCCGCCTCGGCCGCGACGGGCTGGTCGTCGCGATCGGCGGCGGTGTCGTGGGCGACCTCGGCGGGTTCGCCGCGGCCACCTGGATGCGCGGCGTCGACTGGGTGGGCGTGCCGACGACGCTGCTGGCGATGGTCGACAGCTCGATCGGCGGCAAGGTCGGCGTGAACCACGCGCAGGCCAAGAACATGATCGGGGCGTTCCACCAGCCGCGCGCCGTCGTGATCGATCCCGCCTTCCTCGCGACGCTGCCGGCGCGCGAGCTGCGCTCCGGAGCCTACGAGATCCTGAAGTGCGCGATCCTGGGCGACGCCGACCTCTTCGCGTCGCTCGAGAAGGCGCCGCGCGGGCTCGCGGGCTGGGCGCGGCCCGAGCTCGACAACGCGATCGCCACCGCCTGCCGCATCAAGGCCGACGTGGTCGAGCGCGACGAGCGCGAGGGTGCTTTGCGCTACGTGCTGAACCTGGGCCACACGATCGGCCACGCGCTCGAGGCCGTGACGCGCTACCGCCGCTTCACGCACGGCGAGGCGGTCGGCTGGGGCCTGATCGGGGCGGCGTGGATCGCCCGCCACCGCGGGATGCTCGCGGAGAGCGCCTACGACCGGATCGCGTCGGCGGTCGACCGCCTGGGTCCGCGGCCGCGGCTGTCCGATCTCGGGGCGGCCACGCTGCTCGAGGCGATCTCCCACGACAAGAAGGCCCGCGCCGGACGCGTCCCGTTCGTGCTCCCGACCTCGATCGGCAGCGTGGTGGTGCAGCACGACGTGAAGCCGCCCGAGATCCGGCGCGCGCTGCGGGTGCTGGCGGGCCGCGAGGCGCTCTTCGACTGAAGATGCGCAAGCGGCAGACGCCGCATCCGTGGCGGCCGCGCTCGTGGTGATCGTGCTCTTCGCGCGCTGCGCCGCGCAGCTCGTGGCCTACCCGTGGGACTGGAGCCCGGACGAGGGGCTCTATCTCGACTGGGGCCGGCGCCTCGTCACGGATCCGGCCTCGCTCTACGCGAGGTCGTTCGTGCCGTATCCCGCGGCCTACGGGCCCGGGCTGCCGGCCCTGCTCGCTCCGTTCGCCGGCCTCGGCGAGCGCATGCTCGCGGGCGCACGCCTGCTGGCGCTCGGCTGGAGCCTGGCCTCGGCCCTCGCCGTCTACGTCCTCGTGAAGCGCCCCGCCGGCCGCGTCTTCGGGATCGCCGCGGCGGCGCTGGCGCTCGCGGCCTTCGACGTGAGCTTCTGGCTGATGCTGGTGCGGCCGGACGGGCCGATGATCGCGCTGTGGCTGCTCGCGGCCATCCCGCTGCTTCCGGCGCGCCTGGAGAGCGGCGGCGACCGGCTCACGAACGGCCGTCTCGCCGCCGGAAGCCTCCTGGTCCTGGCCGCGGTGTTGACCAAGCCGACCGCCGTCGTCCACGCCGCGCCGCTCGTGCTCGGCTGGCTGCTCGTGGACCGGCGGAGCTTCCTGCGGCTCGTCCTGCTGCTGTCCGCGCTCGGCCTGCTGTCGTTCGTGCTGCTGCAGCTCGCAACCGCCGGGGGCTTCCTCTGGCTGCAGCGCGTCTGGTCGATGCACGGCACGCAGGCGGGGCTGATGCAGGTGATCCTCGTCCACTCGCTCGGGCGCCTGTGGCCCTTCGCCGCGTTCGCGGCGCTTTCGGGCGCGCTCGCGTTCCGCACGACGCGACGCGCACGTCCGCTCCTCACCGACGGCGCGTGGCTCCTGGTGCTGGGCGGAGCGGTCGTCGTCCCGCTCTTGTCCAAGTACGGCGCCTCCTGGAACTACCTGGTCCCCATGATGCCCGCGCTCGTGGTGCTCGCCTGTCGCTGGCTGGCTCTGGCACTTCCCGCAGGCGCTCCCGGTTTGCGAGGCGCCATCGGCCCGGCGCTCGCGGCCACGCTGGCGATCGCACTCGTGCTCACGCGCCCCTTCCCGCTGCCGACCGCGCTCGACCGGCGCTCGGCGGACGCCTTCTATGCCTTCGTGAAGGAGCACACGCGGCGCAGCGGAGGGCCGATCCTCGCGATGCGCCCGGAGCTCGCCTACTTCGTGGTCGGCCAGCCCGTCGAGATGGAGGGCAGCACCTTCGTGAGGCTCGCACGTCACAACGTGGCAGGCAGCGAGCGGCTGTTGCAGGGCCTGCGCGACGGCCGCTACACGCTGCTCGTCGAGCTGCACGCGCTGCCCGACACCGGCGGCTACCTCGAGGCCAACGAGCGCAACTACGTCCACGCGGGCGGCTGCAACCTGTCCTTCTACTTCGCCACCGCGGCGGTCCACCTCTTCACGCGCCGGGACCTGCCGCTCTACTTCGCGCCGCCGGCCGACACCCGCTGCGGTGGGCCCGCAGCACGCAGCCGCTAGTCCTCTCCCGCCCCCATGAGCGTGACGAGCACGGCCTTCTGCACGTGGAGCCGGTTCTCGGCCTCGTCGAAGACCGCGGACTGCGGGCCGTCGATCACCTCGGCCGCCACTTCCTCGCCGCGGTGCGCCGGCAGGCAATGCATGAAGAGCGCGTCGCGTCCCGCCGCCGACATCAGCTTGGTGGTCACGCTGTAGCCCTGGAAGGCGCTCACGCGCTCCTCTGCCTCCGCCTCCTGGCCCATCGAGGTCCAGACGTCGGTGTAGACGACGTCGGCGCCGGCCACCGCCTCGAACGCGTTCTGCGTCACTTCGGGCGCCGGCGAGCCGAGCTTCTGCGCCTCGCGCTGCGCGCTCTTGAAGATCAGCGGGTTCGGCTCGTAGCCCTTCGGGCAGCCGATGCTGCAGCGCATTCCGAGCTTCACGGCGCCGAACATCAGCTCGTTCGCGACGTTGTTGCCGTCGCCGACGTAGGCGAGCTTCAGACCCTGGAGCGTGCCGCGCCGCTCGCGCAGCGTGAAGTAGTCGGCGAGCGCCTGGCACGGGTGCAGCAGGTCGGAAAGCCCGTTGATCACCGGCACCGAGCCGTAGCGCGCGAGGTCCAGGATGTCCTGGTGCGCGAAGACGCGCGCCACGATCCCGTGCACGTAGCGCGACAGCACGCGCGCGGTGTCGGCGATCGTCTCGCCGCGGTTCAGCTGGATGTCGTTGCTGCCCAGGAAGAGCGCGCGCCCGCCCAGCTCGTTCATCCCCACCTCGAACGAGACGCGGGTGCGCGTCGAGGGCTTCTGGAAGATCATCGCCAGCGACAGGCCGGCGAGTGCTCTGGCGTACGTCTCCGGAGTCGCCTTGATCGCCGCCGCCTGCTCGAACAGCAGCTCGATCTCGTCGCGCGACCAGTCCTTGAGCGAGAGGAAGTGTTTCTGGGCCATGGTGTCGTCGCGGCATGATAATTCATGCGCGCATGCGCGTCGCGGCAGTCGTGCTGGCGGCCGGCGAGGGCCGCAGGATGGGCGGTCCGAAGGCGCTCGCTGCGCCTTCGGGGATCGACGTTCCTCGCGGCCGTCGCGAAGCGCTTCGACCGCAGCCGACGTCTCGGCACGGATCGTGGTGCCTGGGCGCCTCGGCGGATCGCGTCGCCTCGCGCGGCCGAGCTGCCGGAGGACGTCCGGATCGTCGTCAACGCCCGCTACGCCGACGGCATGCTCACCTCGGTCTGGGCCGGGCTCGACGAGGCGGAGCGCCTCGGGGCCGACGCCGTGCTGATCCACCCGGTGGACAACCCCCTCGTCGAGCCCGAGACGATCGGCGCCGTGCTCGCGTCGCTCGCCGCGGGCGCGCGGATCGCGGTTCCCAGCCACGCGGGCCGGCGCGGGCACCCGGCAGGATTCGCCCGGGCGGCCTGGCCGGCCTTGCGCGCCGCCGCGCTCGACGGCGGAGCGCGCGGCGTGCTCGCGGAGCACCCCGACTGGGTCTCTCACGTGCCGGCGGGGCCCGACTGCCTCGTCGACCTCGACACGCCGGAGGCGCTCGAAGCCGCGCGCCGCGCGTTGTCGGACCGGGCCGCGGCTGCGCGCCGCACGGGCTGGCACGCGGGCGCGCTAAGATATCCGGTTCTCTGACGCGTAAATTGACCCGAGGAGCCATGTGAATCAGCTTCGCAACGTCGCCATCATCGCCCACGTCGACCACGGCAAGACCACACTCGTCGACGCGATGCTGCGCCAGAGCGGCGTCTTCCGCGCCAACCAGGAGGTCCGCGAGCGCGTGATGGACTCGAACGACCTCGAGCGCGAGCGCGGCATCACGATCCTGGCCAAGAACACCGCCGATCCACTACGGCGACGCCAAGATCAACATCGTCGACACGCCGGGCCACGCCGACTTCGGCGGCGAGGTGGAGCGGGCGCTCAAGATGGTCGACGGCGTGCTGCTGCTGGTGGACGCGTCCGAGGGCCCGCTGCCCCAGACCCGCTACGTGCTGCGCAAGGCGCTCGAGGCACGGCTGCCTCCCGTCGTGGTGATCAACAAGATCGACCGCAGCGACGCGCGGCCGCAGGAGGTGCTGAACGAGGTCTACGACCTCTTCATCGACCTCGACGCCACCGAGGACCAGCTCGAGTTCCCCGTGCTCTACACGAACGCCAAGCGGGCATCGCGCGTACGGCGCCCGACGGCGACGGCGACCGACCTGCGCCCGCTCTTCGACGCGCTGGTGAAGGCGATCCCCGCGCCTCCCGGCTCGGCCGACGACGTGCTCCAGCTGCTGATCGCCAACCTCGACTACAGCGACTACCTGGGCCGGCTCGCGATCGGCCGCATGTTCTCGGGCACGGTGACCGTCGGCGACACGGTCGCGGTCTCCAAGCGCGACGGCCGGCTCCAGACCACGAAGGTCACCAAGCTCTTCGTGTTCGACGGCCTGAAGCGCGTGGACGCCGACGCGGCGGCCTGCGGCGAGATCGTGGCGCTCGCGGGCTTCGAGGGGATCGAGCATCGGCGAGACCGTCACCTCCGCCGACCGAGCCCGAAGCCGCTGCCGCCGCTGCACATCGACGAGCCGACGATCTCGATGGTCTTCTCCGTCAACACCTCGCCCTTCGCCGGCACGGAAGGCCAGCTTCGTCACCTCGCGCAACATCAAGGACCGGCTGGAGAAGGAGCTGCTGACGAACGTCTCGATCAAGCGTCGAGCCGACCGCCTCGGCCGACTCCTTCAAGGTGCTCGGGCGCGGCGAGCTGCAGCTCGCGATCCTGATCGAGACCATGCGCCGCGAGGGCTTCGAGCTGCGATCTCGAACCCCGAGGTGATGACCAAGACCGAGGACGGCGAGCGCAAGGAGCCGCTGGAGCTCTTCGTCATCGACCTGCCCGAGACGTACATGGGCGTCGATGCTCGAGAAGATGGCGCTGCGCAAGGGCAAGATGGCGAAGATGGTCAACCACGGCTCGGGACGCGTGCGGCTCGAGTTCCAGGTGCCGACGCGCGGGCTGATCGGCGTGCGCACCGAGCTGCTCACGGACACGCGCGGCACCGCGGTCATGAACAGCCTGCTCGAGGGCTGGGTCGAGTGGCAGGGCGAGATCCCGCGCCGCCAGACCGGCGTGCTGGTCGCCGACCGCGCGGGCGACACGACGGCCTACGCGCTCTCGCACATGGAGGACCGCGGCGAGCTGTTCGTGGGCGCCGGGCGTCGCCGTCTACGAGGGCATGATCGTCGGCGAGAACTCGCGCTCCGGCGGACATGGACGTGAACGTCACCAAGGCAGAAGAAGCTGACCAACATGCGCGCCTCGACCGCCGACGAGGCCATCCGCCTGACGCCGCACCGCCAGCTGAACCTGGAGCAGGCGCTCGAGTTCATCGCGAGGACGAGCTGGTGGAGGTCACTCCCGGCGCCATCCGCCTGCGCAAGCGCGTGCTGTCCTTCAACCAGCGCCCCAAGCGCTACAAGGACGCCTGACCGGCGCCGGCGCGGCTCGGCGGCGTGCTAGACTCGAGTCGTCGGCGGAGTTCCTGATGCCTTCCGCGACCCTCGATCTCGCCGCCGTGCCTCCCCTCCTCCCCGCTTCGCCTCGGCCGTCCCGCCGCGAGTTCCTGCTGTCCGCGAGCGCGGCCGCGCTGGGCGCGGGGCTGGGCCAGGCCTGCGCGTTCCGGCCCCGGGGCCGCCAGGGCATGATCGTGGGGGCCGGGCGCCTCCTCCGACACCGCGGCCGATGACCACGTCCTGTGCCTCTTCGACCTGGACGCAACCGCTCGCGCGCCGTGGACATGGAGTTCTTCGGCACGCCCGCGTTCCCGCCCGGAGTGCCAGCGGGGAGTGTCGTTGGAGGGCGCCTCCTCCGCCCGCTCGTGCAGCACGAAGCGCTCCTCGTTCGGAGAGGACGGCTGCGGCGCAGGTGGCGATGATGACCCGCGCCGTTGATCCGCTACGCCGACGCTGAACCGCGCTGGTCACGGCGTCGTATCTCGAGCGAGGGAGGTGCTGTTGGCGACCGAGAACCACCTCGGAGACGAAGAACGGCCTGATCGTCGAGCCGAGTGGAAGTGCAACGGCTCGACGTGCAGGAGCTGGGCGAGTCCTCCACCCACGGAGAGGTGGGCCACGACGCCACCTTGGAAGACGGCAAGACGCTCGTCTCCGAACGGCGGCCGGTCGTAGGGGACGGACGCGCTGCCCAGGTCGACGTTCGTCGAGACGCCGGCGGCCACAAGCTGCTCGAGAAGCGGTCACGTCGAGACCCCGGCGCATCAAGCCGGCCCTGGCCATCAGCTCCCGGCGCGACGTCCATCCGCCGCTGCGGGAACTCCTCGCGCTGCATGGGCGCGAGTCGCAAGGGGGCGTCCTCCCCGGCGCGCGCCGACCGTGGCACGACCATGGCCGCCGCAGGACCGGTCAACGTGCAGCGCATGATCGGCGAAGTCGCTCAGCATGTGCATCGACGAAGGCCGGCGGTCGTCGGGGTCACGAATCCGGACGGCAACATGCGTCGACAGCTTCTGCGGATCTGGACGCCAGAAGCGCCTGGTCAGGGCGACGCTGGACCTGCCGCGCCCCCAGCGCAGCATCAGCGCGCACGCCTGGACGGACGATCGCTGCCGACCTGAGCTACGGGCAGGGCACGCTGGCGCTGCTGGCCATCCCGAGCACCCTGGCGCCCCGGCTCGCGCCGGTCGTTGCGAGCCTCGACGCTGGTCGTGGCTCGCTACATCTGTCAACCTGGGACGACCGCGGCCTAGCTAGCTGCCGTGGCCCGCGCAGCCGCCGGTTCAGGGCCGTGGCGGCTGACCCCGAGCCGCTCGGCCGCCTCGTGCGGTCGTCGCGGCATCGCGCAGCGCCTGGCGATCGCTTCGTCCTCGGCGCGCTCCGCGGCGCGCCGCGGACGTCCGCGAGCGGCCCCGAGAGATCCAGCAGGTCGGCGAGCGCCGGTCCTGCGCGCAGGCCGGGCCGAGGCGCAGGTGCGCGGGCTCGATCTCGTTCTGTCGCAGAGGATCGCGGCGCGCTCGAGGCAGTTCTGGAGCTCGCGCACGTTGCCGGGCCACGAATGGGCGAGCGAGCGCGCGCTTGGCCGCGTCGGAGAGCCGCAGGTCCTCGCTGGCCCATCTCGCGCGCGAGCCGTCGCAGGAAGGCGTCGGCCAGCAGGCGGCATGTCGCGGCGCCGTCGCCGAAGCGGCGGGATCTCGAGCGGGAAGACGGACAGGCGGAAGAAGAGGTCCTCGCGGAAGAGCTCGCTCGGCGACGCCCGCGCAGGTCGCGGTTGGTGGCCGCCACCACCCGCACGTCGACGCTGAGCGTCGAGGCCCGCCCACGCGCTCGAACTGCTTCTCCTGCACGAGCCGCAGGATCTTGCCCTGGAGCGCAGCGGCATGTCGCCGATCTCGTCGAGGAAGAGCGTGCCCCGGTGGGCGAGCTCCGCCTTGCCGATCTTGCGCGCGCGGCGCCCCGGTGAACGCGCCCTTCTCGTGGCCGAAGAGCTCGTTCTCGAGCAGGTTTCCGGGATGGCCGCGCAGTTGATCGCGACGAACGGCGCCCTTGGCCCGGGGCGAGAGCTGGTGCAGCGCGCGGCTCATCAGCTCCTTGCCGGTGCCGCTCTCGCCGAGCAGCAGCACGGTGGCGTCGGTCGTGGCGGCGCGCTGCAGCGCGAGCATCGACTCCTTCAGGCCGGGTCCTCGCCCAGCACGCGCGGCAGCCCGTAGCGCCTCTGGTAGTCGTCCTTCAGCAGCACGTAGCTCGGTCGCCACGCGGCGGCGTCTCGACGGCGCGGTCGAGGAGCACGCAGCAGGTGGTCGGTGTCCACGGGCTTGGTCAGGAAGTCCGCCGCGCCCTGCTTCATGGCGCGGACCGCCTCCTCGACGGTGCCGAAGGCGGTCATCACGATGACGTGCGTTTCGGCGTCGGCGTCGCGAGCGCCGCCTGGAGCACCTCGAGGCCGGTGCCCGGCGGGCAGCTTGCAGGTCGGTCAGCACGACGAGGTACGCGGAGGCGGTGAGCTTGCGGCGGGCCTGTAGGCGTCGCCCGCCTCGTCGACGCCGTAGCCGCGCGACTCCAGGGTCTTCCGGAGCATCGTGCGGAGCGACTCCTTGTCCTCGACGATCAGGACGTCGGCCAAGGAGGGCCGGGAGGCCTCAGCGGTCGGACGAGGTCTTGCGCCCCTGGCGCACGTCCTCGAAGTTCTTGTTGGCCTGGATGAGCCCCTCGCGGGCGCCGGCGAGCTCGGCATCGGCCGCCCGCAGCGCCTCGCGCGTCCTGATCTCCTCGCCCGCCGCGTCGCCGCTCTGGGCCTGGCCGTAGATGAAGGACGGGCTCATGGGGTTGAGCTTGTCGCCGAGCTCCTTGACGCGCGCCTCGGCGGCGACGACGGCCGAGCGGGCGCTGTCGACCTGGGCCTGGGCCTGGTCGAGCGCCTGCTGGCGTGAGTCGCTCTCGCTCGCGGTGTTCGAGCGCGACTCGCGCTCCGCCTGGTAGCTGGACGAGGACGACCCGGACTCGAGCGCCGGCGAGGCGCCCTGGCCCTCGGCCTTCTTGTCCGGCTCGTCCTTGCGGAGGTCGTCGTTGGTGATGACGCGCGTGGTCTTGCTCTTCGGCGCGCCCTGGCGCTTCTGCTTCTCGCGGGCCGCTGCGTCGCCCAGCCCCTGCGCGAGCGCGAGCCCTGGAAGGGCGAGCACGACCGCCACGAGCAGCGAGCGGGCAGCGAGCGCGCGCATCACGAGCCCGAGCTCTTCGTCGAAGCCTCGAGCCGTGCGGCCCGAGCCGAGATGTCGGCGGCGTCCGGCGCGCTCGGCGCGAGCCGCGCGTACTCGCGGTAGGCGGCCGCGGCCTCCGCCGGGCGCCCGCTGCGCTCGTACAGGCTGCCGATGCCGCGCTGCAGCAGCGGGGCGTCGGGGGCCCGCTGCAGCCCCTCCTGGAGCACCGTCAGCGCCTCGTTGTTGCGCCCCGCGGCGAGCAGGCTCTCCGCGAGCAGTCCGCGCGCCACGTCGGCGCGCGGCTGCGCGTTCAGCACGTCGCGGTAGGTCGAGATGGCGCGCTCGCGGTCTCCGCTCTTCTCGGCCGCATACGCGAGCTGCTGGAGCACCACGGGGTCGCGGGTGCGGCCCGCGATGGTTTCGAGCAGCGGGAGCGCCTTCGCGTAGTCGCCGCGGTTGTAGTAGATGCGGCCCAGGGTCTCATCGACGATCGCGGTGCCGGGCTGCGTCACGCGCGCGGCCTCCAGCTCGGTGATGGCTTCGTCCACGCGGCCGACCGTCTCGAGCGCCTGCGCGTACTCCGCGCGATAGGCCACGGGGTCGAGGCGCGACGCCTGGCTGTAGCTCTGCAGCGCGCCCTCGCGGTTGCCGGTGGTCCAGAGCGCCCGCCCGAGCAGGTGCTGGTACTCCGCGTTGCCCGGGTTGTCACCCACGGCCTTCTGCAGCAGCGGGATGGCCTGCGCGAGGTTGCCCTGTGCCACGAGGCGACGCGCGTCCTCGACGTCCGAGTTCGTCGCGATCACCGGCGAGGGCTCGGGCGACCCCGTGGGGGTCGGGCCGCCGAACCCGAAGACCCCCGGCGTCGGCGGAGGAGCCGGGGGCTGCGCCGCGATGTCGCGGCACGCCAGGACGACCGTGCCGACCGCGACCGCCACCATGATGAACAGCCAGAACGAGCTCGAGTCGCGCGGCGACCCTTCGGCGAGGGCGGGAACGCCCGTCAGCGTCTGCTGGCGGGAGACGATCTGTGTGTCGGACGCCTCGAGAGGCTCACCGCAGCGTGCACAGAATTCCCAGGAAGGCCGGTTCTGTGCATGGCAAGCGGAGCAAATGATGGCGTTCGCCACGCTTAAAGGATACACCCCAAAGTCAACAGAATCAAGGGGAAAAGGGTAGCCCCCTCCCCCCGCCCGCGGCGGAGAGGAGAGGGCGGCTACGGCTACTGGCAGACCGTCGAGCCGAAACGGACCGTGGGCTGCGGCACGCCCGGTCCGGCGACCATCACGATGTTCTGCGTCGCCTGCGTGGACGGCGAAAGGCCCATCGGCGGCGGCGCCTGGACCGGCTGCCCCACCTTCGAGAGCCCTTCGTCCTTCGCCAGCACCGAGGCTCCAGGCGCCGCCTGCGTCGAGATGGCGACGATGCGGCTGTCCTGGAAGATCTGGTAGGCGTTGCCGAATGCCAGGTTGTAGGCCGCGAGGCCCGACTGCGCTCCGAGCGCGTACAGGATGCTGTCGAAGCTCGACCGGCACGGGAACGGAGGCACCGGAGGGGCGAACGTCGAGCTCGGCGGGTTGAAGCGCGTGCCACCGAAGAACACGCGCCCGACGGTAGCCGTGCCGGTCGAGGCGGTCTCGCTGTACGCCGTCGCGGGCTGTACCGTGCCGCGGAACTGCGGCTCGAACGGGATCACGAAGAGCGACTGCATCGGCGGGAAGACGGCGATGCCGTTCTGCGTCACCGAGGGCGAGACGGTGAGCGAGGTGTCGGAGCCGTCGTCCCGGAAGCCGAAGTTCTTGAACTGGCCGGCCGGTACGGAAGCCCGGTTCTCGTTGCCCGAGGTCGTGTAGACGTGGGGCTTCGAGGCCGGGTCGTTCGCGGGCAGTCCGAGCAGCGAGTTCGCCGTCGCCACGGGCTGATCCGCACCCAGGTCCGCGACCGGAAGCGGCCTGTCCGGCGCGGCCGTCAGGAACTTCCACTGCCGGCCCCAGAGGTCGGCGATGTAGACGCGTCGCCCCGGCGCCGCCGCGACGTTCGGCGAAGGCACGCCGCCCGCCGCGAACAGGAAGCGCGACGCGTTGAAGACGACCGGGTTGGCGACCAGCGCGTTGGCATACGGCATGCCGCTGCGGGCGATCGTCGGAAAGCTGGCTGCGGCGGCGGCGTCGACGTCCACGCGCGTGATGATGTCGCCGGTCAGCGGGTCGAGGCTGTAGAAGCTCGTGCCCTCGCCGGTCCTGCCGTAGCCCGAGCCCATGTAGAGCACGAAGTCGTTGCCCTTGGGCTTGCGCGTGGTGGCCGTCGCCTTCTTGGTGGCGTCGTCCGCGCGCATCGTGGTGCGGTCGACGAACGCCAGCGCGGGCACCGACCAGGTCTCGCCCATCGTGGCGTAGTTGACGAGGTCGAGGGGCTCGGTGGGGTTCGACGGCGTGCCTCCGACCTTGCCGTTCGTGGTGTCGGGGTTGCCGCGGCTCCAGAGGAAGATCGGCATCATGATGTCGTCGGACAGCGCCAGGTCCGTGAACATGCCCGGACCCGTGACGTCGATCGCGGTCAGGTACTTGCCACCCTTGCCGCGGCCGACGAACAGCACCTTCCTCCAGACTCCCTTGATCTGGCCGAGGTTGATGCCGGCGACCGTCTTGCTCACCGGCGTGTCGTCCGGGTTGACGGCCGTGCCCGGCGTCGGGACGAAGACGTCGGAGAAGCGGACCGCCCGCGCCATCACGTAGTCGTGCGGATCGCGCTTCTGCGGGTTGTTGACGTAGCGCTTCGCCAGCTTGTCGAGCTGGTCGTAGGGCAGATAGGCCCACAGCTCCTCGCCGCCGCAGTCCCTGCCGGTGATCTCGGCCGTCGCGCTGCCGCAGGCCGTCGTGATCGCTGTCGCGACGCTCGTGCCGGCGCGGAACGCGTGCAGCGCCAGGTTGGAGCCGGCGTAGAGGACGCTCATGACCGGTTTCATCCCGCGCGAGTCGTTTGCGTAGAAGACGCGGCCCTGGACCGTGCCGATCGTGTTGTTCCTCCCGTCGCGGTCGGGGTTCCTGAGCCCGAAGCCCGAGCGGATCATCGCGCCTCCGAACGTGGCCTCGCCGTCCGGCTCGTTCGCGGGATTCGTGTGATCACGCGGGCCGTCGCGATAGAGCAGGTACTCCGGCTTCCAAGCCGTTCCCTCGGGCAGCTCTTCCTGAGGCGGCCCGACGACGGCCGGCGTCGCGACCGTGGACTCGGCCAGGATCGACGTACGGGCCACGTACAGGACATCGCCCGGCGTGTAGGGGCCGGCGGCGGCCAACACGCGCTTCGGGTTGCCCGCGGCGTCGGTCAGGAACGTGGCCCCGCCGAGGAAGGCCAACAGCGTCTCGCGCGCCTCGCGGCGGGCACGCTGCAGCTGCCCGAGCGAGAAGCCGCTGGTCGTCGCCACCGCGGGGCACGAGGCCGGCAGGGGGGTGCCCATGCACGCCTTGTAGTCCGTCCGCAGCTTGAGGAACGCGGCGTCGATCGGGCTCGCCGAGTCGAGCGGCAGGCCGAGCTCCGCGTCGAAGAGTCCCGTGGCCGCGTCGGTGGCCGGGGAGACCGGCGTCCCGGACGTCTCGGGCGGCCAGAGAGCCACACGGGAGGGGCTCTGGCCCGCGATCAGCTGGTCGACGGTCGGGCCGAAGACGCCGTTCTGGGACGTGGTGAAGATGCGGCGCCGGATGCCGACGCCCGCGCGAGTGGCCACGTTCGTGATGTCGGCGCCGTTCCACAGCATGGCGAAGGTGCACTGGCTTCCGGTCGTGCCGGCCGTCACGTTCAAGGGGCAGGCGGCGGCCATGCCGTTCGCCAGGCGCGAGACCAGCTTGTCGTTGGCGCTCCAGCGCCGGCAGGCGGCGCCGGCCAGGCAGCTGGCGTCGGCCGAGGCGAGCGAGTCCGGACCGTCGTTCGTGTAGGCCTTGATCTGGCCGGTGAAGAGCGGAAGCGTGAAGGTGGACACGAAGCGGTGCGGCACCAGCGGGTCGTAGCGGTTGCGCGGGTTGAACGGGCTCCAGGGCGCCGGAGCAGTCCCCTGCGGGGCGTCGCCGGCGAGCTCGTAGATCGAGTCCGTGAGCGACTGCTGCGCCGAGAACTCGCCCGAGCTCGCGCCCTGGTTGATCACCTTGGTGAGCACCGCGGCCAGCGTGTCCGGGTCGGGCGCGAGGAACGCGTCGATGCAGGTCTTGCACGCGTCGCGCTCGGCCTGCGAGGGGATCGTGGTCCAGGTGTCCTGCCGGTGCAAGACGCCGAACGCCCGCCGCATGCCCGAGCCGCCCCAGGCGATCCAGTTCGAGCGCGATGCCGACAATCCCGAACCGAACGCCACCACATAGGTCGTGACCGAGGCCGCGGGATCGCCGTTGATCGTGCCGTCCGTGTTGACGGTGCCGCCATTGGCGCCGTTGCCCTTGTTGGCGAGCGTGTCGGGGCTGTAGAGCTTCTGCGCCGCAGCGGCCGCGCCGAGCGCCGCCGAGTCGTCGCCGCTCGGCACGCCGGAGTACGGCGCGCCCGTGGTCATGCCGAGCGTGAACGGCGTGCAGTTCTGGTCGCCGTCCGTCACCAGGATGAAGATCGTCTTCTCCTTCGGGTTCAGGTGCAGCTTGATCGCGTCGAGCGCCGGAACCGCCTGGCCGGCGTGCCACAGGCCGCTGGTCGTGCCGTTGCCGCCGAAGATCACTGCCACGTCGTTGATCGACTGGGCGAGCGGCGTGTTGCCGCTTGCGATCACGCCGCCCAGGTTGGGCGCGGTCGCCACGAAGCCGGTGCCGTCTCCGCGCTCGGTATAGCCGGAGACCGTGCCCGTCGCGGTGAGCGGAACCTGGTTCTCGAGGAAAGGCCCGATGTTGGTGTACTGCGGCTGGCGTCAGCTGGTTGCAGGGGATGAGCGGCACCTTCTGGCTCATGCCCTGGCAGGTCCCGGCGCCGCTCGCGACGAGGCCGCCGCCCCAGGTGAAGATGCCGACGTTGGCGGCGTCCGCGGACGCCGCGCCGCTCGCGCAGTTGGTCGTGAGCTGGAGCTTCACGGTCGGCGGGTTGGTGGGCATGCCGGCCACGATGTCGCACGAGTTTCCGGCTCGCGTCGACGTATACGGTCTCGCCGTTCCAGTACTTGCCCGCGTCGAGGTTGTAGGTGCGGACCGGCCGCGACGGGCTCGGCTTGTCGAGCACCGGAACGAGCGTCGTCGAGGCGCCGTCGGGGTCGAAGGTCTCGTTGAAGTTCTGCCCCGAGGTGCGCCGCAGCAGGTTGATGCGGGAGTCGCTCAGCGTCATCACGGTCGAGCCCGTCACCGCGGTGTCCGCGGTCTGCCTCATCACGCCGTCGAGTCGTCGTCGCCGCGTTCGTCCAGTTGAGCGTGAAGTTGCGCATGCCGTTGCTGCTGAACGAGAAGCGGTTGGCGGTCCCGGTGGAGACCGTATTCGTCCCGCCGCCGGTGTCGCGAGCGTGTCGACGACGGTATAGGTGAACGTGGTCGCCCAGGTGACCGTGATCACGAACGTCCCGTTGTAGCCCGCCAGGGTCGCACCAGCGATCGTCACGGTGGCGCCGGTGACGATAGTTGTGGGGCCACGCGGTCGTGGCGGTGGCCACGGCGCCGCGCGCGCAGGTGGTGAGCTGAGCTGAGGGTGTTGCCGTATCAGACGATAGGTGTTTCCGCGGCCGGCGCAGGAGTTCATCGCGTTCTGGATCGCCGTGGCGACCGCGGCGGCGCTGATGTAGAAGTCCGGCGTGACTTGCACGTTGCAGGTCGGGCCGCCGTTCTCGGTGAAGACCAGCGTGTTGTTGATGACGCTGCCCCCGTTCTGGATCCACTGGAAGGCGTGGAGCGAGTTGACGAAGAGCTCGGTCGTAGCCATCGAAGGCGAGTTGCCCTGCACGGGCAACGTCACCGTGGCCGGGTTCGGCACGGGACAGGTCAAGGAATCGACGGTGCACGCCGGGTTCGGGAAGGTTCCGGCGGCCCAGCTCTGGGCCGAGTAGACGAAGCGCGTCGGGGTGCCGGTGCCGGAAAGGCTCCCGGCCGCCATGCCGCCCCGGGGATCGGGCGCGGTGCCGGCTGAAGCGGTAGACGCCGAACATGAACGAGGCCTTGTCCTGGTTGGCCTGGAAGACCGACTTCAGCACCTGCTTGGACTGCCACATCTTCGAGCGGATGTGGTCGCCGCCGTAGCCGCTCGCCGGTGTTGTCGGTCAGGTCTTCCATCGATCCCGAGGTGTCGAGCACCACGAAGACGTTCGGCTTGACCTGCAGGTCGAGCACCTCGAGGGGGTCGATGCCCAGCGAGGTGGCGGTGAAGCCGCGGTCGCCCGCCAGCGCGAAGATCGAGCGCGCCGGCGACGAGCAGGGCTCCTGTCCGCCACGGTGAGAAACGTCGCGTCATGGGACGACCTCCCTGGAGGGGCGAACGAAGATCGGGCGTAGCGAACTGGGGTTGCATCACGGTGCTGCTCACTGGACACCCGCCTTCTCGGTGAGTGCCGGATTGCCGAAGGCTGCGCCCACACCGGTCGCCGTCAGCGGGCTGCAGGGGTCGAAGTTGTCGCCGGAGGGTCCGAGGCCCTCCTGCCCGGCGAGACCCTGGCAGCGATTGCCCTGGTTCACGAGCAGCGAGAGGCTGACCTCGAGCGTGCGGCGCGCCTGGTTGGCGCGCGCGATGTTGTCGGCCTGCGACTGGTAGGGTGCGATGCCCTCGGCGGTGACCACGAGCGTCGTGTTGTCGGTGTTGTCCGAGAACAGTCCCTGCGGGCTCACCACCAGCTCACGGCGGACCCAGACCGTGAAGGCACCGTTGAGCGTCGACGCCATGTAGGTGGAGACGTCCTGGTAGTCGCCTGGCTGCTTGGAGCCCGCGGGCGAGGTCAGCACTCGGCCGAACCCGACGCCGGCGCGGTCCGCGCAGCCCATCCGCTCGTAGTCACGCAGCCCGCTGCGCGCGGCCGGGACCACCACTGGCGGGCCACCGGGCGCTCCGGTCACGCCGTAGCTCCAGCTCCCCGCGCGCGCCGTCGGCAGGATGTTGCGGAAGTCCCCGTCGACCACCGCGACCTGCGCGAGCAGCAGCTTGGCGGCCTGGAGGCCGGCCTCGGCGTTGTAGAGCGCCTGCTGGCTCCAGCGGTAGTTGGTCGCGATCTGCAGCTCGGTGGAGGTCGTCGCCGCCAGCGTCAGCCCCAGGAACGTCAGGAGCATCAGCGACAGGATCGCCAGGATCAGGGCGAAGCCTGCCTGCTTGCGTGCCCGCGGCCCTCGGTCTTCTCGTGCGTACATGACGTTGTGCTCCTTCTCCGTGCCACTCATTGAAAGCCAGTCACTCCTGAAACGGTCTGCAGCCCGAGCGCGGCGGCTCTCGGGGCCGCCACGCTCGACAGCTGACCCCGGACCGCGTTCGGCGCAGCGCCGCCCGCGGGCCTCGTCTCGCCCTGCAGCAGCGGCGCGATGGCCCGGGCGGAGAGCGTCACGCGCACGCGGCGGACGACGTTGTTGTAGTCGCCGACGGTGCAGCCCCCGGGAGCGCAGGTGGCGACGATGCCCGGGTTGTTCGACCAGAGGTTGCCGCCGTTCAGGTACTCGACCTGGAGATCCTCGATCCCGCGGGCGATCAGCTGCCAGTTCGCCGCGCCGGCCGCCGGCAGCGCGGACGCCGCGCCCGCCGTGGTGTAGCGGCCGGTCTCGCTGCGCCACAGGCTCGGCGCGGTGTCGAGCGGGTCCAGCGCCGGGGCGATCACGTAGCGCACGATGCGGGCGGAGTACAGGAGGGCGTTCGCGCCGCCGGCCGGAACCAGCGAAGCACCGCCGGTGGTGGGCCATTCGGGCAGCGCGGCGGCCAGGTTCAGCGTGCCGTTGATCGCCGAGGCGGCGCCGCAGCCCGTGCCCGTGGCGAGCATCGTCGCGGGCTGGATCGTGAACAGGCGGTTGTCCGTCAGCAGCACCAGGCCCTGCGAGCCGACGGCCGCGGGTGAGACCATGCAGCCGCCGGCCGGTATCGTCTCGAGCAGCGACACCGGCGAGACGGCGCTGCCGTTCAGGCCCGCGGGCTGGCAGACGTGGAAGACCGGGCAGGTTCCCTCCCCGATCAGGATCTCGAGCACGTCGCTGTCGTCGGAGGCATCGGCGAGCGTGCCGGTAGGCGGCGCGCCGCGCAGTGCCTGGCCCGCGGCTCCCATGACGCCCTGGGGACCCTGGCCGTTCAGGTAGGGGGCGCCGGCGCCGGTGGGGTTCGGCCCGCCCAGCGGAGCGTCGGTGTGCGTGAAGACCTGCGACACCAGCGGCATTCCCGAGCCGGCGTTCTGGATGTCGCGAAAGATCGCATCCATGGCGATGCGAATGTTCTGCTGGCGGTCCGCCACTTCCGGCTCTCGGCGGAAGGCGTTGCCGCCGACCGTGAGCAGCCCGAAGATGGCCCCGGAGACGACGAGCGTCACGACCATCGCCACCATCAGCTCGACCATGCTGAAGCCGAGCTCGCCCTTGTTCGACGCGCGACGAGGCTGCATTCGCGTGTCCTCCCTCAGTCCGTCAGACAGCATGGTTGGAGGCCGCAGGACCCCGGCGCAGACTGCGTGCAGGTCCGGTAGGTGGTGAACGTGGCTCGCGAGCGCGCTCCCGCCATCGCCCCCATGCCCTCGGAGGCAACGGTGATCATGACCATCCGGACCGTGCCCGCGCCGGCCGTGATCTGCCAGCGCGTCTTGATCGTGCCCACGCCCTGGATGAAGTCGTCGCAGTTGTACGCCGCGAGCGGGCTCGTGAGCGCTCGGCAGTCGGGCGACGGGCTCGTGGTGTCGGCCGTCAGGCTGCCGCCGGGAGTCACGTTCGCCCACGCCGTCGAGCGCAGCAGGTCCATCACCTGCGATGCCGAGGCCGTCGCGGCGCTCGACTGGTTGGCGACGGTGTTGGAGGTCGCCGCGACCAGCAGCAGGTTCGTGACGGCCATCAGCCCGAACACCAGCACCACGATCGCCACGAGCGTCTCGACGAGCGTGAAGCCGCTCTCGCTGCTGCGGTCTTGCCTTTCGATTGGGGCGTTCATGGTCTCCCTCACGGCTGGGGCAGCACGCGGCCGCCGGGGGCGATGCGCACCGTCCGTCGCAGATTCGTGTTTTGCTCGAGCAGCGTCAGCACGAGCGTGCCGTCCGCCTGCGGCGCGAAGAAGTTCGCGCCGGCGCTCGCGGTGCAGCGCGCAGTGTCGGTGCCGCACGGGTCGACGAAGGCGGCCGGGCAGTTGCCGACGCCGGGATTGCAGAAGCCGCCCATGCGGGTGAACCGGATCGAGGGCCCGGAGTTCGCCGCGGTCGCCACCACGAAGCGCACGCCGAGCGGAAGCTCCTGCATCGGTCCTCTGGGCTGGGCGCCACCGGTCAGGTCCTCTTGAACGAACCGGTAGCTGTCGTCGTCCACCACGAAGAACGAGACACCGGCGTTCGTGTTCGTCGCGATCGCCTTGCCGCGCGCCGACTGGAGCGTGCTGGCAACGCCTTGTGCCGCTCCCTTGACCCTGTAGTTGCGCACGTAGTTCCCGATGTTCGGCAGTGCGATCGCCGCCATGATCGCGATGATGGCGACGACGATCAGCAATTCGACGAGGCTGAACCCCTTCTCGGAGCGCCCGTTTGCGTGCGAGTCGTTAGCCATGGCACCTCCCCCTTGAGCAAGCCGTGTTCCATGTCTTGCAACAATCCATAAGTTACACAAAATAAACGAGTTGCTAATGATTTTCCGGCGCAGGCTCGACGCTCGTGGCCGATTTTGCGTTACGTTTCGTAACGTTTCGGTCAGTGTGTCCTTCCATCGGCCGGCAGCCGGAGGACGACGCGGGCTCCCGTCGGCGACCGCCTCTCGAGCGACAGCTCTCCGCCGTGCAGGAGCACGATCTTGCGTGCGAGCGGCAGGCCGAGGCCGAGCCCGCCGGGACGCGTGGTGTAGAACGGACGGACGTGGCCCGGGTGGTCGGCCGCGAGGCCGGGACCGTCGTCCTCCACGTGCAGCACGACACCGCTCGCGCTCCGCTCCGCGCGCAGCTCGACGTGCCCGCCCCCCACGGCCGCGGCCTGGACGGCGTTGCGCACCACGTTCTCGAGCGCGCGCTCGAGCAGCTCCTCGTCGGCGCGCACCACGACCGGCGCGTCGAGGCCCAGAAGACGCGCGACGACCGCCTCGTGCCCGTGGCGCTCGCGCGCCACGACGCGCGCGGCGAGCGGAGCGAGGTCGGTATCGGCGAGCTGGAGCTTGTCGAGCTTCACGAAGTCGGTGAAGCGCCGCACCACCGTCTCGAGCGTCGCGCACTCGTCGAGGATCGCGCGCGCCTCCTTCGCGGCCTGCTCGCGCGAGCCGCGTTCCAGCAGGCGCGCGTAGCCGACGATCGTCCCGAGGCCGTTGCGCACCTCGTGAACGATGCCGGCGGTGAGCTCGCCGGCGCGCGCCATCGCCTCGAGCTCCCGCAGGCGCTCCTCCATGCGCTGGGTCTGCTCCTCGTAGCGGTCGCTCAGCTCCTGCCCGCGGTCGCGCAGCCGGCCCATCGCGACCTCGTACGCGGTGAGCGCCCCGTCGTTCGCCGCCGCGACGGTGCTCCGCGCGGCCACAGCACGAGCACGACCGCCAGCGCGAGCGCCGAAAGCGCCGCGGCGTGGCCGAGCAGGACGGTCTGCCACTCGCGCGCCTCGTCCTCGAGGTCGGGAGCGCGCGCCGCGAGCCTGAAGAACTGGCCGGCCTGCGCGGGTGGAAGCGGCAGGTACGTGAGGACACGGAGCTCCGGGCCTTCGCGGGCGAGCGCCGTCGCGGCGCGGCCGGCGGCGAGCTCGCGGCGCTCCCGCCTCGCCCGGCTGGTGGACGACCGGCGCCACGTGCGGGCGCGAGAAGGCGACGGCCCCGTCGCCGTCCACGACCTCGACCTCGCTCGCCAGGCCCTGCGCGATCGCCGTCCCGGCCGCCTCGTCCCACGCCTCCCGGCCGCGCGCCAGCACGGGGTCGAGCGCGGGCCGCGCGGCCTCCACGCGGCGGGCGGCGTCCTGGGCGACGCGCGCGCGCAGCCGGCGCGCGGAGCGCACGCCGTGCGCGAGCGCCAGCACCTCGAAGAGCGCGACGACCGCGAGCGCCAGCGCGGCGCCGAGCCGCAGCGAGCCCCGGCCCGGCTCAGCCACCGAAGAGCCCCCGGTACCAGGCGAGCAGGAGGTCGCCCACGAACACGACGAGGGTGCCCGAAACACCCAGGAACGTCCCGAGCGGCAGCGCGTAACGCATGTCGCGTCCGCGCAGCGCGATCGCCAGCAGGCCCACCACGGTTCCCGCCATCGAGGCGAGCAGCACCGTGAGCAGCATCTTCTGCCAGCCGAGGAAGGCGCCGAGCATCGCCGCGAGCTTCCAGTCCCCCTGCCCGAGGCCCTCGACGCCGCGCGCCTTCTCGTAGGCCTTCGCGACCACGGCGAAGGCCAGCCAGCCGCCCGCCGCCGCGGCGAACGCCGTCACGGGCGTGACCGGCCATTCCGGCAGGAAGCTCGCCGCCGAGGCCCAAGCCGATCCCGGGCAGCGTGATCACGTCGGGCAGGATCTGGTGGTCGAGGTCGATCAGGCTCAGGATCAGGAGCGCCGTGACGAGCGCCATCTCGACCGCGGTGCTCCAGCGAGCGCCGTGCAGCACGGCGAGCGCCAGCCACAGCAGCCCGTTCGTGGCCTCGACCGCGGGATAGCGCCAGGAGATCGGCGCGCGACAGCGGCGGCAGCGCCCTCGCAGCAGCAGCCAGCCGAGGACGGGCAGGTTGTCGCGCGCCTCGATCCGGGCCCCGCAGCCGGGACAGCGCGAGGGCGGGCTCACCACCGACTCGCCGCGCGGCAGCCGGTGGATGCAGACGTTCGCGAAGCTGCCGACGACGAGGCCGAGCAGGCAGCAGGTGATCTCGAAGGCCGGCGTCCTCAACAGCAGCGACCAGTCGGGAGCAGGCATGCCTCGCTCGTGCATCTTGGGGGTCGCCCCGGGGCGAGTCAAGGCAGCTGCGGGGGCCGGCGCCGCGTGTCGCGGGGGCGGGCTGCTAAGATCTCTGCCCGTGCGCGCGCTCCTCCTGGTCGGGCTGCTCACGGCCGCGCTCTTCGTCGGGCTCATGCTGTGGACCACCGGCGGCTACTTCGTCGCGCAGGTGAGCGACCTCTACGTCATCGCGCAGTACGCGCGGGCGATGGCCGAGGGGCACCCTTTCCGCTACAACCCGGGCGAGGCGGCGACCACGGGAGCCACCAGCCTGCTCCACACGGTCGTGCTGGCGCTCGCGCACGCCGCCGGCGCTCGTGGCGAGGGGCTCGTCGCGTTCGCGATCCTGCTGGGCGCCGCGCTCTACCTGGCCTCGCTGCCGCTCGCCGTCCGCATCGGCACCCGTCTCGCGGGGCCGCGTGAAGGCCTGCTCGCCGGCGCGCTCGTCGCGCTCTCCGGCCCCGTGGTCTGGAGCTATCTCTACGGCTCGGACATCGCGCTCTTCCTGTTCCTGGCGCTCCTGCTGCTCGAGCGCTGGCTCGCGTTCGCGGCCGGCGGCTCGTCGCGCGGCTTCGTCGTGGCGGGTGCGCTGCTCGCGCTCGCGCGGCCGGAGGGACTGCCGCTCACGCTCGGGCTGGCGCTCGCGAGCCTGGCCTTCGCGCGGGGGCGGAAGCGCGACCGGCTCTGGCCTTTTGCCCCCGTCGCCGTGGGGCTGGGCGTGCTCGCGCTGCAGCGCGCGGTCACGGGAGCCTGGCTCCAGACCTCGGTCTCGGAGAAGGCGCTGCTGCCGAACTACGGGCCCGTCGAGACGCTCGCCGCGGCCGCGAGGTACGGCGTCGACGTCGTGCGCGGGCTGCTGCTGGGCCTCTATCCGCCCGATGCGGCGATCGGCTTCTCGCGGGGAGACGCGTCCTTCTTCTTCCCCCCGCTGGCGCTCGTGTTCGTGCTGCTCGCCGTCGTCCGCCCCGAGGGTGCTCTGGCGCGGCCGGCGCGGCTGTGGCTCGCGCTCGTGGCGCTGGTCTTCGCCCTCACCGGGCCGAACGTCTTCATGGGCGTTCATTTCAATCGCTATCTGATGTGGGCGTTCCCGGGCCTGCTGGCGTTCGCCGCCGCGGGGCTCGCGTGCCTCACGCGCCTGCTCGCGCGCGACGACCTCGTCCTCGAACGAAACCTCTTCCGCGCCGGAGCGGGGCTCGCGCTGCTGCTCGGCGCCTTGTCGACCGTCCGCTTCGCGGCCGTCTACGGCGAGCTCGCCGGGGACACCTGGCGCCGCGAGATCGCGATGGCCGGCTTCATCCGCGACCACCTGCCGCGCGGCGTGGCGATCGCCAACGCGGCCACGAGCGTCGAGTACCTGACCGGCCACACCAACCTGAACCTTCACGGGGTGACGAGCCCCGCCTTCGTGGGCGGGCGCACGGCCGAGCGCGAGGCCTCGATGTTCGAGGCGCTCGGCCGCCTGGGCGCAGCCGAGCGGCCGCAGTACCTGCTGCTGACGCACTCGAGCCACGAGGGCTCCGAGCTGCTCCAGGCCCTCGCGCCCGACCCTCCGCTCTATGCCACCACGAGCTTCGGAGACGACCTCGAGCTCTACCAGGCGCACTGGGAGCTCTTCGATCGCGGCGACGCGCCGGTGCTGGCGCCGGCGCGCTCGGCGGTCGCGGCGCTCGAGCTCACGGACCGCCTCGACGTCTGCGATCCCAGGGACGAGGCCGCCCACGGCTACCGTTACGACTCGCGCCACGGCGAGCTGCTGTTGGCGGGCTCGGTCTCGATCGGACCCGCGGGCGAGGCTCCGCTGGCCGACGCCGGCCGGCTCATCCTGGGCGGCGAGTCCTTCGACGTTCGCACCCGCGCCGGCCGCGACCTCGTGATCGTGATGCGGACGCGCTCGTCGATCGTCGCGCGCGGCCTGCGCGCGGTCGGCGGGCTCGCGAGCGAGGTGACGATCCCCGAGGCAGGGATCCTGCTCGCGGCCGGCGGGACAACCACCGCTCCGGCTCCGGCTGCCAAACGCTCCCGGCTGGAACGAGCACGTGCTTCGGCTGCCGAAGGAAGCGCGTGGCGGAAGGCTCGACGCGCCTCGAGCTGCGCGGCCGCTACGCGTCGTTCCAGTACTGGTTCTACCAGTAGCGGATCCTGCCAATGAAAGACATGGCCCCGTCCGCGCCGCTCGACCCGATCCTCGCCGAGGTGCGCGAGTTCTTCGAGAGCCATCACGAAGGCATCGAACAGTCGCGCAGACGCCATCACTACTACTACGACCTCCTCACCCGCATCCTGCGCGTCCGCGTGCCGCCGGGCGAGCGCGTGCTCGACCTCGGCTGCGGCGCCGGCCACCTGCTCGCGGCGCTCGAGCCTTCGCGGGGCGTGGGGATCGACATCTCGGCGCCCGCCGTCCGTGCCGCGCGCGACCGCTACGGCAACGAGCGGCTCCGTTTCCTCGAAGGCGACGCGTCCGACCCGAAGCTGCTGGCGCAGGCCGGCGGGCCGTTCGACACGATCCTGCTCGTGAACCTCGTCACGCACCTGACCGACGTGCAGGCGACGCTCGAGGCGCTCCACGCCGTGAGCCACCCCCGCACGCGCGTGCTGATCTACAGCTATAGCCGGCTCTGGCAGCCGCTGCTGCGGCTCGCCGAGCTCCTGGGCATGAAGTACCGGCAGCCGCCGGAGGCGTGGCTGCCACCCGAGGAGGTCAAGGCGATGCTCGCGCTCGCGGATTTCCAGGTCGTCCGCGACGACGCGCACATCGTGTGCCCCGTGTGGATCCCGCTCCTCGCCGACTTCGTGAACCGCTACGTCGGCCGGCTGCCGCTCGTCGAGTGGCTCGCGCTGATGTTCGGCATCGTCGCCCGTCCGGCGCCCGCGCGCGCCGGCTCCGCCGCCCGCGCCGAGCCGACGGTGAGCGTCGTCATCCCCTGCCGCAACGAGGCCGGCCACATCGCGCCGCTCGTCGCGAGCCTGCCGAAGCTCGCGGAGGGCTCGGAGTTCCTGTTCGTGGAGGGGAACTCGACGGACGACACTGCGGCCGTGATCGAGCGCGCCGTCGCCGAGCACCCCGAGCTGCCGCTGCGCTTCTTCCGCCAGCCCGGCAAGGGGAAGGGCGACGCCGTGCGCTTCGGCTTCGCGCAGGCGAAGGCCGACGTGCTCCTGATCCTCGACTCCGACATGGGCGTGGCGCCAGGCGACGTGCCCAAGTTCGTGGCGGCGCTGGCGCGCGGCAAGTGCGAGATGGTGAACGGCTCGCGGCTCGTCTACCCGATGGAGGGCAAGGCGATGCGCTTCCTGAACCTGATCGCCAACAAGTTCTTCGCCTTGCTGTTCTCGTGGCTGCTCGGGCAGCAGGTGCGCGACACGCTCTGCGGCACGAAGGCGCTCTGGCGCGCCGACTACGAGCGCGTCGCGGCGAACCGCTCCTTCTTCGGCGACTTCGACCCCTTCGGCGACTTCGACCTCCTGTTCGGCGCGGCGCGGCTCAACCTGCACATCGCCGACCTGGCGGTGCGCTACCATGAGCGAGCGTACGGCGAGACCAACATCTCGCGTTTCAGCCACGGCTGGTTGCTGCTGCGGATGAGCGCGTTCGCGGCCCGCAAGCTGAAGCTGCTGTGAAGGAGGACCGTCGTGGGCCGTGAGTCGACCGCACCCGGGCGCTCGAACGAGGAGCGCCTCGCGCGGGAGATCGCGCACGGGAAGAAGATCGCGGCGAACGCCGAAGAGGTCTGGTTCTGGGGGAGCCCCGCCGGGCGCCGCCGCGCGGACCGCCGGGCCGAGCTGTTCGTCGCGCACGGGGCGCTCGCTCCCGGCAAGCGCGCGCTCGAGCTCGGCTGTGGCACGGGCGTCTTCCTGGAGCGCGTGGCCCGCTCCGGCGCGACGCTGCACGGCATCGACCTGTCCGAGGACCTGCTCGACAAGGCGTACGAGCGCGTCGGGAGGCTTCCGAACGTCGTCCTCGACCGCGGCAACGCCGAGGCGCTCCCCTACCCCGACGGCCACTTCGACACGGTCTACGGCTCGTCGGTGCTCCATCACCTGGACCTCGACGCCGCGCTGGCAGCGGCGCACCGCGTGCTCCGTCCCGGCGGGCGCATCGTGTTCACCGAGCCCAACATCCTGAACCCGCAGGTGACGCTGATGTTCCGCTTCGCTCCGCTCCGGAAGCGCTTCGGCAACTCGCCGGACGAGATGGCGTTCTCGCGCTTCAGCGCGCGCCGCGCCCTCGAGCGCGCAGGCTTCGTCGAGGTGGCCGTGGAGCCCTTCGACTTCCTGCACCCGTCCATTCCCGAGCGCTGGGTGGAGCGCGGCCTCGCCGCGTCCCGCGCGCTCGAGCGGATCCCGCTCGTACGCGAGATCGCGGGCTCGATGCTGATGCGGGCGCGCCGGGCTTGAGCAGCGCCGGTCCCGAGGAGCCGCGCGTGAGGCGGCCGCTCGACGGCTGGACGCTGGCTCGCGTCCTCGTACCGCTCGCTTGTCTCGTACCCTTCGCCGCCGGCCTGGCGCGCGGCTCGGTGTTCTACTTCAGGGACCTGTCTTCCTACTTCCTCCCGATCCGGCGCTTCGTGGTGGAAGGACTGCGCCACGGCGAGATCCGGCACTGGAACCCCTACGTCAACGAGGGCGCGCCGGTGGTGCTGCCTCCGGTCGGCTATCCGATCGACCTCCTCCAGGTCCTGCTGCCGGGCGATGCGGGCATCTCGCTGCTGCTCGCGCTGCACGTACCGCTCGCCGGGTTGACGTTCCTGGCGCTCGCCCGCCGGCTCGGCCTGCGGCGCCGCGGCCGCGGCGCTGGGCGCAGTCGTTTACGCCCTCTGCGGCTTCACGCTCTCGAGCCTCAACCTCTACGTCCACCTCGAGGCGATCGCCTGGGCCCCGCTCGTGATCGGGACGCTGCTGCAAGCGGCGTGCGGCGGCGCCCGCGAGATCGCATTCGCCGCGGTGGCGACCAGCGTCTGCCTGTCGACCACCGGGTTGGAGATCGCCGGCCAGGCCGTGGCTTGCGCATTCCTGCTCTCGCTTCCGCGGAGGGCGAGCGAGCTGCTGCGGTTCGGCTCGAGCGTCCTGCTCGGCGCGGGGATCGCCGCGTCGCCGCTCATCGGACTGCTGACGCAGGTCTCCGGGAGCCAGCGCGACGCCGGCTTCAACGTCGGCGAGTCCCTGGCTCACTCGATCCACCCCGCCGAAGCGCTGCAGGCCCTGGTCGCCGCGATCTTCGGCGACCCGATCGCGGGGGGGCCCGCCTATTGGGGCGGGCGTTTTTCGAACGGCGTGTTCCCCTACTTCACGAGCCTCTACCTGGGTGGCGCCGTGCTCGGCTTCGCCGTGGTCGGAGCTCTCGGAAGGCGGCCGCACAGGACGCGGCTCCTGGTCCTGCTCGCCCTGGGTCTCGTGGTCGCGCTCGGGCGCTGGGCACACCTCGACCTCGTGCTGGGGCTCGCGCCCGTTCTCGCCAAGTTCCGCTTCCCCGTGAAGGCCTTCTTCACCGTCGTGGTGTCGATCACGCTGCTTGCGAGCTTCGGGGCGGAGCGCCTGCTCGACTCGCGCCGGCCGTGGCGGCAACTGCTGCTCGTGACCGCCCTGCTCGGTCTCGGGCTCCTGGCTTTCGCGGGCGCGACTGCCGCGCGGCCTTGGCGAGTGGTTCTTCCCCGATTCATACGCGCGGATCCTGAGACCGGCGGCTCTGCGGACGATGGCCGCCGACGCGGCCCAGGCAGGCGCCGTCGTCCTCGCCGTGGCAGCGCTCGCCTGGCTAGCCTGGCGCGAGCGGCTCTCGGCGCGGGCGGCGGTCGTCGCCGCCACCGCGCTCGTCGCCGCCGACCTCGTGCGCGCCGGCGCCGGGCTCAACCCCACGGCACCACCGTCGTTCTACGAGCTCTCGCCCGAGATGACGCTGGTGGTGGAGCGCCTGCGCCACGCGGGCGGGCGTGTCTTCACCTGCGCGGTGCAGCAGATGCCGACGTTCCAGCAGGCATACGGTCTCGGCCGCAGCACGCTGTGGTCGACTGCAGTCTCGTGGGAGACGCTCTCGCCGTACGCGAACGTGCCGGCCGGAATCGAGACCACGGGGGCGGATCCGACCGCGCTCGTCGCGGGGCGTCTCTCGATGACCGCGGGACAGGCGGCCTGCCGGGAGCTGGGCACCCTCGAGCGCTTGCGCGCCGGCGGCGTACGCTACGTCCTCTCGGTCCAGCCGTTCACGAACGAAGCGCTGCGGCTGGTGGACGTCGCCGCGCCAGCGCGGACGTCGCCGCTCTCGATCTACGTCTACGAGCTCGCGGGCAGCCCGCCTGATCCCGCCGTCTGGGAGAGCCCGGACGACCTCGACCCGTTCGGACACGCCCGCACCCTGCCGGGGGCCGCCGCCCGCTACCTGGACTTGCGACCGGGCAGCGTGCGAGTCGCGGTCGAGGTGCCCCGTGCCGCGTGGCTGATCCTGCGCCGCACGAGCGCCGCCGGCTGGACCGCGAGCGTGAACGGCGAGCCGCGCGCCGTGTCGCCGGCGAACGGTCGCCACCAGGCCGTGCCCGTGCCGCAGGGCAGGAGCGAGGTGGTGCTTCGCTACCGTGCGCCGCACTCCGCGCTCGGCTTCGCGATCAGCCTCGCGAGCCTCGGCGTCGCTGCGGGGCTCGCGTTCCGGAGCGGCACGGCCGGATCCGACCATCCCGTTTCGTGATAGCCTGCGCGCCATGACTTCGGCGCTTCTCGCGTTGGTTGCGGTCCTGGCCGCTCAGGCACCGGCTCCCAAGGCCTCCCCGATGGCGGTCAGGGTCGACGTCTCGGCGACGGGAGGGTCGGCCGTCGAGGACTGGGCCAAGGAGCTGCGCGCCGCGCTCGGCGCGCGCAAGGACGAGTTCAAGCTCGCGACCGCGAACGAGAAGCCAGAGCTCGTCGCGCGGCTCGACTCCGTGGCGGCCGGGACCGCCGGGAGTCAGGTCCTGAAAGGCGAGCTCGTGCTCGGCGAGGCGAAGCGCCCCTTCTCGTACAGCTTCACGAACGTCCGGGCCGACGCCGAAAAGCTCGCCCGCAACCTGCGGTCGGTGGCGGACCAGATGAAGGCCACCGGCAAGTAGCCGGCGTTCAGCGGGCCGGCGCGAAGAGCGCCGCGATGCGGCTCGCCTCGAGGCAGTTCGCGAGCGGACCGACACCCTGGCAGGGCTCGCCCAGCCCGAGATCCTCGACCCGGCCTCCCTCGCCCACCCGTAGCGTCAGCGGCACGCGGTTGACGTTCAAGCCGCGGAGGAACTCCCGCCCGGGCGACCGCAGGACGGGGAACGCGATGGGGTGCTCCTTCCAGAAGCTGGCCGGCGCCTGGTCCGGGTCCATGATCACGCCCACGATCCGCAGGCCGTTGGGCTTGCGCTCGTAGGCCTTGTTCCATTCCGGAATCATCACGTGGCAGTGGGGGCAGCCGCTCAGGAAGAAGAGCAGCATCGTCTTCGATCCCTTGGGGAAGTCGACCTTCGCCGGCTTGCCGTCGATGCCGAGGGTCTCGAACGCCGGGATCACGTCGCCCTTCGAGGGCGTGAGCGGTACCGACCCGGGCGCCTGGGCCCCGGCTGGCGCCAGCCCGACGCCGAGCAGCAGGGCGGCCAGCACCACGGAGCGGCGGCGTGCGTTCAAGATCATCATGCTCTCCGGCGGCTCATTTCGGCCGCCACATCGGCGACTGCTCCGAGATGGAGACGCGTCCCGTCCCAGGATCATAACTGAAGCGGACGCCGCCCGCGTCGACGAGCGGCCCGCTCCAGACACCGTCGGCCACGAGCTCGTCGAGCTGCGCGGGACGCCGCCCATGGCGCCGCTCGAACTCGGCCACGGCGGCGGCGAGCCGGTCGCGCACGTCCAGCGAGTCGAGGATCTGCAGGCGCACGCGGGCGTTTTCGCGGATGATGCCCTCCTCCGCCTGCTCGAACATCTGGCGCCACATCCGCCGCGAGCTCTCGCGATCGCCGCCCTTCGCCAGCAGGTCGGCGGCCATCGGTCGCAGCCAGAAGGCGGCTCCCGGAATCTGCGACGCCTCGACCAGCACCTTCGCCGCCGCCTCGGCGTCGTTCAGGAACACGAAGTGGAAGAAGCCCAGCTCCTGGCGCAGCCGCCACGACGCCGGCTGCGCGCGCGCGCCTTGCTCGAGCACCTCGATGCCTTCGCGCGGCCGGCCGGCACCGAGCGGCGGAGACTCGCTCAGGAAGATGGCGCCGTAGCGGTAGGCGATCTCCATGCGCGGGTCGAGCGTCGTCGTGATCTCGATCAGCGGCCGCAGCAGCTCGAAGCGCTTGTCGGGCGCGAACAGCCGCTGCCCGCCGAAGTACTGCACCGTGCGCAGCCAGTACACGTCGGCCGCGACGCTCTCGAAGCCCGGCAGCAGGCGCTTCACCTGGTCGCCCGACCAGAGGTAGAGCACCTCCTCCTGCGCCCGGTAGCGGCCCGCGACGGCGTCGATGCGGGCCTGGCCAAGCGGGATGAGCGCCGCGGCGAGCGCGAGCACGAGGCCGGAGCCGAGACGTCGCATCAAGGGCGGGTCACTGGAAGTCCTTCGCGCGGAACGACGCGAGCCCGAGGCCGAGCACCAGCACCAGCCAGGCGGCGGCGTACAGCGTGACTCCCCACAGCAGGCTCGCGGGCACGGCGTCCCCGTAGGCCACGCGGGACTTGAAGTCGAAGTTCGAGAAGTTGGGAACGATCGCGAAAAGGGCGCTGACCAGCGCCGGGGGAACGGCGGGAGCCACGTCGCGCATCCCGCGGATCACGTCGGCGAAGCGTCCCACGACCACCACGCCGACCGTCAGCACCACCGCGAGCGTCGAGGAAGTGACGGTCGAGAACAGCATCGCGAAGGCGACGGTCAGCAGCAGGCCCAGGAAGATCGGGTAGACCGCGGCGAGCAGACCCGGGTCCGCCCGCCGCTGCGTGAGCAGCAGCGTCAGCAGCAGCCCCAGCAGCATCACTGCCAGGTTGACGAGCAGGGTGAAGGCGAGCCCGGCGAACTTCCCGAGGAAGAACTCGCCGCGCGAGAGCGGCTTCGCGAGCAGGGGGTAGAGCGAGCGCCGCTCGATCTCCTTGCTCACGAGGCCGGTGCCGATGAAGACCGCGATCAGCGTGCCGAACAGGTCCATCGCGGCGAGGCCGAGGTCCTTGAGGATCTTCTCGTCCTGGCGGACCGAGAGCTGGCCGAGCAGGAGCCCCGCGAGCGTCATCAGGATCGCGAAGAACACGAGGTTGTAGAGCACGCGCTCGCGCACCGTCTCGCGAAAGGCGTTGGCGGCCACTGCGAGCGTGCGGCTCACCCTTCTCCCCATGCCCCTGCCCCGGACGCGGGGCTCGCCGAGCGCGCGCCCCCCAGCTCCTCGAAGAAGTAGTCCTCGAGCGTCCGGCGCACCGGCTGCACGCCGAGCACGCGCCCGCCCGCGGACTCGATCGCGGTCACGACCCGTCCGAGCGAGCCCTCCTCGACCTCGAGCCGCAGGCGGTCGCCCACGAGATCCACGCGCCGCGCGGCCTCGAGGCCCGGCGTGTCGCCCGCGATCCCCGCTGCGAGCAGCTCCAGGTGAGTGGCGTCGAGCCGCAGCAGCTCGCCGAGCGCCCCCACGCTCAGCAGCCGCCCGGACCGTAGCACCGCTACGCGGTCGCAGAGGGTCTCGGCGTCGGAGAGGATGTGGGTCGAAAACAGCACGGTCTTGCCGCTCCTGCGGAGGTCGAGGATGAGGTCGCGCACGAGGCGCCGGCCCACAGGATCGAGGCCCGACATCGGCTCGTCGAGGAACAGCAGCTCCGGGTCGTTGACGAGCGCCTGAGCGAGTCCGGCGCGCTGCAGCATCCCCTTCGAGAAGCGCCGCATCGGCAGGTCCGCCGAGCGCTCGAGGCCAACCAGAGACAGAAGCTCGCGCGCGCGCCGCCGTCTGGCGTCGCGAGCGAGCCCGAACAGGCGTCCGGCGTAGTCGAGGTACTCGGCGGCGGTCAGGTAGTCGTAGAGGTACGGCTGCTCGGGCAGGTATCCCGCGCGCCCGCGCCACGCGCGCGAAGCGAGCGGCTCTCCGAGGATCCGGGCCTCGCCGCGGTCGGGGCGGACGAGACCCATCAGCAGCTTGAAGGTGGTGGTCTTCCCGGACCCGTTCGGACCCACGTAGCCGAGGATCTCGCCGCGTAGCATCTGGAGGTCGAGATCGACCAGCGCCGGGCGGCGGCCCTGGATGATGTGGCCGGTGCGGTAGCTCTTGCTGAGTCCGCGGGTCACGAGCACGGGCTCGCGCGAAGCGTCGGCGGGCGTGAGTCCCGCTCCGGATGGCGCCATGTGCGGCGCTAGTCTAGCTCAGCACGCTCGGGCGTGGCACGAACCAGGCGTAGAAGGAGAGGCCCAAAAGCGAAGGGCCCGGGGAAGCCCCGGGCCCTTCGACGAACGACGAATGGTCTTGTCTTAGCTCAGGACGAAGCAGTTCGCGCTGCCGATGTCGAGCGCGATGGTGCCGGTCGTGCCGGGAGCCGCGCCCGCCGGGCTGAAGCACAGCACGCCGCTCGAGTCGCCGCCGAAGCCGCGGACGCCCGTCTGACCCGACGACACCGGAGTCGCGAGGTAAACGTAGGAGGACACGCTGCTGGTGCCGGAGACGTTCGTGTTGAGCGGCGCAGGCATCGAGCCCGGACCGAAGCTGCGCGCGTAACCGGACTTGGCCTGGAGGCCGGCGATCGACGAGTCGACGAACGTCGGCGCGCCCGCGGGGTAGTTCGGGATGCAGGTGCCGGGAGTGACGACGTTCAGACAGGTGACGACGCCCGTGTACCAGCCGCCGTTCGCGGACTGGAACGCGGCCTGCGCCGAGATCACGGTACGGATGTCGCCGATCGTGGCGGACTCGTTCGCGGAGACGCGCGCCCGGAGCAAGCTCGGGATCGCGATCGCCGCGATGATGCCGATGATCGCGACGACGATCAGCAGCTCAATCAGCGTAAAGCCCTTCTGCTTCTTCATGTAGTCAACCTTCCTTTTGGCCAACAACCTCATGGCTGCTCCCTCTAGAGCAATCCTCGTGCCGACCAATCGTCTATACAGATCAATGACTTACGACAGAAGCCGAGACCGCGATGGGCGACAATTTTTGTCACTCGGCCACTTCCTGTCGCGCCCGAGCGTGCTTCTGGATGAGGTAGCGGAGCGACCTGGACGAGATCCCGAGCAGCTGCGCCGCCTGCGCGCGGTCGCCTGCCGCCCGTTCCAGGGCTTCGTTGAGCAGCCGTGCCTCGACCGAGAGCATGAAGTCGTCCAGGCTGAAGCCGTTCCCGATGGCCGGCAGCGGCTCGCTCCGCTGCGGGCTCCTGATGTTGTCCGGCAGGCGCTCGGGCAGCACGGCCTCGGTCGTCTCGAGCGCCACCGCCCGCTCGATCACGTTCTCGAGCTGGCGCACGTTGCCCGGCCACGAGAACGCGCGCAGGAGCTGCATCGCTTCCTGTGAGACCTTGGCGACACCCTTGCCCATCTGGCGCGCGAAGCGCAGCGTGAAGTGCTCGGCGAGCAGCGGGATGTCTTCGCGCCGCTCGCGCAGCGGCGGCGTGACGATCGGGATCACCTGCAGGCGGTAGAACAGGTCCTCGCGGAAGCGCTTCTGCTTGACGTACTCCTCGAGCGGGGCGTTCGTGGCGGCGATCACGCGCACGTCCACCTCGGTCTCCTCGGTGCCCCCCACCCGGCGGATCCTGCGCTCCTGCAACGCCCGCAGCAGCTTGACCTGCATCGCGAGCGACGTCTCCCCCACCTCGTCGAGGAACAGCGTGCCGCCGATCGCGGCCTCGAACAGCCCCTTCTTCGACTGCCGCGCGTCGGTGAAGGCGCCTTTGACGTGGCCGAACAGCTCGCTCTCGAGCAGCGTTTCGGTGAGCGCTCCGCAGTTGACGCTGACGAACGGCCCCTCGGCGCGGCCGGACAGCCCATGGATCGCGTGGGCCACCAGCTCCTTGCCGGTGCCGCTCTCGCCGGTGATCAACACCGTCGAGCTCGTCGGGGCTATCGCACGCACCATCTCGAACAGCGAAGCCATCACCTCGGAGACGCCGATCACGCGGTCGAGCCCGTTGGCCTGGCCGACCTCCCGCTTGAGCCGGACGTTCTCCTCGCGCAGGCTGCGGTTGGCGAGCGCGTCCCTCACCACGATCCGCAGCTCGTCCACGTCGAATGGCTTGAGGATGTACGCCTCGGCCCCGAGCTTGCGAGCGCCGACCGCCATCTCGGTGGTGCCGAAGGCCGTCATCACCACCACGGGCGTGGCGGGCGCGGCCGCCTTCACCTGGCGCAGGATCTCGAGCCCGTCGCCGTCGGGCAGCTTGACGTCCGTGAGCACCAGGTCGACGGGGCCCTCGCCGAGCGTGCGCGCGGCCTCGGCACGGCTCGCGGCGGTGCGCACGTCGAGCCCCTCCTTCTTGAGCAGGATCGCGAGCATCTCGCGCATCGACAGCTCGTCGTCGACGATCAGCACGCGCTTCATGCGGAGACGGGCAGCGACACCAGCGGCAGCCGCACGTCGAACTGCGTGCCCTGGCCGGCGCTGCTCAGCACGGTGAGGTCGCCGCCGTGCTGGCGGACGATCTGGAACACGATCGCGAGCCCGAGGCCGGATCCCGCCCGTCCCGAGGCCGCGAGCGGCTCGAACAGGCGCCGCTGCTCGTCGCGGGGCAGGCCGCGCCCCTCGTCGCGCACGCTCAGCACCAGGTCGCCGCCGTTGCGGTGCAGCCCGATCTGCAGGCGGCCGCCTCCGGGCATCGCCTCGAGGCCGTTCCTGACCAGATTCCAGAAGACCTGGGCGATCTGGTCGGGATCGGCGTTGCAGATGTGCGGGCCCGCGTCCGCCTCGAACTGGATCGCGTGGTCGGGCCCCACCTCGTTGCCGTTGCGGAGCAGCGTGACCGCCGACTCGATCACCGGCAGGATATCGACGGCGTGGCGCGGGCTCGCCGGCGTACGCGCCTGGTAGAGGAAGCGGTTGAGCGTGTCCGAGAGCCGCTTCGACTCGCGCGAGATGATGTCGAGCAGCCGCCCCTGCTCCTCGCCGAGCGCGGGCTCGGCGGTGAGCACCTGGGCCGAGCCGCGGATCGAGCCGAGCGGGTTGCGGATCTCGTGCGCCAGCTGCGCGGCCATCTCGCCGACAGCGGCCAGCTTCTCCTTGGTGCGGACCTGCTGCTCCAGCCGCCGGATCTCGGTGAGGTCCTGGAACACGACCAGGCAGCCGCGGCGCAGCGGCTCCTGGGTCGCGAGCGGAGTGACGGAGACGCCGAGCTCGACGCCCCGTCCGCTGGGGTGCCGGTAGGAGAGCTCGAGGCGCGCGAGCGCGCGCGTGGCGGCGCGCGTCTGCAGCTCGGGGGGCCGAAGCAGGGGCGAGCCGAACACCTCCGCCAGCAGCGAGCCGCGCAGGCTGTCGGAGGAGCGGCCGAGGATCGTCTCGCCGAAGCGGTTCGCGTAGAGGATGTGGCCGTCGGCGTCGGTGGTGATGAGCCCGCTCTGGATGCTGTCGACGATCACCTGGTTGAGGCCGCGCAGGTCGGCGACCTCCAGCGTCGCCTCGCGCAGCTTGGCCCCCGCATGCTGGAGGCTCTCCGCGAGGTACGAGCCGAGCAGCGCCACCGTCGCGCAGGCGACGCCGAGCACGAACACCGAGTAGACGATCGCGCGCGCCGGCAGGTCGGAGAGGTCCGCCAGCCCCACCGCGGGAATTCCCCCCGCTCGCACCAGCGCGAGCAGGCCCCCGTAGAGCGTCGTCGCCAGGCCGGCGAGCACCAGCGCCCCGCGGCGCTCGACGAGCATCGTGGCCGACAGCACCGCGAGCGGGTAGAGCAGCAGGAACCCGGTGCGCACGCCGCCGGTCACGTACACGAGCGCGGTGACCATCAGCAGGTCGCCGAGCAGCTGAGCGTGCGCGAGCAGCCGCCGCGAGCGCACGAAACGCAGCACCACCACGTGCACGACGGTCAGCGCGTAGGTCGCGCCGATCACGAAGTACAGCGGGTTGACGGTGTAGAGCGTCTCGGAGACGGCCTCGACGTACGTCGCGATGAACAGCAGGGTGGTCACCATGACCACCCGGAACCCCATCAGCCGCTTGAGGCGCGCTTCGAGGTCGGTGTTCATCGGCTCCCCGCCAGCACCGTGAGGCCGTCCCGAGGCCGAAGCGGCCCCGGGACGGCGTGCGGCCGGATCAAGACAGCTTGCTGATCAGGTCGAAGAGCGGCAAGTACATCGCGATGATGATTCCGCCGACCGTGATGCCGAGGAACAGGATCATCACCGGCTCCATCAGCGTCAGCAGGTTGGCGACCGCCTGGTCGACCTCTTCCTCGTAGAAGTCGGCGATCTTGGTGAGCATGGCGTCGAGCGCGCCCGTCTGCTCGCCGACGCCGATCATCTGCACCACCATCGGCGGGAAGACGCCGGTCTCCTTGAGCGGCTGGGCCAGCGTGAGACCGCCTTCGACGCCCTTCCTCACGGCCATGATCGCGTCCTCGATGATCGCGTTGCCTGCGGTGCGCGCGGTGATCTCGAGCCCGTCGAGGATCGGCACGCCCGAGGCGATCAGGGTCGAGAGCGTGCGGCAGAAGCGCGCCACCGCGATCTTCTGCATCAGCGTGCCGAAGATCGGCGCCTTCAGGATCGCCTTGTCGACGACACGCCGGCCGCCGTAGGTCGCGTAGTAGCGCCGGAAGGCGACGACACCGAGCACGCCGGCCGATCACGATGAACGGCAGCAGCCGCACGAACCAGTTGCTGAGCGTGATCACGAAGCGCGTCGGCAGCGGCAGCTCGGCGTTGAGGCCGGCGAACATCGAGGCGAACGTCGGGATGACCTTCCACAGGATCACGGCGATCACGATGCCCGCGATGCTGATCACCGCGATCGGGTAGACCATCGCGCCCTTGACCTGCGCCTTGAGCTTGACGTTCTTCTCGATGTAGGTGGCGAGCCGCTTCAGGATCGTGTCGAGGATACCGCCCGCTTCGCCGGCGGCGATCATGTTGGTGTAGAGGTCGTCGAAGGCCTTCGGGTGCTTGCGCATCGCGTCGGCGAGGGTGGCGCCGCCCTCGACGTCCATGCGCGTCTGCTGCAGGATCTTGGCGAACGTCTTGTTCTCCTGCTGGCTCCCGAGGATCTCGAGACACTGCACGAGCGGCAGACCGGCGTCGATCATGACCGAGAACTGCCGCGTGAAGATCGCGAGGTCCTTGGAAGGCACGCCGCCGCCCAGCTTGGGCAGCGCGAGCTCCCTGCCCTTCTCCTTGACCGACGAGACCAGGATCTGGTCGCGCCGGAGCAGCTGCATCACTGCTTCCTTGTTGTCGGCGACCCTCTCGCCCGACACCACCTTGCCGTCGCGGGTCTTGCCCTTCCAGACGTAAGCAGGCACCTTGTCCTCCCGGAGCTAGCGGCCCGCCGGCCGCATCGGCGCGCGTCCACCCGCCTGCGCTGTGGCGAGGCCGGCGCCGCGGTTGATCATGTCCTGCAGCTCCTCGGGCAGCGAGCTGATGCCGAGGGCGGTCTGCAGCGAGATCTGCTTGGAGAAGTACAGGCTGGCCAGGGACTGGTTGAACGTCTGCATCCCGTACTTCTCCTGGCCGGTCTGCATCGAGGAGTAGATCTGGTGGATCTTGTCCTCGCGGATCAGGTTCCGGATCGCGGGGTTCGGAACCAGGATCTCCATGGCGAGCGCGCGCCCGCTGCCGCTCGCGCGCGGGAGGAGGCTCTGGCACATGATCCCCTCCAGCACGAGCGACAGCTGCGCCCGCACCTGCGACTGCTGGTGCGCTGGGAAAACGTCGACGATGCGGTTGATGGTCTGTGCGGCCGAGTTGGTGTGCAGCGTGGCGAAGGTCAAGTGGCCGGTCTCGGCGATGCGCAGCGCGGACTCGATCGTCTCGAGGTCGCGCATCTCGCCGATCAGCACCACGTCGGGGTCCTCGCGCAGCGCCGCGCGCAGCGAGTTCGAGAACGAGTGGGTGTCGGCGTGCACCTCGCGCTGGTTGACGACGCACTTCTTGTGCTGGTGCAGGTACTCGATCGGGTCCTCGACCGTGAGCATGTGCTCGTGGCGCTCGGAGTTGATCTTGTCGAGCATCGCGGCGAGCGTCGTCGACTTGCCCGAGCCGGTCGGACCCGTCACCAGCACCAGGCCGCGCGGCTTGTCGCAGATCGTGGCGATGACCGGGGGCAGCCCCAGCTCCTTGAAGCCGCGGATCTCGTACGGGATCGTGCGGTAGACGGCGGCGACCGCGCCGCGCTGCATGAAGACGTTGGCGCGGAAGCGCGCCAGGCCCTTGATGCCGAAGCTGAAGTCGAGCTCGAGGGTCTCCTCGAAGCGATGCTTCTGGGCGTCGGTCAGCACGCTGTAGGCGAGCTGCTTGGTCTCGACCGCCGTCAGCGACGGCAGGTCGAGCGGCCTGAGCTTGCCGTCGATGCGCACCTGCGGCGCCGAGTTGGTGGTGACGTGGAGGTCGGTGCCTCCCATCTCGGTCATCGTCTTGAGCAGCTGGTGAAGGCTGACGGCCACGCCCTACCCCCTTGTCACGATACCCGACGTGCGGCGCGACGAGCGCCCCGACTCTAGAGAACGGTTTCGCGCAGGACCTCTTCGACGGTGGTGACGCCGCTCTTGATCTTCTCGAGGCCGCTCATGCGCAGCGTGAGCATGCCCTCTTCGAGCGCCTTCCTCTTGATCTCGACCGCGGTCGCCCCGACCATGATCAGGTCGCGGATCCCCTCGCTGATCTCCATGACCTCGTAGAGGCCGACGCGGCCCTTGTAGCCGGTGCCGTTGCAGGTCGCGCAGCCCTTGCCCTTCATCACCTGGAACGAGCCGATCACGTCCGGCTGGAAGCCGATGTCGACGAGCGTCTTGGTCGGCACGTTCGGGGTGTCGTCGAACTTGCACTTGGCGCAGACGCGGCGCACCAGGCGCTGGGCCTGGATCAGGTTGACCGCGGTGCCGACCAGGAACGGCTCGATGCCCATGTTGACCATGCGCGAGATCGTCGAGGGGGCGTCGTTGGTGTGGAGCGTCGAGAGCACCAGGTGGCCGGTGAGCGCGGCCTTCACCGCGATTTCCGCCGTCTCGTAGTCGCGGATCTCGCCGACCAGGATGATGTTCGGGTCCTGGCGCAGGAACGAGCGCAGCACCGCCGCGAAGTTGAGGCCGATGTTGTCGCGGATCTGGACCTGGTTGATGCCCGGCAGGTTGAACTCGACCGGGTCCTCGGCGGTCATGATGTTGGTGTCGGGCTTGTTGAGCGCCGCGATCGCCGAGTAGAGCGTGTTGGTCTTGCCCGAGCCGGTCGGCCCCGTGACCAGCACGATCCCGTAGGGCTTGCTGATCGCGTTCTTGAAGCGCTCGAGCGAATGCGGCTCGAAGCCGAGCTTGGTCATGTCCAGCATCAGCTTCGACTTGTCGAGCAGCCGCATCACGATCTTCTCGCCCCACAGCGTCGGCAGGCACGAGACGCGGAAGTCGAGGTCGCGGCTCCTGTCCTCGAGCTTCATCTTGATCTTGATGCGGCCGTCCTGCGGCAGGCGCTTCTCGGCGATGTCGAGCTTCGCCATGATCTTGACGCGCGAGGTGAGCGGGTCCTTCAGCTTCATCGGCAGCGCCATGACGTTGTAGAGGATGCCGTCGATGCGGAAGCGGACGCGGAACTCCTTCTCGTAGGGCTCGATGTGGATGTCCGAGGCGCCGCGCTTCAGCGAGTCGACGAGCAGCACGTTCGTGAGCTTGATGACCGGCGCGGCGTCCGCCGACTTGCTCATGGTGGCGAGGTCGATCTCCTCGTCCTCGCTCTTCACGGTCTCGACGTCGGCGTCCGCTTCGCCCATCGAGTCGAGGTCGATCTCGGACAAGCCCCCGATCGAGGCCATGTCGTCGACGCTCAGCCCGGGGCCGTCGAACGCTTCCTTGAGGTTGCCGCCGCCGGGCATGCCGTAGCCGTGGCCGCCGCCACCCGAGGCCGCCGAGTCCCGCCGCAGCTCCAGCGATCGCGTGGAGCCGTAGTAGCGCTCGATCGCGTCCTCGATGGCACTCTCGGACGCCACGACCGGCTCGACGTTGTAGCCGGTCATGAACTTGATGTCGTCCATGGCGAACACGTTCGTCGGGTCGGCCATGGCGATCGTCAGCACGGCGCCGGAGCGCGACAGCGGCAGCACCTGGTATTTCCGAGCCGTCTCGGCCGGGATGATCTTGATGATCGCGGGGTCCACCTCGAAGTGGTCGAGGTTGATCGAGGGCACGCCGTACTGGCGCGACAGCAGGCTCGTGATCTCCTCGTCCTTCACGAAGCCCAGGGACACGAACGCCTTCCCCAGCTTGCCGCCACCCATCTTCTGGTGATTGAGGGCTTCCTGAAGCTGCTGAGGAGTCACCATGTTCTCCTTCAGCAACAGCTCTCCAAGCTTGACTGGCATGCCTCGCTAACTCAAAAAAAGCACGTAAGTACAGCTACTTAGTCGCCGGATGCTAACGCGTAAGTCGAGATGTGTCAAGGCGTTTCTCCTCGGCGTCCCGTGTCCAGAACATGGTCACATCCCGCTCTGGACGGGTGAGAATAGCACGCCCTGTGCCGGAGGGAAGGCGTCAGGAGGGCTGCGCGGGCCTAGTGTAAGATCGCGGCCGCATGACAGCCGCGTTGTGCGTCGTCTTCCTGCTCTCGGGAGCCGCCGCGCTCACCTTCGAAACCCTTTGGTTCCGGCAGTCTGGCCATGCCCTCGGCAACACCGTCTGGGCTTCGGCCCTCGTCACGGCGAGCTTCATGGCCGGGCTCGCGATCGGCAACGCGGCCGTCGCGCGCTGGGGCCGCCGCATCCGCCGCCCGCTGCTCGCCTACGCCGCGCTCGAACTGGTGGTGGCCTCGACGGGCCTCGTCCTCGTGGTCGCCATACCGCTGGTGGGGCATGCGCTCGCGCCGCTCATGGGCACCCTCGGGGCCCCGGCCCTCAACGGCCTGCGGGTCGTGCTGGCCTTCCTGCTGCTGCTGATCCCGTCGAGCGCCATGGGAGCCACGCTCCCCCTGCTGGCTGGCGCGCTTTCGGCCAGGGATGCCAACTTCGGTCGTGTGCTCGGCCGCCTCTACGGCTGGAACACGCTCGGCGCCTTCTTTGGAACGCTGGCGAGCGACCTGCTGCTGATCGAAGCCCTGGGGATCCGCGGCACCGCGTTGGTTGCCGGAGCCCTGAACCTCCTCGCGGCCGGCGCGGCGACCCTGCTCGCACCGCGGTTCGGCGCGCTGCAGCCCGCGAGCGCATCGCACGAGGCGACCCGCCTGCGATCGACGGCGACGCGGACCCTCGCGGCGGCCTTCCTTGCCGGCGGCATCCTGCTGGCGCTCGAAGTGGTCTGGTTCCGCTTCCTGCTGTCGTTCACGCCGTCGAGCGCCTGGACCTTCGCGGCGATGCTCGCCGTGGTGCTGCTGGGAATCGCCGGAGGCGGGCTCGCCGCCGGGGAGCTGCTGGGCCGGCGCGCCGAGGCGCACCGCTGGGCGCTGCCGGTCGCGTCGCTGGCCGGCTTCGCCGTCGTGTTGAGCTACACCTCCTTCCTCTCGGTGGTCCCCCCGATGGGCGCCGACGTGCTCGACACGCTCGCGGGGTACTTCCGGCTCGCCCTGCCCCTCATGCTGCCCGTGTCTTTCCTGTCGGGCGTGCTCTTCACGCTGCTCGGGCGGAGCCTCGACGCGGAGCTCGACGACTCCACGCGCTCGGCGGGGATGCTCACGCTGGCCAACACGCTCGGCGCCGCGACGGGTGCACTCGCGAGCGGCTTCCTGCTGCTGCCCGCGCTCGGCGTCGAGCGCTCGCTCTTCATCCTGGCGTGCCTCTACGGGGTCGTCGGCCTGCTGACGCTCCCGTCCGGGCTCGCGCGCAGCGAGAGGGTGGTGGCGGGTGTCGCGGCAGCGCTCTTCCTCTCGGGGCTCGCGCTGTTCCCGTTCGGCCTGATGGCCACGCAGTACGTGCCCCGCGTCGCGGCGCGCTGGGCGAAGGAGCAGTACCGCCCGATCGCGTACGAGGAGGCCCTCACCGAGACGGTGATGATCACCGCCGAGAGTCGTTCGGTCGGCCGGAGTCGTACCGGCTGATCACGAACGGCATGGCGATGTCGGGTACCACCTACGTCGGCCGCCGCTTCATGTCGATCTACGTCTGGCTTCCGGTCGCGATCCACCCCGCGCCGCGCCGCGCCCTCCAGATCAGCTACGGCTCGGCACCACGAGCCGGGCGCTCGTCGAGACGCGGGAGCTCGAGCGCATCGACGTCGTGGACACCTCGGCGCCGTGCTGCGGATGAGCGCGCTCGCCCAGGATGGTCCGGCGGCGAACCCGCTCGACGATCCGCGCGTGAGAATCCACGTCGAGGACGGCCGCTTCTTCCTGCTCACGACCCCGCTGCGCTACGACCTCATCACCGCCGACCCGCCGCCGCCCAAGGCCGCCGGCATCGCGAGCCTCTACTCTCGCGAGTACTTCGCGCTCGCACGCTCCCGGCTCGCCACGGGCGGGATGATCACGTACTGGCTGCCGGTCTACCAGATGAACGTGACCGAGATGCGCGCGGTCGTCGGCGGCGTTCTGCGCCGTCTTCGAGGACTGCTCGCTCTGGAGCGGCCACGGCCTCGAGTGGATCCTGATGGGTACGAACGCTGCTCCGGGGCCCGTCAGCGCCGCGCGCTTCGCCGCCCAGTGGCACGACCCCGTCGTGGCGGAGCGCCTTCGCGAGGCGGGCCTCGACGACCCTTCGCAGCTCGGAGCCACCTTCCTGGCGGACGCTCCCGCCCTGCGCTCCGTGGTGGCCGGCACGCCGCCGCTCGACGACGACCACCCCTATCGGCTCTCGCCGCGCGTGGTGCGGGCCGAGCGCTCGGACATGCTCGAGTTCGTCCGCTTGACGCAGGTGACGGAGCCGCTCAAGCGGTTCGAAGCGAGCGACCTCGTGCGCCGGCTCTGGCCGCCGGAGTGGCGCGAGCCGACGCGCGCCGCCTTCCTCGCCCAGGACGCGATGAACGCCACATTCCTCGGGCCGCAGGACCCCGCGGGCTCGGGGCTGATCCCGCTCGACCGCCTGCTGAGCCTGACCACGATGTACGCGCCGGTCCTGTGGGCGACCGGGACGAACTACGTCCAGGTGCGCAACGCCCGGGACGCCGTCGCGCGCGGCGAAAGCCTCCCCGATGGCCGACGAGATGCTCGGTCTCGATGCGCTCGCGCGCCGCGACTATCGGGAAGCCGAGAGGCGGCTGGGGCTCGCCGAGCCCCACGCCGCGCACGCTGCGCAGATCCGCATGTGGCGCGTGCTTGCGCTCGGCCTCGGGGGCGACAAGGAGGGCGCCGGGCGGGCTGCTCGGCGACGCCGTTCACCTGCCGGGCGCCCAGGACTCCGGCCCGTGGCGCTGGCTGGCCGGGCGCTTCGCCGTGCCCGATCCGACGAGCGCCCCTTAGTCGCGCCGTCTGCTAGGATCGCCGGCGATGAGCCCGCCACCGATCCGCTTCCACTCCCCGCTCTACGACGAGCGCGAGCTCGAGGCGGTGCGAAGCGCGCTCGCCGCGCAGACCACGGGCGACGGGCCAATCGGGCGACGCGTGGAGGGCAGGTTGTCGAAGCTGCTCGCGGGCCGGCGCGTGCTGCTCACCACGTCCTGCACCCACGCACTCGAGCTCTCGCTGCTCGCGCTGGGCGTCGGTCCCGGGCAGGAGGTGATCACGCCCTCCTTCACCTTCGTTTCGAGCGCCAACGCGGCGCTTCGCGTCGGGGCACGCCCCGTCTTCGCGGAGATCGACGAGCGCACGTGGGCCTCGACCCGGAGGACGTCGAGCGACGGCTCACGCCGCGCACCGCCGCGATCTGCCCGTGCACTACGCGGGCGTCGCGCCGGACATGGACGCGCTCCTGGACATCGCGCGCCGGCGCGGACTGCGCGTGGTGGAGGACGCCGCTCAGGGCCTGGCCGCGCGCTACCGCGGCCGGCCGCTCGGGGCGCTGGGCGACGCCGGCTGCCTGAGCTTCCACGAGACGAAGAACCTGAGCTGCGGCGAGGGCGGGGCGCTCGCGATCGCGGACCCCGAGCTCGCGCAGCGCGCCGAGATCGCCCGCGAGAAGGGCACGAACCGCGCGGCGTTCCTGCGCGGCGAGGTCGACAAGTACACCTGGGTCGCCGAAGGCTGGAGCTACGTGCTGTCCGACGTGCTCGCCGCGCTGCTCGACGCGCAGCTCGACAAGCTCGACGCGATCCAGGCGCGCCGGGCTGCGATCACGGCGCGCTACCGCTCGGGGCTTTCGGACTGGGCGGCAACCGGAGGCGTGAGGCTGCCGGCGCTGCTTCCGGACCGCGAGCCGAATCATCACATCTTCTACCTGCTCTACCCCGCGCCGCAGGCGCGCGACCGCGCGCTCGCTGCGCTGCGCGCGGGCGGCGTGCTCGCTACCTTCCATTACGTGCCGCTGCACTCCTCGCCGCACGGGCGCAGCCTCGGGCCGCAGCCCGAGCTGCCCATCACCGAGCGCATCGCGAGCACGCTGCTGCGGCTGCCGCTGCACCCGCGCCTGACCGACGACGACGTCGAGCGCGTGATCGAGGCCGTCCGCGGCGCGGGGAGCTAGCGTGGCCGAGGCGCCGCTGCTCAGCCTGGTGCTCGCCTGCTACAACGAGGCGGAGCACCTCGAGCGAGCTTCGCGGAGATCCGCGACACGCTCGAGCAGTCGCGCTTCAGCTTCGAGATCCTGTTCGTCGACGACGTGAGCCGCGACCGCACGCGCGAGATCATCGCGTCGCTCGTGAGCCGCGCACCCGCAGCTGGCGCTTCGCACGATCCTGCACGAGCGCAACCTGGGGCGCGGCGCCAGCGTGAGCGACGGGTTCCGCGCCGCGCGCGGGGAGATCGCCGGCTACATCGACGTCGACCTCGAGGTGCACAGCCGCTACATCCCGTCGCTGGTCGCGCGCGATCGAGCGCGGCGCCGACGTGGCCACGCTCCAGCGCATCTACGCCTTTCAGGTGCGCTCGCTCGACCGCTACGCCATGAGCCGCGGCTACTCGTTCCTGGTGCGGCGGATGCTGGCGGTGGAGCTGCGCGACACGGAGACCGGCTACAAGTTCTTCCGCCGCGCGCGAGCGCTTCCGCTGCTCGACGAGATCGAGGATACGCGGCTGGTTCTGGGACACCGAGTTCATGGTGCGCGCGCGTGCGGCGCGGCCTGCGCGTCGTCGAGGTACCGGGCGCCTACATTCGGCGCGACGACAAGACATCCACCGTGCGCGGCGTGCGCGACTCGCTTCGCTACTTCGCGCGGCTCGTGCGCTTCAGGCGCAAGCTGCGGAGCCGAGCGTGAAGGCGCTCGCTGAGATCGGCTGGCGTCGCGCCGCTCCGCTTCGGGGTCTTCACCGCGGCGATGGTGCCCTACCGCCTGCTGCTCGTTCCCGCAGCTGCGGGCGCCGTTGCTGCGCCTGCTCGGGGCGCGGATCGGCCGCCGCGCCGTGCTGCACGACGTCCGCTTCTTCAACCTCTACCGGCGGGGCCTGGGCGGCCTGAGATCGGCGAGGAGTGCTTCCTGGGCGACGAGTGCCTGCTGGACCTGGCCGAAGGCATCCGGCTCGAGCGGCAGGTGACGCTCGCCGAGCGCGTGCTGATCCTCACGCACACGAACGTCGGCTACGCGGACCATCCGCTGCAGGCCCACTTCCCCGCCTGGCCGCGCCCGTCGTCGTCGAGCAGGGCTCGTTCATCGGCGCGGGCGCGACGATCATGCCGGGAGTGCGCATCTCCGCGCGCTCGTTCGTGGCCGCCGGCAGCGTCGTCACCACGAGCGTGGCGGAGGGAACCCTGGTGGCGGGCGTGCCCGCGCGCGCCGTGCGGCGGATCGGCTGACGCGCGCGGTGAAGCGACGCGCGGCCGGCATGCGCCGCGCTCGCCGCCATCGTGGCGTTCCTGCCGTTCCTGCGCGGCGCCCTCGCCGGTGCGAGCCTGTACTTCCGCGATCTCTCGCTCTACTTCTTTCCGCTGCGCCGTTCGTGCTCGAGAGGCTGCGCGCCGGCGAGCTGGCGTTCTGGAACCCCTATCTGCACGAAGGCGTGCCGATGTCGCTGCCGCCCGGTCGGCTACCTGCCGGACCTGCTCGGCGCGCTCGCGCCCGGGCCCCGGCTGCTACGCTGCTGCTCGCCCTTCACGTTCCGCTCGGGGCCCTCTTCTTCTTCGCGCTGGCGCGGGGCCTCGGCCTCGGCGACGAGGCGGCCTGTGGCGGGGCGATCGTGTTACGCGCTGGGCGGCTTCTTCCTCTCGACCGTCAACCTCTACGTCTACCTGCAGGCGCGGCGTGGGCGCCGCTCGTGGTGCTGTCGATCGTCCGCCTGCTGCGCGACGGCTCCGGCCGACGAGCCTTCGCCGCCGCGGCGCTGTGCGTGGCGCTGGCGCTCACCACGACCGGGGTCGAGATCGTCGCGCAGTCCGTGGCGGCCGGGATCGTGCTCGGGCTGGGACGGCGGCGCCCCGCGGCCTCCCTGGCGCGGCTCGCGGCGGCGCTCGCGCTCGCCGCCGGGCTCGCGGCTCCCGTGCTCGTCCTCGTGGTCTCGCAGGTGTCCGGCAGCGCCGCGCGGACGAGCCTTCTCGCCGAAGTCGGCTCGTCTCACTCGGTCCATCCGTTCGCCCTCGTTCAGACCCTGGTCGGCAGCTTGTTCGGGAACCCGGCCAACCTCGCGAACGAGTGGTGGGGTCAGAACTTCTTCCCGCGCGGCTTTCCCTACGTGCTGAGCCTCTACCTGGGGGCCGTCGCGCTCGCGCTCGCGGCCACCGGCCTCGGCGAGCGCAAGGCGCCGGCGGGACGGCTCTTGATCCTGCTCGGCGGCGGCCTCGTGCTCGCGCTCGGGCGCTACGGGGGGCTCGCGCCCCTGATCGCCTCGATCGACGCGCTCCGCGTCCTCCGCTACCCGGTGAAGGCCTTCTTCTCGGTGCACCTCGCGGTCGCGCTGGCGGCAGCGTGGGGGCTTTCGGCTCTTCGCGAGGGCCGCGCGCTCCGACGCTTCGCAGGCACGGCCGCCGCGCTCGCGGCAGCGCTCATCGGGCTGACGCTGCTTCCACTCGCGGCGCCGGGGCCGATGGAGCGCTTCGCTGCCGCCTTCTTCCCTCCCGGCCTGGCCGCGGACTCGCGTGCGGCACTCCTCGCCCGCGTGCTCTCCGACGCTGCGGCCGGTGGCGGCCTCGCGCTGCTCGCCGCGCTTTTGGCTCTCGCCGCGCGGGCCGGACGCGTGCCGCCCGCGCGCGCCGCGTGGCTCGTGGTCGCGGTGCTCGCGGCCGATCTGCTGCGCGTCGGCGCCGGCCTGAATCCGATGGTCTCCGCGTCGTTCTACGAGCCCTCAGCCGAGCTCGCTGGCCAGCTGCCGCGGCTGCGCGGCGGACGCGTCTACACCTGCCCGATCGAGTCGAGCCGCGCCTACGCCCAGGGCCTTGCCGCCCGCGCAGGCCAGCATGAAGCCTGGAGCTTTGCCCTGCTGCTCGAGACGCTCAGCCCGGCCTTCAACGTGCCGCTCGGCGAGCGCACCGCGCTCAGTCCCGACCTCACGATGCTCGTGCCGACCGAGCGCACCCTCTCGCCGGAGGAGGGCGCCTGCGGCAGCCTCGAATCGCTCCTGCCCAGGCTGCGCGAGGCGGGGGTGACGACAGTGTTTTCGCTCGACCCGCTCGCGCACCAGGAACTCGCGCCCGTCTTCGTGAGCGCCCCCGCGCGCACCCAGCCGCTCCCCGTCCACGCGTACGCGCTTCGCGGCGCGCTCGCTCGCTTCGAGCTCTCGAGCCCCGGAAGCGTCGCCGTGCTGCGCGAGAGCGCGGAACCGGCTCGAGCTCGTGGTCGAGACCGAGCGCGGCGCGCAGCTCACCGTCCGCGACTCCTGGTCGGCCGATTGGCGTGCCAGCGTGGATGGGCGCTGGGTCCCGCTCCCTCCCGCGCGGCACCGCCTCGTGGATCTGCCAGCGGGCCGACACGAAGTCGCGCTCGAGTACGTGCCGAGGCTGTTCGAGCCCGCGGTCGCGGCGTGTGCGATCGCCTTGGCGGCGCTCGCCTGGCTTTCACGCCCAGGGCGCCAGGCTTAGCCGCGCCCGACGCGCGAGACGCCGCGCCGCGACGCGAGCAGCAGGCCGGCCGCCAGCGCCATGGCCGCACCTGAGACGGCGAGGCCGCCCACGACGGGGCGCGGACGATACACGAGCTCCACCGCGTGGCGGCCCGCTGGCACCGGCACGGCGCGGAAGGTCAGGTTCGCGCGCAGCACGCCGGCTTCGACGCCGTCCACGCTCGCGCGCCATCCGGGATCGTAGGCGTCTGCGAACACGAGCAGGGCCTTTCCCGAGCTCTCCGTCTCGAGCCGCTGGCGGTCCGCGAGCCGCGCGATCCAGCGCACGGAGCCGCGTGCCGGCGACGCGCGGTCGAGCGCCACGGCTGACGCGACGACCGCTTCCTCTCGCATGTCGAAGCCCGGATCCATGAGGTGCCGATCGCCGCCGCACCGTCGGCCAGGCGCGCCCTTCCGACCAGCCATGCGCGCGGCTGCGGGTCGGGCACCGAGAACACCCGGATCGGATCGCCGGTCAGGCTCGGCAGCGTGCGCTCGAGCCGAAGGTCCCCGAGGTCACGGTCGTGGAACGCGATCAGCTTCGCGACCGCTCCCATCTGCAGCAGGCGCGTGTGCACGACCGTGCCCTCCGTGCGCGCCAGGAAGTAGCTCATGTCGTTCTGGTCGCTCGCGTAGAGGCCGCGGTTGTCGAAATCGAAGCTCGTCTCCAGCCCGAAGAAGGTGGGCGTCGCCGCGATCAGCAGCTGCCGCTGCGCCATCACCTCGACCGCACGGTGGTCGAGGCCCGGCGGACCAGCCAGCGGCCGGTAGGCGTCGGGGCGTCCAGCAGCCGCTCGGCCGTGCCCTCGGGCCTCACGTAGTCCCAGGCGTAGATCCGCCGGCCGTCTTCCCGCCGGAGCTCGGCGACCACCGCGGGCGGCTCCGTGACGAGGACGGCGGGCGCCGTGGCGTTCAGCTCTCGATGCGCCTCGACCAGATCGGCGACCAGCAGCGTCAGCGCAGCGAGCCTTGCGAGCCGCGTCGGGAGCCCAGCTCCGGAGAATGCCAGCACCAGCGCGAGCGCCGCGCCCGCGAGGGGTGCAGGCGTGCTCGCGGCGTGGAACCGCTGTGCCACGAGCACGCTGCCCGCCGAGGCCAGCACGACGAGCAGTGCCGCCGCCCAGCGGCGGCTTCTTGCACAGGCGAGCGTGCGACGCCGAGCCCGGCCAAGAGCGCGATCGCGAGCGCCGCCGGGATCGCAGCCTTGGATGGATAGCGGAAGATGCGCAACGGAGGCAGGAGCGCGCAAGCCGCTTCGTAGAGAGGGCCATGCGGCCCCATGGCAAAGAAGCACTGCCGCCGCGGCCACGCCGGCGAGCAGCAGCGCGCGCGCCGGGACCCGGGCGGGCGAGCAGGGCGAGCAGCGCGAGACCAGGGGCGTGAGACCGAGGTAGAGCGAGTAGAGCAGCGGTTGCGCGGGACGGTCGTAGAGCGCGATCCAGGTCGAGGGCTCGAACGGCACGCGCGCCGGATCGAGCGGCACCGCGAGCCGCGCCAGGCCGGGGCCGGGCAGCGACCACGCCTCGCGCACATCCTTCGGCAGGTCGCGCGCGAGCCGAGCGCGAGACGACGTCGGCGGCCGGCCACCACAGCGCACACGTGAGCGCGACCGCCAGAGCGATGCCCGCCAGGCAGGCTGCGAAGCTGGCGCTGCGTCGCCGCCGGGGCGGCCGGAGCAGGTGCAGCCCCGCGAGCCCGCTGCCAAGCGCCAGCGTCATCGCGCAGAGGTCGGCGGAACCGGCCAGAATCTGCAGCGCCAAAGCACCCGCGAGCGCGCAGCGCGGTGCGTATCGACGGGTTTCGCGAGGCGGCGATGAACGCGAGAAGCACCCAGGGCATCCATGCCGTTCCCGGGAAGTGGTTCCACAGGTTGAGCGCGGACTGCACGGGACCCGACAGCACGAACGCCAGCCCCGCGGCCCAGGAGCCGGCGCGGCCCGCACCGAAGCGCGCAGCGAGCCGCGCCGCCCCGAAGAGCGCCACGAAGAGGTGGACGAGCACGAAAGCGGTGTAGGCGATGCTCCAGGGCAGAAGCAGCCAGACCCAGGTGAGCGGATAGAGGACCTGGGCGCTCGGGTCCGCGAGCAGCGGCTGGCCGAAGCCGAGGCCCGGCTCCCGAGTGGCCAGGCGCCCTCGGCGACGGCCCGCCCCAGCGCGGCCATCCGCGGGTACCAGTCGAGGTGGAGGTCCCGCTCGAAGAACGCCTCTCCGCGAAAGAGCGCGCCCGGGTAGAGCAGCGCGGCGACGCCCACGGTCGCGAGCGCGGCGTGCAGCGGACGCGGCGCGCTCGAGCCTGGCATCGGCGGGATGCTAGCCGCTCGCGGGCCCTGGCGTCGAGCCGCGCGACCGCAGAGGCTGTGGTAGCATGCCGCATACACGAGGCCGCCAGCCAAACATTGGCCATCGTCGCGATCATCCCCGCGCGTTACGCCGCCACACGCCTACCGGGGAAGCCTCTCTCGGAAATCCACGGCAAGACGATGATCCAGAGGGTGCACGAGCGCGCGCGCGCGGCGACACGGGTGGATCGGGTGCTCGTCGCCACCGACGACGAGCGCATCGCCGCGGCCGTGCGCGGCTTCGGCGGCGAGGCGGTGCTCACCTCGCCGGCCCACGCAACCGGAACCGACCGGCTGGCGGAGGCCGCGCGCGGGATCGACGCCGAGATCGTGATCAACGTGCAGGGCGACGAGCCGCTCGTCGACCCGTCCGGCATCGACGCCGTGGCCGAGGCGCTCGCGGACGATCCGGCGCTCGAGATGGCGACGCTGTCGCTGCCGCTGCGCTCGCTCGACGAGATGCTGGCGGCCTCGGTGGTGAAGGTCGTGACCGACGCGCGCGGCGACGCGCTCTACTTCTCCAGGAGCCCGATCCCCCACGTGCGCCAGGGCGCGGGCGCGGACGCGCGCGCCGCGGCCGGGGCCGCGGTCGAGCGCGGCCTCGCACGCAAGCACGTCGGGCTCTACGGATATCGGCGGGAAGCGCTGCTGCGCTTCGCCGCGCTCCCCCCATCACCGCTCGAGGAGGCCGAAGGCCTCGAGCAGCTGCGCGCGCTCGCCCACGGCATGCGGATCCGCGTCGTGCCGCGGGACGGCGAGTCCGGCGTCGCGGTCGACACACCGGAGGACCTGGAGCGCGTGCGCGCGCTCATCGCCTCCGAGAAGGGAACACGCGTTTGACCAAGTACATCTTCGTGACGGGCGGGGTGGTCTCCTCGCTCGGCAAGGGCCTCGCCTCGGCTTCGATCGGGGCGCTGCTCGAGGGGCACGGCTTCCGGGTCGCGATGATGAAGTGCGACCCGTACATCAACGTCGACCCCGGCACGATGAGCCCGTACCAGCACGGCGAGGTCTACGTCACCGAGGACGGCGCCGAGACCGACCTCGACCTCGGCCACTACGAGCGCTTCACGCGCTGCCAGACCTCGAAGGTCTCGAACATCACGACGGGCAAGGTCTACGGCAACGTGATCGCGCAGCGAGCGGCGCGGCGACTACCTCGGCCGCACGGTGCAGGTGATCCCGCACATCACGGACGAGATCAAGGCCTCGATAAGGCAGGTGGCCGCCGGGGCGTCGGGCAAGGAGGAGGCCGACGTCGTGATCGTCGAGATCGGCGGCACCGTCGGCGACATCGAGAGCCTGCCGTTCCTCGAGGCCGTGCGCCAGTTCCGCCAGGACGTGGGGCGCGAGAACGCGATCTTCGTGCACCTGGCGCTCGTGCCCTACATCGCGACCGCGCACGAGCTCAAGACCAAGCCGATGCAGCACAGCGTGCGCGAGCTGCGCGCGATCGGCATCTCGGCCGAACATGCTGCTCTGCCGCACCGACCGCTTCCTGTCGCCCGACCTCAAGGCCAAGCTCGCGCTCTTCTGCGACGTGCCCGAGGAGGCCGTGATCACGGCCAAGGACGTCGAGACGATCTACGAGGTGCCGCTCGTGCTCTCCGGCGAGGGGCTCGACGGGATCATCCTCAAGCAGCTCGGCCTCGCGAGCCCCGGCCGCGACATGGCCCCCTGGGAGGAGCTGGTGCGCCGGATCAAGAACCCGAAGGGCGAGGTCACGATCGGGATCGTCGGCAAGTACGTCACCTTCGAGGACTCCTACAAGAGCCTGAACGAGGCGCTCTCCCACGGCGGCTTCGGCAACGACGTGAAGGTGGTGCGGCGCTGGGTCGAGGCGGACGAGCTCGACGCCGGCGAACGCGGCCGAGAAGCTCGCCGGCGTCGACGGCATCCTGGTGCCCGGCGGCTTCGGCAGCCGCGGCACCGGCGGCATGGTGGCCGCCGCCGAGTACGCGCGGCAGGACGGGCACCCCGTACTTCGGGATCTGCTACGGCTTCCAGTGGGCGATGATCGAGTTCGCCCGCAACGTCTGCGGCCTGGCCGGCGCGAACTCGACCGAGGTGGACCCGGAACGCCGAGCACAAGGTCATCTACAAGCTGCAGGACCTGCTCGGCGTCGACGACCTGGGCGGCACCATGCGCCTCGGCGCGTATCCGTGCCAGCTCCGGCCCGGCTCGCGCGCGGCCGCGATCTACGGCGCCTCCGAGATCAGCGAGCGCCACCGCCACCGCTACGAGTTCAACCAGGAGTACGAGAGCTGCTCGACGCGAACGGCCTGCGTGGTCGTCGGGCATGACGCCCGACGGCAAGTTCGTCGAGATCGCGGAGCTGCCGGACCATCCGTGGTTCGTGGCGGTGCAGTACCACCCCGAGTTCAAGTCGCGCCCGCTCACTCCGCATCCGCTGTTCGAGGGCTTCGTGCGCGCGAGCCTCGAGAACCGAAGAGCGCGCGCGGGGCCGGTCGCTGGTCCGAGCCGAAGCGGCCGTGCCGCGCCGTGAGCGAACGGGCGCCGCTGCGCACCGACGGCGCTCTGGCGCGCCCTGACGCGGAGGCGGGGCCTGTTCCTGATCGCGGGGCCGTGCGTGATCGAGAGCCCCACCCACCCGCACAAGGTGGCCGCGCGGCTGCGGAGCATCACGCGCCGGCTCGGGCATTCCCTGCATCTTCAAGGCCAGCTACGACAAGGCCAACCGCTCGAGCCTCGGCTCCTACCGCGGCCCGGGGCTCGAGCGCGGGCTCGAGATCCTGAAGGCGTGCGCGAGCGCCACGGCGTGCCGATCCTGACGGACGTGCACGAGGTGGCGCAGGTGGCGCGCGCGGCCGAGGTGGCCGACGTGCTGCAGATCCCGGCGTTCCTGTGCCGCCAGACCGATCTCGTGCTGGCGGCGGCGCGAGACCGGCAAGATCGTGAACATCAAGAAGGGCCAGTTCATGGCGCCCTGGGACATGAAGTCGGTGGTCGAGAAGGCCGCCTCGACCGGGAACCGGCGCGTCCTGGTGACCGAGCGCGGATTCACCTTCGGCTACAACAACCTGGTCGTGGACATGCGCTCGTTCCCGGTGCTGCGGTCGTTCGGCTTCCCGGTCGTGTTCGACGTGACCCACAGCGTGCAGCGGCCCGGCGGGCTCGGAGACCGCTCCGGCGGCGACTCGCACTTCATCGACACGCTCGGGCCCGCGGGCGTGGCGGCCGGCGTGTCGGCCTCTTCATGGAGGTCCACGAGAACCCGGCGCGCGCGCTTTCCGACGGCCCCAACGCCTACAGGCTCTCCCGGCTGCGGGCCCTGCTCGTGCGCCTGCAGCGGATCCAGCGCGCCGCGCCATCCGCCCGCGGCTGAGGCCTGGCCTGGGCTAGAGTGTCGTGCCATGGCGAAGCTCCGCATCGACGCGCTGGCCGCCGGCCTCCTGCTGATGCTGACGCGCCGTGCTGTTCCTGCCGGTCACGGCCTTCGTGGTCGGCGAGGACGACTACTCCGCACGCACCTGCGCCGCCTCAACAACTCTGATCCTGGGCGAGCCGTTCCCGCCGAGCTGGGTCCTCGAACAAGCGCCGGCACTTCCTGGTTCCACCTGGCTGGTGGCTGGCGGTCTATCGGGCGCGCCCGGACATGACGCTCACGGGCGCCGGGATCCGTCGTCGCGCTGGCGGGCTACCTGGCCTGGGCTCGCTCGCGATCTACTGGCTGTCTTCGCGGGCCCTGCTCGGCCAGGGCGACCAGCTATCGGACCGGCCTGCTGTACGCGGTGCTGTCGCTCGCGCTGATGGCTGGTGATGCCGATCAACCTGCTGACACCCACCAACCGCTACCTCGGCTACTTCATCCCGACGCCTACCACAATCCGACGATGGTGGTGCTCAAGCCGCTGGCGCTCGTCCTCTTCTACGCTTCGGCGCGCCTCTTCGACGCGCGGGCCGCTGCGGCATCCGGTCGCGTACACGGCTCGGCGCCGCGGTGGCGACGCTCGCGTGCTCTTCTCGCGAAGCCGAGCTACGTGATGGCGCTCTTGCCCGCGCTGGCGCTGCTCGCGGCTCGACGTCGCTCTGGCGCCGGAGGCGCCCGTGCAGTGGCGTCCCCTGGTCTACGGAATCGTGCTGCCGATCTGGTCGGGGCGGGGGTCCAGACTCGTCCTCGGTGAGTCGGAACGTCAGCGCGGATTCGTGTTCGCGCCGCTCGGCGTGTTCCAAACGAGTGGGGCGCGGCTGATCAACCCGGCCCGCCGACAAGAATCCTGGCTCAAGCTCGTGCTGTCGATCCTGTTCCCGCTCGCGGTCTACTGGTGTGCGCTTGCCGGCTCGCGCGAAGCGACGCCCTACCTGAACCTCGCCTGGCTGACGTTCGCCGCGCGGGCCGCCTACAGCTACCTGCCTGGCGGAGGCCGGCGCCGAGATGGGGCTTCTTGGCAACTTCACCTGGTGCGGGACAGGATCGCGGTCTTCGTGCTGTTCGTCGCGTCGGCGGTCTTTCCTCCTGGGCTGGGCGACGCGCGACGCACCCCGGCGCCCGAAGGGGATGACGTGCGAGCCTCGCCGTCGTGGGGCTCGTGTTCGTGCTGCATCTCGTGAGCGGCCTCAGTGGTACGGCCTGCACACGGGCTGGCTGCCGATGGGCTACATCATCGCCGTCTGGTGAGCTCGAGGCGCTCGCGCCAGCCGCAGAGCCCGAAGATGGGCCGTCGCGCCTGCCGGGTTACGATTGGCGGCAATGTCGCGCGACACGGCCCGCAAGGTGCTGGAGATCGAGGCCGAAGCGATCCGCGAGCTGATCCCGCGCCTCGACGCGAGCTTCGATCGCGCCGTCCTGATCCTGCTCGCCTGCACGGGCCGCGTGGTGACGACCGGCATGGGAAAGAGCGGCATCATCGCGCAGAAGATCTCGGCGACGCTCGCCTCGATCGGCACGCCCTCGCTCTTCCTCCACCCCGCCGAGGCGATCCACGGCGACCTCGGCCGCATCGTCAAGGGCGACGCGCTCGCTCGCCGTGTCGAACAGCGGCGACACCGAAGAGATCCTGGCGCTCGTGCCCTGGCTGAAGCGCCTCGTCTGTGCCGCTCGTGACGCTGTCGGGCAACCCGCGCTCCCCGCTCGCGCAGGCGGCCGACGTCCACGTCGACGTCGGGGTCCGCCTCGAGGCCTGCCCGCTCGGGCTGGCGCCGACCGCTTCGACCACGGCCGCGCTCGCGATGGGCGACGCGATCTGCATGGCGCTGCTCGAGCGGCGCGGCTTCACCGCCGACGACTTCGCCGTGCTGCACCCGGGCGGGCGGCTCGGCAAGAAGCTCCCAGCGCGTCGAGGACCTGATGCACACGGGCGAGCGAGATCCCGCGCGTCCGCGCGGCCACGCCGATCAAGGAGGTGCTGTTCGAGATGACGAGGAAGCGGCTCGGCCTGACGACGGTGGTCGAGCCGGACGGCACGCTGCTCGGGGTCATCTCGGACGGCGACCTGCGCCGCCAGCTGGAGCGGCACGGCAACTCGATCCTCGACAAGAGCGCCGCCGAGTGCATGACGCGCGACCCCGCGCGGGTGGAGCGCCGCGAGTTCGCGATGCGCGCCCTCGACCTGCTCGAGTCGCGGCGCATCACCTCGCTCGATGGTGACCGACGAGCAGGGCCGCATCGAGGGCGTGCTGCACCTGCACGACCTCTGGAAGACGGAGATGATTTGAGCGACACCGCCCTCGCTGGCCGTGCTCGTGGCGGCGGTCGGCGGGCTCCTGGCCGGCCTCGCGTGGGCCGCCGGGCGCGGGCGCGACGAGAGGCGGCGGCGCCCGGGCTTCCGCTCCTCGCCCCACTACAGCGAGGGCCTGCACGCGCTGGCGACCGGCCAGCTCGAGCTGGCGATCCACGAGCTCGAGAAGGTGCGGCGCGAGCATCCCGACTCCGTCGAGGTGCTGCAGGTGCTGAGCCATCTCTACCGCGAGGTCGGCAAGACCGAGCGCGCGATCGAGATCCACAAGGCGCTCGTCGCGCGCCGCGACCTGACGCGCGCCGAGCGCGCCTACGCGCTCGCCAGCCTCGGCACCGACTTCCGCAAGGCGGGCTTCCTCGACCGCGCGAGCGAGGCATACCACGAGGCGCTCCTGGTGGAGCCGAAGAACCTGCACGCGCTCGCGGGCCAGCAGAAGCTCCACGAGGACCAGCGCCAGTGGCGCGGTGCGTTCGAGGTCCAGACCCGGATCGCGCGCATGCGCAAGTCCGACGACGCCCTCGTGCTCGGCTTCCTGCAGACCGAGATGGGCAAGGAGGCGCTGGCCGCGGGCCACCGCGACGCCGCTGAGGAGGCCTTCCGCACGGCGCTGTCGCTCGACCGCCGCGTCTTCCCCGCCCACCTCTCGCTCGCCGACCTCTGGCTCGAGCGCGACCCGCGCCGCGCGGCTCAGGTGCTCGAGGACGCGATCGCGGCGGTTCCGGAGCGCGCCTACCTGGCCTTCAGCGCGCTGCAGCGCGCCTACGCCGCGTGCGGCGAGCCGTCGCGCTTCATGGCCCTTTGCGAGCGGCTCGTCGGCCAGGATCCCCGCGACTGGCGCGCGCGCCTCGGGCTCGCGCGCCAGCTGCGCAGCGAGGGCCGCGCGGGCGAGGCGCTCGGCCTGCTGCTGCGCGCGGTCGAGGCGAACCCGCACGTGCTGCTGGTGCACCTCGAGGTGTGGCGCACGCTGCGCGCGCTGGCGCAGCTCGGGCCGGAGGAGCAGAAGTACGTGGCGACGGTCGAGGAGTCGGCGCTCTACGTGGATCCGCACATCTGCACCGCCTGCCGCTACCGGGCCGACGACATGCTCTGGCGCTGCCCGCACTGCCACGAGTGGAACACTCTCGTCGAGGAGCGCGTCGGGCCGGCGGCGGGAACCCGTTGAGGCCCGAGGCGCCGGCGTCGCTGCTCGATCGTGCTCGTCGTGGCGGCGCTTCCTCGTGCGGCCGCTCGCGCACGGCGTGTCGCTCGCGACCGTGCTCGTCTTCTGGGCGGCGGCGCTCGGCCAGGTGATCGTGCCGGGCGTGCTGCTCGTCGCGCGGGGCGCGCCTCGCGAACCGCCCGGACCGCGGCTTGCTGCTCGGACAGGGCGCGACGCCTGGGCCTCGCGCTCCAGGGCCTGGCGCTCCTGGCCGGACGGGCGCTCGGCGCCCCGTGGCTGCCGACGCTCGCGGCGCTCGCGGCCGCGGCCGTCGGCCTGTGCGCTCGTGCGGCGCGGCTCCCGACGGGCCCCGCGGCGCCGCGCCGCGGACGCCGGTGCTCGCGGCCGGCGTCGCGCTCGCTCGCCGCCGTGCTGCAGCCGCTCGCGTCGGCCCGCGATCCCGGCGAGCCGTCCCCCTCGACCTGCTGTTCCACGCCGGCAACGCGGCCGAGCTGCGGCATCGCTGGCCGCTCGAGGATCCGCGCGCCGCCGGGATCCCGCTCGCACTATCACCTGCTCGCCTACGCGCTGCCGGTGGAGGCGGCCGACCGCGCCGGCGCGCCGTCGCCGACCGCTGCTCGCGCTCGCCCCGCTCTTGTGGGTCACGCTGCTCGCGCTGCAGACGGCGAACGCGGGACGCGTGCTCTTCGGGAGCGCAACGGCCGGGGCGATCGGCGCGGCGCTCGTCGCTGCTCCACACCGACCCCGGTCGCTTGCTCGGCCTGCCGCCCGGCGCCTTCAACAGCCACCTGGCGACGGGCGTCTACGGAAGCCCGACGACGGTCGTGGGCCTGATCCTGCTCGCTGCACTGGTGATCGCGATCGACGGCTGGCTCGCGGAGGGCCGGCTCGTCGTCCTCGCGAGCGTCATGCTCCTCGCGCTCGCCGCGAGCGCCGCCAAGACGACCGTGCTCCCGGCGGTCTGGGCGGGCCTCGGCGTCCTGGTGATACGCGCGCTCCTGGCGCGGGGGCGCGTCGAGCTGCGCAGAGCGTCGCTCGCCCTCGCCGCCACGGTCGCGCTGCCGGAGCGCCGCTCACGCTCTGGCAGACGGGTGGGCAGGAGGGCTACACGGGGATCGTGGGCCTCGCCCCCGCCAGCGTCTTCACGACCTCGGCATTCGCCGACGCGCTCGCGCGCCTGGCCGGAGCCGCGAGCGTGCCGGCGTGGCTGGCCGTGCCCGGCTTCGCGTTCTGGCTCCTGGGCTACCTGGGGCTCGCCGGGCGCCGCGGCTTTGCTCTGGCTCGTGACGCGGCGCGAGCCGCTCGGAGCGCTGCAGGCCTTCTGCGCTCGGCGCCATCGCGGCGTGCCTGGCGCTCGGGCTCGCGCTCGACGTGCCGGGCCTGTCGCAGCTCTTCCTCATCTACGACGCTCAGCTGCTGCTCTGCCTGTTCGCCGGCGCCTTTCTCGTGCTCTGGCGGCCGCAGCGGCCGCTGCGCGTCGGCGCGGCCGTGGCCATCGGGCTCGCCGCCCTGCTGACGGTTCCCTACCTCGGACAGCTCGCGCGCGGCCTGCCAGGCGCGCTCTCGGAGGACTGCGGCGCCGCCGCGCGCACGCCGTCGACGATCGAGCGCGACTACGCGGCGGGCCTCGCGTGGCTGCGCGCGCACGCCAGCCGCGGCGCGGTCGTGTTCGCCGACAACCCCTCGCTGCTGCTGTCGGCGCTCGGCGAGGTGCGGCTCTTCTACGAGAACGGCGTCTACACCGCCCGCGCGTGGCGCGTCGCGCCGGGCGCGGAGCCCTGGCCCGAGCGTGCGGCGCTCCAGCAGCGACTGCTGCGCCGGCCGGACGCGGGCGTGCTCGACGAGGCGCGCCACGCGATCGGCCCGGGTCCGCGCCTGCTGGTGGTCGCCGACTCGGTCCAGTCGCGGATCGACGCGGGGATCGTCCGCGCGGCGCTGGGCCCGGTTCCCCCGCTGCGGCTGCTTGCCGGAGCCGCTCTTCGCGCAGTCCTACGTGAGCCGCACGCTCCAGGTATACCAGGCGCGCGAGGCCGAGACGCTCACTCCGCGCTGAGCCGCGCCAGAAGCTCGCGCAGGTCCTGCACGGCTTCGTAGCGCTCGGCGCCGGGCAGCGCGGCGACGAGCGCGCTGTCGAAGGCGCTCGAGGCGCCCTCGCGCCGCACCCAGAGCAGCCGCCCGAAGCCCGCGAGCGCCGCGCCCGCGAGATCGCGATGCGGATTGTCGCCGGCCATCGCGAGCTGCGCGGGCGGCAGCCCGAGCGCCTCCGCGATCGCGGCGAAGCCGCGGCGGTCGGGCTTCTCGGCCCCCAGCTCGCGCGTGAAGACGACCGCGTCGAAACAGGCGCCGAGGCCGCAGGCCTCCAGCTTCTTGCGTTGGGTCGCGGGCGGATTGTCGGTGAGCAGGCCGAGCTTCAGGCCGCGGCGCCGCAGCGTCTCGAGCGCCGCGCGGACGTCCGGGTAGCTCTCCAGGCTCGCCGGCCACGTCGTCAGGTAACACTCGAGCAGGCTCGCACGCCGTTCCTCGGCCCAGCCGAGCGCCTCGGCGACCGCGTCGATCAGCCGGTCGCGCGGTCCCTCCTCGATGATCCGGAGCGCGGCGAGGCGAACCGCGGCGCGCTCGCCCGGCTCGACCAGGCGCTCGAGCGCGAGCAGCAGCCGGTCGCGCAGCCAGCGCTTCATCGGGACGAGGGTGTCGTCGAGGTCGAACACGATCCCCGACACCGCCTTTCCGGGGGTCGCGGGCAGCACGCGTTCCTCGAGGTGGCGCACGCTTCGTGTGCCGCCGCGCGCAGGAGCCCGGCCGCTTCCGTCGGGCGCGAGCCCGGCATCGGCGCAGAGCGCGAGCACGGGATTGAAGCCGCTTGCGCGCCAGTGCACGGCGGAGGTGCCGAGGCGGGGGTTCACGTCCGAGATCACGAGCGTCCGCTCCTGCTGCAGCAGCTGCACGTTGAACAGGCCGCGCGCCCCGCGCGCGCGCGCCCATCCCGCGAAGCGCTCGACGATGGCGCGCGCGGCCTCGTCCTCGACGCCCTCGGAGACGACGGCGAAGCCCGCCGCCGTCCGCACCCGGCGGCGCAGGCCCACCGCGGGGAGCGTCGGCTGCTCCGGGATCGCGAAGTCGGCCGAGAGCTCGTGAGCGCCCGCGAGGAACGGCTGCCACACGAGCGTGCCCGGTGCTGTGGCCGGCAGCGCCTCGAGCTCCGCCGCGTCGCGGACGACCACGACGCCGCGGCTGCCCCAGCCGCGGCGCGGCTTGCCGATCACCGGGAGCCGCGCGCGCAGAGCGCCGGGCTCGATCGCCGGAAGGACCGGGAGCCCGGCAGCGGCCAGCTCGGCGTAGAGCGCCCCCTTGTCGCGCAGCACCTCCAGGAGCGCGGCGTCGCAGACGGCGACGTGAGCGCCCGCGGCGGCGAGCGCAGGACGCAGCGTCGCGAGCGCCTCGAGCTCGTGGTCGGTCGAAGGCAGCACCAGCCGCACGTCCTCCGCGCGGCACAGCGAGCGGATCGCATCGGCGAAGGCTTCGGGCTCCGCGACAGGCGGGACGCGCCGCGTGACGTCCGCGAAGGACGCCGTGAGCGTCGTGCCGAGGCTGTCGGCGACGACGATCCGGAAGCTGCTGCCCTCGGCGAGCAGCCGCAGGACCGCCAGGCCCTGGAAGCCGCCTCCCGACACCACGAGCACGGCCGGGAGGCCCGCCCTCAAGGCGCCCGCCTCGAGATAGAGGGCGTTCGCGATGTCGGGGTAGTCCTGCGCCACGTCGCAGAAGGCGCGCATCACGGGCTCGCCGAGCCCCAGCCGCTTGAGCTGCCCGGTGGTGAGGGGCTTGATCAGGATGCCCTCGCAGCACAGCACGCGCAGGCCGGCGCCCGCCACCAGCTCGGCGAGCCGCTCGCGGTCGAAGTAGCGCCGGTGGCCGAGCGCTTTGTCGTGCTCGCTCAGGGCGGTAGAGGTCCTCGAGCAGGCCGGCCCGCTGCCCGACCAGCCGATGCAGCGAGCGCGCGTTCGGAACCGCGATGGCGACGACGCCGCCCGGGGCGAGGAAGCCGGCGTAGCGCTTCAGCACGAGCGCGGGATCCTCCACGTGCTCGAGCACGAAGCCCATCTCGACGGCGTCGAGCGGCTGCGGCGGCCGGAAGTCCTCGAAGTAGCCCCGCACGACGGAGACCCCGGCAGCGAGCGCGCCGCTTCCGGCGAGCTCGTCGATCCTGGCCTGCGAGCCCTCGACGATCGTGTACGACTCCACCACGCTGCCGAGCAGGGACGAGAGCCGCCGCGACACGACCTGGTGGCCGATCCCGAGGCTCAGCAGCCGGCGCGCGCGGCGCGCGCGCAGCGTCCGCTCGAGCCTTTCCGCATACCAGTCGAGCATCAGCAGGTTCTCGTCGTGATAGGGGAAGTCCGAGCGGTACCCGGTTGCGGCCTCGAGATCGCCCGGATCCTGCGTCACGGCCGAGCGTCCCGCCCGTGGACCGCCTTCACCACGTAGAGCGGCCTGCCCTTGGTCTCGTTGAACACCTTGGCGAGATAGATGCCGATCACGCCGAGGAACGAGATCGTGAGCCCGCCCAGGAACCAGATCGACACCACGATCGAGGCCCAGCCGAGCGAGATCACGTCCGGGTGCGACGAGCTTGTAGAGCGCGAGCGTGCTGCCCGAGACGAGCGCGAGCGTCGCGATCGCGATGCCGGTCGTGAAGATGATCCGCAGCGGATAGCTCGTGAACGAGGTCAGGGCGTCGATGAAGAGCGCGATCAGCCGCCGCGCCGTGTAGGTCGAGGCGGTCTGGCGCAGGCCCTTCTCGACCGGGCGCGGCTCCTGCCTGAAGCCGAGCCAGGCATAGCTGCCGGCCAGGAACAGGTTGCGGTCGGGCAGCGTGAGGAGCGCGTCCACGTAGCGCCGGCTCATCAGCCGCACCGTGCAGGGGTTCTCGGGGATGCGTACGTCCGAGAGCGCGTTGAACAGCTTCCAGAAGACGCCGCCCAGCACGCGCCGGAAGAACGTCCCCTTGCGCACGACGGCTCGACGCCGAAGACCACGTCGGCGCCGCTTGCGTCCATCTGCGCCGCGAACTCGGGCAGCCACTCCGGCCGCTCCTCGAGGTCGACGTCGAGGATGAAGACGCGGCGCGCCGCGCGCGTGCGCGAGCGCCGGCCACGGCCGCCCGGTGGTGCCCGAAGTTGCGCGACAGCTCGACCAGCACGACGCGCGGGTCGCCCGCGGCGAGCTCGCGCACCACGGCCGCCGAGGCGTCGGGCGAGCCGTCGTCCACGTAGACCAGCTCGAAGCTGCGGCGTGAGCGCCGTCGCCGCCGCCGAGCGCGCGCGCGTGGAACTCGCGCAGGTAGCCCTCGGAGCGGTAGAGCATCGTCACGACGCTGAGCTCGAGCGGTGCCGTGCTCACGCCGCGTGCCTCGGCCGCCGCGCGGCCCCAGATCAACTCGCCGGCGCCCGCGCCCTGCATGAACAGCAGGTCGAGGATCGACACCTGGGGATCGTAGGGAGGATGCAGCTGCTCGTACTCCGGGTAGTCGTAGCGCATGTACTCGAGCGTCACCTTCGCGGCGGCGAGCTTCGCCTCGTCGAGGTAGTCGCGCGCGCTCGGGCCGCTGATGAAGTGCTCGGCGCCGAGCGCTCGCATGAGCGAGATCAGGCGGTCCGTCGCGGCGCCCTCGATCCCCGGCGAGCTCGGACGAGCGGACGAGGCGCGTGCGCTCGATGCCCAGCTCGCGCGCCAGGCGGCGCGTCAGGTCGATCGTGAGCTCGGCGAGGCGGTCCTCCTGCCGCGCGTAGAACTCCTCGAGCAGCGGCGCGTAGCGCTCGAAGTGGGGCGCCTTTCCGTAGGACTGCTGCAGCGTCGCCCAGTGCTTGCGCCGCCCAGTGCTTCGAGGCGCAGCGGATCTCGTTGATCGGCGTGTTCTCGACCACGTTGCCGCGCGCCGCCACCGGGATCGTGAGCCAGATCGTCCCGTTCGCGGTCTTGATCCGGTTGCGGTTGCGCCAGCCGTGCTTGTCGTACTGGACGTCGTCGTAGAACAGGAAGACGTCCGCCTTCTGGATCTGGTGGAAGTAGCCTCGCCACGGTATGTACGACGGCTGAATGATGGCGAGCTTCAAACGCGGCAATGGTACTCGACCCCCGCGGACCCCGCAATCCGCGGCTACGGTGCGCGTGCGCGGATTCGCTCGAGCAGCTCGGCGAGCGCCGCGTCCGACGCGCCGAGCGCCGCTCCGACGAGCGCGCCCGCGAGCGCGCCTTCGGCTCCGCGGCTCGCCGCCGCCGCGCGCGCGGCCGCAGGGTCGTCCGGATGCGCGCGCGCCGCCTCGAGGACGGGCGCGAGCGCGTCGCCCGGATCGCTCCCGCCCCAGCGCGCAGCCAGAGGCCCGGTGCCGCTCGCGCGCTTCTCGAGGTCTCTCGGAAGGCTGCGGTGCACGGCCACGTCCTGCAGCAGCAGCGCGAGCAGGCAGGCCTCGCGCGCGAGGCGCGGCCTCGACGTGGGTGAGCCGCGCGAGCGACGCCGCTGCCGACGCCAGGAAGTCCGCGTCCGGCCCCGCGCGACGCGAGCGCCCAGGCGACGAGCGCCGGCGCGAGCGCGGCCGCCGGGCCGCCCGGTGGCGCCTGCCGCGCCGCCTCGTACCAGGGCCCGGTCGCCTTCGGCTCGAGCCGCGCCGCGAGCGGCTCGAGCTCGAGACTCCCGCGCTCGGCCGAAAGCCGCAGCAGGCCTTCCGGCTCGAGCCCGCGCGGGCCGGCCCGCGGCCCGTGGACGAGCCCGCCCAGCAGGTGCCGCCGGCGTGACGGCGCCGCGGGAGCTGCGCTCCGCGAGCGGCCGCAGCTCCTCGAGGACGGCGTCGGCGGCTCGCGAGGTGTCTTCCGGAGCTCCCGAGCTGTCGATCAGGAAGTGCCCGAAAGCCCGCTTCTCGGCGACGGGCATCTGCGCGTCGATCCGCGCCTGCGCGGAGCGCTCGTCGAGGCCGTCGCGCGCGCGGAGTCGGGCGAGCTGCAGCGGCGGGCTCGCAGTGCACGACCACCAGCCGATCGAAGCGCAGGTGCGCGCCCGTCTCGACGAGGAGCGCCGCGTCGGTCACCAGCACGGCGCCCTTCGGCTGTGCCGCCGCCCAGCGCCGCTCCAGCTCGCGCACGCGCGGGTGCACGATCGCGTTGAGCCGCGCGCGGGCCTCGGCGTCGGCGAACACCAGCGCGCCGAGTGCTATGCGGTCGAGCGCGCCGTTCTTCAGCACCCGCTCACCGAAGGCCGCCGCGATCTCGGCGAGCGCCTCGCTGCCCGGCGCCACCGCGTCGCGAGCCGCCTGGTCGAGGTCGAGCGTCCGGCAGCCTCGCGCCGCCAGGCGCTCGCGCACCTGCGTCTTGCCGGACGCGATGCCGCCGGTGAGGCCGACGCGGAGCAAGGGCTCGCTCAGGCCGCGCTCAGGGCGGCCCGCACCGTGTTCGCCATCAGCATCGCGATCGTCAGGGGTCCGACGCCGCCCGGAACCGGCGTGAGCGCTCCGGCCACCGCCGCGACCTCGACGGCGTGCACGTCGCCGACGAGCGCGTAGCCGCGCTTGTCGAACTCGGCGAGCCGCTCGGGCTCGACGAGCTCGCGCGCGAGGGCCGGATCGCTGACGCGGTTCATTCCGACGTCCACGACGACCGCCCCGGGCTTGACGTGAGCCCCTCGCACCAGCCCCGCTCGGCCGATCGCCGCCACCAGCACGTCCGCCTCGCGTGTCACCGCCTCGAGATCGCGCGTGCGCGAGTGGCAGACGGTCACCGTCGCGTCGGCGTGCAGCAGCAGGAGCGCCATCGGCTTGCCGACGATCTCGCTGCGGCCCAGCACCACCGCCCTGCTGGCCCGCGAGCTCGATCTGGTTGCGCTTCAGCAGCTCCATGATCCCCGCCGGCGTACAGGCCACGAAGCGCGGGCGCTTCTGGACCAGGAGGCCCACGTTCGTCGGATGGAAGCCGTCGACGTCCTTGTCCGGGCGCACGTGGTCGAGCACGCGCTGCGCGTCCACCTGCTTCGGCAGCGGCAGCTGCACCAGGATGCCGTGGATCTCGGGGCGGCGGTTGAAAGCCTCCACCGCCGCCAGCACCTCGTCCGTGCTGGCGGTCGCGGGGAGCCGGCAGGTCTCGTGGAAGAGGCCGAGCTCCTCGCAGCGCTTCGTCTTGCTGCGCACGTAGACGGCCGAGGCGGGATCGTCGCCCACCAGCAGCACCCCGAGCCCTGGCCGCAGCCCGCGCGCGCGCAGCGTCTCGAGCGACGGCCGCAGCTCCTCCTGGATCTGCCGGGCGACGAGAGTGCCGTCGAGCCGCCGGGCGGTCACCGGGCCGATGTTACAACGGCCTCGCGCGGCCGCTCGGCCACGGCGATCAGCGACGAGCCGAACGGCAGCAGCGAGGCGCGCACCAGCGGACGCTCCAGCCGCAGCAGCCCGCTCATCAGGCCGTTCACGAGCGGGATCACGCTCAGCTCCTGCTTGCGCCGCTCGAGGCTGCTGCCGCGTCGAGGCAGCGCACGCGCCAGCCAGCGCAGTCCCACGAGCGGCACGAGCGGCGCCATGAAATGCGCGAGCCGCAGCACCCGGAAGCCCGCGCCACGCAGCTTGTCGCCGAGCTCGCGGCGGGTGTAGCGACGGCGGTGGTGCGCGATCTCGTCCATCTCGCCGAAGAGGAACGGGTGCGCGGGGACGGTCAGCACCAGCACGCCGCCGGGCGCCAGGATCTCGATCAGGTGGCCGAGCGTCCCGCGGTCGTCGTCGATGTGCTCGAGCACGTCGAACAGGCTCAGCAGCGTGAAGCCGGGCCCGAGCGGCGGGAAGCGCCCCTCGTCGACCAGCAGCAGCGGGGCCTCGACGCGCCGGCGCACGAGCGCGAGGCTCTCCGGGTACACGTCGCAGGCTCCCGCCAGCGGCACGCCGCTCTCCCCCAGGAACGACAGCAGGCCTCCGCTGCCGCAGCCGATGTCGAAGAGCGCGCGCTCGGCCACGTCGGGGACGGCGTCGCGCAGCACGTCGCGCACCACCTCGCGCCGGGTCTTGAACCAGTAGTGGTCGCGCTCCACGGCCGCGAGCGTCGGGAAGTAGTGCGGGTCGAAGCCCGGCGCTCCCACGCGGCCGGCGCGCAGGTCGAGGATCCCGTCCCGCATCGGGAAGCTCGCGCCGCAGGCGGCGCAGCTCGCGCCTGCGGCTCCCGCGCGGAGCGGCGCGCGGCAGCTCGGGCAGACGAGCGGGAGCCCGGCGCGGCTCGTGCTCATCGACCTGTCCCCGCGAGCGCCACGACGAGGGCGCACGCGACGAGCGCGACCCCGCTCGCGAGCTGCCCGAGCCGCAGGCCTGGCGGCGCGTAGCGCAGCACCACCTCGTGCGTGCCCTCGGCGACGGCGATCGCACGGTGCTTGCCGTTGGCGCGCAACACCGGCGTCGGCACGCCGTCGACCCAGGCCTGCCAGCCGCGCGCATGGCTGGCCCTCACCACGAGGTACGCGCTGGCGCTCGTCTCGACGCTGTAGCGCTCCTCGGCCGCGGAGAAGGCGGTCCGGCGCGCCTGGCCCTTCGCGCACGTGGCCGGCGGTGCGTCATCGGGGCCGCTGCCCGCCGGGCTCTCGAGCGCCACCTCGCGCCAGGGATCGAAGCCCTCTCGATACGGGAAGGCGAGCGCCTCCTCGCGGCTCGCCACCCGCGTCGCACGGCAGGCGAGCGAGCCGCGCGGCCACGCGTCGAAGCCGTAAACGTGGATCGCGACCCCCGGAGCGCCCGCGTCCACGCGCGCGAGCGGTACGAGCTCGGGTTCCTGCAGCGGGTCGAGGCTCAGCACGCGTGTGACGCCGGCGTTGCGCAGCCACGGCACGAGCTCCCCCGCGCGGCCCGGGTCGTAGTCCTCCGCCCGCAGCTCGCGCTCGCGCGGGACGAACGAGGTGATCTCGTTGGCCTCGGCCGCCTCGATTCCGTCGAGGACGTTGGCGTAGGGACCGAGCAGCTGCCGGTGGATGAAGAAGCTGGTGAGTGTCAGCCCTGGCCCGCCGCGGCTCAGCAGCTCACGCAAGGCCGGGCTGTGGTCGAGGCCGTACGAGAACACCCGCCCGCCGTCGAGCTCGGCGAGGCGCAGCGCCGCGAGCTCGGGGAGGGGTGTGTAGAAACGCGTGTCGACCTGGGGGTTGAGGCCCGCTCCCGCGCGAGCGAGATCGGCCACGACCAGCGCCGCGACGAGCGTGGCGGCCTGGCCCGTGCTCAGCACGCTCCGCCTCGCGAGCCAGAGGACGCCGCCTACGGCGATCGCCAGCAGCGACCACGATCGCCACATCGCGGCCCACCACCGCCGTGAGCTGCGGCCAGAACACGGGAAGGACGCCGCTCCAGGCCACGAGCCCGGCGGGCCGAGCCGCCACGAGAGCGAAGACCGCGAGCGCCACGCCTGCGGCGAGCGCGCAGAGGACGGCGAGCCTGCCGAGCGCGCCGCGCTCCTCGGCGACCCGGCCGAAGCCGAAGCCCGCGGCGAGCGCCACCGCGAGCTGCGGCAGCAGCAGCGCCTTGCTCGGGAAGCGGAAGGCGCCGCTCAGGCCCAGGCGGTGGAGGAGAGGCGCGAGACCGCCGGCGTCCCCGAGCGCGTACAGCAGTCCGAGCGCCGCGAGCGCGAGCAGAGCCAGCCTGGCGCGGCGCTCGATCCTCGAAGCGCCGAGCGCCGCGAGGCCGAGCGTCAACGGCCCGAGGTAGAGGGTCAGAAAGTACGGCAGTCCCTTGCTGAAGAAGCGCCCGCCCCAGAAGGCCTCCGCGGGAGCCTCCGGAAACCCGAACAGGTGCGGAACCAGCGTCTGCAGCAGCACCACCGGTGCGACGGCGTTGGCGAGCGCCACGTCGACGCCGAAGCCCGCACCGCGGGCGGTCTCGCCCACCACGCCGGCCACGAGCGCGATCGGCAGGCCGGCCAGGCCTGCACCGAGCGCCAGGGCACCGACCAGGCGCGGGAGCGCCTCGCGGGGCGACCGCTCGACGAGGCCGAGTGCCATGCCCAGCAGCACGGCCTGTCCGACGAACTCGACCGTGTAGGTCGAGAGCCCCAGCGCCACCGCCGCGGCGGCCCAGACGACGCTGCGCCCGCCGTGGAGCGCCGCGCGGCGGAGCAGCCCGGCGACGAACGGCGCGAGCGCGAGCGCTTGCAGGAAGAGATACAGATTGAGCGACGACAGCGTGAACCCCGACAGCGCGTAGACCGCTCCGGCCACGAACGCGCCGGCCCGCGAGGCCGAGAGCTGGCGCGCGAGCCAGTAGGCGCCGAGCGCGGCGAGCGGCAGGTGCAGCGTCAGCAGCCAGGAGACGAAGGCCGGACCCGGCCAGAGCGCGATCAGCAGATCGGGCGGGTAGAGCTCGGGCGCCAGGAAGCTCCCTTCGAACACGAAGGGATTCCAGGTCGGCAGGCGGCCCGCGGCCAGCTCGCGCGACTGCAGCACGCGCAGCGGGTAGAAGGCCGTCCCGAAGTCGCGGAAGTAGTAGCTGCGCAGCGGCAGCGCCGCCGAGGGATCCGACAGGAAGGCCACCGGCACGAGCAGCAGCGGCAGCAGGCGCTCGAAGCGGGACGACATCGCCCTCGCCGCGCCTTCGCTCACGAGGCCGCGGCGGCCTTCTTCTGGGGCAGGAAGCGCTCCATGTAGCCGGTGTCGAAACGCCCGGCGACGAAATCGGGATCGTCTAGGATCTTGCGATGGAGCGGAATGTTGGTCTTGATGCCCTCGACCACCATCACGTCGAGCGAGCGCTTCATGCGCGCGATGGCCTCGGCGCGCGTGCGCCCATGGGTCATCAGCTTCGCGATCAGGCTGTCGTAATAGGGCGAGATCTCGCAGCCCTCGTGCGCGAACGTGTCGACGCGCACGCCGGGGCCGCCGGGCTGGTAGAAGTGGCGGATCGTGCCCGGTGAGGGCGTGAAGCTCCAGGGATCCTCGGCGTTGATGCGGCACTCGAGCGCGTGGCCGCTGAAGGCGACATCCTTCTGCGAGAACGACAGCGCCTCGCCGGCGGCGACGTGGATCTGCTCCTTCACGAGATCGCGGCCCGTCACGAGCTCGGTGACGCCGTGCTCGACCTGGATCCGCGTGTTCATCTCCATGAAGTAGAAGTTGCCGTCCTTGTCGAGCAGGAACTCGATCGTCCCGGCGTTCACGTACTGCACGGCCGCGGCCGCCTCCACGGCGGTGCGGCCCATCCGCCGCCGCAGCTTCTCGGGGACCGCGAGCGACGGCGCCTCCTCGATGATCTTCTGGTGGCGACGCTGGATCGAGCACTCCCGCTCCCCGAGGTGGACCACGTTGCCCTTGCTGTCCGCCATCACCTGGATCTCGACGTGGCGGGGGTTGACCACGAACTTCTCGATGTAGACGTCGGGAACGCCGAAAGCCGCCTGCGCCTCGGCCTGCGCAGCCCTGAAGTTCTGCGCGAGGTCCTGCGCCTCGCGCACGACGCGCATGCCGCGCCCGCCGCCGCCCGCCGACGCCTTGAGGATCACCGGGAAGCCGACGTCGCGCGCCACCCTCACGGCCTTCTCTTCGTCCTCGAGGACACCCTGCGAGCCCGGCACGACCGGAACGCCGGCCTTGATCATGGCCTTCTTGGCGCGGCTCTTGTCGCCCATCAGGCGAATCGCCTGCGGGCCCGGGCCGATGAACCTGATGTTGCACGCCTCGCAGATCTCCGCGAGGTAGGCGGACTCCGAGAGGAAGCCGTAGCCGGGATGGATCGCGTCCGCGCCCGTGATCTCGGCGGCGCTGATGATCGCGGGAATGTTGAGGTACGAGTCGATGTTGCGCGGCGGCCCGATGCACACGGCCTCGTCGGCGAAGCGCACGTGGAGGCCGTTCGCGTCGGCCTCCGAGTAGACCGCCACCGTCTTGAGGCCGAGCTCCTTGCACGCCCATATCACGCGGAGCGCGATCTCGCCCCGGTTGGCGATCAGGACCTTCTTGAACATCAGCGCGCGGGCCCGCTCGAGCGCCTCACGCCGGCCGGATCGTGAAGAGCGGGTCGCCGTACTGCACCGGCTGCCCGTTGTCGGGATACACCTTGATCACCTCGCCCGCCAGCTCCGACTCGATCTCGTTCATGAGCTTCATCGCTTCGATGATGCAGAGCACCTGCCCCACCTTCACCGTGTCGCCGACGCTCACGAAGGCGGGCGAGTTGGGGTCGGCGGCGCGGTAGAACGTCCCGACGATGGGGCTGCGCACGAGCGTGCCCTCCGCGGCGGGCTCCGGCACGGGCGCTGCCGGGGCCTCGGCGGACGGCGGCTGACCCGGGAGCGCGTTCGCCAGGGCCGCTGAAACCGACGCACCGGCGGGGATCTGGGTCACCACCACGGGAGCCTGTGCCAGCGCCGGCGAGCGTCCCGCGCCGCGGCACACGCGGAGCTTCACTCCCCCCTGCTCCATCTCGAACTCGGTGATGTCCCGCTCCTCGAGGATCTGGAGGATCTCCTTGAGGTCCAACAGGTTCACGCGTCCTCCCTGGGATGGTCGGCGGACCGTCTCGAAGAGCGAGATTATTACTCGAACTCGCGCTCGAGCGCGAGGCCCGCCAGGCGCAGGGCGAAGCGGGCGCGTCCCATCAACGCTCCGGGCGTGAGGGATGCGAAGAGAAAGTACTCGGGCGTGATCGCGACGAGCAGCGTGGTGAGCCGCTCGGTGGTGATGGCCAGCTCACGCAGCGCCCCGAGCCCGGTGTCGGAGGCCGCCGCGAGGCTCGCGCGCAGCAGCGTCGTGTGCTCGGCCGCGACGGCCTCGATGTTCGGGTTGGCGCGCAGCGTGAGCTTCTCGATCGGAATCCCGTCGGTCCCGATGATCATCAGGACCTCGCTCTCCGGAACACGGGCGGCGACGTCCTTCAGCGCGTCGGCGAACGCCGTCATGCTCCCCTGCGCTGGACGGCGGCGAGCAGCGTCTCGAGGCCTGCGATCGTGCGCTCGAGCGCGCGGCGCCGGGCGGCCCGCTCGTCCGGAGCCGCAGCGGGCGGCGGCGTCGGTCCGGCGCCCGAGCTCTCGAGCTCGACGAGGCGCAGGCGCGCCCTCTCGTTCGACGGCTCCTGTTCCAGCAGCTGGCGGTAGACGTCCACCGCACGATCCACGAGGCCTTGCTGGTAGTAGAGCTCCGCGAGCGTCGAGGACGAGAACGGAGTGCTGCGGTCCGGGTCGAACAGCTCGGCGGGCTGGATCGGCGTGGCCGCCTTCGTCTCGGCGACGGTCGCGGTGAACGCCTCGGCGGCGCGCGACGACGGTGCCGCGTGAGCCGGATTCACGAACGTCGGCGGCACCGGCGCTTCGGGTGCGAGCGTCTCGGACGGGCGCGGTTCGGCAGGCGCGAACCACGTGTGCTGCACCGTGCCGGGCGCCGCCGTGGCCGCGAGCTCGAAGTCGTTCAGCGGCAGACGAGCCGTTTCGCTCGCGGCGGGGTCCGCGGGCGCCGGCGCCTCCCTCTGCGCCGCGGGGGCGGGAAGCGGCGGAGGCTCAAGCCGCAGACGCACCGTCGCGGGCAGCCCGGCTGGTCCAGCCACTGCGGGGGGCGCTTCGGGCGCCGTCGGTCGCACCGGAGCCCCGGCCTGAGGCGGGGCTGGCGGAGGCGGCACGCGCGGCTCAGGAGGCCTCGTCTGCCCACCCACGCCCGTCCCAGGGGCCTCGTGCAGCCGCGCCTCGATGGCGGTCAGCTGAGCCTGCACCTGCCGGTCCCCGGGCGCCATCTGCAGCGTTTTCTGATACTGGTCCAGCGCTCCCTGCAGGTCGCCGAGCGCCTCCCGCGCCTGCCCCAGATAGCGGCTCGCCAGGATGTTGTCCGGTGCGTCCCGGAGCGCGCTCTCGAGCTCCAGGCGGGCGCCAGTGGCGTCGCCCGAGTCGAGCAGTGCCCGCCCGAGCGTCAGGCGCGCCGAGGGATAGCTGGAGTGGACCGCGAGACCCGCCCGCGCCACACGGATCGCCTCCACGAGCTCGCCGTTCTTGCGGAGCTCCTCCGCGAGCTGCGCGAAGAGCCGGGAGCCGGGATCGCGCTCGAGCCGCCGTCGGAGCTCGTCGATGCGGGTGTCAGCCACGGTCAGGTGGTCCCGCCCGAGGGTATCACCGCTGGAAGATGAAGACGCTCCTGAAGTAGAAGCTGCCGGCGTCGAAGTTATAGGGCCGCACGGACACGCTCACCGTCCGCAGGTCCGTCCCTGCCGTGTACACCATGAAGGTGGTGCCGTCGCTGCTGGTCGCCATGACGTCGCCGGTCTGGATCGGTCCGACGTAGGTCGATCCCGTCTCGGGTCTCAGGATCCCGTCGCCGTCGTGCTCGAAGAGCACGGCGTAGCCCGAGATCGGCTGGCCGTTCTGGTTCCGCACCACGGCGCGCAGGCGGCTCGTGCTGACGCCGTCCGCGTTCAGCGTGTCGGGCAGCGCCTCGAGCTCGATGTTGAAGCCCTGGTCGGCCGGACCCGTCAGGTCCGGCTGGCCCTGGTCCTCCAGGTTGCAGCCGGCCGTCGCCAGAAGGAGCCCGAGCGCGAGCACCTTCCAGGCGCCACGCGCCCCTCCAACGTTTCTGATGGCATCACGCATGGCCCACTTCTCCTAGTTCTGGGGGCAGGAGTCTTGTGTGTCTCCGAAGTCCGCGAAGTCGATCTGGAATCGAGCCGCCGCGGACACACGCTTCTCGGAGATGGTCTTGCCGAACAGGGTCACCTGCGCGGAGACCGTCGAGGATCGTCGTCTGGCTGATGTTGTCGAGCGGAGGCTCGAGCTTCGCCTGCCGCCTCACGACCTCGATCGGGACTGTCAGCTCGTCGCCGACTCCCACCGAGGCCGCCAGGCTCCCCGTGATCCGGTACGGCACGTCCACGCCCTCGACGCCGCGGCCGTCGCTGCGCGAGTAGCGGACCTCGTAGCTCTCGAGCTGGACGATCGAGGACGCGCGCCGACGGCCCGTTCGGGTTCTTGTTCTGCACCGTCATCTCGACGTCGACTTCGTTCTCGCAGACGAACGTGCTGAATTCGCCGTTGCGGACGTCCGAGTCGAGCTGCGCACCCTGGTTGATCGCGGTGATCACCAGGAGGACCGGTCCTTCGTTGTTCTCGACGTAGTCGGCGCTGCAGCCCGCCATCGCCAGGGCCGCGGCCACCGCCACCACCGCGCCCAGCGACAGCGCGCCGCCTCTCGAGTTCGCGTCACGACTGAGGTTTCGCAACCACATGGCTCTTGTCACCCTTAGGACTTGACGATGCGCGGCGTAATGAAGAGCAGCAGCTCGTTGTTCGCGTTCTGCGTGCCCTTGCGCCGGAACAGGTAGCCGAGCAGCGGGATGTTGCCGAGCACCGGAGTCTTGTCTTCGTTCACGAACTCCTGGCTCTGGTAGATGCCGCCCACGACGGCGGTCTGGCCGTCCTTGACGAGGACGATGGTCTTGGCGGCCTGGGTGTTGATCGGCGGAATGCCGTTCACCGGGTTGCCGAAGTCGGGAGTGCTGTTCTCGACCTCGAGCGTCAGGATCACGGTGCCGGCGTCGGTGATCTGCGGCGTCACCTTGAGCGTGAGCACCGCGTCCTTGAACTGCGTGGTCACGGTGTTGTTGGCCACCGTCTGGATCGGGATCTGGACGCCCTGCTTGATCTCGGCCGGCTGGTTGTTCTGCGTAGTGACCTTCGGCGTCGAGAGCAGGCGGCCGCGGCCCTGCTGCTCGAGCGCCGTCAACGCGACGTCCAGGTTGAAGCTGCCGAGCACGTTGCCCATCGAGATGCCGATCGCGCTGTTGAAGTTCGAGGCCGGCAGGTTCACGGCGTAGCCGCGGCCGGACTGGCCGATGCCGGTGTCGGACGCGACGCCACCCGGGCCGAGGTTGTCGGCGGCGAGGCCCCCCTCGCCCGGCACGCCGCCGCCGTTCAGCACGATCTGGTTCGGGAACACCTGGTTCGTGGTGTTGCCGTAGCGGTTGCTCTTCTCGGCGCCGAAGCCCCACTGGATGCCGAAGTCGCGCGAGAAGTTCCGGTTCGTCACGACGATGCGCGCCTCGATCTCGACCTGCGGCGTCGCCGTGTCGAGCTCGGCCATCAGGCCCTTCGCCTTCTCGACGAAGGTCGGCAGGTCGCGGATGATGATCGTGTTGGTGCGCTCGTCGATGTTGATCTGGCCGCGCGCCGAGAGCGCCCCCGCCTGCTTGAGGACGGTCGAGAGCGTTCCGGCCTTGGCGTAGGAGATGCGCCGCGTGTAGTCCGTGAGCTCGCCCGCGAGCGCCTTCTCCTCGTCGAGCTTGCGGCGGTCGGCCTCCTCGCTTCTGGAGGTCGCTGAGCCGCGCGATGCGGATCACGTTGTCCTCGAGCACGCAGCCGAGGCCGTTCGTCTTCAGGATCAGCTCGAGCGCGCGTCCCCAGGGCACCTCGTTCAGCTTGAGCGTCACCTTGCCGGTCACGCCGGGGTTCACGACGACGTTCAGGCCCGAGATGTCCGAGAAGAGCCGGAAGATGTCCTGCAGGTCGCCGTCCTTGAAGTCGAGGCTGATCGGAGTGCCGAGGTCGCCCGTCTGACCGCAGGCCTGGCCGATGTTGCCCTGCTCCGGAGCGGCCGCGTCGGCCGTGGCGGGCGCCGCCGCCTGCGGCTCGGGCAGCGCCGGCATCGCGAGCGGCTCGATCGAGACCGGGCGCGACGGGGTCGAGTCGACCGCCGCCGCCGCCGCGACCTTCGTCGTGCGGCTCGGGCTCCGAGGCGCGCATGGCGGCGAGCGGCGCGTGCGCGGCCGGCTCGGCGCTTTCGCCGAACACGATGCGCACGCCGTCGGCGCCGTCGATGATCCGATAGGGCGACTTCGCGCTCAGGTCGACGACCAGGCGCGCGACCTTCGGCGTTTGCGCGCTGAACTGTCCGAGCCGCACCTGGCGCACCGGGGTCTGGCCGACCTCGAGCTGCCGCATCGGCGCGCGCGCGCTGACGTCGGCGAAGTCGACCACGAGCCGCTCCGGGTTCGCGAGCAGGAAGTCCTTGTACTTGAGGCGGCCGTCGGCCTTGACCGTGAAGGCCACGAGCGCGCCCATCTCGTCCCGCGTCACCGCGGTGATGCGCGTGGCCTTGGGGCCGTTCGGCAGCGGCTCGCTCGCGGCGGGCTCGGCGGCTGCCACGACTGCCGGCTGCGGGGCCGGGGCGGGCGGGGCCGGGGCGGGCGTCGCCGCAGCGGCCTTCGGCCTGGGCGCCTCGACGACGGCCGTCTCGGGCACCGCCGCTGCGGCAGCCGGTGCGGGCGTCGCGCCGGCCAGGCTCGTCGGCCGCTCGAAGATCAGGTTGAGCGCCTTGTCCTTCGAGAAGATCTGGTACGGGACGAGGCTGGCGAGGCGCACCTCGACACGGGCGAGGTTCCTGCCGTCGGCTCTCGCCAGGCTGGTGACCCGGACCGACTCGACCTCCCGCGTGCCGACGTTCACCCGGGCGGGGACCTGCGAAGCGTCCACCTCGGGGATGTCGACCACGAGCGTCAGCGGGTCGGGACTGTAGTAGGTGTAGGCGAGTGGACCGGTGCACTGCACCACGAGTCGCGTCGACCGGTCACTGCTCTCCTGGCGGATGTCGGTGATTGCTGTGGTTGCCGCCTGCTGCGCGGGCACACCCGCGGCCGACGCGAGGGCAACCGCAAACAGGCCGACCCCAGCGAGCTTCGCTCTCATTACCTCGCCTCCTCCGACGCATACAGACTCTTGCGAACCTCTCGCGTCTTGACCGGCGAGAGTGGATCCGTCACCTCTTGCCGGAAGGTCACCGAGGTCGCGTCCACGGCGGTGATGACACCGTCGTAGAGCCGCTGCCCCGTAGTCACGAAGTACGACTTGCCGTCCGCTCCGAGGAACATCGCGATGTGGCCGGCCCGGCCGGCGATTCCGATGCCGCTGCCGGTGGTCCTCACGATGCCCTTGAGCGCGATCTCCTGGATCAGAAAGCCTTCCATTCCCGGCTTGCGCGTCTTCGGCCCGCGGTCGGCCGCTACCGGCCGCTGCAGGCTCACGAACGGATCGCGCCGTCCGCCCGAGTTGTAGGCGTAGCCGCCGGTCTCCAGCTCGACGTCGAGCGGCGGCCGGTTCGCGTCCGCAGTGCCGGGCGCCGCCTCGGTCGTCCCGGGCGCCGCCTCGGTCGGCGGCGTCGCCGGGGGCGCGGCCGGCTGCTGCGCGTAGGCCGTCGCCGCGAACGCCGAGGCCAGGACGAAGGCCAGCGCCGCGGCTTGGAAACGGGCCTTCATCGTGCCCCTCCGGGTCCCGGCCGCTTGGGCGCCGGCCGCCCCTGGCGGCGGCACCGCGCTCTCCAGGTAGACGTACGTGGTCGCGGTGGCTCCGACCGAGATCGTGTTGTTGAGCGTCTGGTTTTGCTGCGACTTGATCTTGAGGTCGGACATGTTCACGAGCCGCGACATGCGGCTCACCCGGTCGAGGAACGCCCCCATGTTGTGGTAGGTGCCCTCGAGGTCGATCGCGACCGGGACCTCCTGGTAGAAGTCCTTCTGCACGACCACCGCCGGGTTGAAGCGCCGGATCTGCAGGCTCGACTGCGCCGCCAGGTACTGGATGCGCCGCATCAGGTCGGGCATCTCCTTCTCCGGGGGCAGGATCCGCTTCAGCGTCTCGAGGCGGGCCTCGAGCGCCTGGACTTCGCGCTGGAACTCCGGCAGCCGGTTGGCCGTCGCCTCGAGCGCGCGGATCTGCTTCTGGAGGTCGGCGAGCCGCGCTTCCTTCTGGCGCTGCTGCTCGAGGGCATCGGCGTACCAGAAGTAGTAGAAGCCGCCGCAGATGAGCGCCGCGATCACGGCAGAGACGCCCAGCTGTCCTGCGAGGGGGAGTCGCGTGAGAGCGTTGTCAGCCATCTCGGTCTCCCTCCTTTACCTGCCGGGCGGCCCAGGCCGCGCAGCTGCGGCGGCTTGGGCGGCCGCGGCCTTCGCTTCGGCGATCGCCTTTTCCTTGGCGGCGACCTCCGGGTCCTTGAAGTTGCCGCTCAGGGTGAAGTTCACGATGTTCTGCGTCTCCTGTGCCGTGGCGAGGTCGACGGTCGGGAACCAGCCGCTGCGCTGGAGCGCGCTGATGTAGTCGGCGACCGCTGCCAGGCTGTTGCTCTGGCCCCCGAACTTCAGGTTTCCCTGCGTCTCGTCGAGCGTGCCGAGCCACACGTAGTCGGGCAGCGCCTTGGAGATCTCGTCCAGCATGTGCACCGGGCTCTTCTGCAGCAGCCGCAGCTGCTCGATCACGAGCACCTTGTTCTCGAGAATCGCCTTCTTCTGCTGGAACTGCGCGACCTGCTGTGCGATCGCCTGCAGGTCGCGCATGCGCTTCTCGTCGGCCACGATGCGCGTGTCGAGGTCCCGGAGCTTGTTCGACTGCAGCCACCAGGCGCCGGCGCAGAGCACGAGCGCGCCGCCCACGAGCAGCGCGAGCAGCAGGTAGCTCTGCAGCGCGCCCGGCGGCATCGCGGGCCCGGAGGCGGCCTTCGTCTTGGTCTTGGTCGCCCGCTCGGGAGCGACCAGGTTGATGCGGATCATCGGTCACCCAGCCTTCGCACGGCCAGACCCACGGCGATCGCCGCCGAGGGCCCGATGTCTTCGAGGTAGTCCGGGTTGAACTCCTTCTCGTTGTAGCGCACGTTCAGGAAGGGGTTCAGCAGCTCGACCGAGGTAGAGAAACGGTCCGCGAGCAGGTCACGCAGCCCGTGGATCTTGGCCGTGCCGCCGGAAAGAAAGATCTGGTCGATCCGGTCTTCCTGGCTCGTCGCGCGGAAGAAGTCGAACGTCTTCTGGATCTCCATCGCGACGTTCTCGGAAACCGCCTGGAGGATCGGGTGCAGGCTGTCGGGCGACGCGCCCTCGACCTGCTCCCCTTTCTTGAGCGCCTCGGCCTGCTCGAACGACAGGTTCAGGTCCTTCTGGATGGCGTCGGTGTACTGGTTGCCGCCCGCCGCGATGTCGCGGTTGAAGACCGAGACGCCGCCCTTCACCACGTTCACGTTCATGATCGACGCGCCGATGTTCAGGAGCGCCACGACCCGCCCCGGGTCGATGCCGTAGTTCATCTCGTAGCAGTTCTGGAGCGCGAACACGTCCACGTCCACGATCGTGGGCGTGCGGCCCGCCTGGGTCAGCGCCGACGTGTACTCGCTGATCTTGTCCTTCTTGACCGCGACCAGCAGCACGTCCATGTTGCCGCCCGAGCCGCCGCCCTCGATCACCTCGTAGTCGAGCGAGACGTCCTGGATGTCGAACGGGATGTACTGCTCGGCTTCCCAGTGGATCGACTCCGAGAGCTCCTCGGCGCTCATCTGCGGCAGGCTGATCTTCTTGACGATGACCGCGTTTCCCGAGACGCCGGTCGCGCACTCGGCCGTCTTGATCCGGCTCTCCTGGAACACCCGCTGGATCGAGTCGATGACGGCGCCGGCGTCCATGATCGCCCCGTCGACGATCGCCTCGGGAGGCAGCGACTCGATCCCGATGTTCAAGAGCTGGAACTCGTCACCGCCCTTGCCGCCGACCTTGATCTCCACGGCCTTCACGGCCGACGAGCCAATGTCGACGCCAACCAGTGACTTCTTCTTACCGAAAAGGCCCACGGGCGTCTCCTCTACTGACCGTTCTCAATCCGACTGCGCCCTTTGCGTCCGCGGCCGACCTCGTCTTGCGTCTTCCTATCAGAACTCAATTTCGGTCCACACTTACCAAGAACAGTTAAAGTCCCGGGTGAAGCTAACAGACAGCCACCACCCTGTCAAGCGTAAATTGAAGGATCTGCACGTAAACCCCTGACAGGACTGGACGGCTGGCCAACGCGCGATGTCCCGTCTCCGCTCAGATCCAGCGGCCTCCCTCCGAGCCGTCCATTAACCACCTTTTGCACGGAAAGAGGCAGTGTCGGTAGTCACAGCGGGGTCCTGCCAGCCGACAAACACGACCCGCACACTCGAGCAGCGTCTAGAAGCCAACACAGAGGCCACCCGTTCACGGGGGGGTCTGGGGGGCGAAGCCCCCCAGAACAAGGAAAGACGACACCAGCCGAGCCGCTCGGTCACCTAGCTCCATAGAACTTGAGGAGCCGAAGGGCAACGAGCGACTAGATCAACGGAAACGGATACGGCGGGAGAACCGGAAAAGGCGCGACGGCCGGGACTGAGCTTCGGGGGCGCTACTCGCCCCCCGAACCCCCCGAGGGCGTAGAACCGAATCACCACGTCCGGGCTGGGCTCGGCGTGGATCGTGTCGATGAAACGGACCTGGTGCGGGTCCGTCGTCATCACGAGGCACTCCGTCCGGATGCCGTCGCGGAAGAAGCGGACCGCCTTCAGCAGCGGCCCCTCCGTCACGCCACCGGCGGCGAAGATGATGCTCTTCCCGGGGGCCAGGTCCTCCGTCCGGTAGACGCGCTCGAGGTCGGAGATCCCCATGCGTCGCATGCGGTCCGCATCGGCCGGGCGCGTCATCACGAGCCGGCCCTGGATCTCGCCGTTGAGGCAGCGCATGGCGGCCGCGGTCAGCACGCCCTCGGGTGCGCCGCCGATCCCCATCACCGCGTGGACGCCGGTGCCGAGCACGGCGACCGAGATGCCCGCCGAGAGGTCGCCGTCCCCGATCAGCCGGATCCGCGCGCCGGCCTTCCGGATGTCGGCGATCAGCGTCTCGTGGCGCGGGCGGTCGAGCACCACGACCACCAGGTCGTCGACGTCGCGGTTGAGCGCCCGCGCCAGCGCCTTCAGGTTGTCCTCGACCGGCGCCGCGATGTCGAGCTGGCCCCGCGCCGGGCCCGGGACCACGAGCTTGTCCATGTAGATGTCCGGCGCGTGGAGCAGCCCGCCCCGCTCGGCCGCCGCGAGCACGGCGATCGCTCCCGGCGCGCCCGTGGCGCACAGGTTCGTGCCCTCGAGCGGGTCGACGGCGATGTCGACCGCGGGGCCGGTTCCGGTGCCGACGCGCTCGCCGATGTAGAGCATCGGCGCCTCGTCGCGCTCGCCCTCGCCGATCACGATGGTGCCGTCGATGTCGACGGTCTCCATCTCGTGGCGCATGGCCTCGACCGCGACGCCGTCCGAGCCCTTGCGGTCCCCGCGGCCCATGGTGCGGGCCGAAGTCGATCGCGGCGCGCTCAACGACCCTGACGAACTCGAGGGGCAGGTCGGCCGGAATCATGGCGCACCTCCGAGAGGGCAGCGGGGCATGATACTGCGGCCCCCCGTGGCGCCGGGCTAGTCGCGATACGGCGGCAGCTCGATGCGGCGCGGCTTGTCCTGGCGGTAGCCGAGGGCGTAGTCGGCCTGCATCAGCTTGTGGACCTCGCGGCTGCCTTCGTAGATGACGGCCGCCTTGCAGTTACGGTAGAAGCGGCCGACCGGGTACTCGTCCGAGTAGCCGTTGGCGCCGTGGATCTGCACCGCGTCGCCCGCGGCCCGCTCGCTCGCCACGGTCGCGAACCACTTCGCAAGCGAGGTCTCGCGCGTGTTGCGCAGGCCCTTGTTCTTCAGGTAGCCCGCGCGCAGCCAGAGCAGCCGCGCCGCGTCGTAGTCGGAGACCATCTGCGCGATCATCTCCTTCACGAGCTGGTGCTGGCCGATCGGCACGCCGAAGGTCTTGCGCCCCTGGGCGTAGCGGACCGAGGCATCCAGGCAGGCGCGGATCAGGCCGGTTGCGCCGGAGGCCACCGTGTAGCGCCCGTTCTCGAGCGCGAACATCGCGACCTTGAAGCCCTCGCCCTCCTCGCCCACGCGGTTCTCCACCGGCACCTCGACGTCCTGCATCGAGAAGCCGCCGGTGTTGCCGGCGAGGATGCCCCACTTCTCCTTGATCGTGAAGGAGCTGAAGCCCTTGAAGCCGCGCTCGACGATGAAGGCCGACATGCCCGAGTGGTCGCGCTGCTTCTTCTTCTCCTGGTCCGTCCAGGCGATGACCAGGAAGTTGTCGGCGACGTCGGCGAGGCTGATCCACATCTTCTCGCCGTTCAGCACGTAGCGGTCGCCCTTGCGGACCGCCGTCGACTGGATGCCGACGGCGTCCGAGCCCGCGTTCGGCTCGGTGAGCCCGTAGGTCGCGATCTTCTCGCCCTTCGCCTGCGGCACCAGGTACTTCTTCTTCTGCGCGTCGGTGCCCCAGCACCAGAGCGTCATCGAGTTGAGGCCGACGTGGACCGACATGATCACGCGCAGGTGGGTGTCGACGTACTCGAGCTCCTCGCAGGCGAGCCCGAGGCTCAGGTAGTCCATGCCGGCGCCGCCCCACTCCTCCGGGATGCAGATCCCCAGCAGCTGGAGCTCGCCCATGCCCTTCAGGAAGTCGCGGTTGAAGCGGTGCGCACGGTCGAGGTCGTGGATCTGCGGCTGGACTTCCTTCCCCGCCCACTCGCGGACCGTCTCGACGAGCGCCTTGTGCTCCTCACCCAGCTCCAGCTCGATCATGGCTCCTCGCTGTACGCGTCTTCCGGCAGCTCGCGGCGCTCCTGCAGCACGCGCCGCGCCTCGTCAGCCTGCTCCGCCTTCACCAGCACGCGCACCACGGCGAAGCTGCGCACGAGCGGCAGCGGCTCCTGCCTGTAGCTCTGGTCGATCACCCGGGGCTCGATTCCGGCCTCGCGCAGGCGCAGCGCCGCCAGCTCCGCTTCGAACACCTGGTTCGCCTCGAGCACCACGTCCCAGTCGCCGTGCGAGGGTTGCCCTTCGCTCACCGGTCCTTCCAGACCGGCTTGCGCTTCTCGGCCACGGCTCGCAGGCCCTCTTCGACGTCCTGGGTCGCGAGCAGCTGGTTGAGGTAGACGTCCTCGGCGTGGCGGACGGCCTCCTCGTACGACATGTCCTGGCCGCCCACGATCGCGCGGCGCGCGAGCTGCACGATCGGCGCGCTCGACTCCTGGAATCGCTGCACCAGCGCGGCCACCTCGGCGTCCATGCGGTCGTCGGGGACGGCGCGCGTGATGAGCCCGATGCGCTCGGCGTCGGCCGCCGTGAGGCTCGTGCCCATCATCAGGAGCTCGAAGGCGCGCTTCCTGCCCACGATGCGCGGCAGGAGCGCCGCCGCCACGGTGTTGAAGACGCCGCCGCGGATCTCGGGGTGCCCCAGCTTGGCGCTCTGGGCCGCGAGCACCATGTCGCAGCCCGCGGCCAGGATGCAGCCGGCGCCCAGCGCGGGCCCCCCGACCACCGCGAGCGTCGCCTTGTCGAGCTTGCCGATCGCTCTCGAAGATGCGCCGGAAGCACTCGAGCATCATGTAGCCGCGGTCGCCGAGGTGGTCCGTGAGCTCGAAGCCGGCCGAGAAGTACTTGCCGGTCGCGAACAGGGTCACCAGCTTGACGTCCCGCTGGTACTCGAGCGACTCGATCGCGGTCGCCAGCTCCTGCATCATGTCGACCGACAGCACGTTCGCGGGCGGCCGGTTGAGCGTGATGCGCGTGATGCCCTGGGCGCTGTCGACGAGAATGTTCTTGAAGGTCGGCGTGCTGACCGAAGCGAAGACGTCCTGGTCGTGGGGGTCTTCGTCGTACTGGTCGGCCATCGCGTCTCTTCCTTCCGCCGGCGCTTCCGCGTCGCCTCCGGCCTCTGGCGCCGTGCGTCGCGACCAAGCCCCTGACTCAAGGGGCTTTCGCAGCGCAGGATTCTAGCATGGGCCGCTCTCGCCTCCGGGCCTGTCCTGTCGCATGATGGGCCGCATGGGGCGCCTCGCCGACGTCTACGCGCTGCCGCTCGCGCTCTTGACCGACCTCTACCAGCTCACGATGGCGGAGGCCTACGAAAGCACGGGCGCGCGGGCAGAACGAGGCGGTGTTCCACCTCTTCTTCCGCGCGCAACCCGTTCGAGGGCGGCTTCGCGGTGGCCTGCGGCCTCGCGCGCGCCGTCGACTACCTCGACGAGCTATCGTTTCGGCGACGACGACCTCGCCTACCTCGCGACACTCACCGGCAACGACGGCCAGCCGCTCTTCGAGCCCTCCTTCCTCCGCCAGCTCGCCGGGATCCGGCTCGGCCTGCGACGTCGACGCCATGCCCGAGGGGACGGTGGTGTTCCCCCACGAGCCGCTGGTGCGCGTGCGCGGTCCGCTGCTGCAGGCCCAGCTCGTCGAGACGGCTCTGCTCAATTTCGTCAACTTCGAGACGCTGATCGCGACCAAGGCGGCGCGCGTGACGCTCGCCGCGCGCGGCGACGAGGTGATCGAGTTCGGGCTGCGGCGCGCGCAGGGCGTCGACGGCGGGCTGTCGGCGACGCGCGCGGCCTTCGTGGGCGGCGCCAACGCGACCTCGAACGCGCTCGCGGGCCGGCTGCTGGGGCTCCCGGTGCGCGGCACCCACGCGCACAGCTGGGTGATGGCCTTCGACGACGAGACCGAGGCCTTCCGGGCCTGGGCCCGCGCGCAGCCCAACAACGGCGTCTTCCTGGTCGACACCTACGACACGCTCGAAGGCGTTCGCCGCGCCGCGAAGGCCGCGGCTCGAGCTGCAGGCGAGCGGGCACCGGGCGATCGGGATCCGCCTCGACTCGGGCGACCTCGCCTACCTGAGCATCGAGGCGCGCGCGATCCTCGACGCCGCCGGGCTTCAGTCGGTGAAGATCCTCGCGAGCAACGACCTCGACGAGCACCTGATCGCGAGCCTCAAGGAGCAGGGCGCCAGGATCGACGTCGTGGGGCGTGGGGACGCGGCTCGTCACCGGCGGCGAGCAGGCGGCGCTCGGCGGCGTCTACAAGCTCGGCGCCCTGCGCGAGCCGGGCGGCGCGTGGCGCCACCGCATCAAGGTCTCGGAGCAGGCGGCCAAGACCTCGAACCCCGGCATCCAGCAGGTGCGGCGCTTCAGCGGGCCGGAAGGCTTCGTCGCGGACGTGATCTACGACGAGGAGAGCGGGATCGGCGACGCGCCCGTGGTCGTCGACCCGCTCGACCCCACGCGGCGCAAGCGCATCCCTGCCGGAACGCCGTTCGAGGACCTGCTGGTGCCGGTCGTGCGCGGGGGCCGCGGCGGTCTACGACACGCCCTCGCTCGCTCGAGAGCCAGCGCCGCGCGCGCGCGCAGGTGCAGAGCCTGCACCCCGGCATCCGCCGCTTCGTGAACCCGCACCAGTATCCGGTCGGCCTGTCGCTGCCGCTGCACGAGCTCAAGACGCGGCTCGTGCTGGAGGCGAGGGGCCTGTGAGCCCGACCCGCGTCTATCTCGACCACAACGCGACGACGCCGCTCGACCCGGCGGCGCTCGAAGCCATGCTCCCCTACCTGCGCGAGTCCTACGGCAATCCCTCGAGCCTGCACTGGTTCGGCCAGCGCGCGCGCGCGGCCGTCGAGGAGGCGCGCGAACAGGTCGCGGCGCTCGTCGGAGCCACGGCGCCCGAGATCGTCTTCACGGCCGGCGGCAGCGAGTCGGACAACATGGCGCTGCGCGGGGCGCTCGCCGTGGCGAGCGGAGCGCGACGCAAGCTGGTGACGACCGCGGTCGAGCACCACGCCGTGCTCAACACCGCGAAGGCCCTGCGCGACGAAGGCCATCCGGTCGAGATCGCGCGCGTGGGCGAGGACGGGCGGCTCGACCTCGACGACCTGCGCGCGAAGGTCGACGACGCGACTCGCGTCGTCTCGGTGATGCTCGCCAACAACGAGACCGGCGTGCTGCAGCCGGTCGCCCAGGTCGCGCGCCTGGCTCACGAGCGGGGCGCGCTCGTCCACTGCGACGCGGTCCAGGGCGCCGGCAAGACGACGCTCGACGTGCGCGCGCTCGACGTCGACCTGCTGACGCTGTCGGCGCACAAGCTCTACGGCCCGAAGGGCACGGGCTGCCTCTACGTGCGGCGCGGGACGAAGATGGCGCCGCTCGTGCGCGGCGGGGCGCAGGAGCGCAACCGCCGCGCCGGCACCGAGAACGTCGCCGGGCATCGTCGGCTTCGGCGCCGCCGCGGCGCGCGCGCGGCAGGCGCTCGCGTCGGAGGCGCCCCGGATCGCCGCGCTCCGCGACCGGCTCGAGCTCGCCCTGCTCGAGGTGCCCGGCGCGCGGCGAAACGGGGCCGAGCCCCGCGTCGCCAACACGGCCAACGTCTCCTTCGAGGGGATCGACGCCGAGGCGCTCCTGATCGCGCTCGACCTCGAGGGCGTCGCGGCGTCGACCGGCGCCGCCTGCGCCGCGGGCGGCATCGAGCCTTCGCACGTCCTGAAGGCGATGGGGTTCTCCGCCGAACGCGTCCAGAGCTCGCTCCGGCTGTCGCTGGGACGAGGAACGACGCAAGAAGAGATCGACCGCGCCGCCGAGGTCATCGCCGTGGCCGTCGAACGACAACGGCGCAAGACGTAACGGACAGGCAGACAACGGACACGACAAGCCGCGGCCTGGACTGAGCAAAGGGGGCGCTCCGCCCCCCCTCAACCCCCCAGGTGCGTCTTCCGCGTGGTAGCTCGAGCGGACGAGCGGGCCCGACTCGACGTGCGAGTAGCCGAGGCCGAGGGCGAAGGCGCGCAGCTCCTCGAACTCCTGCGGCGTGTAGTAGCGCCGCACCGGCAGATGCTGGGGCGACGGGCGCAGGTACTGGCCGATCGTCAGGATCTGCGTGCCGGACGCGCGTATCGCTTCGATCGTCTCGCGCAGCTCGGCCGCCTCCTCGCCGAGCCCGACCATGATCCCGCTCTTGGTCAGAAGGCCCTGCTCGCGGGAGCGACGCAGCAGCTCGAGCGAGCGCTGGAAGCCGGCGCCGGCACGCACCGTGCGGTAGAGGCTCGGCACCGTCTCGACGTTGTGGTTGAGCACGTCGGGGCGTGCGTCGAGCACCACCTGGAGCGCCTGCCACTGCCCCTTGAAGTCGGGGATCAGCACCTCGACCGCGCAGCCGGGAACGCGCGCGCGGATCTCGGCGATCGTCGCCGCGAAGATCGCGGCGCCGCCGTCCTTCTGGTCGTCGCGGTTGACCGACGTCACGACCGCGTGGCGCAGGCCCATCCGGGCCACCGCGTCGGCGACGCGCCGAGGCTCGTCCGGATCGGGCGGCGCGCCGGGCAGCCCCGTCTTGACGGCGCAGAAGCCGCACGCGCGCGTGCAGACCTCGCCCAGGATCATGAACGTCGCCGTGCCGCGGCTCCAGCACTCGCCGAGGTTCGGGCAGTGCGCCTCTTCACAGACCGTGTGGAGCTCGAGGCCCCGCATCAGCTCCTTGAGCCGCTCGTATTCGGGTCCCTGCGGCGCGCGCGCACGGATCCACGACGGGCGCGGCAGCAGCGGGATGGGAACGCCTGCGCTCAAGGCTCCTCTTCCTCCTCGGGCTCGTCCTCGTCGTCTCGTCGTCTTCGTCTACGTCCTCGTCTTCGTCCTCGTCTTCGTCGTCGTCGTCCTCGTCATCGTCGTCGTCCTCGTCCTCCTCGTCCTCGTCCTCCTCCTCCTCGTCCTCGTCCTCGTCGTCCTCGTCGTCGTCCTCCTCGTCGTCGTCGTCGAGGTCTTCGTCTTCTTCCTCTCTCCTCCTCGTCGTCGTCGCCGTCCCAGCCCTCGGAGTCGTCGGTCTCGGCGACATCGTCGTCATCGTCGCCGAGCTCGTCGTCGTCCTCGTCGAAGTCCTCGTCGTCCTCGACCTCGTCCTCAATATCTTCGTCGTCGCCGTCGAACCAGAGGATCTCGTTGCACTCCACGTCGCCTCCTCGACATTGGCCCGGCTGCCCGGCCGCGGGGGTCCGGACACGCACGGAAGGGGATTCCATCTTATCGCGCTGCGCCGCCCGCCGGATTCGTATTATCCTTCTGCCGTCCCGTAGCGAGGCAGGCCCGAAGAGCGTCGCGCCGCAGGGCGCGCGGAGGTGGGTCGCGATGATCGTCGTTTGTCCCAGCTGCCAGTCGAGGTTCAAGTTCGACGAGTCCAAGCTGGGCGATCGCCCCAAGGCGCGCACGAAGTGCTCGAAGTGCGGCGGCGCGATCGAGATCGAGAACCCGCTGATGGGCGCCTCGACGCTGCCGCCGAACGCCGTCGCCCCGCCGGTCGTGCCGCCCGCGCCGGAGGCGCAGTCGACGCGCAAGACGCCGGTGCAGCCGCCGGCGACCGCTTCCGCCCAGGACGCGGGTGCGACGCTCGGCGGCGCCGACGCGCACCGCATGGGCCTCATCCAGCTGCCGAAGGACAAGCGCTACTCGCTCGCCGTGATCCAGGGAGCGGCGACCGGGCAGATCTTCCCGATCTCGAAGACGCGCACGATCGTGGGGCGCTCGGGCTCCGACATCAACCTCGACGACCCGGAGGCCTCGCGCCAGCACGCGGCGCTCGAGATCGTGGGCGACGTCGCGATCCTGCGCGACCTCGGCTCCACGAACGGCACCTGGATCGAGCTCGACCGCGTCGAGCAGCACGAGCTGTCGAACCAGCAGGAGTTCCGCATCGGCAGCCACGTCCTGATGTTCATCGTCACGGACGTCGACTAACGCCCCGGGGGGCTGGGGGGCGGATGCGCCCCCCGATGGCTCGTCCAGAGTGTCTGCTAGCTGTTCGTGTCCGTTTGTCCGTTGTCCGTCGTCCAGCCGCTCACGCCCCTCGAAGTCTTGGAGTCATGTCCCGCTTGGAGACGTGTCCCCGGATCGCCGCCTTCCCGTAGTCCCGCTCCGCCATGAGGCGGTTGTGCGCAGCGCACAGCAGGCTGACGTTGTCGGGCCGGTGATCGCCTCCCAGCCCGAAGGGATGCCGGTGATGCAGCTCGAGCCTGTGTCGCTCGGAGCAGCGCCGGCCCGTTTCGTCGACGAAGCTGCAGCGGTCCTGGTCGCGTTCGCGCACGGCGCGGCGCACGGCGGCGGGCACGTGGCGTGAGGCCTTGGACGTGTCGGTGTCCGCGAGCGTCTTGCGAGGGGCTGTGGTGTTGGCGAAGCGGCGGGCTTCGAGGCGCTCGAGCTTCTCGGTGACCGCCTGTTCGATGATGGCGGCGAGGTCGCCGTCGGGGACTTGCGAGCGCATCAGGGCCGTCAGCCGCTCGATCTTGTCTCGCAGCTCGGCACTCGCCGTGAACTGCACCTTGTAGCGGGCCGGCGACAGCGGCTCGACGAGCGCGGGCGGTGACGCGGGACGTCTGTCGGAGATGGCCGGCGGTGGAGCGAGACGTCGGCGGGGCCAACGCCCCAACTCGTCCCGGGACGAGTTCGACTCGCCGAAGCGCCGGGCCGGTCCCGACCCGCACCGTCGCTCCCAGACTCGAGGGGCCTCTGCGGCAGCTTCCGCATCGCGGAAGGCACGTCCGGCCGCGGGTTCAGCTCGGCGACGAGCTGCTCGAGCTGGCGCTTGCTCCGGTGGCTGGCCCGCTCGAGCAATGTCTCGCAGTTGTCCTTGGTCAGAAACGGCGCGAGCAGCGCGATGCCGCTCAAGTGAAGCCGGCCGTCTCGCAGCATCGCGAGCAGCACTACGTGCCGGCGTGCCGCCCGGGCGACGCTGATTCGCCGGTAGGCCTCGGCCTCCGAGAGATGCAGCCGCTCTGTGCAGTAGGCGAACATCGAAGGAAACGCTTGGCGGGCGTAGAGCCGTCGCTCGTCGACCTCGCCGATGTGGGCGACGAGGTCGGCCTCGACCCGTCGTGACTGTGAGACGAGCTCGCCGAGGCGGCGGAGCAGCTCGTCGTCGGGCACGGCGTGGAGCACGCGATTGATCTCGGAGTTCATGCTCACAAGATAGGCGGGGCTTCGCGCGCTTCGCGGAAGGACGCAGGGACGCAGCCGCGAGTGAGAGTCGACGCGCGCGAATCGCGGCGCGACACAGAGCCTCCTGGGGCATCGGCCCGCGTCAGGACTGGGCTTCGGGGCCGCATCAGGCAAGTCGGGAAAGGGCGCGCTCGAATCTTGTCAAGGGCCAGCGGAAGAAAATCTCGCGAGAGGACCCAACAAAAAGGCGCTGCACGCGCGGCTCGGCCACGGTCAGACGAACACGCTCGCGCCAAGCACGTCCGCGCAAGCCTCGATCGACGCTCAAGCATCGACGGCCGCCACTCCCGCCAGAAACCGAACTCCGTCCGGGACGAGTTGGCGCCGCCGGCGCGGCGAGCCGTCGAAGTCGAAGCTGTCGATTCTTCAAGAACCGCTTGGACGAGCAGCCGAACCTCGCGCCGGTCTCGACTCCTCAAGAACCGCCTTCGAAGAGGAACGAACCGCCGGGCCTGCTGCCTCCTTCCTTGTTCTGGGGGCGCTCCGCACCCCCAGGCCCCCCGGAATGGCTGCGGCCTATACTGAAAGGCAATGCGTGTTGTCGTGGCCATGTCCGGCGGCGTCGACTCCTCGGTGGCCGCGGCCCTGCTCGCGAGCAGGGGCACGAGGTCATCGGGGTGTCGATGCAGCTCCACGATCAGACCGAAGGCGGCGGCCCTTCGTTCGGCCGCTGCTGCGCGCTCGACGACCTGCACGACGCGCAGGCCGTGGCCGGCGCGGCTCGGGCATCCCGCACTACGTGATGAACCTCGAGCGCGCTTCCCGACAGGCGTCATCGCGCCGTTCGTGCAGCGACTACCTCGGCGGCCGCACGCCGCTGCCCTGCGCGCGCTGCAACACCGAGGTCAAGTTCGCGAGCCTGGTCGAGAAGACGCGCGCGCTCGGCGCCGAGCACGTCGCGACCGGGCACTACGCACGCAAGGACCGCGACGCGGCGACGGCGGCCGCGTCCGCCTGCTGCGGGGCGGCGACCCCGCCAAGGACCAGTCCTACTTCCTCTTCGGCCTCACGCCAGGCGCAGCTCGCGACCGCGCTCTTCCCCGTCGGCGATCTCGACAAGGCCGAGGTGCGCGGATCGCGGCGAGCGCGGCCTGCCCACCGCCGACAAGCCCGAGAGCCAGGAGATCTGCTTCGTGCCCGACGGCGACTACGCGCGCTTCGTCGAACGACAAGCCCGGCCGGCCGACCGCTCCGGGTCCGATCGTGGACGCGGCCGGCCAGGCGCTCGGCCGGCACGACGGCGTCCACCGCTTCACGGTCGGCCAGCGGCGCGGCCTGGGCGTCACGACGCGCCGGCCCCTCTACGTCCTCGCGCGTCGAGCCCGCCACGCGCACGCTCGTGGTGGGCGAAGAGGAAGCGCTCCTGTCCGATCGCCTGCGCGCTCGCGACGTGAACTGGCTGTCGCATCCCGCCCCCGCCGGCGCGCTCCGCGCGCCCGGTGCAGATCCGCCATCGCCACGCGGAGGCGGCCGCCACGATCCGCCCGCTGCCCGACGGCCGCGTCGACGTGCGTCTTCGACTAGCCCCAGCGCGCGATCACGCCCGGCCAGGCCGCGGTCTTCTACGACGGCGAAATGTGCCTGGGCGGCGGCTGGATCGAAATCGCCTAAGCGTCCTTCGGATCATCCATGCATTCTGTTGGATGTCCGAATTCAATCAGATGGATGTCCTTTCGAATTCCCGCTTCCTCCCATGCTGATTTACAAAGACTTACGATTATCCGACTTCGTGGCCCGAAAGCTGCAATCCCTTGGACGCATAGCGAGGCAGCCGAGCGCTCCGCAAGGAGAGTTCTGACGTTTTTCCCGTGTCGGCTGACTCGAAGACATCCAAGGAGGACTTTGAAATGCGCTTGCGAAACCTCGCGGCTCTCATGGCCGCAGCGTTCCTCGCTGCCCTGCCGGTCGTCGCTCAGGAGAACCGCGGAGCGATCGAGGGAGTGATCAGGGACGCCCAGGGCGGTGCCGTCGTCGGAGCCAGCGTGACGGCGAAGATGTCGTCCGCGCTCGAGACGAAGGGCGAAAGAGTGAGCGGCCCCGGCATCAGCGTCGTCACCGATGTCACGGGGACGTACCGCTTCCCGGCGTTGACCCCCGGCCGTTACGAGATCACCGCCGCCATGTCCGGCTTCGCCCCGGCCAAGGTCCAGAACATCGACCTGCGCCTCGGCCAGCAGCTCACCATCGGCCTGACGCTCAACCCGGGCGGCGTGACGGAGACCGTGCAGGTGACCGCCGACTCGCCGCTGATCGCGATCACGCAGAGCGCCCGCTCCACCTCGATCCGCAACGAGGAGATCGAGAAGATGCCGAAGGGCCGGGACTTCGTGTCGCTCGTCACCCAGGCGTCCGGAGCGAACGACCGAGCCGGCAGGGCTCGGCGAGCGCTCGGCCGCGATCATGATCGACGGCTCGTCGGGCGGTGAGAACCGCTGGATCATCGACGGCGCCGAGGCGACCAACATCCAGAGCGGCGCCCAGGGCAAGCTGATGGTCACCGACTTCGTCGAGGAGGTCCAGGTCAAGTCCTCGGGCTACACCGCCGAGTACGGCGGCTCCACCGGCGGCGTGATCAACGTGCTCTCGAAGAGCGGCAGCAACCAGTGGCGCGGCGACGCGCTCGTGTACTTCGAGTCGGACGCGCTCGACTCGGACCCGCGCCCGACGCTGCGGCTCAACCCCACGAACGACCGCCAGTCCGAGTACGTCAGCTACCCGAAGGACGAGTACAACCGCATCGAGCCGGGCTTCAACATCGGCGGGCCGATCGTCCGCGACAAGGTCTGGTTCTTCGCGGGTTACATCCCGCAGTTCCGGCCGCTCGACCGCACCGTCACGTTCCGGTCCGACGGCTCGACCAACACCTTCCGCGAGGACTTCAGCGCGAACTACCTGACCTCGAACCTGACCGCCCAGTTCGGGCCGCAGTGGCGGATGCGCGCGGCGTACAACATGGAGCAACACGAAGACCGAGGGCTCGCTGCCCGCTCTGGACGGCACCAGCAGCCCGACCCAGAGCTACGCCCAGAATTTCGTCCGGCCGAACTGGGCGGCTTCGATGACGATCGACTACACGCCGAGCAACAAGGTCTTCATGAGCCTGCGCGGCGGGTACTACCACAGGGACAACTACACGGAGGGCGTCTACAAGGGCGACCAGTGCAGTACTTCGGCTCGTCCGTCGGCACCCCCGGTGTGCCGCCCCAGTGGCAGCAGGCGAGCGGCTACCTGAACGTGACCACCAACAACGCCCGGTCGCGGGACAAGCAGAAGCGCTTCCAGCTCCAGGGCGACACCACGTTCTTCTTCTCGGGCGCCGGCGAGCACCAGCTGAAGGTCGGCGCGCAGCTGGATCAGATCGGCCTCGACGAGCTCACGGGTGAGCAGGGCAATCGGCTCCAGATCCGCTGGAACCAGCGCCTTCGCCGGCGAGCGCGGCGCCGTTCGGCTACTACCAGGTCCGCAGCAACGGCCGTTCCCGAACCAGGGGTTCATCACCCAGGGCGACGTGAGCGTGAACAACCTGGGGCTGTTCATTCAGGACTCCTGGACGATCAGCCCCCGCTTGACGCTGAACCTCGGCCTGCGCACCGAGAACGAGCACGTGCCCACGTTCGTCCCCGACGACCCGACCGTTCCCGAGTACGCCATCGAGTGGGGCTTCGGCAAGAAGCTCGCCCCGCGCGCCGGCTTCGCCTGGGACGTCCAGGGCAACGGCAAGACGAAGGCCTACGGGTCGTGGGGCGTCTTCTACGACATCTTCAAGCTCGAGCTGCCCCTCGGCTCCTTCGGCGGCCAGAAGTGGCTGGAGTACTACTACACGCTGGACAGCGGCGACATCAGCCCGATCGTCGACAACACGGCTGTCCGCCGGCGTGCCCCGGGACGCTGCTGCGCGGACCGATCGACTTCCGCCACGTCTCGCTCGAGGGCTACGTCGACCCCGACCTGAAGCCCATGCAGAACCAGGAGATCGTGCTCGGCATCGAGCGCGAGGTGGCCGCGAACCTGTCGGTGGGCGCCCGCTGGGTGCACAAGTGGCTGGTGCGCGCGCTGGACGACACGGGCTCCGTGGACGCCCAGCAGAACGAGATCTACACCATCGCGAACCCGGGCGAGGGCCTGACGTCGGTCGCGTACTCCTTCTCCGACGGCAGCGGGACGGTCCCCATGCCCAAGCCGAAGCGCGAGTACGACGGCGTCGAGCTGACCCTCAACAAGCGCCTGTCCAACAACTGGTCGGGCCGGCTCAGCTACCTGTGGAGCCGGACGTTCGGCAACTACTCGGGCCTCTCGCAGACGGACGAGAACGGCCGCCAGAGCCCGAACGTCGGGCGCCTGTACGACTACCCGGTCATGGAGTTCGGACAGGACGGGCAGCCGGTGTACGGGGTCCTCGCCACCGACCGTCCGCACCAGGTCAAGGCCCAGTTCCTCTACGACTTCAGCTTCGGGCTGAGCGCGGGCCTCAACTGGTACGGCGCCTGGGTCTGCCGAAGTCGCGCGAGATGGGCTTCCTGCCGCCCAACAACTTCCCGGTCAACTACCTCGGGCGGAACAGCGACGGCCGCACGCCGTTCTTCAGCCAGGCCGACCTCTACGCCCAGTGGCGCCTGAAGCTGGGCGATCGCTCGGCTCTGACCTTCTCCGCGAACGTCATCAACCTGCTCGACCAGGAGACCGCGGTCAACTACTTCGCGACCGAGCACTACGGCGCCGGCGTCAACGGCGACCAGGACGCCTTCTACCGCGGCCAGATCAACTTCCAGACGGCCGCGCAGCAGCAGGGCGTGCTGACGGACGCGCGGTTCCTGAAGGACAACGGCTACCAGCGTGTTCGGTCGATCCGACTCGGAATGAAGTTCAGCTTCTGATCGACCCGGCCGTCGGGTAGCGCGGCTACTCGAGGGTTCCAGGGGGTGGCGAGCGCGAGCTCGTCGCCCCCTTCTTCTTTGTGGTGCCCCGGCGCGGGCGGCAACTCGTGATCGCCGCTCAGCGCTCCCGAGCCAGCAGCTCGCGCAGCCGCGCCTGGCTCGGGTCGAGCGACAGAGACAGCTCGAACGCGGCGCGCGCCTCGGCTTGCGGCCGAGGCACATCAGCGCCGAGCCGGCCAGCCCGTGCGCGATGCGCCAGCTGCGGCGCCGCCCGCCGGGCGGCGTCGAAGTCCTCGTACGCCGCCCGCACTCGCGGCGCTGGATCCGGATCCGCCCCCGCTGCATGCGCAGCCGCGCGTCGCCCGGGCGCTGCGTCACGGCGCCGTCCGATCAGCCGCAGCGCCCGCGGCGCAGGTCGCCCGGCCCATGTCGGCGACGGCGACCCTGCACCAGATCCGGCCGTCGCCAGGCCGTCGGCGAGCGCGCCAGCAGCAGGGCGTCGGCACCTCGGGAGTCGGCCGTCGCTTCTCGAGGATCGCGGCGAGGTTGTACTCGGCGGGCACAGGTGCGGGTCGAGGCGCAGCGCCTGCTCGAACGCCGCGCGCGCCTCGGCGAGGCGTCCCGGCCTCCCAGCAGCGTGCCCTCGTTGATGAACGAGCCGGCCGTGCGCGTGCTCGCGCCCGCGGCCGGGCGTGACGCCGACTCGCCGCGCCCACGTAGCCGAGGGCCTTCAGGCGGCTCGATCGCCTCGTCGGCGGCGCGGACCGGCGGCGCACCGGCGGCGCGGCGGAGCGCGGCCCGTAGTTCTCGACCGGCGCACTCTCGGCGCAACCCGCCAGCGCCGGGCCTTCGGTCCCGGCCGCGCGCGGCAGGCCGGCAGGCCGAGGATCGTGGCCGCGACCTGGCCCGACGCGACCTTCGCCGCGGGCGCCGAGGGCTCGATGCCCTTGCCCCACAGCACGTAGATGCCCTCGTCGCGGTGCCAGAGGCCGGCCGTCGCGCTGGCCAGGCTGTCGGGCGCGCGGCCGGCCCTCGCCCCAGAGGAACCCGTGGTCGGAGACGATGAGCAGCGACGGCGCCGGTCTCCTCCGCCAGCGCCCGGTACTCGCCGAGCAGGCCGTCGATCTCGCGGAAGTACGCCTCCGGCACCGACTGGTAGCGCTCGAAGTCGGCCTGGGCGATGCTGCTGGCGCGGCGGCGCGAACGCCGCGAAGACGTGGCCGATCGTGTCGGTGCCCTGGACATACACGAACGACAGCGCCGGCCGCTTGCGTCGAATCTAGTCGACGCGAGCCGATGGTAGAGCCGCGTCTCGACCAGGATGCGCGGCGCAGGGTCGTGACGGGATGGGCGTACGGGTCGCGGCCGGCCGCGAGCGTCGCGTATTCGGCGCCGTCAGCCAGGGGAGGTACGCCTGCAGCGCGGCGAGCGTCACCTCCTGCCTCCACCTCGCTTGCGCGCCGCGAGCACGCGATCCTGCTCTTCCGCCGGATGGACGACACCCGCCGGCACGCGGCTCCCGGACGTAGAAGGAGAACAGGCGGTCCGAGACCATCAGCCCGCGCACGGGCTCGGCGGGGTGCGTCGCCCAGATGCCGAAGACGGCGACGTCCTTCTCGGCTCGCCGGCCATCTCCCACACGGCCTTCTCGCGCCGCTCGTCGGAGGTGATCGGCTCGCGCGCGCCGGTCTCCGGGTTGAAGCGCGTGAAGTCGAGGATCCGGTGCTTCAGCGGGCTGACGCCGGTCGGCATCGTGGTCCAGACCAGCGGCGACAGCGGCGGCACGAACGAGCGGAGCACGACCGGAGCGGCCCTCGCGCACCAGCCGCGCGAGCTCCGGCATCGCCCCGTGCGCCCTGTAGCCGTCGAGGAGCTGCCAGTCCGCGCCGTCGAGGCCGACGACGATCACCCGGCTGGGAGAAGGCCCGAGCACGGCCCCGATGCACGCCAATCGCCACTGCGGCGCAGCAGACTGCCAGCCCAAGGAGTCGGACGACCCACCGTAGCGAGGCCCGCCGCGTGTCGGATCCGGCTTCCGCCGGCTTTTTCTTCGACGCTGCGGCCATGAGCCGGAATCAGCCGCCGGCGCGCGCGTCGAGGTAGCGAAGCCAGCGCTCCACGACCTCGTCGTTGGGTCCTTTGCCGTCGAGATACGCCTTCGCGTACCGGCGCAGGCGCTGCTGCTCCTCGGCCTTGACCCCGCCCGCGGCTTCGCGCGAGAAGCTCTCGAACAAGAGCGCGAGCGTCGCGAAGAGCGCACGCGTGTCGTCCGGGTGGGCTTCGACCCAGGCCGACAGCATCGTGAGCGCTTCCTCGCGGCGACCCGCCATGGCGTACGCCGGACCGAGCCTCTGGCGCAGGCCCGCGTCCTGCGGAAACGCCGCGAGGCCTTCGTCGAGGATGGCGACCGCCTGGTCGGCTTCGCGCACGCGCATCAGCGCGTCGGCCAGGAGCCCATACAGCACGGCGCTGCCGGTCTCGCCGATCAGCGCCGTCTGCCAGGCGCCGATCGCCTCCAGGTCCTTGCCGCCCGCGGCGAACACGCCCCCATGTACACGGCCGCAGGAGAAGAAGCCGCCGTTGGCTCGAAGCGACGCCTGCAGCTGGGTCATCGCGGCGTCGTATTTTCCGGAGGCGCAATAGGACACGCCGCGCAGGAAGGACACGCGCGCGTCCGGCTTGGCTCGCCGCGAGACGCCCGAGCATCGCTTCCGGGCGACCGGCGCGCGCGTCCTCGACGGCCGCCGCGAGGCCATCCGGCGCGGTGACCTGGGCACCAGCTCGCTCATGCGCTCGAAAAAATGGCCGAGCATCTCGGGGGCCAGGACTGCCGACGGCTCGTACGGACGCTGCTCGCTGAGCAAGGCCGCGAGCGGGGAGCGGCTCGGCGGTGCGCCGGCACGCGGGATCGCGACGTGGAAGGGGCGCGTGAGCGCCGCCACGGGCTTGCCTTCGCGCTGACCGCGGCGCGCGCCAGGTACTCGCCGGCGGAAGCAGTCCACCCGCGATGGGACACGCCGACGCGCACGCCGCCCGCGTCGGGGCCGCTCGCCTCGGCCGGCACGCGCAGCAGCGCCGGGCCGTCGGCGCTCTCGACCAGTCGAACGCCACGGCCGCGCTCGCGAGCGCGGCATCGTCGGGGCTCGCCAGCTCGACGAGCGCCAGCAGCCCGGCCGAGTCCGCCTCGAGATCCACGACCGGCACGCAGCGCGCCGCTGCCCGGCGGGGCGAGCACCAGGTCCGAGATCCGCAAGCCCCCCGCCGAGACCACCGCCGCCTTGGCCTCGTGCTGGACGCTCCCCCGCCGCCCCGAAGCGTCGACGGCTACGAGGCGCAGCGTGTAGACGCCTGGGGTCGACGGCCGCTTCACCGGCGAAGAGCACGGCGTTTTCCGTTCCCGCAGACAGCCCCTCGACCAGGCGGCTCGCCGCCAGCTGCCGCCGGGCGCAGCAGCGGCCGACCCGAGCAGATGCTCACGGCCGGCTGGGCGTTCGCCACCTCCGCCGCCACCAGCAGCCGAACCTTGTCGTCCGGGGCGGGACGCGCGTAGGTCGCGACGCGGACGAGAGGCCGCGCTCGACGAGCGGCGAGCGGAGCGCCGTGGTGATCACCTGCTGCGTGCTGGGCGGCTTCGCGGGAATGTTGAGCACGCTGCGCCAGCGGATCGACACGCTTTCGCGCTTCACCCTGACCCGGATCGCGTGCTGCTTGCCGTCACGGTCGCCCGCCTGCGGCTCGAAGGCCACGAGGTAGTAGCCCATCAGCTCGCGTGCGATGCGCTGGAATGGGGCTTCGGCCGAGCCGATCACCGGCAGCACGGCGCCGCGCGTCATGCCGGCCAGGTCGTAGAGCGCGGCCGCCTCCGAGGTCGCGTTCCTCCGGCGTCGCGAGCTGCTCCTTCCGGTACGCGGCGTCGACTCCCGAGCTGTCGAGCAGCAGCACGAACAGCGTCACCTGGGCCTCGGCCGCGGCTACTGCGAGCTGTCCGCGTCTCACTGGGTGAGTCGGTCGCGAGGCCCTCGGAGATCAGCACCACCACCTTCGGCCCCGGAACGCTCCGCAGCGACAGGAACACCGTCTCGATCGCGCGCTGCGACTGCCGCGAGCGCTCGCGGTAGTTGAGGTACACCTGCTGCGCTTCGGCCTCCATCTGCTGGATGCACTGGTCGAGCTGCGCGGCGATCAGGAAGTGCCCGCACTCGAGGTCCACGAACTGCTGCCAGCGCAGGCGGTCGTTGAGCTTCAGGTAGGCGATCGCCTCCGAGAGCGGGACCTGGAAGCCCGCGCGCTCGCCCTGGCCGACGATGTACTTCAGGCCGCGGCGCACCTCGTCGTGCTCGGCGGTGAACTCGATGTTCGGCCCCGGCCCCGGTATCGCCGCGAGCCCGACGCGATCGGACGAGGTGAGCGTGCCGAGGAAACGGTCCGCGGCGGCCATCGCGAGGCGCCCGGAGCCGCGGCCCAGGTTGCCGCGATCGACCAGCAGCAGCACGAGCCTTCCCGGCGAGGCGTCCTCGTTGCTGCTGTAGTGCGCCGGCCGTGGAGCGGTGCGCGCTGGCGGCTCGATGTCGCGGCCCAGGTACTCGGTCGAGGCCACCACGCGGGGCCGGCCGTCCACCTCCACCTCGAAGTCCTCGGGCGAAAGGCCCAGCAGCGGCCGCCCCTCGCGGTCGACGACGCTCACGTCGACCGCGACCAGGTCGACGCCCACCTCGAAGACGGGCGGCTGCGGAGCGGGGTCCTGGGACTGCGGAGCGGGGTCCTGGGCGGCCGCCAGGCAAGCGGCGAGCGCCGCCGCGATGAGCATGACACCTCTCCTCATGCTCCGGATAGGACATGCGCAATTCGATGTTCAAACCCGTGGACCGAGCCTCAATGCGCCTTGCCTCCCCGCCGCCTCCGAGCCGGGAGAGCGCCTCGAGCGCCGCCGCCTGCTGCGCCGCCTTCTTGGACGTGCCTTCTCCCACGGTCACCGTGCCGTCGTCGAGCCGGCACTCGATCCGGAAGCGCCGGCGGTGGTCGGGCCCCTCCTCCCGCTGCACGCTGTAGCTCGGCAGCGCGCGGCCCTGGGCCTGCAGGCGCTCCTGCAGCAGGCTCTTCGCGTCGACGCTCGCGGCCTCGGGCGCCTCGACGTCGGCTTCGAACGCGTCGCTCACGAAGCGCCGCGCGGCCGCGAAGCCGCCGTCCAGGTAGAGGGCCGCCAGCACGGCCTCGTAGGCGTCGGCCCAGAGCGCCGCCTTGGCGCGGCCTCCCGACTTCTCCTCCCCGCGCCCGAGCCGGAGCAGCGTCGGGCAGGCCGAGCGCCTCGGCCCGGGCGCGCCAGGCTCGGCGCCGAGACGAGCGCCGCGCGCCGCCGGCTCTTCGCGCCCTCGCTCCCCTCGGGATCCAGCCGGTGCAGCAGGTCGGTGACCGTCAGGCCCAGCACCGCGTCGCCCAGGAACTCGAGCGGCTCGTTGTCGCGGCGCTCCTCGGCGGCCGCTCGTTCGCCCGGCTGGCGTGCGTGAGCGCACGGTCGAGCAGCGCCAGGTCCTTGAAGCGGTGGCCGAGCCGCTGCGCCAGGCGAGGAGCAGCGCCTTGCGCTCCTCCGTCACGCGGCCTTCTCCTCCGCCACGACCTTGAGCACGACGAGCGTCATGTCGTCGTGCGGCAGCGCGTCGCCCACGAAGCCCCGCACCTCCTCGAGGATGCGCTCGCGCAGCTCCTCGCTGCCGAGCCCCTGGCTCTCCTCCAGGATGCGGCGCAGCCGGCCCTCGCCGAAGAGCTCGGCGCCGGCGTTCATCGCCTCCGAGAGCCCGTCGGTGAAGAACAGGAAGAAGTCGCCCGACTCGAGCGCGACCTCGGACTCCTCGAGGATCGCCTCGAAGCGCTCGCCGGCGTCCAGACCGAGGCCCAGCCCGGCCGGCGCCAGGATCACGCTCTTGCCGGTGCGCGCCTGGAGGTGGATCAGCGGATTGTGGCCGGCCCGCGCGTAGCGCATGCGCCGCGCCGCCGTGTCCACCACCGCGTAGGTCATGGTGACGAACGAGCGCGCGTCCATGTTGGCGCTCAGGATGCGGTTGGCCTCCTCGAGCAGGCGCTTGGGCGAGTCGTAGATGCGCGACAGCGACAGCACCAGCCCCTTCAGCTCGGCCATGTAGAGCGCGGCGGAGGTGCCCTTGCCGGAGACGTCGGCCACCAGCACCCCCATGCGCGTGGGCCCGAGCGGCAGCAGGTCGTAGTAGTCGCCCCCGACCTCGGCCGCGGGGAGACAAAGAGCGGCGATGCGGACGCCCGGCACGCTCACGAGCCCCTCGCCCGGCAGCAGGCTCATCTGGATCTGGCGCGCGATCCGGAGCTCCTCCTCGAGCCGCTCCTTGTCGGCCTGCTCGCGCATCAGCTGCTGGATCCCGCGCGACATCAGGTTGAACGAGGCGGCCAGCTCCCCGAGCTGGTCGCGCGAGCGGAGCGCGATCACGTGCGAGAAGTCGCCCTCGCGCAGCTTCTCGGTGCCGACGGAGAGCGCGTGCACGCCGCGCGTGATCGAGCGCGCCAGCATCAGCCCGAGCGCGAGCGCCACGCCGTACATCACGACGAACACGGCCCCCACGATGCCGAGCGAGTAGAGCAGGAGGTCGGGCACGCTCCTCCCGCTCGCATCGCGCGGCAGCTGGATCGGCGCGAGGCGCCGGATCAGCACGCGCGGGTCGTACTGGATCGGCCACGGCGTGCCCGCGAGCGCGACCGTCTCGCCGCTGTCCCACGCCGTGCGGTCGGGGAAGGCGACGAAGAGCAGGCCGGCCCCCTTCTTCGCCTTGTAGCGGCGGCCCTCCGTCTCGATCTCGACCTTGCCGTCGCCTGCTTCGAGCCGGACCTGGCGCTCGCCCGCGTCGGAGCTGCGCCTCTCGACGATCTCGGTGCGGTCGAGCACGTGGATCGCCGTCCGCTTCTCGATCTCGGCCAGGAACGCGGCGTCGACCGGCAGCTCGACCACGAGCGAAGCACCGCCTTCCTGGCGGACCGCGCGCAGCACCTCGCTCTTCGCGCCGTCCTCCTGCCCGACTGCGACCAGGCTCCTGAAGTCCGGGGCCTGCAGCCAGGCGGGCAGCGCCACGGGAGCCGCGCCCGCGTGGGCGACGACGCGCCCGCCCCGCAGCAGCGTGTAGGCCATCCCGGCGTGCAGCTCGCGCGCGGCCGCCAGACGGGCCGGCAGCTGGCGGGCGGCCTCGGCATCGCCCGCCGGCAGATCGGCGAGCGCCATTCGCGAGATCGCGAGGAGCACGTCGCCGGTGCGATCGACCTCGCTCGTGACGAGGCGCGAGGCCGTGAGGCCCAGCAGCAGCACGACGGCCACGCACATGAAGAGGCTCAGCAGGACCACCGGCACGAGCGCGATGAAGAGATACGAGACGATCAGCTTGGTCCGGATCCTCCACAGCAGCGGCCCCGTCAGCCAGCGAAGAGCGCGCCAGACGAGCCAGGCGAGGAACAGCCAGCGGACGATCCCGGCGGGCACGGCCAGGATCCCGGGCAGCTCGCGGCCGGCGAGGGACAGCAGGCCCTCGACCAGCCACAAGACGAAGGCCGCCAGCACGATGCGGCCCGGCCAGCCCTGGAGGAAGAAGGCGCGCGCGCGGGCGAGCGGGCTCGGCCGCGGCGCAGCCGGGGCCTCGAGCAGCAGGGGCCGGATCATGGGGCGAGCTTCAATCTAGCATCCGTTGACAGCCCCGCGGGGCTTCGCTAGCGTGATCGTGCATGCTCGTCGCGCTCGTCCTCGCCGCGGCCATCCAGACGGGGGCACCCGCCGATCTCGCGGTGTCGGGCGTCGTGGTACGCAAGACGCCCGAGCGCTCGACGGCGATCCTGAGCGCCGGGGGCAAAACCCGCGTCGTGGCCGTAGGCGATGCGGCCTTCGGCGGCCGCGTCGTCTCGATAAGCCCTGAAGTCGTCGCGCTCGAGTTCGGAAGCCAGCGCGTCGAGCTGCGCCTGCCCACTGCGCTGCAGGCGCCCGCCCGGCCGGCCGCGCCCGCGCGAGCCGCCGCGGCCGCACCCAGCGTGCCCGCCGGCATGCCTCCCGAGGACCCCGCGACTCCCGCGAAGAGCATGGAGCGCGTGGAGGTCCAGCGACGGCTCGGCGACGAGATCCCGCGCATCCTCGCGGAGACGGCGGTCGCGCCGGTGATGGAGGACGGCCGCGTGGTCGGGGTTCAGCTCGCCCGGCTCGCCGAAGGCAGCCTGCTCACGGACGCCGGGTTGCGTGCCGGCGACGTCATCACGCAGATCAACGGCACCGAGATCGACGGCCTGGCGACGCTCGTCGGGCTCTGGCCGCGCCTGCAAAGTGCTACCGAGTTGCGCGCCGTCGTCACCCGCAACGGCCAGCCGATCTCCATCGTCGTAGCCCTCCGCTAGCCGGCCACGGGCTCGCCCCGGGGCGAGTGATCGCGCGTGCGATAATGCGCGCGACCTCACGAGGTGAGCATGGGCTTTGCGACCGACTGCATCCACGCCGGCCAGCAGCCGGATCCCACGACGGGGGCCGTGAGCGTCCCCATCTACCAGACCTCGACCTACGTCCAGCAGGGGATCGGCCAGCACAAGGGCTACGAGTACGCGCGGACGCAGAACCTCACGCGGCGCTCGCTCGAGAAGAACCTCGCGGCGCTCGAGGGCGGCCTCGACGCCTACTGCTACGCCTCGGGGATGGCCGCGACCCACGCCGTGCTGACGCTCGTCAAGGCGGGCGGCCGCGTCGTGGTGTGCGACAACGTCTACGGCGGCACCCACCGGCTCTTCACCAAGATCCTCTCGGGCTACAACGTCGAGTTCGCGTTCATCGACGCGACCGACGCCGCGGCCTTCGCGGCCGAGGCCGGCACGCTTCGACATGCTCTGGCTCGAGACGCCCACCAACCCGATGATGAAGATCTGCGACATCCGGGCGCTCGCCGAGGTCGCGCACAAGCAGGGAGCGATCCTGGTCGTCGACAACACCTTCATGAGCCCGTTCTTCCAGAAGCCGCTCGCGCTCGGGGCGGACATCGTCGTGCACTCGACCACGAAGTTCCTGAACGGGCACTCGGACAGCGTGGGCGGTGTCGCGATCGTGAAGAGCGAGAAGCACGCCCAGTGGCTGCAGTACGTGCAGAACGCGATCGGCGCGATCCTGTCGCCGTTCGACTCCTGGCTCACGCTGCGCGGCACCAAGACGCTCCACATGCGGATGCCGCGCCACGAGGAGAACACCTGCCAGGTGGCGCCCTTCCTGTACAACCACAAGAAGGTCGAGCGGGTGCTGTGGCCGGGCTTCCCCGACCACCCCGGCCACCAGGTGCACAAGCACCAGGCGACCGGTTTCGGCGCGCTCGTCTCGTTCGACCTCGGCAGCCTGGAGGCCGCGAAGAAGGCGCTCTGCGCGCGTGCGGCTGTGCTCGCTCGGCGAGAGCCTCGGCGGGGTGGAGACGCTCATCTCGCACCCGGCGACGATGACCCACGCGGGCTACACGCAGGAGGAGCGCGAGGGGCTCGGGATCACGAACGGCCTGGTCCGGATCAGCGTGGGCTGCGAGGACGCCGAGGACCTCGTGAAGGACCTCGAGCACGCCCTGTCGGTGCTCTAGGGGGTCTGGGGGGCGAAGCCCTCCAGAACAAGAGAAAGCCCTGTTTCGTCCCCCTGCGAGAGTGGTCATTGGAGAGCAACGGACCTCCAATGTCCTCGCCCTAACGACACCCCTCGTCCAGCCACTTCAGATACTGCTCGCTCCCGGCCGTGATCTCGAAGGCCACGAGCTCGGGCAGCTCGTAGGGATGCAGCTCGCGTAAGGCGTCGCGCAGCGCCTCGATCCGCTCGGCGCGCGTCTTGATCACGAGCAGGCGCTCCTCGTCGCGCTGCAGCTCGCCCTGCCAGCGGTAGTGCGAGACGACGCCCGGCACCACGTTCACGCAGGCCGCGAGCCGGCGCTCGACGAGCGCGCGCGCGAGCCGGTCCGCCTCCTCGGCGGATCCCACCGTCGAGAGCGCGACCACGCGGCCGCTCAAGCCTTGCATCGCGCCTCGATCGCCTTCCACTGCGCCGCCGTCAGCGGCACCACCGAGAGCCGTCCCTGCCGCACGAGCGGGCTGTCCTCGAACTCGGCGAGCGCCTTGATCTCCGCGAGCGTCACGGGCCGGCCGAGCCTTCCGCGCGCCTCGATGTCCACCACCATCAGCTTGCCCTCGGGGTACTTCGGGTCGGGGTAGGCCGGCTTCACCACCTCGGCGACGCCGACGACGGCCTTCTCGTCGCCCGTGTGGTAGACGAAGACGCGGTCGCCCGCCTTCATCGCCGCGAGGTTCCGGATCGCCGCCGGGTTGCGCACGCCGTCCCAGCGCGCGCGGCCCGCCTTCTCGAGCTCCGCCCACGAATAGTCGCCGGGCTCCGTCTTCAGCAGCCACATCGGATCGCCTCCGCGCTCTGCCTGGCATCTTACCGCGCGCGCGAAATCGCGCGAGCGCACGCAGAAAACGCTTGACGCCGCGGCGAGCCGCGCGTAATCTTGCAGTGCTTTTTCAATATTGCACTGTAGGAAATGTAGGAATGACGCTCACTCCCGACGAAATTCGGCAGCGCGTGAGGACGAGCCTCCAGGAGCAGCGCGAGCTGGTCACGGACCTGCTGCGCCGCCGCGAGCAGCTCGCCGGCTCGCTGTTCGTCCGCTTCGGCGTCTGCGGCAAGGAGGGCTGCGTCTGCCGCACGGGGCAGAAGCACGGCCCGTACTACGTGCTCTCCACGCGCAGCGGCGGCAAGGGCGGCTTCGCCTACCTCGAGGCCGGCGCGGCTCTCCCAGGCGCGCGAGCTCGTCAAGGCCTACCGCGAGTACCGCGCCGGCATGCGCCGGCTGCGGCGGGTCAACGACCAGCTCGTCGCCCTGCTGCGCCGCTACCAGGAGGCGACCACGAAGCGCGGCAGCCGCCGCGTCGGCGTGAACCTCCCGGTCGGAGCCTGAAAAATGAGCTATAGTCGCGGTTTAGCGCTTGTAGTTAAAGCCAAGACTCAGGTGACGATGCGCGAGGAGACTCCGAGGAGCGAGCCGCGGACGAGGATGCGGGCGTGGGTGCTCGGCACCGTCATCGCCCTCATCGCTCTCGCGGTGGGCTCCGTCTTCGGGGACCGCGGCATCCTCAGCATGGTCGGCGAGCGCGAGAAGATCGAGGCGCTGCGCGGCGAGCTCGACGCCCTGCGCGCCGAGAACGCCCGGCTCTCGGCCGAGATCACCGACCTCAGGCAGAACCCGCGCGCGATCGAGCGCCTGGCGCGCGAGGAGCTCGGCCTCGCGCGACCCGACGAAACCGTCTTCCTGATCCGCGACGCTGCACCCGACGATCGCCCCTGACGGGGCGTTGCGAAAACCCTTGAGGGGAGCGCCTGGAATGCGCTTCGCCCTTGACAGCAGTGCGAAAAACGCGATTAGATGGGGCCGCGTTTCGGATCCCCAACAATTGAACGCAAGTCGTACGAGCCAAGCTCGACCCTAGGAGGATTGAACTCGATGGCAAAGGCCATGACCAAGTCGAAGATCATTGCGGCGGTTGCAGAGAAGGCGGGCATCTCGAAGAAGCAGACCGCTCTCGTTCTCGAGACCCTGGCGCAGATGGCGTACAAGGAAGCCAAGAACGGCTTCACGTTCCCGGGTGTCGGGAAGCTCGTCGTGCGCAGCTACAAGGCCCGCATGGGCCGCAACCCGCAGACCGGCGAGGCCATCAAGATCCCGGCGCGCAAGCGGCTCAAGTTCGTCGTTGCGAAGGCCGCCAAGGACGGCGTCCTCTAGGCGCCGCGCGCGCGAGCGCGATCGAACCGAAGTGAAGGGCGCGGGCTCGTCCCGCGCCCTTCGTCTTTCCAGAGGCCCGCGCTCGCGGATAGAGTGAGTGCCGATGTCCGTCACTCCCGGGGCGGCGGCGCCCCTCCCCGACGACGTCGTCGTCCGGGTTCTCGACGTGGTGCGCCAGCTGGCCCGCGAGACCGGCGGCGCCCGCGCGGAGCGCGCCGTCGCGGCCTCGGCCTCGCTCGAGCGCGAGGTCGGCCTCGGCAGCCTCGAGCGGGTCGAGCTCGTCGCGCGCCTCGAGCGCGCGTTCGGCCGGGCGCTCGACGACGGCTGCCTCGCGGTCGACACGCCGGCGGGGCTGGCGCGGGCGATCCTCGAGGCCGCGGCGAGCGAGCCGCTCCAGCTGCCGGCGCGCGCAACGAGCCCGGCCGGCGCGGCCCGCGCGATCGGCGACGAGGTCCTGACGCTCGGCGCGTCGCTCTTCCGGCGCGCGGAGCTCGAGCCCGAGCGCGTCCACGTGTACCTGCGCGGCGACGCGGCCGCAGCCGAGGAGGCGATCACCTACGGCCGCCTGCGCGACGAGGCCGCGGCCGTCGCGGCCGGGCTGCGCGAACGCGGCGTCGGACCGGGCGACACCGTCGCGCTGATGCTGCCGACCGGGCTCGACTTCCTGCGCTCGTTCTTCGCGATCCTGCTGGTGCGCGCGGTGCCGGTGCCGATCTATCCGCCGCTGCGGCTCGACCGGCTCGAGGAGTACGCGGCGCGCCAGTCCGCGATCCTGGCCGACGCCGGCGTCGCGCTGCTCGTCACGATCGCGCGCGCGCGGCCGGTGGCCGCCCTGCTCCGGCCCGCGGTGAAGACGCTGCGCGGACGTCGTGACGCCCGACGAGCTCGCGCGTCCAGGGACGCCCTTCGGCCTCCCGGACGCGGAGGCGGCGGATCCCGCCTTCATCCAGTACACGTCCGGCAGCACCGGCCAGCCGAAGGGCGTGCTGCTCACCCACGCCAACCTGCTCGCCAACATCCGCGCGATCGCGGCCGGGCTCGAGCTGCGCCCGACGGACGTCGGCGTGAGCTGGCTGCCGCTCTACCACGACATGGGCCTGATCGGCTCCTGGCTGATGTGCCTGCACAACGGGGTGCCGCTCACGCTGATGCCGCCGACGGCGTTCCTGGCGCGGCCCGAGCGCTGGCTGTGGGCGATCCACGAGCGGCGCGCCACGCTGTCGGTCGGCCCGAACTTCGCCTACGAGCTCTGCGCGCGCCGCATCACGGACGACGCGCTCGAAGGCCTCGACCTGTCGTCGTGGCGCGTCGCGCTGAACGGGGCCGAGCCGGTGAGCCCCGCCACGCTCGAGCGCTTCGCCCGCCGCTTCGCGCCGCTTCGGCTTCGCGCGCGAGGCGATGACGCCGGTCTACGGCCTCGCGGAGTGCTCCGTCGGCGCTCGCGTTTCCGCCGCTCGGCCGCGGGCCGCGGATCGACCGCGTGAGCCGCGCCGCCTTCCAGCGCGACGGACGCGCCGACGCGGCCGGCACCGAGGACGCGCGGGCGCTCGAGTTCGTCTCGGCGGGACGAGCGCTGCCGGACCACGAGATCCGCGTCGTGGACGACGAGGCGCGAGACGTCGACGACCGCGCCGTGGGCCGTCTCGTCTTCCGCGGCCCCTCGATGACGCCCGGCTACTACCGCAAGCCGGAGGCGACCGCCGCCATCACGCTGCCCGGCGGGTGGCTCGACAGCGGCGACCTCGCGTACCGCGCGGACGGCGAGATCTACGTCTGCGGACGCCGCAAGGACCTGATCATCAAGGCCGGGCGCAACCTGGTGCCGCAGGAGATCGAGGAGGCGGCGGCCTCGGTCGAGGGCATGCGCCGCGGCTGCGTCGTGGCCTTCGGCGTGCCGAACGAGGCGCTCGGCACGGAGACGCTGGTGGTGGTCGCGGAGACGCGCGCCAGGGACGCCGTCGAGCGCGCGCGGCTCGCGGACGCCGTCACCGAGCGCGTGGCCGCGGCGGTCGAGGTGCCGCCCGACCGCGTCGTGCTGGTGGCTCCCGGCGCGGTGCTCAAGACCTCGAGCGGCAAGGTGCGGCGCTCCGCCACTCGCGAGCAGTTCCTCGCCGGGGCGCTCGGCGGGACGCAGCGCACGACCTCGCGCAGAAGCTGCGGCTCGCGCGTGCGGCGGCCGCGGAATGGGCGCGGCCGCTCGCGCGCCGGGTCGGGCGCGGGCTCTACGCGGCCTGGTTCGCCTTGCTGCTGCCGGCGCTCCTGCTTCCGGCTGGGCGCTCGCCGTGGCTCGTGCCGAGCCGGCGCTTCGCCTTCGCGCTCGCGCGCCTGACGGCGCCGCGGCCTGCTCCGCCTCACGGGCTGCCGCCTCGAGGCGACCGGGCTCGAGCGGCTGCCGCGGCGCGGCCCGCTCGTGCTGGCCTGCAATCACGCCTCGTACGTGGACGTCGCCGCGCTGCTGGCGCTGCTGCCGATCGACGTTCTGTTCGTCGCCAAGCGCGAGATCCTGTCCTATCCGGTGATCGGCACGTTCGTGCGGCGCTGCGGCCACCTCACCGTCGACCGCTGGGACGTGCTCCAGAGCGTCGCCGACGCCGACCAGGTCGGCCCGCGCGCTCGCCGCCGGCGACAGCATCCTGTTCTTTCCCGGAGGGCACGTTCGTGGCGGCGACCGGGCTCGGCCGTTCCGGCTCGGCGCCTTCAAGACCGCGGCGCGCGCCGGCGCGCCGATCGTGCCGCATGGCCCTGCGGGGGACGCGCCGCGTCCTGCGCGGCGATCCGCGGCTGCCGCGGCCGGGCGCGATCTAGCTCTGGGTCGGCGAGCCGATCGAGCCGCACGGCACGGAGCTAACGCGCTCGTCGCGCTTCGCGCGACCGGGTCGCCGACGCGATCGCCGCCGAGTGCGGCGAGCCGCGGCTCGATCTGGTGGCGGCCGGGCCCGCCCGGCCGGCCGGAGCCTAGGCGGATGAGCCTGCGCGTCACCCTCGACGACGTGCGTGCGGGCCGGCGAGCGTCGTCTCGCGGCACCTCGCGCGCCGACGCCGCTGCGCCGAGCCTGGCCGCGCCGGGCCGCGAGCTCCTGCTCAAGCTCGAGTGCTGGCAGCCGACGGGCTCCTTCAAGGTGCGCGGGGCGCTCAACCTGCTGGCGTCGCTGTCCGCCGGCCGAGCGGGCGCGCGGCGTCGTCGCCGCCTCGGCGGGCAACCACGCGCTCGGCGTCGCGTTCGCGGCGCGGCGCGTCGGGGACGTGCGAGCCACGCTGTTCGTCCCGGTGACGGCGCCGCGCGCCAAGGTCGACAAGCTGCGCCGCTTTCCGGTCGACGGTGCGCGAGACGGGGGCCGACCTACGACGACGCGGTGCTCGCGGCGCGTGGCGTTCGGGCGAGGACGGGCGCCGTCTTCGTCCACGCCTTCGAGGACGTGCGCACGGCCTCGGGCCAGGGCACGCTCGCGCTCGAGATCTTGGCCGAGTGCCCGGCGCTGGCCGCCATCCTCGTCCCGGTGGGCGGCGGCGGTCTCATGGCGGGCATCGCGACGGCGTGAAGGCGCGCTCGCCGCGCGTGCGCATCGTCGCGGTCCAGCCCGAGGCGTCGCCGGCGCTCGCGCGAGTCGCTGCGCCGCGGGCCGCGCGCTGCTCACCTATCCCGCCGGGCCCACGCTGGCCGACGGCCTCGCGGGCGGCATCGGCGAGATCGCGTATCGCCACCGGGACCTGATCGACGACGTGGTCACGGTCCCCGAGGCGGAGATCGAGGCCGCGATCGTCGCCCTGCTCGCGCACGACCAGGTGGTGGCCGAGGCCTCGGGCGCCGTCGGCGTGGCCGCGCGTGCGCGCCGGCCGGGTCGCGATCGAAGCGACGGCCGACCGGTCGCCGTCGTGATACCGGAGGCAACATCGACGCGCGCGTGCTGGCCCGGCTGCTCGCCCGCCACGCAGACGCTTCCCCGGCGTGAGGGTCGACCGGCCCGGCGGACCGCTGGTTCGCGCTGGCGGGGGCGGTCACGCGCTCCCGCGCTCGGCGGCGGCCTCGGTGCGCTCGCCGCGGGCGGGCCCGGGGCTCTGGGCGGGCTCGCGGTCGGCGTCGGCCTCGGCCTCGCGGTCCGGCACTCGCTGCTGCGGCGCTCGCGCCGGCGGCAGGCCCTGCTGGCCGAGCCCTTCCCCGCGCGCTGGCGCCAGTTCCTGCTCGAGAGCTACGACCACTACGAGCGCATGCGACGCCGCCTGGCGCCTTCGCTTCGAGGACGACGTGCGGATCTTCGCGGCCGAGAAGCGCATCACGGGGATCGAGGTCGAGGTCACGGACGAGCTCCGGCTGCTGGTGGCCGCCTCCGCGGTGACGCTGAGCCTCGGCTGGCCGGAGTACGAGTGGGACCAGCTCACGGAGGTGCTGCTCTACCCCGACGACTTCGACCGCGACTACGCGCTTCGGCGGCGACGAGCTCAGCGGCCAGACGCATCCGTGGGGGACCGTGATCCTGTCGGTGCCTTCGCTCAGGAGAGCTTCGAGATCCCGGACGACGCCTATCACGTCGGCATCCACGAGTTCGCGCATCTGCTCGACCTCGACCAGTCGCACTTCGACGGCATCCCGGCGGGACTCCGCGGCGCCTCGGCCGCGAGTGGACGCTCGTCGCCGAGCGCGAGATGGAGCGGCTGCGGAACGAGGGCGAGCCCAGGAAGCGCCGGCGCCGGCGGCTGCCCGACGGCCACTCCGCCTTCGACCCGTACGGCGAGGAGGATCCGGTGGAGTTCCTGGCGGTGGCGGTCGAGGCCTTCTTCGAGATCCCGCAGCGCGTGAGGCGGCAGCACGCAGACGTGTACCGGCTGCTGTCTTCGTACTTCGGACAGGATCCGGCCGCGTGGGACGACGCCCGCGGAGTGCGGGAGTAACGGCGGAGCTTTCGGCGGCGGAGGTCGTTACTTTTCGTTACTCGTTCCGGAACGAGTAACCGAAGGTAACGGCACTTGCCGAGGTCGCCACGGGTAGCGGCGACCGGAGGGCTCCCGGGACGCGTCAATTGTCGGAATGCGGACGCGTCACGGGATCCCGGCGCCGCGGAGACGTCGACCTCGGCCTGATACGCCAGCGAATCGACCTCGGCCTATGGCTTGACCAGCGCCCCCGCGAGGAACTTCGCCACGTCCTGCTTCAGCCGGGCGAGCTCGCCTTCGTGGATGTACATCATGTGGCCCGCCTCGTACTGGCCGGTGCTGATCCGCGCGCGCTGCTCCGCGGTGAGGCCCATGTGCGACAGCGTGTACTGCGTCGCGAAGTACGGCGTCGCGAGGTCGTAGTAGCCGCTCGCCACGAACAGCCGCATGTCGGGGTTCTTGGCGAAGGCGTCGCCGAGCGCCTGCGAGGTGTCGGCGAACCCGCCCGCGCCGAAGTCCCACGGCGCGCCGATCCCGCCGCCGAGGATGTGGTACACGCGTGTCGGTCTTGTAGCCGAGCGAGCGGCGCACGTAGTCGTTGAAGGTCGCGGTGTAGGGCGGACGGATCGCCGTCATCGAGGGGTCGAACTCGGGCCGTTCGGCGACGCCGCTCGAGTCGCTGCCGCGGAAGCGCGAGTCGAGCCGGCCGACGGTGCGCCCCTCGCGGCGCAGCAGCTCCTTGCAGAAGCGCTGGATCTCGATGCGCAGGTCGGACTCGTCGACGTAGGTCTCCGAGAGGCCCGTGTAGCGCGAGACGCGCTTCACCATCTCCTGGCGCTCGGGCGCGCTCATGCGGTCGCCCTTCTGCAGCGCGTTCGGATAGTCGGCGGCGGCGAACGCCTCCACCTCGCGCAGGAAATCGCCGAGCGGCTTCGACTGCAGGTCCGGGGGCAGCTTCTTGTGGTACCACGCGGTGGCCGCGTACGTGGGCAGGAACAGCGGGTAGGGCAGGTCGTTGCCGGTCGTGAAGCGGGCCGTCTGGAAGTTGAGGATCGACGACACCAGCAGGATGCCGTTGAAGGCGATGCCCTTCTCGACCAGGTAGCCCGAGAGGCCCGCCGCGCGCGTGGTGCCGTAGCTCTCGCCGACCAGGAAGAGCGGCGACGCCCAGCGCTCGTAGCGCGTCAGGTAGAGCCGGATGAACTCCCCCACCGACTCGATGTCGCCCTGGACGCCCCAGTACTTCTTGCCGAGCTCGGGCTTCGCGGGCCGGCTGTAGCCGGTGCCCACCGGGTCGATGAAGACGAGGTCGCTGTCGTCGAGCCAGGTCTGCTCGTTGTCGACCAGCTGGTAGGGCGGCGACGGCATCTGGCCGTCGGCGCGCATCTTCACGCGCTTCGGCCCGAGCGCGCCGAGGTGCAGCCAGACCGACGACGACCCCGGCCCGCCGTTGAACGAGAACATGAGCGGGCGCGCCTCGGGGCCCGAGCCGCGCTCGAGCGTGTAGGCCATGAAGAAGACGCGCGCCTCGGCGTCGCCGGTGTCGCTCTTGAGCGGCATGAAGCCCGTGGTGACGCTGTAGCGCAGCACGCGCCCGCCGACGCGCAGCTCGTGCTTGGTGACGACCGGCGCCTCTTCCTTGTCCTTCTCCGAAGGCTTCCGCCGGCTTGTCCGCCGGCCTTCTCGGCCGGCTTCTCCGCGGGCTTCTCGGCCGGCTTCTCGGCCGACCGCTCGGCGCGCTGCGGCGCGCGCGGCGCGCTCTCCTCGGCGGTCGGCCTCGGCTCCTGTGGGGCGAGCAGCAGCAGCGTCAAGGTGAAGGGCGCGATCATCAGTCGACCTCCGATGGATGGTGACGGAGCGGGAGTCTACACTAGCCACTCGCGCATGCGCCTCGACCTGCTGCTGATCCGCCGCCATCCCGAGATGTCGCGCCGCAAGGCGCAGGACGTGATCGAGAAGGGCCAGGTGAGCGTCTCCGGCGAGCGCGTCCGCGAGCCCGGCCGCGACGTGCCGGAGACGGCGGCCGTCACGTTCGACCCGAACCGGAAGGCGCTGCCGAAGGCGCGCTCGACGCTCCCCGTCCTCCACGAGGACGAGCACGTGATCGTCGTGGACAAGCCGGCGGGGCTGCTGAGCGTCCCCTCGGCGCCCGGGCTCCACGAGGACACCGTGCTCGCGCGCGTGCAGGACTACGCGCGCCGCCTCAAGCCGCACGCCGGCTATGCCGAGCGCGTGCACCGGCTCGATCGCGACACCACGGGCGCCCTCGCCTTTGCGCTCTCGCGCGACGCCCGCGCGGGGCTGATCGAGGCCTTCCGCGCCCATCGCATCGAGCGGCGCTACCTGGCGATCGTCGAGGGCCTGCCCGAGGGCGAGCGCGGAACGATCGACGCGCCCGTTCGCGAGGCGTGGGTCTCCGGCCGTCGCGGCGTCGCGGGCCCCGGAGAGGCCGCGCGCCCCGCGCGCACGCGCTGGGTGCTGCGCGAGCGGCTCCCCGGCGCTGCGCTCCTCGAGGTCGAGCTCGAGACCGGCCGTCAGCACCAGGTGCGCGCGCACCTCGCCCACGCGGGCCTGCCGATCCTCGGCGATCCCGTGTACGGGCGTCCCGCGCACGGCCGCCCGCTCGCGCGGCGGCCGATGCTCCACGCCGCCGAGCTCGCCTTCGCGCACCCGATCACGGGCGCGCGCGTACACGTCAGGAGCCCGTTGCCCTCCGACTTCGAGAGCGTGCTCGCCGCGCTCCGCAAGGGCCGCCTCGCGCCAGCGACCGAAAGCCCCCCAGAGGGGAGCTCCAGGGGGCAGCTCGACGGGGGCAGCTCAGACAGACAGGGGGAGCTCGAGGGGGCGAAGCCCCCTCGTCTCAAAGAAGGAAGAAGCGAGCCTAGCCGTTCTGTCCCTCTCGAAGATGGCTCTTGGAGAGTCGACGAGCAGGACGGCTGGAGAATCGACGAGCCGGCCTGTGGAGAGTCGACGCGGGGGGCGACACACGTCACCCGTCGAAGGTGACGACGCGTCTTGTGGTGGAGTCTCTTGCGACCTACGACAGGACGGACAGGATCTCGAGGAGCCCCATCGGCGAGTCCTCGAAGTGGACGCCGACCTGGTACGAGAGTCCCTCGAGGCGCGCCCACATCGCGGTGCCGGGCACCTCGACCGACGGCGTCCTCGCTCCGTCCTGGATCGGCGCCTCGAAGATGACGGCGACGGTCGCGCCGCGCGGGATGTCCTCGCCGACCCTGAGACGGCAGCCGTAGGGCGAGAGGTCCATCGCCGTCGCGGGCCGCCAGTCACCGTCCCCGCGGTAGCGAACGGTCAGCAGGCACGCCTTGCGCGCCGTGATGCGGCGGTTGCTTCGGCTGACGACTGCAGTTTCACCCATGCTTCTCTTTTTTGAAGAGGTCGAACGGCACCCGGGTCCGGAGGGATGCCGGAGTATAGCACCCGTCCGGAAGGAATCAAATCCTGTGCTAATCTGACGCGTCCGGATGCCGACACGAGCGAGCGTTCTTCTGTGCTGGCCGCACTCAGCACCGCCTGTGGTGGCGGCACCCCCGGCTCCCCCGACAATCCGGCGGCACGCCCCCTCCCCCGCCGGGCTCGCCCGTCGGCGGATACCTGTTCTACGACGAGAACGGCAACGGCACGGCCGACTCGAACGAGATCGTCCGCCTCCCGAGCGTCGGCGTCGCGATCGGCGGGCAGAACGCCACGACGGCGACCGGCGGCCGCTTCTCGATCGCGAGCGTCCCGAACGGCGCCCAGACCGGCAGGCCCGGCCGGACACGCTGCCGGCGTACTTCACGGCGACGACGGTCAACGTCACCGTGCCGGCGAGCGGCGACGTGCCGGTCCGGCGCGGCTGCCGATCGGCACGCGCAACCGGCCGAACGTCTACCTGGCTTTCGGCGACAGCATCACGGAGGGCGAGGGCTCGAGCGGCGACGGATAAGAGACTACCTGCGGGAGCAGCTGCGCACCTTCTGGGGCCGCGCCGACATCGTGAACGAGGGCGCGCCCGGCACCCGCAGCAACGCCGGTCGCTCGCGCCTGCCCGGCAGCCTGCTCCCAGTACCGCCCCGCGTACGCGCTCATCCTCTACGGCACCAACGACTGGAACGAGCCCGAGTGCCGCAACGCCTTCCCCTGCTACACGATCGACTCGCTGCGCTCGATGATCCAGGACAGCGAAGAGCGCCGGCGCTTTCCCGATCGTCGGCACGATCCCGCCCGTCAATCCGCAGTACGCCGACCGCAACCCCACCGAGCGCAACGACTGGGTGCGGCGGATGAACGACCTGATCCGGCCGATGGCCGCGGCGGAGCGCGTGCCGGTCGCCGAGATCCACGGCGAATTCTTGAAGCAGCCGAGCCTGCCGCCGCTGTTCGAGGATTTCCTGCACCCGAACGACCAGGGCTACCAGCTGATCTCGCAGGTCTTCTTCCGCGCGATCACGCAGCCGCTCGCGGGGGCTTCGGCGACGGCCGACGAGGCGGCGCCCGCCCTCTTCATCCCTCCGGGCCACCGCCACTGATGAAGTCGCGCGCCGAAGCCGAGGCGCTGCTCTTCGAGTTCACGCAGTCGGACGCGCTCCGCAAGCACGGGCGCGGCGTCGAGGAAGCGATGCGCGCCTACGCGCGCTGGTTCGGCATCACTGATCCGGCCGAGGTCGAGAAGTGGGGCATCGTCGGCCTGCTGCACGACTTCGACTACGAGCAGAACCCGACCGTCGAGACGCACCTGCATGTCGGCTCGCGCGTGCTGCGCGAGCGCGGCTTGCCCGAGGAGATCGTGCTCGCGATCGCTCCCACGCGCGACTACATGGGCGTGCCGCGCGACACGCCGCTCCGCAAGGCGCTCTACGCCTGCGACGAGCTCGTCGGCTTCATCGGCGCGTGCGTGAAGGTCCGGCCGTCGAAGAAGATCGCCGACCTGCCCGTCGAGTCCGTGACGAAGAAGCTCAAGGACAAGGCCTTCGCGCGCTCGGTGGACCGCGCCTGCGTCTACGGCGGCGCCGAGGGCATCGGCCGCCCGCTCGAGGAGCACGTGGCGTTCGTGATCGAGTCGCTCAAGCCGATCGCCGACGAGATCGGGCTCTAGTCCCGCGGCGGCGCGACGCCAGGCGCCATCCCCGCTCCGAACACCAGCACCAGGCTCGAGACGTAGGCCCAGAGCACCAGCGAGACGGCGAAGGCGAGCGGGCCGTAGAAGGTTTGCAGCTGCATGCGGCCGAGGTTCCAGACGAACGCGTACTTCGAGACTTCCCAGGCGAGCGCCGCCCACAGAGCGGCGCGCGCCGCGACGCCGAACTCGATGCGCGCGCTCGGAGCCAGGCGGTAGACGAGCGCGAAGAGCGCCCAGCCGAGGCCGAACGCGGCGGCCTTCGCCCCCCACGACGCGACGAGCGCCACGGGCTCCGCGAGCTCCCGCCCGAAGGCGCTCACGCTGCTGCCGAGGCTGCGGCCGTACACGGTCAGCGAGAGCGACAGCAGCGCGAGCGCCGCGCACGCCGCGGTCAGCAGGAACGCGAGCAGCCGGCTCTTCCAGAAGCTGCGCTCGGCGCGCGCGCCCCACACGCGGTTCAGCACGCGCTCCACCGGAATGAAGATGCCCGACGAGCCCCAGACGATGAGCGCGAGCGAGAAGAGCTGGAAGCCGGGTGCCACGCGCGTCATCTGCCGCAGCGACGTCGCGAAGGTGTCGCCCCCGACCGGGATCAGCTCGCTCAGCAGCTGGCGCAGCGCGGCGGCACCGCCGCTTCCGGGAGCGAGCCTCTGCGCGGCCGCCACCAGCACCAGCAGCAGCGGAAACAGGCACAGCAGGAAGTTGAACGCGATCGCGTTGTTGAGGACCGTCACCTCGCGCGACAGCAGCAGCGAGGCGGTGCGCTTCAGCCTCTCGCGCAGCCCGGGCCCGGCGGGCCGGCCGCGCCTAGAGCGCGCCACGCCCGCTCCGTCGCCGTTCGCTTCTGGTGCGTGCCATCCCGCTGCGGGGCGGGATTCTACACGAGCGGGGGTGTGCCGAGCGGATGCTAGACTGCCGCTCGCGATGGCCGCCTCCCTCCAGATCCGCGCGGCGCGCGCGCGCGCGCGACTACGACGCCTGCGTCCGGCTGCAGCGCGAGGTCTGGGGCCTCAGCGATCTCGAGATCACCTCGGCGATCCAGCTGATCGCCACCGTGCACGCCGGCGGCCTGCTGCTGGTGGCCGAGGCGCCGGGCGACGGCATCGTCGGCTTCAGCTACGGCTTCGCCGGCTGGAGCGACGGGACGCCGCACCTGCACTCCGACATGCTCGCGGTGCGGCCCGAGCTGGCGCGGCAAGGGCGTCGGGCTGCGCCTCAAGTGGGCGCAGCGCGACGGGGCGCTCGCGCGCGGGCTCCGCCTCGTGACCTGGACCTTCGACCCGATGCGCGCGAAGAACGCGCGCGCTCAACCTGCGCCGCCTCGGGGCGATCGCGCGCGAGCTCCTGCCGGACTTCTACGGCCGCACGAGCTCGAAGCTGCACCACGGCCTCGCCACCGACCGCCTGCTCGCGCGCTGGGAGCTCGCGAGCCCGCGCGTCAAGCGCCTCGCGGCGCGCACGCCCGACCCGGCCCCCGACAGGCGCTCCGCGCGCATCAACGACGTGCGGCTGCAGGCCGGCCTGCCGCTGAGCTCGGACCCGCGCCTCGGGCTCGACGCGCCCCGGCTGCTGCTCCAGATTCCCGCGGACTGGGACAAGGTCTGCCGCGCGGATGCGGCGCTCGCGCGCGAGTGGCAGGCGATCGTGCGGCGGTCGCTCGAGTCCTGCTTCGCGCGCGGCTACGTCGCGCTGGACCTCGTCGCGACGCGCGAGGGTGCGAGCGCCAGCTACGTGCTGGAGCGGATCACTCGCCGCCCAAAGCCGCGGGCAGCTGCGGGTCGGACGACCACTCGCTCCAGGAGCCCGCGTAGAGCGTCCCGCGCAGGCCGGCGAGGTGGAGCGCGAGCAGGTCGTGGCAGGCGGTGACGCCCGAGCCGCAGTAGACGATCGGCTCCTTCTGCTCTGCGCCGAGCGCCCGGTAGCGCGCGCGTAGCGCGTCGCCCGGCAGGAACACGGGCGGCGTCGCGGCCGTGAGGTTCCCCGTCCACGCAGCGTTCCTCGCGCCCGGCACGTGGCCCGCGCGCGGGTCGACCGGCTCGGCCTCGCCGCGGTAGCGCTCGCCCACGCGCGCGTCGAGCACGAGCCGTCTCGCGTGGTCCCGGACCATCTCGTCCTTCGCGACCACGAAGCCGGGCCGCAGCCGGCCTTCGAACCGGACCGGCTGGACGCGCGGCTCTTCGGTCGAGAGCGGCCGGCCCTCGGCCGTCCATTTCGCGATCCCGCCGTCGAGCACGGCGACGTCGTCGTGGCCGTGGGCGCGCAGCAGGATACCAGAGCCGCGCTGCCGATGCCGCCGGAGTTGTCGTCGTAGGCGACGACGCGAACGCCCGGCCCGATGCCGGCCTTCCCCATCACGGCCGCGACCTTCTCCTCGCTCGGCCAGGGGTGGCGGCCCGCGGAAGGCCGCGGCCGCCGCCGGGCGCCGAGAGGTCCTCGTCCATGTCGAGGAAGATCGCGCCGGGGATGTGACCCGCCCGCCAGGCGTCACGCCCCCGGCGGGCCGGATCCAGGTAGAAGCGCGTGTCGACGACGCGCAGCGTCTCGAGCGGCGACGCACCCGAAGGTCCGATCGCGCGGGCCAGCCAGCCGGTAGTCGACGAGCGCGTCCATGCCGCCCGGGCCCTACTTCATCTGCGTGATCGGGTTCGGCACCTTCTTGTAGCCCTTGGCGATCGTCGCCAGGTCGAACGCCGAGGCCGGGATCGGCCCCTTCTTGATCTCGGTCGCCTCTTTCGAGCTGTCGATGTTGCGGCCCATCATCTTGAGCGACGTCGACTCCGCGATCGTGACGCCCTCGATCTTCTTCATCTCGTCGGCCACCTTCGACAGGCCCTTGAACATCGGGTTCTGGGCCATCATGCCGGCCGAGGTGCGTGAAGGACGCGAACTTCTCGTAGTCCACCTTGGGGATCGGGAAGGCGAGCGCGGTCGTCGCGCAGAGCTTCGTGGTCATCGTCGTGCCCATCGCGATCGTGTAGTCCTGGCAGCTGTAGCCCGCGACCTGGCGCGTGCCGCCCTTCGTGACCGTCACGGAGCCGGTGGCGCCCCCCATCATCGCCTCCATCTTCTCGCGCACGGCGGGCGGCATGTTCTTCATCTGCTCGGCCATCTGATCCATCTTGGCCTGCGCCTGCTTCATCGCCGCGTCCATCTCGGCGAGCGTGACCTCGGAGTACTCCTTCTTCTTGTGGTCGATCGACGTGATCTTCCCGGCTGCGTACTCGAGGATCGTCTCGTGCTCGGCGTCCCCGGAGCGCATCTTCTCGCTCGAGTAGTAGCTCGTCGAGGTCGACGTGCCGTCCTTGTTCGTGGACTTGAAGACCAGCGTGAGGTCCTCGGCGCTCGCGGCCGGAGTGGACGCGGCGGCAAGGCTCACGGCACAGGCAGCGGCGATCAGAAACGTTCTCGTCATCGGCTCCATGACCTCCTCGGGAGACGCGCCGGCTCGGCGCGCCACGGAGGGTATACTCGCACGACTGGCCGCGTTGTGCGGCGCCTCACGACGGAGGTCGAACGCCTTGCCCAAGCCGGAGCGTCAGCTGCTCGTCTGCGTGAACACGCGTCCGCCCGGCAACCCGAAAGGATCGTGCGGCGAGAAGGGCAGCCAGGAGCTGTTCGAGCGCCTGAAGGAGCTGCTGAAGGAGCGCGGGCTCGACGAGCGCGTGATGGTCAACCGCACCTATTGCCTGAAGCACTGCAGCCGCGGCCCGACCGTGGCGGTGCAGCCCGACAACGCCTGGTACGCCGGCGTCACGCAGTCCGACCTCGCCGAGATCTGCGACGTGCACGGCAAGGGCGGCCCGCCGATCGAGCGCCTGGCGATGCCGGATATTCCGTGGGAATGATCAGCGGGCTCGGGTGCTCAAACCCCCCGAAGCTCAGTCCAGGCCGTCCTGACCTGTTGTCCGTTTCCGTTGTCCGTCCCTAGCCTCGCCGTTTTTTCGCCGGCTGACGGTTGCGCTTGCTGTACGCCTGATTGAGCTCGCGCACGAACCGCCGCAGCGGGATCTGCGCATCCTTGAGGAACTGGCTCACCTCGCGCGCCACCTCCCGCACCACCGCCGGGTCGTCGACCGGCTCGCGGTGGATCACGGTGCGCTGGTGCAGCCGGCCCTCGCGGATCAGCTGGCGCACGAGGCTGACGCGCGCCGGGCTCCACAAGCGATAGCCGTTCCGGTTGCGCGGCGGCTCCGGCACCTTCTTCGCGTAGAGCCAGTTGAGCAGCGTCTGCTTGCTGACGTTCAGCTCGCGCGCGACCTCGAGGGTCGTCAGATACCGCATGCGCGGCGATTCTCACCGTCCCCGCCGCGGGCGTCAACGCTCGCGCTAGAATGAGGCTTCCCCCAAACATGTCGAAGATGACGATCGACGTCGTCGGCCGGCCTTTCGCGCGGACCAAGTCGCGCCTGGGAACGATCCTGCTCCTCGTGCTCGGCCTCGGTCTGCTCGGGTTCGGGCTCTGGGTCCAGGGCCTCCCCGCCTTCGTCGCGTGGCAGACGGCACGCGATCACGCGCACGGGCTCGGCGGCCGCCCGACGAGCCGCGTGTGGAGCTCGGAGCCCGCCGTCGTGACGGCATGGCTCGAGCAGCACGGCACGCCGGTGCCGCCGCTGCCGGACCGCGCGGGCTCGGCCGGGCTCGTGGGGGCGCACTACTGCTCGCTCGTCGATCGCGTGGCCGCGCACGTCGTCTACCAGGGCGAGGAGGCGAGCGTCTCGATCTTCGTGCTGCACGGCCCCGTGCGCGCGCCGAGCGGCTGGTCGGCGAGCGTCCACGGCGTGCACGTGCTCTTCGTGCGGGCCGCGGGCCGCGTGCTGGCGATCGTCGGCGAGCGGGACGACGACGTGCGTGCGGCCATGCGCGGCTTCGCGACCAGCGTCGCCGCGGTTGACCCTCCACGGCCCAAGCTGCTAACTTAGTAGTCACCCGGTTGGGGCTGTAGCGCAGTTGGGAGCGCGCGTGAATGGCATTCACGAGGTCGCCGGTTCGATCCCGGCCAGCTCCACCAACTCCCGCCAAGACCCGCTTCTGACGCTCGGTCTCTCGAGAGGACTAGCGTCTCCGAACGCAGCCGGGTCGCTTCCTTCGACACGCACATGGAGTGAGTGACATGCGCATCGGCATGCTGGGCTCTGGACTGATCGAGGCAGGCACGGGCTGGGCGGACGGCGCCGTGCGCAGCGGGCAGAGGCAGTGAATACGTGCGTGACTTCAGCTATTCGAGACGCAAGCGCGAAAGAAGCTCCAGCGGCTGGCTGACGGCGCCGGCTCACGCGCGAGGGCGGGGCCCGGTCAATGCCGCGCTACGGGAGCCGCCGGCCGACGCGCCGACGCAGTACGGTGGCTCGCCGTCCAGCTGACCTATCGCGTGGACGACGTGCTGGCCCAAGGCCGGAAGGGATGACTCTTTCGTCACGAGCTCGCGCCGGGCAAAGCCTTGACAGTCCCATAATTACAAACCTTACACGTCTTGAGGCAGGGCCGGGGGCCGGGGCCTCCCAAGATCCCTTACACCGCGGTGCTTAGACTAATCACACTCATTGGCACGCTCCTTGCTTATAGAAGTCGGCATGCACGCGAATCGTGTCGTTCTCGACCGGGAGGTAACGATGAAGAAAGTAGCATTTCGTGGCCCTCTGCGTGGGCCTCCTGGCGCCCTCCGCGTCCATGGCGGCAGTCCTCGACTTCTCGACGGGTCTGGGAGGCGCCGGCGGGACGGTCGTCAACGTCGGTGGCGGGGATGCACTGGGGTTCGACATTCGCATCGACACGCTCGTGGTGAGCGGCGCGGGGGCGTTCGACGGTGTCTACAACGTCGACGGCGCCATCGCTTGTGCGACAGGCGGAGGCGGCCAGCTGTGGCGCACTGTCGTTCGACACGTCCGCCGGAACGTTCTCCATCGTCGGGAGCGTGCCGGCTCTCGGGGTTCCGGTGACGACGCTCCTTCTCGGGAGCATCGACTCTTTCATGTTCTTCCCGATCCGCGAGTTCGGCGGCCTTGTTCGCGAGCGGCGCCGATACGAAGGACGCGCAACTGCTCACGAGCCTGGGCCTCAACCCCTCCAGCCCCTACGCTTTCATCGCCTCCAGCCTGAGCTTCGGCCCGGCGGTGTCGTGCCCGGGCGGCACGTGCTACACGGCGATCAGCACCGACGTCCTCAACACCGAGGTCCCGATCCCCGAGCCGGGAACGTTGCTCCTGCTGGGCGGCGGCCTGCTCGGTCTGGCCCGCGGCGCCCGCAAGCGAAACGGATAGTTCGGGCCTCGTACTCGAGACAAGACGACAGCAGGGCTGGCCAGTGAACAACGGGGCCGGCGCCCTCGGAGGGGCACCGGCCCCGAGTTGCTTGCGAGCGGGATTCTCCCTGAACGCGAGTCAGCCTTTCCGATCGGCCGGTGGGAGCACCTGCGCCCAGCCGAGCTCGGTCCAGTCGAGCTCCTCCTCCAGCCGCTGGAACGCCGCGTCGCCGATGGTGCCGTCGGCGCGAAGGGCCACGAGTCGCCGCCGCTGGGCCCCGGTCGCCGCGTGCACGACGCTCGAGTCGCCGTCTGCCGGAGCCACAGGCGCCGCCACCGTCTCCACCGTCGCGTCCGCGCCTTCCTGCGCCAATTCCTCTTCGGCGCGGCGCAGCTGCAGCGTGTAGCTCTGCCGGACGAGCGCCGCCGCCTCGCTGCGCGGGCACTCCTCGGTCGCCACCACCGCCGCGCGCAGCGCTTCCACCCTGGCTCGGCGGACCTCGCGCTCGACGGCGCCGTCGTCGTGGAGCTTCAGCCGCAGGAGCAGCGGCCGCAGCGTGAGCCCCTGGATCAGCGAGCGTTCCCAGCACCACGCCGAAGGCGGTGACCAGGATCAGGTCCCGGTAGGGAAAGGCCCCGACGCCGCCCACGCCCGTCGGGAGCGCCAGCGCGGCCGCGAGCGTCACCGTGCCTCGCATGCCGCACCACCCCACGACGGCCGCAGCTGGAACCCCATGAGGATGAAAGCCAGCACGTTCAGCACGAACACTGCGACGCCCCAGACCGCCCACGACGGGATGCGGACCCGCGCCGGCACGACCTCGGGCGCGCGGCGCGAAGCGGCCATCGCGAAGACCACCATCGTGATGATCCCCGACAGGTGCAGCCGCTCGGCCAGCACCCAGACGGCGAAGGTCTGGCAGAACTGGAACACGATCGCCGTCGGGACGTCGCTGATGCGCGCGTTGATGGCGAGCAGGGGCCTCGCGAGCACCAGCCCGAGCGCGATGCTGCCCAGCGTGACCACCAGCAGCGTGGGCAACACGCTCCAGCCGGAAACGAAGCCGCTCACCGTGGCGGCGACGGCCAGGCGGTAGACGATGAGCGCGCTCGCGTCGTTGAAGAGGCTCTCCCCTCGAGGATCACGAGCAGACGGTGCGGCGGGCGGAGCTGCTTGAGCACGGTGGTGGCGGCCGCCGCGTCCGGCGGTGCCACGATCGCACCGAGCGCGATCGCGGCGGCCCAGGGCATGTCGGGCACCAGCAGGCGCACGACAACGGCGACGACGGCGATCGTCAGCGCGACCGCTCCGAGCGCGAGGCTCGCCACCTGGCGCCAGGTGGCGCGCAGGTCGCGCGGCGAGGCGTCGAAGGCGGCGTCGACCAGCACGGGCGCGACGAACAGCGCGAGCGCGAGCTCGGGATCGAGCACGAGCGTCGGCATGCCGGGGAGGAGCGCGAGCGCGGCGCCGGCCAGCGCCACCAGCGCCGGGTACGGTGCGCCGAGCCGTCGCGCCACGGCGGCGAGGACCGCGCCGCCCAGGAGCAGCGCGACGACGACCTCGAAAACGGCCATGTGTGCCTAGAGGCTACACCCGGCGCCGGTACGCCAAACGATCCTCTTGCGATGCTTACAGTTGCACGACGTGCATAGGCGTTACTCACTTTCCGCGAAGCTGGCGTTGCGTGACTGTAATCACGGAGACACACGCCATGAAGCGGATACCATGACCCGACTATGGACGCGGCTCAATCTCAATCAGACTCCTGCTGCTGCTTCCGCTGCCGCCGCTATCTCGTCCTGCCTGCGCACTACGCGGAGAACGCACTCTCGGGCACCCTCTCCGAATCTCCGGTGGGCGACGTGATGGGCTGGTTCATCTGCCAGGAGTGCTCGAGCCGCTTCACCCACACCACGAACGAACCCAGGAGAAAGCCGATGGAGCTGCCGTTCTGCCCGAGCTGCCGCTGCGTGATGGACCGCGATCGCAATCCGATCCGGCGGATGAACGAGAGCGACGAGCGCGAGTCGGTGGAGCTGTCGGCCTTCGCCTTCTGCGTCGAATGCGAGCCGATCCCCGCGAATTGATCGCCGCTCGAACCCTCGCGATCGCCTAGCGGCAGGCGCCGTTCGACGCGCCGGGCGCCGCGAGAAAGCTGATCGTCGCCGGCGCGAACGTGACGTCGCCGGCCGCCGCCGGACGACCCGGTCGAGACCTGGCAGGTCGCCCTTCTGTCCCAGCGCAGCTCGCTTCCCGTTCAGGCGGGCCTGCGCGCTCTGCGGGTCGGTCGAGCTCAGGGAGTAGCGCTTCGTCGGCGTGGGGATCCGCAGTGTCTGCGAGGCGGCCTTGTCGGTGTTGATCACCAGGATCGCGACGCCTCCGGGCGTGCCGCTCAGGCAATGCGCGTAGGCGTGCAGTCCGGCCCGAAGCGGCACGCCTGAATCGAGCACGGTCGACCCCATCAGCTGGCGCCAGAGAAGCGCCGCCCAATAGTTCGGCCGGGGCGCGAGCGTGCGGTCGTCGACGAGCCCGTAGTCGCTCGCCGCGAGCGTGTTGTGGGCGACCACCTGCACGCCCTGCTTCGCGAGACGGCCGAGCTGGTCGAGGTAGCGGAACGAGTCCAGGAACGACGCGCCCCAGGGATTGCCGCCGCACGCCGCGTCGGCCGTCTCGGTCAGCCAGATCGGCTTGCCGGGCTCGAGCTCGTCGCGCAGCGACTTGTAGAAGCCGAAGGTCGCGTCCGTGCGCGCGAGCCACTGCTCCGAGAGCGCGTCCTCCGGCGTCGTGCCCGACGGGCCGAGGCGCGCGCAGCGCTTCGAGACCGCCCCGTAGTGGTGGTACGAGAAGGCGTCGACTCCCGGTCCGGCGGCGGACAGGAGGTCGCGCGAGCTCAGCCCGACGATGCGGCCCGCGGACATCAGCCCGCCCTCGCCCACCGAGCCCGGCCCCAGGATGAGCATGTCCGGCGCCGTCTCGCGCGCGAAGGCGCGGAACAGCTTGAAGTCGCGCCCGTAGGCCGCGGCGTCGTAGCCGGCCGGCGCTCCGCCCATCGCGGCGAGGTTGGGCTCGTTCATGAACTCGGCGGCCGCGATGCTGCCGCCCAGGGACTTCGTGTACTCCACGAACGCGCGCGCCGACGCGGGCGTCCACGCGCCGCTGTCGTCGCGAGCCCCCGTGCTCGTCGCGAACGACGTCACCAGCCGGCCGTCCACCGCCCGCGCGAAGTCGACGACGCCCTTCCACTGCTGGCGCGTGAGGACGGCGCTAAAGCCTTTCGGGGGCGCATCCGGCGGCGTAGCGGAGTCGGCGAGCCAGGTCGAGTTCGCCCACGTTCCGCTGACGCGCACGTACGCCGGTCCGAGGCCCGCGGCCAGCGTGCGCAGCCGCGCGTCCGCGAGATCGATCGGCGGCCGGTGCTCGAAGAGAGCCGGGTTCAATCCTGTAGGCGTGCCCGAACCTGCTTGCGCGGCCGGTGGCTGCTGCAGCAGCGCGTCCAGCTCGGGTCCGTAGTGCCTCCAGAAGCGGCCGCCGGTCACCTCGACCATCTCGACGTTGTAGGACTGGAAGCGCTCGTCGACCGTTCCGACGCGCGCGAATGACGCCGGATCAGCGTGAGCGTCGGCAGCCTGCTGTCGCGCCTCGGCTCCCAGCAGCACCGGCTGACGGTCGATGCGAAGCGCCTGCTCACTCCTGCCTCCAGTCCGCGTTCGCTCAGGGCGGTTGTCGGATCTTACGGCCGAACCGGGCGATGCCCGCCTGCAATACTACAACGCGTCGAACCGCATTCGACACGGCGGGTCCTGCAGCGCGTTCGACACGGGCTTGCAGGCCTTGGCTCAGTGGCACATCCCTTGCTCCTCGTAGCGTGGAGCGGGCGACATGAGATTTGCCAGTCTGTTCCTGGTCGGATACGCCGTCTTCCTCGCCGGTGTGGCCGCAGCCCTCTGGAAGCTGGGCGTCCTGGAGCGCGTGGGTGCGGAGTGGACGGGGATCGGATTCCTGATCGCCGTGGGAATCGGAGTGATGCTGGCGATCGGCGGTCGCCGAGCGATCGAGATCGACCGCTCCTGATCACACCGGCGGACTGAGGCGAGGCGCGCTCGAGACGCGGTACCATCGAGCAGAGCGATCCCGCTCACTCCAGGTGCCCTCCGCATGAAACGACTGATTGCCGCCGTCTTCGCGACTGCCCTCGCCTCGCCCGCCTTCGCCGCGCTGCCGACCCCCGACAAGGACGACGGCGCCATCAAGCTGCCGCCCGGCTTCCGCGCGCTCGTCGTGGCCGACGACCTCGGGCCGCTGCGCTTCATGACGGTGGCGGCGAACGGCGACGTCTACGTCAAGATGCGGACGGTCGGCATCATCGCGCTCCGCGACGCCGACGGCGACGGACGCGCCGAGATCCGCGCGGCCTTCGGCACGGGCGGCGGCACCGGCATCGCGCTGCGCGACGGCTGGCTCTACAGCTCGACCACCAGGCGGTCTACCGCTACAAGATGACGGCGGGCGAGCTCGTCCCGAAGGGCGACCCCGAGCTCGTCGTCTCGGGGCTGCCCGACGAGAACCAGCACAACTCCAAGTCGTTCGCGTTCGACGAAGCCGGCCAGCTCTACGTCGAGGTGGGCTCGCCGTCGAACTCCTACGGATCGCCCGACCGCGCCAAGGGCGCCAAGGGCCAGGACCCGACGGAGTTCCTGAAGACGCACGGCGGCTTCTGGCGCTTCGACCCGAGCAAGCCGAACCAGACGCAGGCCGACGGCTACCACTTCTCGACCGGCCACCGCCACGTGCTCTCGATCGCACGCAATCCCGTCTCGAAGGCGTTCTTCGTCGTGATGATGGGCCGCGACCAGCTCAACACCGTGGCGCCCGAGCTCCTACAACGACGACGACAACGCCGAGGCGCCCGCCGAGGAAATGCACGTCCTGCGCGAGGGCGGCAGCTTCGGCTGGCCGTTCACGTACTTCGACCCGCGCAAGAAGGCGCGCATGGTGGCGCCCGAGTACGGCGGAGACAACCAGAAGCGCGCGGAGGCCGGGAAGTACCCCGACCCGCTGGTCGCGTTCCCGGCGCACTGGGCGCCGCTGCAGATGGCGTTCTACGGCGGCGACCAGTTCCCGGCGAAGTACAAGGGCGGCGCCTTCGTCGCGTTCCACGGCTCGTGGAACCGCGCCCCCGTCCGCAGCGCGGCTACAACGTCGCCTTCGTCCCGTTCGGTGCGAGCGGCATGCCGAGCGGCGGCTACGAGGTGTTCGCCGACGGCTTCGCGGGCAAGGACGAGTTCACGTCGACGCGCGACGCACGCTTCCGGCCGTCCGGCCTCGCCGTCGGACCGGACGGCTCGCTCTACGTCGCTGACTCGGAGAGGGGCCGCATCTGGCGGATCGTCTACACGGGCGAGGCGCCAGCGACGCCTGCACCCGGCGCGTCGGCGGACGCGACGGCCGCCGGTGCCCCGGCTCGCGCTGCGACGGCCACCACCGCGCCGGCCGCGAGCCAGGAGCCGGGTGCTGTGACCTACCTCGCTCTCTGCGCGGCCTGCCACATGGCCGACGGCAGCGGCGTGCCGAACATGCAGCCGGCGCTCCGGGGCAGCGGGTTCCTCGCGAGCGACGCCACGACGCTCATCCGCCTGCTGCTGTTCGGCCCCGACAAGGTGCTGCCGGCGAGCCGTCCACGCTACGAGAATCCGATGCCGGAGCTACAGGGAATGCTGAGCGACCAGCAGGTCGCCGACGTCCTCAACTACGCGCGGCGGACGTTCACCGGAACGACCTCCGCGATCGAGGCCAGGGACGTCGCCGCGCAGCGCGCCAGGCCCTAGGCGGTCGAGGCCGGCGGCGCCGCGCTAGGCGGAGGCGATGTACGGAACGAAGCCGGCGAGGACCTCCGCCACCGCGACGACGGTAGGCTTGTGGCTGCCCGCGTCGACACGCGGCCGCGAGCCGGCGCGGATCTGAAGCACCCGCCGGGACGCGACCGTCACGAACAGGAAGCGGTGCTCGAAGCCCGTGCCCACGGTCGCGAGCATGGGCGCTCCGCTGATCGCCGGCTCCGGCGCCTCCTCGCTCACGAGCGAGCGTTGCGCGCGCGCGCCTCCGCAAGGCGAAGCGTCGGAGTCCTTCCGCGCCTGACGCGCGTCGGCCGGCGACGGGTTCAGCCAGCCGTGGCTCGGCGTCAGGTGGGACTCGGACGGGTCGGCGAGCCCCATCCAGCTCCGAAGTGTGTGGACGACCTTGGTCAGCACGTTCATTTCGGCTCCTTCGGCCCGGCGCGGGCGGGAAATCCTAGTCTCTCGTCTTCACTGTGCGGGGTCGGACAGCTCTTCCCAGCCGATCACGCGACCGAACTGGCGCAGCTTCTCCCGCTGCCCGCAGCGCACGCACTCCCTGTGCCGCGCGCCGGTCTGCATACGGTCGTGGCCCAGATCCAACACATGAGCTTCTTCAATTTGTCCCTCTCGTCTGCGTCGTGATCTACAGCCGGCCACGCCGCGCCTCGTCCCAAGCGTTCGATGGTGAGAGGGAGATGCCAGAGCCGTGTCACGCAACGATCATTTTCGCCGCTGGCAGGGCTGCTGCACCAATCGATTGTTCGAGTCCGTCGCATGGACTGGGCCCTATGTGTTCGAATCCGCGGACGCCAGGGCTCAGTACATCCCGCCCTCGGGCGACATCCCGCCGCCGCGGGGCTCGCTCTTCTCTGCCGGGATCTCGCAGATCACGGCCTCGGTGCTGAGCAGCAGCGAAGCGATCGAGGCGGCGTTCTGCAGCGCGGAGCGGACGACCTTGGTCGGGTCGATCACGCCCGCCTCGACCAGGTTCTCGAAGACGTCCATCTGCGCGTTGTATCCCTCGTCGCCCTTCATCTCCCGGACCCGCGCCACGATCACGGCGCCTTCGTGTCCGGCGTTATTCGCGATCTGGCGCAGCGGCTCCTCGAGCGCGCGCCGGATGATGCCGACTCCGACCGCCTCGTCGCCCTCGGCCTTCACGGCCGCGACGGCGCCCAGGCAGCGCAGCAGCGCGACGCCGCCGCCGGGCACGATGCCCTCCTCGACCGCGGCCTTCGTCGCGTGCATCGCGTCCTCGACGCGGGCCTTCTTCTCCTTCATCTCGGTCTCGGTCGCGGCCCCGACCTTGATCAGCGCCACGCCGCCCACCAGCTTGGCGAGCCGCTCCTGCAGCTTCTCGCGGTCGTAGTCGGACGTGGTCTCCTCGACCTGCGTGCGCAGCTGCTTGACCCGGCCCTCGATCTCCTTGGCCTTGCCGCCACCCTCGATGATCGTGGTGTTGTCCTTGTCGATCGTGATCTTCTTGGCCCTGCCGAGGTCCTCGATCTTGAGGTTCTCGAGCTTGATCCCGAGGTCCTCGGTGATCGCCTTGCCGCCGGTCAGGATCGCGATGTCCTCGAGCATGGCCTTCCTGCGGTCGCCGTAGCCCGGGGCCTTGACGGCCGCGACCTGCAGCGTGCCGCGCAGCTTGTTGACCACGAGCGTCGCGAGCGCCTCGCCCTCCAGGTCCTCGGCGAGCACCAGCAGCGGCTGGCCCAGCTTCGCCACCTGCTCCAGCAGCGGCAGCAGGTCCTTCAGCCCGGAGATCTTCTTCTCGTGGATCAGCACCACCGCGTTCTCGAGCACGCACTCCATCCGCTCGGGGTCGGTCACGAAGTAGGGCGACAGGTAGCCGCGGTCGAACTGCATGCCCTCGACGACCTCGAGCGAGGTCTCGATCGACTTCGCCTCCTCGACCGTGATGACGCCGTCCTTGCCGACCTTCTCCATCGCCTCGGCGATGATGCGGCCGATCGTCTCGTCGTTGTTCGCGGAGATCGTTCCGACCTGCTCGATCATCTTGCCCTTGACGGGCTTGCTGAGCTTCTTGAGCTGCGCGCTCACGGCCGCGACCGCCAGCTCGATCCCGCGCTTGAGCGCCATCGGGTTGGCGCCCGCCGTGACGTTCTTGCTGCCCTCGCGGTAGATCGCCTGCGCCAGCACCGTCGCCGTCGTCGTGCCGTCGCCCGCCACGTCGGAGGTCTTGCTCGCGACCTCCTTCACCATCTGCGCCCCCATGTTCTCGAGGGGCTCCTTGAGCTCGATCTCCTTCGCCACCGTCACGCCGTCCTTGGTGATCAGCGGCGAGCCGAACTTCTTGTCCAGCACGACGTTCCTGCCCCGCGGGCCGAGCGTCACGCGGACCGCGTCGGCCAGGCGGTTGACGCCGCGCAGGATCGCCTGGCGCGAGTCGTCACCGTACGTGATCTGCTTCGACATTTTCTAGCCTCTTAACCCATCACCGCGAGGACTTCGTCCTCGCGAACGATCACGACTTCCTCGCCGTCGATCTTGATCTCGGTCCCGGAGTACTTGCCGAACAGGACCCGGTCCCCCACCTTCACGTCGAGGGCCACCTTCTTCCCGTTCTCCAGCACCCGGCCGTTGCCGACCGCCAGCACCTTGCCCTGCATCGGCTTCTCTTTCGCCGTGTCGGGGATGATGATGCCGCCCTTGGCGGTCTCCTTCTCCTCGATCCGGCGGACCAGCATGCGATCGTGAAGCGGTCGTACCTTCATGGCTTTCCATCTCCTATCGGGCGAAGCCCGGCTGCGTTCGGGTATCCGGCGGGACTCGGCACCAGGACGAGCGCCGGCTCAGCCGTAGCACTCGCGATCACCTGCGCCAGAGTGGGGGCCTGTCGGCTGCGGACGAGGAGCGTGGTAGCGACCGCCGCCCCCATCAGGCCGACCGCCAGGATGGCGGTCCAGAAGATGCCGTCGGGAACCACGATGGCCCACACGAGCGCCACCAGCGCGACGAGTCCCGCGCCTTGCGCCCAGCGGCCGAAGGTGTCCGACGTCATCATTCTCATGGCTGCCTCTCAACCGAACAACACCACTGTAGGCGCCGCGGAAGCAGTCCACTAATCGATTGTTCGGGCGCGATCCATCGGACCGAGCCGATGGAGGCTGTGCCATCGTCGGATCGCCGGATCGAGCTGGCCCTGATCTTGCTCAAGTCGAGGACGGATGCCGGCGGTGTCGACGGCACGCCATCGAGAATCGAGGAGATCCCATGAATGAGCGCATCGCGTACTCCACTTGCCTGCTCTACTTTCTGGCCGGCGGTGTCGCCGGCGTCAGCGCCGGCCTGCTACTGGCTCCGAAGTCGGGCAAGGTCACCCGCGAGGCGATGCGGAGCAAGCTGCGTGAAACCGCCGACTCCGCCCGTGATTTGAAGGACAGGGTTGTTCGCCAGGGCGAGCAAGTCCGTGAAGAGGCCGCGGCGCGTGGGTGCGGCGGCTTCCGCGCTCGCCGGCAACGGCACCGACGACGTCTCCGCCTGAGCGGCCCCGGCGGCGGGCGATCTGATCCTGATGGGACGCTAGCGCCTCCCCGAGCGAGAGGAAGTTTCTACAATGCGGCCCCTCCGAGCCGCGGACCTCACGGCAAGGCCATTGGCTGAGATCATGAAGCAACGCGCCTGGGCTGGTTCGCTCGGCTGCGGGTCCGCCTCAGCGGTCTGATCCGCGGCGCCCGCAGCGAAAAACAGTCGATCGGCAACGGGCAGAGGAGAGCCGACGGCGAAGGCCCGGCGGCTCGAGCCGGAGCTCGAGACGCTCAACCGGCTCGGACTGGCGCTCGCCGGTCAGCTCGACATCGACAGGCTGGTCAAGGCCGTGACCGACGCCGGCATCGCGATCACGGGTGCCGCGTTCGGAGCCTTCCTGTACAGGGATGCGTCCGGCGGCGCGACCCACTACGTCTACGGAGCTCCCCCGGACACCTTCGTCGACTTTCCCCTGTTCCAGGATGCGAGCGCCTTCGGATCGCCGTTCCTCGGTGCCGTCTCTCGCAGCGACGACCTCGCCCGCGACCCGCGCTATGGCCCAAACCTGCCTTTCAAGCAGATGCCGCCCGGCAGTCGGCCCGCACGCAGCTATCTCACGGCGCCGGTGCGCTCGCACGCCGGCGAGCTCCTCGGCGGGCTCTTCTTCGGACATCCCGACCCCGGGTTCTTCCACGAGCGTGACGAGCGCCTGATCGCCGGCCTCGCGGCCCACGCGGCCATCGCCGTGGACAACGCGCAGCTCTACCGGGAGGCGCAGGCGGCGCGCGCTCTGGCCGAGGCCGCGAACGGCCTGAAGGACGAGTTCCTGGCGACCCTTTCCCACGAGCTGCGGACGCCGCTCGCCGCCATCGTCGGCTGGGCCGAGCTGCTCCACCGCGGCAAGCTCTCGCCCGACGACACCACGCGGGCCGTGGACACCATCATGCGCAACGCCGCCGCGCAGAACCAGATCATCGACGAGCTGCTCGACGTGTCGCGGATCATCACCGGCAAGCTGCAGATCGATCTGCGGCCCGTCGACATCGCGGCCATCGTGAACGCGGCGATCGGCACGGTCACCCCGGCGGCGAGCGCGAAGGGCATCAGGCTCCAGCTGATCCAGAACCCGGCGGGCAGCTACGTCATGGGCGATCCCGAGCGCCTCCAGCAGGTGTTCTGGAACCTGTTCTCGAACGCGATCAAGTTCACGCCCAAGAACGGCCGGGTTCGGGTGAGCGTCGAGTCCGTCGGCTCGAACGTCGAGGTCGTCGTCGCCGACAACGGCCTCGGGATCGACGCCGAGTTCCTGCCCCGCGTCTTCGACCGCTTCACGCAGGACGACTCGTCGAGCACGCGGCACGCGCGCGGCCTCGGCCTGGGCCTGTCCATCGCGCGCCAGCTGGTGGAGCTCCACGGCGGCAGCATCGAAGCGCAGAGCCCAGGCGTCGGCCACGGCTCCACGTTCACGGCGAGGTTCCCCCGTTCTCCGGTCTCGGCCACCTCCCTCGATCCCCGCGTCTACTCACAGGCGGACAAGGCCGTCGGCCTGGACGAAGGGCCCGACCTCACCGGGATACGGGTGCTGGTCGTGGAGGACGACGACGACGCACGGCGGCTGGTCGAGAAGGAGCTCGAGACCCAGGGCGCCACCGTGAAGTCGGTCCCTTCGGCCCGCGAGGCCCTGGACGTCCTGGGAAGAGAACGAGTCGACGTGCTGCTGAGCGACATCGAGATGCCGGGTACCGACGGCTACCAGTTGATCAAGGAGCTGCGCCTGCGCCCCTCGCAGCAGGGCGGGTCCGTCCCCGCGGCGGCGCTCACCGCCTATGCCCGAACCGAGGATCGCCTGCGCGCGCTGCGCGCAGGATTCCAGCTACACTTGGCCAAGCCCGTGCAGCCTGCCGAGCTGGCCACCGTCGTTTTCAGCCTGGCCGCACGCCGCGAAGGATGACGAGCAAGCGCGAGGTGCCACTGCCGGAGAGCGACCAGGAGCTGCGAGAGTTCCTCGATCACGCGACGGTCGGCTTGCGCTGGGTGGGCCCCGACGGGCGCATCCTCTGGGCAAACCGGGCCGAGCTGGACCTCGTCGGGTACTCCGAGAGCGAGTACGTCGGTCAGCACGATCGCGACGTTCTTCGTCGAGCCGGAGACCGCCGCCGACATCCTCGGTCGGCTCGCCCGCGAAGAGAGCGTCCGATCCTACGAGACCCGCCTTCGAGCCAAGGACGGCTCCATCAAGCAGGTCCTGATCGACGGAAGCGGGCTCTTCCGCGACGGCCGACACGTCCACAGCCGCCTCGTCACTCGCGACCTCACCGGCCTCATGGAGCGGGAGCAGGCCGCGCGGCATCGGGCGGAGGCGACGAGCCATCTCAAGGACGAGTTCCTGGCGCTGCTCTCCCACGAGCTGCGCACGCCGCTCGGAGCGATCCTGGTGTGGCTCGGCCTCCTGCGGCAGGGCGGGTTCGATCCGGCCGAGAGGGAGCGTGCGCTCGAGATCATCGAGCGCAGCGCGCGCTCGCTCGAGCGCATCATCGAAGACCTGCTCCACGCTTCGCGCATCGCCGCTGGCGGGCTCATGCTCCACCCGCAGCTCGTCGACGTCCGGAGCGTGGTCCAGGTCGCCGTCGATGCCGCGGCAGGCGACGCGGGCCTCAAGGGCCTGTCCCTCACGTGGGCGACCGGGGACGTCCCGATCTGGGTGAAGGGAGACCCCGGCCGGCTGCAGCAGGCCGTGTCCAACCTGCTGTCGAACGCCATCAAGTTCACACCGGCCGGAGGCGAGGTGAAGGTCTCCCTGGACACCGTCGACCAACAGGCCCGGCTCTGCGTGGCCGACAGCGGCGAGGGGATGAGCGCGGCGTTCCTGCCCTTCGCCTTCGAGAGGTTCCGGCAGCAGGACAGCACGAGCACCCGCGCCCACCACGGTCTGGGGCTGGGTCTCTACGTGGTGCGCCACGTCATCGGGCACCACGGTGGCTTCGTGAGCGCGGAGAGCCCGGGTCCGGGCCGGGGCAGCACGTTCACGGTGCTGCTTCCGCTGGCGGCAGACCACCGCCGAGGCGACGAGTCCTTCCGGTCCCGGCGAACCAGGTCAGAACGGCGACCGCCCTCCGGATGGCCTCACGGTCCTGCTCGTCGACGACGAGGAGGACGCACGCGAGGCCCTGCGACTGATCCTCCAGCAGAACGGGATGGTCGTCACGACCGCGGCTTCCGCGCGGGAGGCGTTCGATCTCGTCGTGCGCCTGCAGCCCGACATCCTCCTGAGCGACATCGCCATGCCCGGAGAGGACGGTCTCTCCCTCATTCGTCGGGTGCGTCTGCTGCCGCCGGGCGGCGGCGGCCTCATCCCGGCGGCCGCGCTGTCGGCCTACGCCGGGGCCGGAGACCGACGGAGCGCGCTCCTGGCCGGATTCCAGCACCACGTCGCGAAGCCCGTGGATCCGGCCCATCTGCTCGCCGTCATCGCGACGGATCGGCCCGAAGGAGCAGCGCCGCCGTGCGAGGCTCGCTGCTCTGACGCCGAACGCGACGCCTCGCGCATTGATCGTCGACGACGACCTGGGCTTCCTGGCGGGGCTCGCCGAGCTCGTCAAGCGCGAGGGCTTCGCCGTGCACAGCGCCCCACCCTGAAGCAGGCCCGCGAGGAGATCGCCGCGAACCCGCCCGACATCCTGCTGGTCGACCTTCACCTGCCGGACGGCAGCGGGCTCTCGCCTCCTGGAGGGCCTCGAGCCCGCGTCGGCCCCCGAGGTCGTCCTGATCACCGGAAGCGCGAGCGTCGAAACCGCGGTGGACGCCCTTCGCCGCGGCGTCGCCGACTATCTGACGAAGCCGGTGGACTTCGCCCGCGTCAAGATGGCCCTCGGCAACGTGACCCGCGCCCTGGAGATGCGGGGCGAGATCAGCACGCTGCGGGGCGAGCTGCGCAAGCTGGGTCGATTCGGGCCGCTGGTCGGCGCATCCCCGCCCATGCAGAAGGTCTACGACCTGATCGGCCGCGTGGCCGGGACCGACGCCAGCATCCTCATCAGCGGCGAGACCGGCACCGGAAAGGAGCTGGTCGCCGAGACGATCCACGGCCTGAGCCGCCGCAGCAAGGAAGCGTTCCTTCCCGTGAACTGCGGGGCCCTGTCCGCGAACCTGATCGAGAGCGAGCTGTTCGGCCACGAGCGCGGCAGCTTCACCGGCGCGGACCGGATGCACAAGGGATACTTCGAGCGCGCCGACGGAGGAACCCTGTTTCTCGACGAGATCACGGAGGCCGTCGACATCCAGGTCAGGCTGCTCCGGGCGCTGGAGACGTCCGCGGTCACCCGGGTCGGCGGAACCGAGCCGATCAAGGTCGACGTGCGCATCGTCGCCGCCACCAGCCGCCGCGTCGAGGAGGCGATCGCGGCCGGCAAGCTGCGCGAGGACCTGTACTACCGCCTGAACGTCTTCCCGATCCAGCTTCCTCCGCTGCGGGAGCGAGGCGACGACGTCGAGCTCCTGGCCGAGAAGTTCCTCGAGCGAGCTGAACCAGGCGGAGGGGACGGCCAAGCACTTCACCCGGGCGTGCCTCGAGCGGCTGCACCGGCACAGCTGGCCGGGCAACGTACGCGAGCTGCAGAACGTCATCCGGCGCGCCTTCATCCTCGCCGAGGAGGACGTGGGCGTCGATTCCCTGCCCCTCGGCGTCACCGAAGAGCTGGCAGCCGCGAGCCTGGTGACGCGGCTTGGGACCTCCATCGCGGAGGCGGAGCGCCGCCTGATCCTGGCGACGCTCGAGCACTGCGACGGCGACAAGAGGAAGGCTGCCGACGTCCTGAAGATCAGCCTGAAGACCCTCTACAACCGCCTGAACGAGTACAAGATCGACTGACCAACGATTCCGGCAGCACGAGGGCGAAGATCCCGGCGACCTAGTCGTCGGCGGCGGGGCCGAAGAACTCGCCGATGGGGGCCAGGGTGTCCACGTGGTCGCAGACGATCTTGAAGACGGCCAAGGTGGGCACGGCCAGCAGCGCGCCCGGGATCCCCCAGAGGAAGAACCAGAAGAGCAGCCCCACGAAGATGACGACCGGGTTCAGGGTGAGACGGCGGCCCAGGACCAGCGGCGTGACGAAGTTGCCTTCGATGAAGCTCACTACCAGGTAGACCGCCGGCACCGCCAGGGCGTGCCCGAGATCGTCGAAGGCCAGTAGCGCGGCCAGGCTCAGGATTCCGATCCCCACCAGCGCCCCCAGGTAGGGGATGTAGGTGAGCACGCAGGCGAGCACTCCCCAGAGGACGGGGTTCGGCATCTTCAGCAGCCAGACCCCCACTCCCACGGCCACTCCCACCCCCAGATTGATGAGCGTGGCCGTGAAGAGGTAGGTGGAGATGTTCTGCTCCATCTCGCGGGCGATCTCGACCGCCCGCTTCTTGTCCTTGAAGCTGGGAAGCACCTTGATGAGCTTGCGGAGGAAGAGGTCCCCCGAGGCCAGCAGGAAATAGAGGAGCACGATCACGACGATCGCCTCGCTCACGAAGGCGGTGGTGCCGCCGAAGAGCGCCTGCTTGATCCAGGCGGGAGACTTGCCGGCCGACACCGGCCCCGTGGTCGAGTCTCCGGCGATCGCCCGCTCCACCTGGTCGGCGGTCCGGCTCATCTCCTCCATGGGGGCACGCAGGGTGCGCAGCTTGCGCTGGACCCGGGCCACGCTCTCCGGGGCCTTGGCGATCCACTCCGAGGCCGGGGTGACCAGGGAATAGAGACCCAGACCGACTCCCCCCACCAGCATGAGCAGCAGGAGCAGCGGCTCCGAGCGCCTCCGGGACGTGGGCCCGCTTGAGCACCCGGAGGATTGGGCTCAGCAGGAAGCTCAGGAAGAAGGCCAGCATCAGCGGCAGGAACAGGTCCCGCCCCACGCGCAGGGTGTGGAAGAGGACCAACAGGAACAGGCCGAGCATGTATGAACGAGCGCGGAGCCACGGTCTGCAGCGGACCGACGGCCAGGACCTGCTGCGGTTCCTCGTCCACCCGTTCCTTCTCCACGTGCTCACCGCGCGACGCGTCAGCGGCTGGCCTGAGCCGGATCGGCGCGTCGGCAACGTGCGCTAGTCCTTGCGCGCGAGCAGGACGCCGCCCACGATCGCGACGGCCACCCCGGCCCACAGCGGGATGTTCACCCTCTCCTTGTCCTTCACCTCGAGGTGGATGGGACCGACGTCCACCTTGTCGGTGTCCTTGGTATAGCTGAACCCACCGTAGGCCAGGGCCAGGATGCCCAAGGCGAGGAGCACCGCCCCCACGAGCTTCGTCCCCTTCATGCCGACCTCTCTCTTTCACCTCTCCGAGCGCGCTGTCGATGACCGAGCCGGCCCTATCCGCGGCCGGCTCGGTAAGGCGGCGGTCAACCTGCACAGCCGTCAGCGGGCTGAGGCCAACCTGTTGAAGACGCCCAGCGCGCGCAGAACCCAAATCAACAGAGCCGCGCCGAGAACGGCGACGATCCAGGAGCCAGGCGCCGTGTGGGCCTGCACCCCCAATGCCCTGGCGACGAAAACGCCGAGGAACGACCCGAACACGCCCACGATGACGTTCGCCAGGATCCCCATCTGGGCATTGGTCCGCATCAGGATGCTCGCCAGCCAACCGACGACGCCGCCGATGATGAGGGTTACCAGGAAGTTCGTCGATGCCAAGTCCATTGTTCTCCTCCAGGCGTCCGCCTGACCGGATCTGTACTCAAGCCGGCGGCGGCCGCTGGTCTTGTACAGCAGCAAGACACGAGCCAACCGGCCCGGAGCCTGTTTCACCAGCCGGCTCTGCTCGTCAGGCATCCCTGAGGTCAAACGCGCCGTGTGTGGGCGGAACTGTCTACAAAGTAGTCGTTCGCCGGAAGCCGCGAAGCGACGTCCACCCCGCTTCTTGACCGGGGACCCGGCCTGCCGCGACGTGGCCGCGATCTTGCTGAAGACAACCATGCGGTCGCTCTCGCACCGGCGGCTGGCGCGAGGACACATTGGCAACCACGAACAGACAAATCACACTGGCCTCCCGGCCGTCGGGCTTCCCCAAAGCCTCGGACTTCCACCTGGCCGAGTCGCCCATGCTCTGGCCTGCTCGAGGGCAGGTCCTCGTCCAGACGATCTACCTGTCGGTCGATCCCTACATGCGGGGGCGCATGAGCGACGCCGAGTCCTATGCGCCGCCGCTGCGCGATCGGGGAGCTGATGCCCGGCGGAGCCGTGGGCAGGGTGCTGGAGTCGACCGACCCGAAGTTCCAGGTCGGCGGCATCGTCCAGGGGATGTTGGGATGGCAGGAATACGCCGTCGTCGACGCGGGCGGGCTGCGAGCCATCGACGAGAGCCTGGCCCCGATCCAGACGGCTCTCGGAGTGCTGGGCATGCCCGGTCTCACGGCCTACTTCGGCCTGCTGGACGTCTGTCACCCGAAGGCTGGGCAGACTGTCGTGGTTTCCGGCGCGGCCGGCGCGGTTGGAATGCTGGTCGGCCAGCTCGCCAGGATCATGGGCTGCCGCGTGGTGGGAGTCGCCGGCTCCGACGCCAAGGTCGCCTTCCTGGTGAACGAGCTCGGCTTCGACGGAGCATTCAACTACAAGACCACTACCGACTACTACGGCCAGCTCAAGGCGCTGTGTCCCGCGGGCATCGACGTCTACTTCGACAACGTGGGCGGGGACGTGAGCGATGCGGTCATGCGGCTGATCAACGCGAAGGCGCGGATCTCCATCTGCGGGCAGATCTCACAGTACAACCTGGAGAAGCCGGAGCTGGGGCCTCGCTGGTTCGGTCGGTTGCTCGTCAAACGGGCGAAGGCACAGGGCTTCCTGGTTTCCGACTATTCCCATCGCTTCGCCGAAGGGCTTCAAGGAATGGGGCAATGGCTGAGGCAGGGGAAGCTGAAGTATCGGGAGGACGTCGTCCAGGGCCTCGAAAACTCCCCCAGGCTTTCATCGGGATGCTGCAGGGAAGAAATCTCGGGAAACAGCTGGTCCAGGTTTCGGAGTGGACAGCTTGACCCGCAACGAACACGGACCAAGGGGGTGGAGATGTCGGTAGCCAAGGTTTCCGAGATCAGCGCGACCTCGAGCAAGAGCTTCGAGGATGCTCTCCAGCTGGGGCTCGCCAGGGCGAACAAGACGCTGCGCAACGTCAAAGCCGCCTGGGTGAAGGAGCAGCAGGTGCACGTGAGCAAGGGCGCGATCACCGAGTATCAGGTGAACATGATGGTCACCTTCGTCCTCGACGACTAGCTTTCAGCGGGATCCCTTCCCGCTCGAAATGAAGACCGGCTCGTTCGCCCGGGCCTGGGCCTTCGGGTCGAGCGTCGTCAGGAGGTTCGCCATGTCGTCGGCGTGTTCTTCCTCCGTGGCCAGGATTCCCTCGAGCATGGTGCGTGTCGTGGAATCGGAATCGCCGATGTAGCGGATCATCTCGGAGTAGCTGTCGATCGCGACGCGCTCGGCCACTAGATCCTCGCGAATCATTCCCATCAGATTCTCTCCGGCCACGTACTCCGAGTGGCTGCGTGCGTGCAGCCCCTGGGGGTCGAAGTCGGGAGCGCCTCCGAGCTGCACGATGCGAGCGGCGATCTGGTCGGCGTGGCCCTGTTCCTCTCCTGCGTGCGCCAGGAACTCCGCGGCTACGGCCACCGCATGGATGCCCGTGGCCATGAAGTGGTGCCTCCGGTAGCGCAGGACACACACGATCTCGGTCGCCAAAGCCTCGTTCAGGAGGCGCAGGACCACATCGAGCTGCCCCTGATAACCCTTCGTCACCGCGCCGCGCTCAATGTGCTGGCGGGCGCGCGCGCGCAGCGTCGTCATGTCGGTGAAGAACTCGTCGGACATGGACGTCAGATCGACCCTGGAAAGCAGAAGCACGGCAGGACCAGCACACCAGCCCAGGCCCAGCTCGGGCCATAGCCCCACCCACGGTGTGAGGCCAGGTGGGGAGGACCAACAGCACCAGAACGGCGATCACGAGGAGGAGGGTGAGCTGGAAGGCCGGTATCGGGCCCGGCCTGGACGGTCTGTTCTCGTCTGCTCACGCGGTTCGGGAAGCTGGCCGCCGTGGCACAGTTCGATCAGCTCAATCGCGGAGCACGACGGTGAGCAGAGCGCTGTGGACCTGCAGGCCGCCGTTGTAGTGGATGAAGCCGAGCTTACGGAAGCGGTTCATGAAGTAGCTCACGCGCGAGCGCGTCGTGCCCACCATCGCGGCGAGCGTCTCCTGGCTCACCTTCGGGATCACGGTCTCCGGCCTCGACTCCTTGCCGAAGTGCGCGAGCAGCAGCAGCGTCCGGGCGAGCCGCTTCTCGCTGGAGTTGAAGAGCTGGTCCACCAGGTCCTCTTCGATCCGGACGTTGCGCGACAGCAGGTACGCGGTGAAGGACTCCGCGAACTCCGGCTCGCTGTGGAGCAGGTCGACCATGCTCTTCTTGCCCACGCGGATCAGGCAGGACGGCGCGATCGCGCTCGCGGTGGCCATGCGGAGGGCCTGGGCCGCCAGGCAGCCTTCGCCGAAGAAGCTGCCGCGTTCCAGGACGCCGACGACGGCCTCCTTGCCTCGCGTGGAGACGACCGTGAGCTTGACCTTGCCGCTCTGGATGAAGAACACGGCATCGGCCGCGTCCCCCTGGGAGAAGACGACCTGCTTGTTTCGATACGCACGGGTCGACTTTCCGTTCTCGATCTTCGTCAGGAATGCCGAAGCATCGAAGACGATCGCCGTGCTGCCCCCCATATCCTCACCCCCTGGGCCCGGCCTTTGTCGCGAAAGCGGAGGGTTGGCTTTCTTCGCCGGGCCAGGACACACACTAGGCCACACGGAGTGGGCGAAAGCAAGTCCACGTCGGCGCCCCGGGTCAGCGACTTGCTCGCGATTCGCCGAATCGAGCAGACAGGCCTCGTCGATCGAGATGCCCGCGGTGTCTTTACCCAGTGACGCGCCGGCCTCCGAGGAAGTTGAAGAGCAGGACCACGAGCGCGACGAGCAGCAGCAGGTGGATCAGGCCACCGCCGACGTTGAGGCTGAAGCCCAGCAGCCACATGATCGCCAGTACGAGGAAGATCGTCCACAGCATGATCGTGCCTTTCCTGGATCGGCCGCACGCGGCTGCTGCCTTGGCCCGCCTGATGATGCGTGCGGCCCTCGGCCCGACTCCCGCGCCGTCGACCATTCAACAGCTGCTAGCAAGATAGCCGCCCAGGGTCGGGACGTCTGTGCAATCGGGATCACATTCGATCACTCGCGGCTTCCACGGCTCCCTCCTACTGCCGCCGGTCCAGCTGCGAGCTGGTCTGCGTTCCGCGGTGGGTCGCGTCGTCGTTGACGGTCAGCGTCCGCAGCATCTGCGTGAAGGTCCGCGCCATCGAGTCGTAGCCGTTGCCGGGGACGATGCACAGGGCGTATATCACGTGGCCATCGGAGAGGCCCCGGGTCACGACAGTCACCCTCTCGTCCTGCCCCGTGATGGGCGAGCGACCCGAGAGCACCACCGAGAAGGACGGCGCCCCGTCGATTTGTTCTCGCCGTGCCTGGCCGTCCTGGGCCCGCAGGTACGTGTTCGACCGGATGATCTGGCGGACGAGGTCGTCGGTCGCGTCCTCCAGGCTCCCGCGCCACTGGTCCGTGTCCTCGAAGGGCGCGTAGGAGCGCTGCCGGCTTTCCTGCTGGCGCTCCGTCTCCCCCTCGAAGGGTGCGTAGTGGTTGACGATCACCCCGTAGAGCATGGCCTGTTGGCCGTTGGCGGTGTCGACGACGCCTCCGTCGGGCGCCATCGAAACGGCGTATCCAGAGCTGGACGCGTAGGCCCGCCAGTTGTCAGGGTGCTCGATGGTGAAATAGCCGTTGCGCTGCTCGAACCTCTGGTACCGCGAGGATGGCTGGTCCACCCGCACGTCGTACTCGCCGCGGTCCTGGCTGCGGCTGTCCTGGTTGCGTGGCTCGTCCGACAGCCGCGCGGCCCGCTGCGGGGAAGCGGGAGAGAGCTTCCGCAGGTCGGCCCTGATGCCGTCGAAGCCGCCCACATCCCGCGACCCCGCCACCCGCAGGCTCGCGGCCTGTTGCCGGATGCGCGCCTCGCGGTCGGCGGGCGGGGGGTGGCTGCTGAAGAACCGCTCCACCTTGCCAGGATCACGGCCCTGCTCGCTGCGGAGCAGCTCGAAGAGGGTGGCCATGGCCACAGGGTTGTACCCGGCTCCGGCCATGATCTCCGCTCCGAGCTGGTCGGCCTGGTACTCGGCGTCGCGGCTGAACTTCAGGAAGACCGCGTTCAGCCCCAGGCCGCCGACCGCGTTCACGATCTGCGCTGTGCTGTTGCCGTTCTTCCCCAGCAGCCCGCCGAGTATCCCGAGTCCGGCCTGGCCGAGATAGGCCTTCGAGGCCTGGTGGGTCCCGTGGCGCAGGGCCACGTGCGACATCTCGTGGGCCAGGACACCGGCCAGCTCTGCCTCGCTTCGCGCCGCCTCGACGAGGCCGCGGTTCACGTACATCGGTCCGCCGGGCAGTGAGAAGGCGTTGATCTCGGAGGCGTTCACCGCCTTGATCGCGTAGGGATAGCGCGCGCCCGGAGCCTTCGCCGCCAGCTTGCTGATGATCTTGTTCAGGTAACGGTCCACGTTTCGGTCGCGCAGCAACGGGAGCTGCCGATCGGCCTCCGCCGCGGACTGACGTCCGATCTCGACGTCCTGCTCCACGCTGAACAGGTTGAAGCCGGGCGTGGGCGTCGCCCGATTGGTCTCGTCGCCCCGAGCCACGAGAGGCGCACAGAATACGAGAGAGCCCACGAGCAGGACCGACGACAGCCACATTGTTCTCTTCATTTTCTTCTCCCCGTAACTGGCGGCCCGGTGCTTCACAAGCGCGCCTCGTTGGTAAGCCGGACGGTCATACGGCTGCCGACTGCCAGCTCCACTTCTTTGCCCGTGTTGACCAGCACCACGCCAGTGCCGGCGGCCCCACCGATGAGGGTCCCGATCGCGGCTCCCTTCCCCCCCTTGGCTATGCCGCCGACGATCGCGCCGGCGCCTGCGCCGATCCCGATGGTCACGGCGTCCTTCTTGTGGGTGTCGGGGGCGGTGATGTCGATCGCTCCTGTGCCGATGGCGTGCTCTTTACCGTCGAGGACGAGCGTGTCGAAGGCGAAGGCGAGGCGGGCGCGAGTCTTGACGCGGCCCGACGGAACTGCCGCGGTCACCCGGCCGCGGACCTCGCTTCCCGCCGGCACGACTACCTTCTCGCCGACCCTGACGCCCTCGGCGAGCCTCGCCACGACGCGATCTCCCGCGCGGCTCGTCTCCGACGACATCGACGTCTCGAGCACGAGGGAGAGCGTCGCCCCTTCGGGGACGATGATGCGGTCGGGCCGCAGGGCGCTCAGGATGCCGCCCGTCGGCTTGCCTTCGTTCGCTTTCGTCGTAGCGCTTCCGGCCTCGCAGCCAACGAGCAGCACCGCCGACAACAGGATTACGAGAAGATCGAGGCGTCTCATGGTCAGCTTTCGATCAGGGGATCCGGAGTCGCTGACCTGGGTAGATCAGGTCCGGGTCCTTGATCAGATCTCGGTTCGCTTCGTAGATCCGACCCCACTCGGAAGCTCTCCCATACTGGCCGCTGGCGATCGAGGACAAGGTGTCTCCCTTGGCCACGACGTAGTAGGCCTGCGCATCCGCGGAGCCCAACGGCGACGAGTCGCCGTCCGCCTGGGGCTCCGATGCGGGAGCCGCTGCCGTCGACGAGCCGCCGCTGCGGACGTTCGTGAAGTCCGGCTTGGGCTTGTGCTTCTTCCAACTGTCGAAGATCCCCATGACGTCCCCTCCCGGATGCGGCCTTAGTTGTTCTCGATCGTCTCGATCTCGCTGGAAACGCCGCGCATGCCGAGCACGATGTCAGGCGCGCTCGATGCCCAGAAGCTTCTGGCTGAGCGTGTCGGCCTGCGCCACGACGACGCCCGCGAGAACGAGGGCGGCGACTTCGTCACGGCGCCGCGCTCGATGTGCTGACGGGCACGCTCGCGCAGCGTCGCGACGTCGGTGAAGAATTCGCTAGGCATGGATCCCTCGGGGAGGCCTTGTGGGCGCCCGTCCGTCAGGCGATGCGACGACCCTGGATCAGGTTGATCACGACGACTACCACGGCGAGGATCAGCAGGATGTGGACGAAGCCCCCCATCGTGGTGGAGCTGACCATTCCTAGAAGCCAGAGCACGCCTAGAATCACGGCGATTGTCCAGAGCATGAAGCCCTCCCGAGTGCTGTCACGCGTCGCGCGACATGCGCAATGCTTTCGACTTGTGATGTCTTGATCGAAGGCAAGCGACGTGCCGCACGGACTCGTGTCGGTGCAAACGGCGAGCGTCACGTGCCCAGGAGATTCTCACAGGGCCCCCTGATTGACCCTGAACTCCTTGTGTCCGGCCGAAGCCCCGTCGAGCGAGACCTCGACCTTGTAGCGGCCCGCCGGCCAGCCATCCGACTTGGAGACGTGGAACTCGGTGACCGCGGGGCCTGTCGCCGCGACAGTCTGTGTGGTGTCGCCCACGAGCTGGCCGTCTTCGTACGTCCAGCGGGCCGAGAGCCTGGCGCTCGAGGCGCCACCTTCCGTCCTGACCGACACGTAGATCGTGTCCGTGGGCTTGAAGGAATCGGTCGGGTCGGCGACCGTCTTGTCGGCGGCAATCGCACGACCCAGGGCGATCCCGGCAACCTTGAACGCGCTTCCCGTCGCTGGCGGGCGAGATCTGATTGCGCGAGCACCCAACCAGGGCACAGGCTACGAACAGCACGCTTGCGGACCGGAAATAATGCATAGCACTCGCCCTCCTCAGAATCGGCCCGCCAGCAGCAGCACGACCAGGACGAGTACGACCAGGCCCACACCGCCGCTCGGACCGTAGCCCCAGCTCCGGCTGTGGGACCACCTGGGCAGGACTCCCAACAGCATGAGAACGGCGACGACCAGAAGAATGGTGATCATGCTTGCACGCTATCAGGCCCGGCCTGGCCCCGCTGTTCAATCCTGCTCACATCGGTCGGCAGGCGGTGAGGCTCCCTACAGGTTGATCCCAGTCAGTGGACCGCCGTGGGAGGACACTAGTGGACCTTGCGCTGGCTCTTCAGGAAGCGTTGCCGCACTCTCGCCGCCACCTGGCGATCGGTCATCTTGTCGACGGTCTCGATGCCGACGATGCGCCCGCGGAGAGCTTCCTTTCCAAGGCGGTCTGCGAGCTCGCCCTTTGCCTCGCCAGGGCCAAGTATCAGGATGGCGTCAGCATCTCGAATGCACGCGACGACTTCGTCGTAGTACTTGTTGAGGTGGCCGGTGAATCGCCTGTCTCGTTGGTCTTCTGCGGAGTCCTCCTGGGCCGCACCGGAATATCGAACGTGCTTCTCCATGTTCGATGCGACCTGCCTCGTCTCCGCGGTCTTGCCTGCCAGGATCGTGATGACCGCCTTCCTGTGATCGATCCACACACCCACTTCACGTCGCATGGACTCCACCTGCTTCGGGGACCTGCTTCTCATAGAGACTTCAGATACTCGACGAGATCTCGCTGCTGCTCCGCCGTGAGACCGAGCTTGCGAACGCGGTTGTAGTGCGCCACGACGTCGGCGAGCGTTGCCGCGCTGCCGTCGTGGAAGTACGGCGGATGCTGCCAGAGCCCGCGCAGCGGGGTTGTGCGGTACGCCTTGTTGGCCGTGCGCGCCGCGTACGCGCCGTCGACGCCGGTCTCCGCAGGCGCGTGCAGCTTCCCGCTGTTGTTGTCGGTGCCGGACCCGCCGACGTGACAGCTCGCGCACGTCCGGTCGAACACCGCGCGTCCACGCTCGGCGACCGCCGCATCGAAGCTTCCGGCCGGAGGCGGAGGCGCCGGCAGGCTGTGCTGGTACGCGCGCAGCGCCGGGAGCTTGGCGGTGACCATGTCCGGCGAGTGCTTGACGTCGATCCCGAGCCGCGGGTCGGAGAAATTGCCTTGCCCGCCCATCTGGGTGACGGCGACGTAGGCATTCCAATACGAGATCGGCCCCTCCGCCGTGTAGGTTTCGTTCTTGACCTCGGCCAGGCCGTACGCGGGCGGGAGGACGAGCGGCGTGCTCTTCCCGTCCTGGTTGTACCGCGGATCGTATTTGCCGGGACCCCACGAGTTGTAGACCGCCTTCTTGTCCGCCGGGAGCGCCGGCGACAGCGCAATGATCGCCCCGACGTTCAGATCCCGGTTCGGCCAGCCGTCCTTGCGGCGGCCGATGCCCGGCATGACCGAGTTGTCCACGGTGGAGTGACAGAGCGCGCAGGTGACGCCGAGCCGCGTGATGTGATTGTTCGCGTCCACCGTGGCCTGGAGGCCCACGACCGCGTTCATCTTGAGCAGCGCCACCGTCGTCGCCGGGCTCTTGAGATCGACCTTGTCGAGGATCCCCGGCGGGCAGCGCGTCCGCGTCCACCTTGAGCCCGACCTTGAGCGCGGTCGTCGGGTCCACGCTCTTCTCGACGACCTCGTGCAGGCGAAGCGTGTCGGTCCAGAGTTGCTCGTTACCAAAGGTGTCGAAGCGGAAGACGCGCTGGCCCTCGGCGACGAGGGCGGCTGCGGTCTCCTGAGTCGACCGCGCGGGCCGGCGTCGACGCTGGCTGCGCTGCCTCGGGAGCCGGCTTCGTCGTTCCGCATGCGCCAATCGCTGCTCCCGCCACCAGCGTGAGCACGACCCGCGTTGACAGGGCAGCCCTCGCCCGGCGATCGCTCACTGTAGTCGTTCGCACTTCCTGGACTCGCATATGGCTCTCCTGCTTCCGGTCAGGCGTTCAGTTCCCGCGAGACACGCGGGCGGTCGACGCCATGCCGTGGGTGTCCTGTGTCTGCTGGCAAGCGAGACACAACGCGGCGAAGGGCAGCGCTCGCAGACGGACGCCGGAGATCCGGTCCCGGCAATCGAAGCACGTGCCGAACACTCCGGCTTCCAGGCGCTGGAGGGCAGCCTCGATCCCCTGCACCGTCCGGGACGTGAGCTCCAACACCGAGAAACCCACACCCCTCCCCTCGGCGCCCAGGGAGTGCTCCTCGTCGTCCATCACACCCGACATCCAGGCCGGCCGCCCGTCCCGGAGGATTTGCCGGCGGTGGCGAAGCATCGCCTCCTGCTGTCTGAGCAGCAGTCGTAGCCTGTCGCGTCGCGCACCACCTGCGCCGAAAGGTCGATTCGTCGTCGTTGCCATGTCATTTCCTCCTGGCCCGGGAAGCGTGACAGGTCCTGGTGACCGTAGCTGTTCAGTAACGCTCAGCAGGAGCCTGTGACACGAAGCCCGTCGTTCCACGAAAAGAGCCCTGGGGAAAGCGGCCCCCAGGGCTCCAAGGGTCCTGGACGCTGTTCGCTGCTACTTCTTGATTGAAGTGACGTAGGTGATCGTTTGCGCGACGGGCTCGCCCGGGCCGCTGGTGGGCATCGTCAGGATGGTGACGGTCTTACCGATCACCAGGTCGGCGGGCACCGTCGACTTCTCGTTGATCACGTAAGTAACCTTGCTCCCATCGGACCGCGTGACGGTGAGAGTCTTGCCCGCCTCGTAGGCCGCGACCGTCCCCGTGAGGGTCGTGGTCGTCGTTTTCGTGGTGACGCCGGAGGGCAGGGTCCGGGTGTCCTCGGTGGTGCTCTTGACGTTACCCTCGGGAGTGACGCTGGTCGTCGTGACACGCGAGACCAGTTGCGTTGCACCGTCCTTGCCCGGCTCGGTGAAAAGCGTGACCCGGCGACCGATCTTGACGTCCGCCGGCACCGCGGTCGTCGGCGTGAGGGTGTAGACGGTTTCCTTGTTGTCCGCTCCCCGGATGACGATCACGCTGCCCGCCTCGTAGCGGACCACCTCGCCGTCGATGGTGACCTGCTTCGTCTCGGTCGGCGTCTGGGCGAAGGCCGGGCCTGATGCAACGGGGGCGATGCTGATGCAGAGCCCCGCAACGAATACGTTCAGCTTCATGTCTTCTGTCTCCTTGAGACCTGGTGCAGTTCGTTGCGGCGGATCTGGAGCGTCTCGTCTCCCCGGCGATCGGATCTCGACTGCCGGAACGGCGCCGCGCAGTGGACTATCCTGCAACCTCCCGTGCCCGCTGGCTTGGCAGAGCGCAAGCGTGGTGAGCCGCTCCCTTGACGCGCGGGCACGTGCGGCTCAAGACGGATGGAGTCCCCCGCCTACTTCTCCTTGGTCTCGATTCCGGAATCCACCTGCCGTACGCCGGCGATGCCGTAGGCGGTCTCAATGGCCCGAAGCTCGCTCGCCAGGTTCGTGGTGTTGCCATCGAGGAACACGAGGCCGTTCTCGACCGACTTCACCTTGATCCCCTCGAGGCTCTCGTCCGCCTTCAGCGCCTTTTCGACCGCATCCTTCACGTCCTTGTCAACGGCCTTCACCGACTCCTGGCTGGACTGCTTGACGACCTGCAGCAGGTTGCGGACGTCCGTCACGCCGCCGACGGCGCGGACGGTGGCTTCGGCCTTGTCTTTCACCGCCTGGCTGTCGACCGTCCCATGCATCGTCACCTTGCCGTGCTCCGTGTCGACCTTGACGGCGTTGCGGCCCGCGCCGTCCGTGGTCATCAGCGCGATCCTGATCTTGGTCGTGATCCAGGTGTCGTCGCTCGCCTGCGCCGGGGCAATGCCTGTGCCCCAGACCACGAGAAGAGCAGCCAGGGTCAGAGCCGGCTTTCTGATTGAAGTCATCACGCCTCCTTTGAAGCACGCCGATGCCCGCCTGCGCGGCGGAAAGCGGTGGCCACGAAAGGAGGGGCAACGTCTGTGCCAATCACAAAGGGGCCCATTGTGGCGCCGGCGTGACGTGTGTGACGTCCACTACCACGACCACAGGGAGGAACAATCTACAAACCGGGCTCGCCCCCCAACTCCTCCCGCACTTTCAGGCGGCGGATCACCCCGTTCATCGTGAGCAGGCCCGCGAGTCGCTCTCCGTGCATGACGAGGAGTCGCGCGGTCCCTGCCTGGGCCATCCTTGAGAGCACCTCGGGGAGTGGAACGTCCGGGTCGGTGACGAGGGCATCCGTCAGCGGGCGCATGGCGCCCTGAACGGACGTCGCCTCACGCTCCTCCGCCGAGAGCCGCAGGATGTCCTTCAGGCAGAGCAGGCCGACGACTGCCTCGCCCCGCGTCACGGGATAGCTCCCGTAGCCGGTTCGCATGAAGTACTCGCGAGCCGCTTCGGCCACGGAGCCGCTCCCGGGTATCGTCGCGACGGCTTGCACCATCGCGTCGCGCACCGTGACTCCCCGGAGAGCCTCGTCGAGGCGCACCTGCTGGTAGCTGGAGAGCGAGGCGTCCTTGATGAACCAGCCGATCAGGATGTACCAGAGGCCGCCGAGCGAGTCGCCCCTGAGCAGGCTGAAGACTCCCGCAAAGATGAGCAGGAAGGCGAAGAGGGTGCCGGCTCCGCTCGCGATACGCGTCGCGCGTGCCTTACCCAGGGGCCCCCACAGGGCGCCGCGCAGCAGCCGCCCTCCGTCCATCGGGAAGGCGGGAACCAGGTTGAAGAGCGCGAGCATCAGGTTGATCAGGGCCAGGTATTTCGCCACCGCCACGGCCGAGGGGCCCAGGAACGGCAGGCTCGCGAGCGCGTAGAAGAGGCCCGCGAGGGCGAGGCTCGCGACGGGGCCGGCAGCGGCCATCCAGAACTCGGCCCGTCCGTCCCTGGGATCCTTCTCGAGCTGTGCCACGCCTCCGAAGACGAACAGCGTGATCGACCGCGTGCGCAGGCCCTGGCGACGCGCGACGACGGCGTGCCCCAGCTCGTGGAGCAGGATCGAGACGAAGAAGAGCAGCGACGCCACGAGACCCTTCGCCCAGTAGGAAGAGGCGGGGAGATCGGGAGACTGCGCTGGGAAGTAACCCGTCGACAGCGTCCAGGCGATCAGTCCGAAGATGATCAGCCAGCTGAAGTGGAGGTAGATCGGGATCCCGATCACCCGTGCGATCTGGATGTGGTCCGTGCGACTGCTCACGCTCGTGACCTTTCCGCCGCTAGCCGCCTACGCCTCGCGTTCGGCCGTCGCCCCCGCGAGCGAGAGGATCGCCCGTCTGCCCAGGACCGCTGCCGTGGCCAGTGTCAGGCCGACCAGAGCCGCCGCCACGGGACCCGTCCAGACGAAGCCGTCAGGTACCAGCACGGCGCAGACGAGTGCCAGGATGGACGTCAGCCCGGCACGAGCGTTCCAAAGGTGGAAGCGGTGCGACTCCGACTCGCTCATGGCTGCTTCGCCGGCGGCGCCGCGACGGTGGCCTGCGGCATGGCCGTGAGGGCCTGGAGCGGCGTCAGGCGGGAGCGATCGCAGTAGCCTCGACCTTTCAGACAAGCCGTGTAATTCCGCTCGCGCTCGACGGCGGCCAGCGCGTTGCTCTCCGAGGGGTTCAAGAGCGAGTAGTCACAGCTGTCGCCACCGACCTTGCAGACGGCCAGGTTGCGCTCGTGCACGGCCCGGTCCACTTCGATCGTCTCCTGCTGGCCGAGCTTCGAGCGGTCGCAGTCGTCCCAGCCGTTCGTGCAATCCGACAGGTTGCGGCGGCGTCCGGCGAGCTCGACCTCGCGGGCTTCCGGCCGCGTCAGCAGCGCCTGGTCGCAGCGCGCCGCGCCGTCCCGGCAGTCGGACACCAGGCGCTGGCGCTCTGCGGTCGCAACCGCGGCGAGCTCCGAGCTCGTGAAGCTGGACGAATCGCAGGCTCCGATTCCGTCCTTGCAGGCGGCGACCTGTCGCCGCCGCTCGGCTACCACCGCGTCGCGCGCTTCGGCCTTGGTCAGGCGTGACGCGTCGCAGTCGCCGATACCGTCGTTGCAGTTCGAGACGTTGCGGTCGTGCTGCGCGACGGCCAGCTGGATCGCCTCCGGCGGAGTCAGCCGGGAAAGGTCGCAGGACTCGACACCGTTCCGGCACGCCGTGACGTTGCGCGCGTGATCGGCGCGAGCCAGCTCGGCCAGCTCCGACAAGGTCAGCCGCGAGCGGTCGCACTCCGGCCGGCCGTTCCGGCACGCCTGCAGATTCAACGCGGGATCGGGCGGCCCCGCGACGAGCGGCGCGGGCCACAGGCTCAGGCACGCGGCGCACGCCCACAAGGTCCTCGTCAACGTCTTGGTCATCGTGTCACCTTGTCTCTCGCGGGTCGAAGCCGCACTCAGCTCACGTCGGCTGGTCACTCCCGCAACAGCCACTCTAGGCGTCGTGCGGAGTGGGTGACTAATCGATTGTTCGGGCGCGATCCATCGGAGCGGTCCGATGGCCGCGACGGGGTCGCGGCGGCGGCGCGAGCCGGGCGCGCCCGCGTCAGCCGAAGAGCTGGCGCGCCCGCTCGGAGATGGCGATGACCGCGGGGTTGCGGAGCTTCCGGTCGACGGTGATCGCGTAGAAGCGCTGCTGGATGCCCGTCAGGCGTCCGATCAGCCGTACGCGGTACTGCCGCCGCACCTCGGCCTCGATCGCCGTCGGCATCGCGAAGAGCCCCGCGCCCGCCTGGCCGAACGCGTCGATGAGCGCGCTGTCCTCGAAGGTGCCGACGACGCGCGGGCGGACGCCGTGCCGGCGGAACCACTCCTCGAGCGAGAGGCGCAGCCCGGAGTCGCCGCTCGGCAGCAGGAACGGCGCCCGGTCGAGCGAGGCCGGGAAGCGCCGGCGGTGCTTTGCCGCCAGGCGCTCGCTCCCGAAGATCGAGACGCCGCACTCGCCGAGCAGGTGGCTGTAGGCCCGCACCTTGACCGCGGGAGGCGCGGGCGTGTCGGCGAGCACCACGTCCAGGGCGTAGACCGCCAGCTCGGCGACGAGACGCTCCGGCCGCTCGTGCACGCAGTCCAGCTGGATCGGCTCGGGAAGACTGAGCGCCGGCTCCAGGATCTGGTAAGCGACCAGCTTGGGCACGACCATCGCCACGCCCACGCGCCAGGCGCGTCGGCTGCGTGATGCGTCCCTTCACGGCCTGCTGCAGCTCACGGCCGAGGGCGAAGATCTGATCCGCGTAGCGATAGACGGTGCGGCCGACGTCGGTGAGGACGAGCGTGCGTCCGGAGCGAGCGAGCAGCTTCTCGCCGAGGGCCTCCTGCAGCTCCCGGAGCTGGCCGCTGACGGTGGGCTGCGAGACGTTGAGCTTCTCGCTCGCGCGCGTCACGCCGCCTTCGCGAACGACCGTCCAGAAATGCAGCAGGTGGTGGTGGTTGAGCTCGGCCACGCCTCGACGATACATCGAAGCGCGGACTATGCAACACGCCCAAAACAAATATTGGATCCGGAGCGCCAGGACGTACCTAGACTTCGGCTCCGACACGAGAGGAGCGCAGGCGGCATGCCGAAGCTGCGAGCTTGAGGATCGACGTCACGAGCGCGGGCCTGCGGATGACGAAGGCCTGCCGCGGAAGGGTCAGGCGGCGCGTGCTGCTGGAGCTGAGCCGGTTCGGCCCCGAGGTGCAGCGCGCGGCGGTGCACCTGACGGAGTCGCGCCACCCGCTGGGCGGCTCCGATCAGAGCTGCCGGATCCGGGCACGACTGAATTCCGGGCGCGTGCTCGAGGCCGAAGCGGTCGACGGCCAGCTCGAGGGGGCGGCGGGCCGCTCGGCGGTCCGGCTGGCGCTGCTCGTCGCCGCCGCGTGCGGCGACGGCGCTTTGCACCTCGGGGGGCAAGCCCTGCGCGATCGCGGGTCCGTCGAGTGAGCTCGACCTTCGACTCGCTGGTCCGGCGCCTGCGCCGACGCCGCCTCCGCACACCCGACAAGCCGCTGCGGGACGAGCTCCTGAGCATCGAGCGGCTCGAGGAGCGGGCCAAGGCGCTCGCGGCGCGCCTGACCATCGATCCCACGCCCGGCCGCAACGCGCGGGACTTGTTCCCCCGCCTCGCCGACAACGAGCGCGTGCTGCGCGAGGCCTATCTCGCGCTGGCCGAGGGGGTCCACCGCGGGGAGTTCGTGACACCCGCGGAGGAGTGGCTGCTCGACAACTTCCACCTGGTCGCCACCGAGATCCGCGACGTGCGCCAGAACCTGCCGCGCGGCTACTACCGCGAGCTGCCCAAGCTCGCCACGCGCCAGCTGGCCGGCGACGCGCGCGTCTACGCCACGGCCGTGGAGCTGATCCGTCACAGCGACAGCCGCCTGGACCGGCAGCAGCTGCTTCGCTTCATGAACAGCTACCAGACGGTCGCGCCGCTCACGATCGGCGAGCTGTGGGCCTGGCCGAGCATGCTGAAGCTCGCTCTGATCGAGAACCTGCGCCGCCTCGTGGAGGAGGCGGGCCTCGCGCGCGAGGCGCGCCGCGCGGCCGACGCCTACGTCGCCCGCATCGACGCCGGCGGGCACGGACAGCCGCCGGCGCTCCCGCCGGAGATCCATCCCGCGTTCGTGGTGCAGCTGCTGCAGCTCGCGCGCGAGTACGGTCCGCGGCTCGCGGCGGTTCGCGCCGCCGTCGACGCTCATCTCGCGGCGCAGCGAACGGCGTCGGAGGAGGCGATCCGTGGCGAGCACCGGCGCCAGGCCGCCGCGCAGGTCTCGGTCGCGAACGTCATCACCAGCCTGCGCCTCGTCTCGACGCTCGACTGGAGCCAGTACTTCGAGTCGGCGAGCCTGGTCGAGGGCGTGCTCCAGCGCGATCCGGCCGGCGTCTACGGCCGGATGGACTTCCTGAGCCGGGACCGCTACCGCCAGGCGGTCGAGGACCTGGCCGACGGCACCGGCGAGGGGCAGCTGCGTGTGGCCCTGCGCACCGTCGAGAGCGCGCGCCAGGCGGCCGAGAGCGGCGCCGACTTTCTCGCCGTCCACGTCGGCCATCACCTGATCGGCAAGGGCCGCGCCGACCTGGAGACGGACGTGGCGTATCGTCCCGGCCTGCGGCGCCGCGCGCGGCGCTTCGTCTTCGCCCACGCCACGGCCGCCTACCTCGGGGCGATCGGGCTTCTGACCGCCCTGCTGCTCGGTCTGGGCGGCGCCTATGCGCAGCGGCACGCCGACTCGCCCTGGCCACTCGCCTGGGTGGGACTGCTGCTGCTGCTGCCGGCCAGCGACGTAGCGACGGCCGTCGTCCAGAGCCTGTGCGCGCGCTTCGCCGCTCCGCGGCGGCTCCCGCGTTTCGACTTCATGGGCGGCGTACCCGAGAGCGCGCGCACCATGGTCGTGGTGCCGACGCTCTTGCCGAGCGTCGAGCGGGTCTCGGAGCTGCTCGAGCACCTCGAAGTGCTCGCGCTCGGCAACCTCGATCCGCTGATCCACTTCGCGATCCTCAGCGACTTCACGGACGCCCCCGCCCTCGAGATGCCGCAGGACGCAGCGATCCTGGGCGCCGCCCGCAAAGGCGTCGAGGCGCTCAACGCGCGCCACGCCGAGGGGCGCGCCGACCGCTTCTACCTCGTCCACCGCGTGCGCCGCTGGAACCCGGGCGAGGGCGTCTTCATGGGCTGGGAGCGCAAGCGCGGCAAGATCGAGGAATGGAACCGCCTGCTGCGCGGGGCCACCGACACCGGCTTCTCGGTCGAGGCCGGCGACGCCTCCGTCTTCCCCTCCGTGCGCTACTGCATCACGCTCGACTCGGACACGCGGCTGCCGCGCGACGCCGCGAAGAAGCTCGTCGGCATCGCGGCCCATCCGCTCCACCGGCCCCAGCTCGACCCCCTGCTGGGCCGCGTCACGGAGGGCTACGCGATCCTGCAGCCCCGGGTGAGCGTGACCATGGCGAGCGCCGCGGGCTCTCTCTTCGCGCGGCTCTACGCCGGGCACACGGGCGTCGACCCCTACACGACCGCGGTCTCCGACACCTACCAGGACCTCTTCGGCGAAGGGATCTTCACCGGCAAGGGGCTCTACGACGTGGACGCCTTCATGGCCGCGCTCGACGGACGCGTGCCCGAGAACGCGCTCTTGTCGCACGACCTCTTCGAGGGGCTCTACGCGCGGACGGCGCTCGTCACCGACATCGAGGTCGTCGACGACTACCCGGCGAGCGTCCTCGTCCACGCACGCCGCCAGCACCGCTGGGTGCGCGGCGACTGGCAGATCCTGTGGTGGCTGTTCCCGTTCGTCCCGACCCGTTCCGGCCTGCGCCGCAACCGCCTGCCACTCATCTCGCGCTTCAAGATCGTCGACAACCTGAGGCGGAGCCTGATGGCGCCCGCGACCGTCGCCTTGCTGCTGCTCGCGTGGACGGTGCTGCCGGGAAGTGCTTCGGTCTGGACCGCCGCCGTGCTGGCCGCGCTCGCCTTCAACCTGTACCCGATCGCGCTCGGGGCGCTCGCCGGGCCGCCGCCCCAGCAGCCGTGGCGCGTGTTCCTGCGCGTGCTGCGGGAGGACGCGGCGACGGCGCTGGCGCAGGCGGGCCTGCAGCTCACGTTCGCCGCGAGCCAGGCCTGGGAGCGAATGCACGCGATCGGCCTGACGCTCGTCCGGCTGGCGGCCACGAAGCGGCGCCTGCTGGAGTGGGAGACGGCCGCGGCGAGCGTCGAGCGCGGGCGGGACCGAAGCGGCGCGGGTGTCTTCGTGACCGAGATGATCGCGAGCCCGCTGATCGCGCTCGTCGGCCTCGTCGTGGTCATGGCTCGCGCGTCCCGCCTCCTGGCCGGTCGCCTTGCCCGTGCTCGCGCTCTGGGCCGCCGCGCCCTTCGTCGCGCACGCGCTCAGCCGGCCAAGGGCGGTGCCGCAGCTCGATCTCGGCGCCGAGGACCGCGCGTTCCTCACGGGCGTCGCCCGCGACACCTGGCGCTACTTCGAGTCCTTCATGGGGCCCGACGATCACGGCCTGCCCGCCGACAACTTCCAGGAGACGCCCGAGCCACGCATCGCCCACCGGACCTCGCCCACGAACATCGGCATGGGACTGCTGGCGACGCTCGCCGCTCACGACCTCGGCCTCATCGGCCGGGACGAGCTCGCCGCGCGGGTCGACGCGACCCTGACGACGATCGAGGGTCTCGAGCGGCACGAAGGCCATCTGCTCAACTGGTACGACACGCAGAGCCTGGCTCCGCTGCCGCCTCGCTACGTCTCGACCGTGGACAGCGGAAACCTGGTCGGCGCGCTCATGACGCTCGCCGAAGGTCTGCACGAGGCCGGGCTCGCGGAGCTCGCGCGGCGCGCCGCCGCGTTCGCCGAGGGCACGCGCTTCCGGTTCCTCTACGACCCGCAGCGCCGGATCCTCTCGATCGGCTATCGCCTCGCGGACGTGGAAGGCCCGGGCCACCTCGACTCGTCCTACTACGACCTCCTGGCTTCGGAGGCGCGGCTCGCCAGCTTCATCGCCATCGCGCGCGGCGAGCTGCCGGAGACGCACTGGTTCCACCTGGGCCGGCTGGTCACGAGCATCGACGGCACGCCGACGCTCCTCTCCTGGAGCGGCACCGCGTTCGAGTACCTGATGCCGCACCTCGTGATGCGGAGCTATCCGGAGACGCTGCTCGCGCAGAGCTGCCGCATGGCCGTGCGCCGGCAGGCCCAGTACGCCGACGAGCGCGAGGTGCCCTGGGGCGTCTCCGAGTGCGCCTACAACGTCACCGACCGCCACGAGAACTACCAGTACAAGGCCTTCGGCGTCCCCGGCCTCGGCTTGAAGCGGGGCCTCGGCGACGAGCTGGTCGTGGCGCCTTACGCGACGGCGCTCGCGGCGATGGTCGAGCCGCGGCTCGCCACCCGCAACCTGCGACGGCTCGCCGACGAGGGGCGGGCGGGCGCCTACGGCTTCTACGAGGCCATCGACTACACGCACGCGTCGATCGGCGAGCAAGCCCAAGACGCGAGCCGCGGCGCCCCCGGCGGGACCGTCGTGCGGGCCTTCATGGCCCACCACCAGGGCATGACGCTCATAGCACTCGCCAACGTGCTGCTCGGCGATCCGATGGTGAGGCGCTTCCACGCCGATCCGCGGGTGCGGGCCACGGAGCTGCTGCTGCAGGAGCGCGTGCCCCGCGGCGCGCCGATCACGCAGCCCCGCCCCGTCGAGGAGACGCGCAGCGCAGGACCGCCGGCGGCCCAGCCCGCCCGGCGCTTCCGCTCGCCGCACACGCTGTGGCCCCACGCCCAGTTCCTGTCGAACGGCAGCTACACGACCGTCGTGACCAACGCCGGGGGCGGCGCCAGCTTCTGGCGCGGCCGTGCCGTGACGCGCCACCGCGAGGACGCCACCCGCGACGCGGGCGGCCAGTTCCTCTACCTCCGCGACGTGCGCAGCGGCGCCGTCTGGTCGGCGACGCACCAGCCCACGGGCGCCGAGCCGGACGAGTACCTGGTCACGTTCCTCGCGGAGAAGGCGGCCTTCAGCCGCCGCGACGACGAGATCGCGACCCTGCTCGAAGTCGCGGTCTCCCCGGAGGACGACGTCGAGGTGCGGCGGCTGGCGGTGACGAACCACAGCGACCGGCCGCGCGAGATCGAGATCACGAGCTACGCCGAGATCGTGCTCGCCTCTGCGGCGGAGGACCTCGCCCACCCGGCCTTCGGCAAGCTGTTCGTCGAGACGGAGTACCTGCCGGAGCGGACGGCGCTTCTGTGCCGGCGCCGGCCGCGCGCGGCGGACGAGCCGCCGCTCTGGGCCGTGCACGTGCTGAGCCTGGAGGGCCGCAGCACAGGGCCCCGTCGAGTGGGAGAGCGATCGCGCGCGCTTCCTCGGCCGCGGGCGCGCCGCCGACGCTCCACGGGCGCTCGACGGACGCTCGCTGTCCGGCACCACGGGTGTCGTGCTCGACCCGATCGTGAGCCTGCGCCAGCGCATCCGCCTCGCGCCGGGCGGCATGGTGCGGCTGGCGTTCGCCACCGGCGTCGCGTCGTCCCGCGACACCGCCCTGGCGCTCGCCCAGAAGTACCACGAGCCTGGCTCGGCGGCGCGGAGCTTCGCGCTCGCGTTCGCGCACGCGCAGAGCGCACTGCGTCACCTCGGGATCACCAGCGAGGACGCCCTGCTGTACGAGCGGCTGGCCTCGCGCGTGCTCTACGCCGATCGCTCGCTGCGCGCGGAGCCCGGGCTTCTCGCGCGGAACGAGCTCGGCCAGCCGGGGCTGTGGCCGCATGCGATCTCGGGCGACCTGCCGATCCTGCTGGTGCGCGTCGTCGAGCAGGACGACCTGCCGCTCGTGCGCGAGGTGCTGCAGGCCCAGGAGTACTGGCGGCTCAAGGGACTGCGCGCGGACGTCGTGATCCTGAACGAGCACCCCGCGGGCTACCTGGACGAGATGCACGGCCAGCTCACGGCGCTCGTCGACAACGGGCCCTGGCGGGCGTGGAGCCACAAGCCCGGAGGCGCCTACCTCCTGCGCGGCGACCGCATGGGCGAGGCCGAGCGCGTGCTGCTCGCGGCGGTGGCGCGCGCCGTGCTGAGCGGCGAGCGGGGCGACCTGAAGGCGCAGCTCGAGCACGCCTACGCCCACTGGCCCGAGCCCGAGCCCGCCGAGCTTCTGCCCTCGCGAGCCGCCGCTCGTGTCCCCGAGGAGCTCGCCGAGGTTCCGCCGCTCACGCTGGCGAACGGCCTCGGGGGCTTCGCCGACGCCGGGCGGGAGTACGTGGTCGTCCTCGAGGGCGAGACCGAGACACCGCAGCCGTGGGCCAACGTGATCGCCAACCCCGGGTTCGGCACCGTGGTGACGGAACGCGGCTCGGCGTTCAGCTGGGCCGGAGACAGCCGCGAGAACCGCCTCACGCCCTTCGCGAACGACCCCGTGTGCGACCCCACCGCCGAGGCGCTGTTCGTGCGCGACGACGAGACGGGCGAGGCGTGGTCGCCCTGCGTGAGGCCGATGCGACCGACGCCGGAGAGCCGCCTCGTCGTCCGTCACTCGGCGGGGCATACCCGCTTCTCGCGGCTCGCGTACGGGCTGCGCCACGAGCTCGACGTCTTCGTGGACGCGAACGATCCCGTGAAGCTCTCGCTGCTGACGCTGACCAACGAAGGCGTCACTCCTCGCCGCTTGAGCGTCTTCGCCTACAACGAGTGGATCCTCGGACCGCCCCGCGAGGGCTTCAAGCTGCACGTCGTCACGGAGCTCGACGCCGCGAGCGGGGCGATTCTCGCGCGCAATCCCTACAACGACGAACGCCAGGGGCACGTGGCCTTCGCGCACGCGAGCGAGCCGCTCGCTTCGGCGACGGCGGATCGAGCCTCGTTCCTCGGCCGCAACGGCTCGCTCGCGCACCCGGCCGCGCTCGGCCGCGAGGCGCTCTCCGGGCGCTTCGGCGCGGGCCTCGACCCCTGCGCGGCGCTTCACGTCTCCGTTCCGCTCGCCCCGGGCGAGACGCGAGCTCTCGTCTTCCTGATCGGCCAGGCAGAGGACGCCGCCACGGCCCGCGAGCTCGTGTCGCGCCACGGCTCCGCGCCGGCGGCGGCATTGGCGCTCGACGCGGTGCAAAGCGCCTGGGACCGCACCCTCGACGCCGTGCAGGTCCGCACGCCGGACGACTCGTTCGACCTGCTGATGAACCGCTGGCTGCTCTACCAGGACCTGAGCTGCCGGCTCTGGGCGCGCACCGGCTACTACCAGCCGGGCGGGGCGTTCGGCTTCCGGGATCAGCTCCAGGATGCGGCGGCGCTCGCGATCTCCCGGCCCGACCTGACGCGCGCGCATCTCCTGAAGGCCGCCGCCCGCCAGTTCGTCGAAGGCGACGTCCAGCACTGGTGGCACGAGCCGAGCGGCCGCGGCACCCGCACCCGCTGCTCGGACGACCTGCTGTGGCTGCCGTACGCGGCGGCGCACTACGTGCGGACGACCGGCGACCTGGGCGTTTTCGAGGAGCCGGTCGCGTTCCTGGAGGCGCCGCCGCTCGCGCCGGAGGCGCAGGAGGCCTACCTGCAGCCGCGCGTGTCCGCCGAGCGCGCCTCGCTCTTCGAGCACTGCCTGCGGGCGATCGACAAGGGCCTGACCGTGGGCGCGCACGGGCTGCCGCTCTTCGGCAGCGGCGACTGGAACGACGGCATGAACCGCGTCGGCTGGCAGGGCCGGGGAGAGAGCAGCTGGCTCGGCTTCTTCCTGCACGGCGTGCTCGCCGAGTTCGCGTCGCTCTGCGGCGAGCGGGGCGACGCCGAGCGCGCCGAGCGTTACCGCCGCGAGGCCGCGCGGCTCGGGGCGGTCCTCGAGCGGACCTGGGACGGCGAATGGTACAGGCGCGGGTACTTCGACGACGGCTCGACGCTCGGGTCGGCGCAGAACGAGGAGTGCCGGATCGACGCGGTCGCTCAGTCCTGGTCCGTGCTGTCGGCGGCGGTGCCGGAGCGTTTTGCCGATCGCGCCATGGATGCCGTCCGTGCGCACCTCGTCCGGCGCGGCCCCCGGCTGCTCGCCCTGCTCACGCCGCCCTTCGACCGCTCGTCGCAGGATCCCGGGTACATCAAGGGCTATCCGCCCGGCGTGCGGGAGAACGGCGGCCAGTACACGCACGCCGCCGTCTGGGCGGTGATGGCCATGGCCCGGCTGGGGTCGGGCGACGAAGCCGTGGAGCTCTTCCACATGCTCAACCCCGCCAATCACACGCGCCAGCTGCCGGACGTCGAGCGCTACAAGGCCGAGCCATACGTGCTCGCCGGCGACGTGCTCGCGCACCCGTCTCACGCCGGCCGGGCCGGCTGGACCTGGTACACCGGCTCGGCGGGCTGGATGTACCGGGCCGGCCTCGAGAGCATCCTCGGCCTGCGCCGCCACGGTGCGAGCTTCGAGATCGATCCCTGCATCCCGACGTCCTGGCCGTCCTGCTCGATCGCCTGGCGCTTCGGCGCGACGCGCTACGAGCTCGAGATCGCCAACCCGGAGCGCTGCTGCCGCGGCGTCGCGCGGGCGCTGCTCGACGGAACAGCGGTCGCCGCGCACGACATCCCGCTCGTCGACGATGGCAGGCGGCACGTCCTGAAGGTCGTCCTCGGGCAGCCTCTGGCCCAGGAGGAGATCCCCGCCTGAACGACTCCCCGCTGCGACGAGCGGCTCCACGAGACGTATTTTTGGGGGGGAGCGGTCGCCCGATGTCGATTCCGGGGACCGTGGTTCGTGTAGGGGATGAGGACCGGCGGGCGCCGGCCCCGGAGGAACCACGCCATGCGCAAGATCGTCGCGGTCGTCAGCCTCACGCTCGACGGGGTCATGCAGGCGCCGGGCCGGAAAGACGAGGACACGCGCGGCGGCTTCGAGCACGGCGGCTGGGCGGGCCCCTACTTCGACCCCGTGATGATGAAGACGATGGGCGAAGGCATGGCCGGGGGCGGACCGATGCTGTTCGGACGCCGGACGTACGAGGACTTCTACAGGGTCTGGCCCGCGCGCAAGGACAACCCGTTCTCGAAGGTGCTCGACGAGGGCACAGAAGTACGTCGCCTCGAGGACGCTCGCAGGAGCCGCTGCCGTGGCAGAATTCGACGCTCCTCCCGGGCGAGGCCGCGCAGAGCGTGGCTCGCCTCAAGGAGCAGCCCGGCAAGGACATCGTGGTGCTGGGCAGCGGAGACCTGCTGCAGACCTTGATGCGGAGCGGCCTCGTCGATCACTTCCTGCTCTCGATCCACCCGCTGGTCCTGGGGCGGGGCCGCCGCCTCTTCGACGACGACGCCGCGCGGCGGGCGTTCCGCCTCGTGAGGAGCGTGCCCACGACCACGGGAGTCGTGATCGCGGGCTACGAGCCGGCTTGACGCCGGGGCCACTGGCCTCTGAGGAGCGCCGATGACGCAGTACCTGATCAGCATCTACCAGCCCGACGGCGGGACGCCGCCGCCCGAGGTGCTGGAGGAGATCGGCCGCAAGCTGCACGTCCTCAACCAGGAGATCAAGGGCGCCGGCGCCTGGGTGTTCACCGGAGGACTTCACGCTCCGAGCACGGCCACGGTGCTGCGGGCAAGGGGCGACGACGTCGTGATGACCGACGGGCCCTACGTCGAGGGCAAGGAGCACGTCGGAGGGTTCTGGATCGTGAGCGCGCCGGATCTGGACGCGGCGCTCGGCTGGGCGCGCAAGGCGGCGCAGATCCTCACGCTGCCGATCGAGGTGCGGCCGTTCCAGAGCCGCGGAGAGTACTGACACCGGCTTGGACCAGGCACGGGCTTCGGAGATCGAGCGCGTGTTCCGCGCGGAGTACGGCCGCGCGGTGGCGCGTGCTGGTCCGCGTCTTCGGCGACATCGGCGTCGCCGAGGACGCCGTCGCGGACGCCTTCACGGCCGCCGTCGAGCGCTGGCCGGCCGACGGGATGCCGCCGAGCCCGGCCGGCTGGATCATCACGACGGCCCGGCGTCGAGCGATCGACCGGCTGCGGCGGGAAGCGTCGCGCGCCGACCGCCACGCCCAGGCGGCACTGCTCCACGCACAGGACGAACCGGTCGAGGAGGGCCCGGTGCCGGACGAGCGGCTGCGGCTGATCTTCACCTGCTGCCACCCCGCGCTGTCACGCCCCGCGCAGGTCGCGCTCACGCTACGGCTCGTCGGCGGGCTCGGCACGGCCGAGATCGCGCGGGCCTTCCTGGTGCCGGAGCCGACGATGGCGCAGCGGCTGGTGCGCGCCAAAGGCAAGATCCGCGACGCCGCCATCCCGTACCGCGTGCCTCCGGCCGCCGAGCTCGCCGAGCGACTGCAGTCCGTGCTGGCCGTGGTCTACCTGATCTTCAACGAGGGCTACGCCGCGAGCTCGGGAAGCGAGCTGGTCCGCGGCGAGCTGTGCGCCGAGGCCCTGCGCCTCGGCCGGGTGCTCGCCGAGCTCCTGCCCGACGAGCCCGAGGTTCAGGGCCTGCTCGCGCTGATGCTGCTCCACGAGTCGCGCCGGGCGGCGCGGACGACGGCGGACGGCGCGCTGCTGCCGCTCGCCGAGCAGGACCGGGAGCTGTGGAATCGCGACCAGATCGCCGAAGGCCAGGCGATCGTGCGCCGCTGCCTGCTGCGCAACGAGCCCGGCGTCTACCAGATCCAGGCGGCGATCGTCGCGGTTCACAGCGACGCGCGCTCCGCGGAGACCACCGACTGGTCCCAGATCCTGGCGCTCTACGACCAGCTCCTCGCGCGCGAGGCGAATCCGGTCATAGCGCTCAACCGCGCCGTGGCCCTGGCCGAGATCGAAGGGCCCGCGGCGGCGCTCGAGCTCGTGGACGCGCTGGACCTCGGGGCGTACTACCTCTTCCACGCGATCCGCGCCGACCTGCTGCGGCGCCTCGGCCGGGACGCCGAAGCCGCGAAAGCGTACGAGGCGGCGATCGAGCTCACGGACAACGCCGCCGAGCGGGACTTCCTCGGGCGGCGCCTCTACGACATCGGACGAGTCATGAGGAATGCACGGACGACCTCATGAATGGTCCGGGCGGGGCCCGACGTAGCGCGAGCTCGGCCGGATCAGGCGGCCGACGCGCCGGTGCTCGGCGACGTGGGCGCTCCAGCCGGCGACGCGCCCGACCGCGAAGGTGGCCGTGAAGGCCTCGCGCGGCAGGCCGACCGCTTCGAGCAGCACCGCGGTGTAGAACTCGACGTTCGCCCGCAGCGCGCGCTCCGGGTGGCGGCGCGCCAGCAGCTCCTCGGCGGCCTTCTCGACGGCGCGCGCCAGCCGCAGGCGCGAGCTCGGCGCCGAGCGGCGCTCGAGCGCCTCGACCGCCTTCTCGAGCACCGCCGCGCGCGGATCGCGGACGCGGTAGATGCGGTGGCCCATCCCCATGATGCGGCGGCCGGCCGAAAGCTCGGCCTCGAGCCAGGCGGCCGCGCGCTCCGGCGCTGCCGACCGCGTCCAGCATCTCGAGCACCAGCCCGGGCGCGCCGCCGTGGAGCGGCCCCTTGAGCGCGCCGATCGCGGCCACCACCGCCGACACCAGGTCCGAGCCCGTCGACGCGACGACGCGCGCGGCAAAGGTGGAGGCGTTCATGCCGTGCTCGGTCACCGTCACCAGGTAGCTCTCGAGCGCGGCCGCGTGCTCGCCGCTCCCGGTGGCCATCCGCAGGTAGTCGGCGGCGTGCGGGCTCGCCGGGTCCGGACGAAGCGGCGACTGGCCGGCGTGGAGACGGCACCAGGCCGCGACGAACACCGCCGTCGCGGCGGTCACGCGGACGCGGCCTTCGCTCTCGTCGGCCGGAGCCGTCAGCTGCGCGACGGCGGCGCGAAGCGCGTCCATCGCATCCTTCGTCTCGAGGGCCCTGCCCAGGCCCGGGATCGCCTCGAAGGCCCGGACGCGCGCCTCGCCCAGCGCGGCCCGCAGGCGATCGCGCGCCTCGGGGCTGGGATCGGCGCCGTCCCAGAGCATCAGGCACGCGTCCTCGAAGCTGACGCGCCCCGCGAGCGCCTCGACGTCGTGCCCCGCGATCACGAGCCGGCCGCGCTCGCCGTCGACGTCGCTCAAGCGCCGTGCGCGCGACCTCGACGCCTTCGAGCCCGTTCGCGCCGACGGTCTCCATTGCGGCCCGATCGCTGCCTGCCATGCCGCTAGTATGGCCACCGGACGAGCGGTGGATCAACGCGCCGCGCGTCCTCTCCCGCGCGATGCTCGCGGTGCGAGGAGCTCCGCGGCTTTCAGCCGCAGCGCTTGCCGTTCGGACGCGTCGTCCGTCAGCCGGGCGGCCCGCAGGTACGAAGCGGCCTCCCGGCGCCGGCCGGCTTCTCCAGCCAGATCGGACGGCAGGTCCCGATTCGGGAGGTCTTCCCTGTCCTTGTCTGCGCGATTGCTCTTGAACACGCGGTCCGTCACGCCGATCCCTCAAGAGCGACATACGCATTGTCGAGCGGATGGGCGCAGTGAGGCGAAGGTCATGCCAAGGCGAAACGACGACATTTCACACTTGCGACCGGCGGATGACCACCATTCGAGACGACGCCACAGCCTCCTCGTTCGTACAGCGGCTTGGATTTGCGTTCGCGCCGCGTCGTGGGATGCTCCCGCGACCCGGCGGTCGCGAAGGACCGCGCATCGGAGGTGACTCGTGAGAAGGACGCTGAGCCTGATGACATCGCTGATCCTGGTCGCCTCCGTCTCGGGCGCTGCGACGAACGCGGAGCTTAAGGAAGAGGTGCGCCAGACCGAGACGGCGTTCGCGAAGACGATGGCGGATCGCGACCACGCGGCGTTCGCCTCGTTCCTGGCGACCGACACCGTGTTCTTCGGACGCGGCGTGCAGCGCGGCAAGGCCGCCGTCGTCGACGCGTGGAAGGGGTTCTACCAGGGCCAGGCCGCGCCCTTCTCGTGGGCGCCCGAGAACGTCGAGGTGCTCGACTCCGGCGAGCTCGGCTTCAGCAGCGGGCCGGTCTTCGACCCCGCGGGCAAGCGGGTCGGCACGTTCAACTCCGTCTGGCGCAAGGAGAAGGACGGCAAGTGGCGGATCATCTTCGACAACGGCTGCCCTCGCTGCGACTGCGGCCAGGCCAAGCCCAACCCGTGAGGCCGCTCGGCCTTCTGGCCTGACGCGCGCTCAGCGCGCGTGGACGGTCTCGAGCGCGGCGATCGCCGCGCCGCGCGCGCCGGCCATGTCGAGGTCGGGCACCACCTCGAGCCGGGACGCGCGCGCCTGCTCCTCCTTGAGCGCGGTGTGCTCGCGCACCTTCGCCAGGAACCACTCGCGGAAGTGCGGGGCCGCCTCGACGACGCCGCCGCCGATGAAGTAGGCGTCGGGATCCGTGAAGTTGGCGGCGATCGTGAAGAGCCGGCCGACCGCCTGCGCCTGCTGGGCGAAGATCGCGAGCGCCATCGGGTCGCTCTCCTCGCCGTAGCCCCGCACGAGCTTGGCCGCCTTCGCGAGCGACTCGGCCTTCGTGAGCGCGTGCTCGGGGTAGCGCGACAGCCAGTACGGCAGCAGGTTCTTCTCGATCCCGGTGAGCGAGGCGATGCTCTCGGCGTCGCCCACGAAGCCGCAGTTGCACTTCGGCAGCGGCTGGTCCGGCTCGATCAGCCCGTGCAGCGGGATGTGGACGTGGCCGAGCTCGCCCGCGAAGCCCGAAGCACCCTTGATCACCTGGCCCTTCTCGATCACGCCGCCGCCGAAGCCCGTGCCGATGATCGCCGACACCGAAGCGCGCTGCGGCGCGAGCGGCCCGAACAGCTGGTAGTGCGCGTAGAGCGCCGCCGCGTTGCCGTCGTTGTTGTAGACGACGGGCCGCTTCAGCCGGTCCTCGAGCGCGCCGCGCACGTCGAAGTTGCGCCAGCCGGGGTGGGCGAAGTTGGTCGAGCCGCGCGAGGAGATGACGCCGGTGGCGCTGGCGGGGCCGGGGGTGTCGAGCCCCACCGCACGCACGCGGTCGTGCGCGATGGCGGTCCGCGCCAGCACGTCGTCGAACGACTCGACGAGCGCCGCGAGGGCCACCTCCGGTCCCTCGGTGACCCGGCTCGGGCTCTCGAGCAGCGAAGGCACCAGGAAGCGGCCGGACGCGTCGAGCACGGTGGCGTTGTTCTTGTTGCCGCCGTTGTCGAGCCCGACTACGACCCACGCGTCGCCAGTCGCCATCTTCTTCGGCTAGCGGGACGACGCGGGCGCGAGCGCCGCGGCCTTGGGCAGGCCCAGCGGCTCGCGGCGGTCCGGGTAGAGGGCGCTCATCGTGCCGTCGGCGGCGATCTCGAGCGCGGCCAGGTTGCGGCCGTAGAGCGGGTTCATGCCGACGTCGATCATCACCACGCGGCCGCCGAAGCGCGGCGTGATGCGGCCGTCGCTCGTGACGGTGTGCCCGACCACGACGGCCCGCGCGCCGATGCCCGAGAGCACGCGCTCGAGCGACGGCTGCCAGAGCGTCTCGTCCTCGCGCGCCATGCCGCGGAACCAGAGCGGCCCGCTCTCGCCCGCGGCCAGCGAGGCCTGCGGCTCCTGGCGCGTCTTGGCGAGGTCGTCGGTGATCTCCCGCTTCACGGTGGCGTTGATCGCCTCGCAGCCGAGCGCCGCCACCTCGGGGGTGAGGCCGCCGTGCAGGAACACGACGCCGTCGATCTTCACGATCGCGCGGACGCTGGCGCAGCCACTGGCCGTAGCGGCCGTCGTCCGCGAAGGCCAGGAACCGCTCGCTGTAGCCGAGGGGGAAGTCCTCCTCGAACTTCCTGCGGAAGGAGGCCTCGTCGAACGTCTGCTTCGCTTCCTTCGCCGCCTGGCGCGCGGCGATCGCGCGCGAGCGGAAGAGGTCCTCGTAGCTGCTGCGCGACTTCGGGCTCTCGAACGACTTGTACTCCTCGCGGCTCACGTAGCGCAGGTCGCCCATCACGTTCATCACTTCGTGGTTGCCGAGCAGGGCGTGCACGCGGCCGCCGGCCTTGCGCGCCTCGCCCTCCAGCCGCATCAGCAGCTCCAGCACCTGCCGGGTGTCGCTGCCGCGGTCGGTGATGTCGCCGGTCTGCACGAAGTGGGTCTTGCCGCCGCTCCACTTGTCCTTGGCGTCGATCAGGCCCGCGAGGCGCAGCACCGCCTGGAACTCGGCGTAGGCGCCGTGGACGTCGCCGATCGCGACGACGCGCTCGACGCCCTTGAGCTCGCAGCCCTCGTCCTTCGCCGGGAGCGCGACCGGCGCGAGCGCCGCCGCGAGCAGGAGGATCGGGATCCGGTTGCGCATCGCTCTCCCGCTCAGAACGGGAAGACCTCGACTTCGCTCTTCTTGCGCGCCAGCTCGTCGAAGTGGGCGACGATCTTGTCGCGGCGCTTCAGCAGGTCCCTGAGCGTGCCGCCCGTCAGCACCCAGGGCTTCAGCTCGCGCACGAGCGTCTCCTCGTCGAGCGCCTTGAGCTTCTCGTAGAACTCGCGGTCGATCCGCGTCATCTCCTTCATGAAGGGCATGGTGTTGGTCGCGAACGCCCGCGAGTGATCGATCAGGATCAGGTTCCATTCCTGGTCGACGAGCAGGTTGCCCGCGTTCCTGTCGATGTTGGCGATCAGGTTGTCGAAGGCGCGCTGGCGGCACACCTGCTTCGCCCAGGACATCGGGCGCGGGCACTTCTTCTGGTCGAGGTCCTTGAGCAGCTTGCAGTTCTCGACCCAGAGCTGCAGCGACGCGAGATCGGAGCCGACGCGCCTCTCGATCGTCGGCGGGACCATGTCGAGCCCGAGGATGCGGTCGAGCTTGTAGGCGGCGATCTCGGACTTGTACGCCTCCCAGTAGCCGCCCTTCAGTCCCGAAGGCAGGTACTTGAGCGCCGCGCTGCCGGCCATCCCGCCCGGCTCGAAGAAGGCGCGCTTCGGCTTGGTCACGCCGATCGGGATGTCGCCTATCTTTGCGATCGACGCCGTCTTCAGGAACTCCTCGTACTCCGCGTAGTGCCCGAGCCAGACCTTGGACCCGATCGGGTCCTGGGCCTTCGGCGGTCAACCTGCGCTGGCTCGGGCGCCGCGGGCGGCGAGCCTGGGCGGCGGCGGGCGCCTGCGCATGCGACAGGCGGCGAGGCGAGCACCCAGCCGAGAAGGGCGACACCCGGCAACCGCAGCCTCCGCATGGCTTCGTCCTTTCGAGAAGGAGTCGAGCCGGCAGTGTACACCGGAGGCGGGCTCTGCTTTAATGCCGGCGCCTTCCGATGACCCGTGCGCTGGAGCGGCTCTTGCGCCTTCAGCGTGGGGACCTTCCCCGCGGGCTGCTGCTGTTCGCCCATTTGTTCCTGGTGATCTGCGCGTACCTCGTCGGGCAGGTCGCGCGCGACGCGCTCTTCCTCGGCCGCTACAAGGCGTCGCTGCTCCCGTTCGCCGACATGTCGCTGTTCCTGGTGGTGGCCGTGACGGTGGGACTCTACGTCCGCGCCGGGCGCCGGCTGCCGCTCGAGCGGCTGATCTCGAGCAGCCTGCTGGTCTTCGGGGTGATGGGCCTCGGCTTCGCGATCCTGACGCACGGCACGCCCGCGGCGTGGCTCTACCCCGCGGTCTACATCTGGGTGGGAGTGCTGGGCGTGCTGGCCCCCGCACAGGTGTGGACGCTCGCCAACTACGTGGTCACGCCGCGCGAGGCGCGGCGGCTCTTCGGCTTCGTCGGCGCCGGAGCCACGCTCGGCGCGACCGCGGGCGGCTTCGTCTCGAGCGGGCTCGCGCGCCGCTTCGGCGCCGAGAGCCTGCTGCTGGCGACGGCGGCGCTGCTGCTCGTCGCGATCCCCGTGGTCGGCGCGCTCTGGCGCAGCCGTCCCCCGGCGCTGCGCCACGCCTCCGGGGCGGGCGCGGGCGGGCGCGAGGGCCTGCGGACCAGCCTGCGGCTGGTGCTGGGCTCGGGCCACCTGCGCGCGATCGCGACGATCGTGGTGCTCTCGTCGTTCGTCACGGCGATCGCGAGCTGGCAGTTCCGCGCGATCGCGCAGCGGGAGCTGGTGAGCAAGGACGCGCTCGCCGTCTTCTTCGGCGGCTTCAACGCCTGGGTCGGCGTGATGTGCGTGGCGATCCAGCTGCTGCTCACGGCGAGTGTCCTGCGCCGGCTCGGGCTCGGGCCGGTGCTGTTCCTGCTCCCGCTCGGCCTGCTCTGCGGCTCGGCCGGCATGCTCGCCTTCGCCACGCTCGTCGGCCGGCGTGCTGCTCAAGGGCATCGACAAGGTGCTGCGCTACTCGATCGACCGGCCCGCGATGGAGCTTTTGTACCTGCCGGTGCCGACGGCGGTGAAGCTTCCGGCGAAGTCGTTCATCGACACCGTGGCCTGGCGCGCGGGCGACGGTCTCGCCGGGCTCGTGGTGCTCGCGTTCGTCACGCTCGGCGGCCTCGGTCCGAAGCAGCTCAGCCTGGTCACGCTGCCCGCGGTCGGGCTGTGGCTGCTGCTCGCCTCGCGCGTCCACCACCGCTACGTCGCGACGCTCGAGGAGAGCCTGCAGCAGCATCGGCTCGACGCCGAGCGCGCCTCGACCACGATCCTCGACCGCGAGACGACCGAGGTGCTCGCGACCCGCCTCGGAGCGGTCGATCCCAAGGAGATCCTGTACGCGCTCGACCTGATGGGCGCCGGCCCCCAGTCCTCGGCGGCGCACCCCGCGGTCCGCGGCCTGCTCGACCACGCCGAGGCCGGCGTGCGCTGCCGCGCGCTGTCGCTGCTGAGCGAGGCCGGCGACCTTTCGGTGCTGCCGCGCGCGGAGCAGCTGCTCCACGACCCCGCGCTCGAGGTGCGCACCGAGGCCCTGCTCTACCTCTCGCGCCACGCCCACATCGACCCGCTGTCGCGCGTGCGCGAGCTCGCCGACTTCCCCGACTACTCGGTGCGCTCGGCGGTCGTCGCGGTGCTCGCGCGGCTCGGCGACGGACGGCTCGAGGCGGCCGAGCCGCTGTTCGCCGCGATGGTGGCCGAGGCCGGCGAGCCGGGACGGCGCACGCGACTGGAAGCGGCGCGGCTCGCCGAACGGATGCCGCTGCCGTTCGAGGAGTCGCTGCGGCGGCTGGTGCAGGACGAGGACGCGGAGGTCGCACGCACGGCGATCCGCGCCGTGGGGCGCGGCGACCCGCGCGGCTGCGTCGACCTGCTGATCGCGCGGCTGGGCGAGCCCGCGCTCGCGGGCGAGGCGAAGGAGGCGCTCGTCGCGGCCGCGGAGGACGCCTTGGCCCCGCTCGCGGAGGCGCTCGCGGACCGGCGGCTGGCTCCGGCGACGCGGCGCGCGATCCCGGGCGTGCTCGAGCGCATCGGCGGCGAGGGTGCGGTCGAGGTGCTGACCGACAACCTGCTCGACGGCGACGCGGCGCTGCGCCTGCGCATCCTGGTGGCGCTCACCGCGGCGCGCGACCTGCAGGCCGACCTCACGATCGACGCGCGGCTGCTCGAGTCCGCGCTGGGCGCCGAGGTGCTCGGCCACTACCGCTCGTACCAGGTGCTCGGCACGATCCTCACTCCGGGACCGGGCCAGGAGCCGATCGAGCGCGGGCTGCGCGCCGCGATGCGGGAGGAGCTCGAGCGGGTGTTCCGGCTGCTCGACCTGCTCCACCCGCGCCGCGACTTCCGCGCCGCCTGGATCGGCCTGCAGTCGGGCAACGCCGTGATCCACGACCAGGCGCTCGACCTGCTCGAGAGCCTGCTGCGGCCCGAGACGAAGGCGCTCCTGGTACCGCTCGTGGACCCCGAGATCCCCGAGCCGCAGCGGGTGCGGCTCGCGCATCGGCTGGTCGGCGCGCCGGTGGATACGCCCGAGCAGGGCATCGACGCGCTCGCCTGCACGGGCGATCCCTGGCTGCGCTCCTGCGCGGCCTACGCGATCGGCTCGCTCGGGCTCGTGACGCTCGCCCACCACCTCGAGGCGTGGCGCGACGACCCCGACCCGCTGCTGCGCGAGACCGTGCGCCAGGCGCGCGCCCGGCTCGCGCAGCCGCGCCACGACGCCTGAAGGCTTGACGACGGTCCGCCCGCGGTCTATCTTGTGGGCGTCTCTTAACCATCCGGTTGATTAACTTGTCCCGGCAGGCCGTCGCGCGTCGCCGCAGCGGGCGGGCCGGCGCGCGCCGCGACCCCGAGGCCACGCGGCGCGCGCTGCTCGCCGCCGCCACGCGGCTGTTCGCCGAGCGCGGCTTCGACGCGGTCCCGATCGGGGCGGTGGCCGCCGAGGCCGGCGTGAACAAGGCGCTGATCAGCTACCACTTCGGCGGCAAGCGCGGGCTCTACCGCGCGATCCTGGTCTCGAGCTTCGCCGAGCTGGCCGCGGACCTGAAGGCGGCCGAGGCGAAGGGCCGGGACGCCGCCCGCACGCTCCGCGCGCTGCTCGCTCGGCTTCTCGCGCGTGCGCGAGCGCAGGCCCGAGTTCCCGGTGCTGTTCGTGCGCGAGGTGCTCTCGCACGGCGTCGAGCCCGCGGCGCTGCCGCACATGGCCGAGATCCTCGGCGTGACGCAGCGCGTGGCCCGGCGCGGGATGCGCGAGGGTGTCTTCAGGCGCGTGGACCCGATCGCGATGCACTTCGCGCTCTTCGGCAGCCTGGTCTACTACCTCGCGACCGAGCCGGCCCGCAAGCGCGCGATGGCGGGCGGCCGCCTCCCGCCGATGCCCGACTTCGCCCAGTTCCTGCGCTACCTCGAGGAGCTGACGCTCCGCGGGCTGCGCCCCGACCGTCCCCCGTCCCCCACCCGCCGCCGCAAAGGAGCGCGCGCATGAAAGCACGAGCCTTCGCCGTCCTCGTCTCCCTGCTCTCGGCAGCGGCCGCGGCCAGCGGCTGCCGCAAGGCGGCCGACCCGAACGAGATCGTGGCCGCCGGCCACGTCGAAGCGACCGAGGTCCGCATCTCGACCAAGGTCGCGGGCACGCTGCTGCGCCTGAACGTCGACGAGGGCGCGGCCGTCGCCGCCGGCCAGGAGCTCGCGCGCGTCGACACCACCGACACCGAGCTCGAGCTCGCAGACGGCTCGCGCGGATCGCGCCCAGGCCGCGGCCGAGCTGCAGCTGCGGCGCGCCGGCTCGCGCGAGGAGGACGTGCGCGAGGCCGAGGCGCAGGTGACCCGCGCCCAGGCCGACCTCTCGGGCGCGGCCAGGGACCTCGAGCGGATGGAGGGCCTGCTGGCGTCCGGCTCCGGCACGACGCAGGCGCGCGACGACGCGCGCACGCGCCACGACGTCGCGCGCGCGAGCCTCGATGCGGCGCGCGAGCGGCTGAAGCGCCTGAAGGCCGGCTACCGGCGCGAGGAGATCGCCGCGGCCGCGGCGCGCGTGCAGGCGGCCGACGCGCGCATCGGACAGCTCGAGCAGCAGCGGAAGGACGCGGTGATCGCGAGCCCCTCGGCGGGCGTCGTGACCGAGAAGCTGGCCGAGCAGGGCGAGCTGCTGGCGCGCGGCACGCGGCCTGGTCGTGGTGACCGACCTCGCGAACGCCTGGCTCAACGTCTACGTCTCCGAGACCGACCTCGGCCGCATCCGCCTCGACCAGCAGGCCTCGGTGGTGACCGACGACGGGCAGACGCGGCGCGGGCGCGTCTCGTTCGTGGCCGCGCAGGCCGAGTTCACGCCGAAGAACGTGCAGACGCGCGACGAGCGCGTGAAGCTCGTCTACAAGGTGAAGGTCGCGCTCGAGAACAAGGATGGGCTCTTCAAGCCCGGGATGCCGGCCGAGGCGCACCTGCGCGCGGCGGGAGCGCAGCCGTGACGGCGGAGACGGCGACGTCTTCCTCCGGCGAGCTGCTGGTCGAGGCGAGCGGGCTCACGCGCCGCTTCGGCGCGGTCGCCGCGGTGAGCGACGTGAGCTTCAGCGTGCGGCGCGGCGAGATGTTCGGCCTGATCGGCCCCGACGGCGCGGGCAAGACCACCACGCTCCGCATGGTGCTCGGCCTGCTGAAGGCCGACGCCGGCACGGTCCGCACCTGCGGGCTCGATCCCTTCCGGCAGCGGCGCAAGCTCTCCGGCAAGGTCGGCTACCTCTCCCAGAGGTTCTCGCTCTACGGCGACCTGAGCGTGGACGAGAACGTCGCCTTCTTCGCCGAGGTCCACGACGTCAGCGACTACCGGCACAAGCGCGACGCGCTGCTCGAGATGGTGCGGATGACGCCGTTCCGCGAGCGGCTCGCGGCGCGCCTCTCGGGCGGGATGAAGCAGAAGCTCGCGCTCGTCTCGACGCTCGTCCACACGCCCGAGCTGCTGGTGCTCGACGAGCCGACCACCGGCGTCGACCCCGTCTCGCGCCGCGACTTCTGGCGGCTGCTCGCGCGGCTGCAGCGCGACGGGCTGACGATCCTGCTGACGACGCCCTACCTCGACGAGGCCGAGCGCTGCACGCGCGTGGCGCTCGTCGACCACGGCCGCGTGCTGACGCTCGACACGCCCGACGCGCTGCGCGCGGCCGAGCCCGGCGTGCTGGTCGAGATCGTGGCCGAGCCGCGCCGCGAGGCGACCGCCGCGCTGCGCGCGCTGCCCGGCGTCGCGGAGGTCGAGGTGTTCGGCGAGCGGCTGCACGCGGCGCTGCCGCAGGCGGCGGCGGGCGAGGCCGCGGCCGAGGCCGCGCGGCTCGCCGAGTCGCTGCGCCGCGCCGGCATCGCCGTCCACTCGTCGCGTCCCGCGACGCCGTCGCTCGAGGACGTCTTCATCAGCCGGATCCGTGCGCGCGGCGCTGCCGGCGCCGCCGAGGTGAGACCATGAGACGCGCCCTGCTGCTGCCGCTGCTGCTCGCCGCTGTCGCCGCGACCGCGCAGGATCCACCCGCGCCCGCGACCGCCGCCCCAGGTGACGCCGCGCCCGTGCGGCTCACGGTCGAGGAGGCGGTGACCCGCGCCGTCGCCGCCTCCGCGCGGCTGGCACGCCTCAGCGCGCTCGAAGCCGCCGCCGCCGCCGACTCGAAGGCCGCGCGCTCCGAGCGCTGGCCGCAGCTCGAGATCGGCGCCGGCTACCAGCGCCGCTCGGAGGTGGCCGAGCTCGCGGTCTTCGCGCCGACCAACAACCCGGCCGAGGCGGCGGAGCGCATCGTCGTCTACCCGAACATCCAGGACAACTGGCGCGTGCGCGCCGCGCTCGCCATGCCGATCTTCACCTTCGGGCGCGTGGGCGGAAGGGTCGAGTCGGCCGAGCAGGCGCAGACGGCCGCCGGCCACGACCTGCGCGCCGGGCGCGCCGACCTGGTGCTGGAGACGAAGACCGCCTTCTGGGACCTGGTGACGTCGCGCGCCAGCGCCGCGCTGCTGCAGGACGCGATCCGCGCCTACGAGGCCCACATCGTGGACGCGCGCAACCGGGAGAGGTTCGGCCTCGCGCCGCGCAGCGAGCTGCTCGCCGTCGAGGTCGAGCGCGACCGCGCCGAGCTCGACCGGCTGCGCGCGGAGGCCGGGGCCGAGCTCGCCGAAGCGAACCTGCGCCGGCTGCTCGACCTTCCGCCCGCGGCGCGCGTCGAGCCGATCGAGCCGCCGGCCGAAGCCAATGCACCACCGCCGGACGTCGAGGCGCTCGTCCTGGAGGCGCAGTCGCTGCGGCCCGAGCGCCAGGCGGTCCTCGCGCGCGTCGCCGCGGCCGACGCGGCGGCGCGCTCGGAGCACGGCGGCCGATTGCCGCAGGTCGAGCTGAGCGGGGGCTACCTCTATGCCAACCCCAACCGCGACATCGTGCCGCCGACCAGCGACTGGGCGGACACCTGGGACCTCGGCGTCGGGGTCTCCTGGAAGGTGCTCGACGGCGGCCGCCGGCAGGCGAACGAGGCGAAGGCCCACGCTCAGGCCGAGGCCACGCGACAGGAGCTGCGCGAGCTCGACCGTGGCATCCGGCTGCAGGTGACGCAGCAGGCGCTCGAGCTGCGCACGGCCGTGGCGCGGCGGAGCGTGGCCGAGCGCGCGGTCGTCTCGGCGGCCGAGAGCCGGCGCGTGGCGGGCGAACGCTATCGCGCGGGCGTGATTCCGTCCTCGGAGCTCACCGACGCCGAGGTCGCGCACGAGCGCGCGTCGCTCACCCTCACCGAGGCCAGGGCCGCGCTCCGGCTCGCTGCAGCGGGCCTCGACCGGGCGGTGGGCCGCTAGCCATGGGCACCGCGGTCGAGCTCGTCGAGCTCAGCAAGCGCTTCGGCGCGTTCCAGGCGGTGGACCGCGTCTCGCTGACCGTCGGCGAGGGGGAGATCTTCGGCTTCCTCGGCGCGAACGGCGCCGGCAAGTCGACCACGATCCGCATGCTGTGCGGCCTGCTGGCGCCGACGAGCGGGCGCGCGAGCGTCCTCGGCGTCGACGTGGCCCGCGATCCGGAAGGCGTGAAGCGCCGCATCGGCTACATGAGCCAGCGCTTCAGCCTCTACGACGACCTGAGCGTGCACCAGAACATTCGCTTCTTCGGCGGCGTCTACGGCCTGCACGGCGCCGAGGCGCGCGAGCGTGAGGCCTGGGCGATCGGCATGGCCGGGCTCGAGGGGAAGCAGGACCGGCTCACGGGCGAGCTGCCCGGCGGCTGGAAGCAGCGCCTGGCGCTCGCCTGCGCGGTGCTCCACCAGCCGAAGGTCGTGTTCCTCGACGAGCCGACGAGCGGCGTCGACCCGATCTCGCGGCGCCGTTTCTGGCGCCTGATCGACGAGATGTCCGCCAACGGCATCACCGTCTTCGTCACCACGCACTACCTGGACGAGGCCGAGTACTGCCACCGGCTCGCGCTGATCCACGCCGGCCGCCTGGTCGCGCTCGGCACGGTCTCGGAGCTCAAGAGCGTCTTCGCCGGCAACGCGGTGCTCGAGGTGGTGGTGGCCGGCAACGTGGGCGACGCGCTCGAGCGGATCGCCTCGCAGCCGTGGGCGCTCGAGACCTCGGTCTTCGGCACGCGCATCCACGTGGTGGTCGCGGACGCCGAGGCGGGACGGCGGCAGGTCGAGGAGTGCCTGCGTGCGGCTGCTGATCCGCCCACCTCGATCGAAAAGATCCTGCCGTCGCTCGAGGACGTCTTCATCCACCACGTCGAGCGGGCCGAGGCAGCGCTGCAGGAGGCGAAGGCGTGATCCGGCTGCGGGCGGTGATGGTCAAGGAGCTGCGCCAGATCCGCCGCGACCCGTTCTCGCTCGGGATGCTGATCGTGCTGCCGGCCTTCATGCTGGTGCTCTACGGCTTCGCGCTCAACTTCGACGTCCGGCACGTGCGGCTCGCGGTGCAGGACCGCGACAAGAGCGCGCGCAGCCGCGAGCTGGTGGCGGCCTTCACGAACTCGACCTACTTCGACCAGGTCGCGACGCCGCCGGCCGGCAGCGACCTCGCGGCGATCACCGAGCGGCGCGTGGCGCGCGCGGTGCTGGTGATCCCCGAGGGGTACGCGCGGGCGCTCGCCGAAGGGCGCGGCGCGCCGGTGCAGTTCCTGCTCGACGGCGCCGACTCCACCACCGCCTCGACGGTGCTCGGCTACGCGCGCGCGCTCGCGGGCGAGGTGAACGCAGCGCTCGTCTCGGACGCGCTCGCGGCCTCGGGAGACGAGTCGGTCGTGCCGCTGCGGCTCGAGCCGCGCGTGCTCTTCAATCCCGAGCTCGAGTCGACCCAGTTCCTGGTGCCCGGCCTGATCGGCTTCCTGCTGATGGTGACGGCGGTGCTCTCGACGGCGCTCTCGGTCGTGCGCGAGAAGGAGCGTGGGACCATGGAGCAGCTGCGGATGGCGCCGCTGCGGACGGCGGAGCTCGTGGTCGGCAAGACGCTGCCCTACCTCGGGATCTCGCTCGTCGCGACCGTGATGATCCTGGTGGCGGCGCGCGTGCTGTTCGGTGTCGAGATCCGCGGCTCGCACCTGCAGCTGCTGGTCGCGGTGCTGCTCTACCTGTTCGGCGCGCTCGGCTTCGGCCTCTTCATCTCGACGCTCGCCGACACCCAGGCGCTCGCGTTCCAGGCCGGGCTCATCACCTCGATGCTGCCGGCGATCCTGCTCTCGGGCTTCATCTTCCAGATCCGGATCATGCCGGAGCCGCTGCAGCTCGTCACCTACCTGGTGCCCGCGCGCTACTTCCTCGTGATCCTGCGCGGGATCATCCTGAAGGGCGAGGGCCTCGTCACCTACTGGCCGCAGGTCGTGGCGCTCGCGATCTACGGCCTCGCCGTCGTCGCGCTCAGCTCGGCGCGGCTCGCGCGGCGGGAGGCCTGAGGTGCGCGTGCTCTGGCGCGTGATCGTGAAGGAGTTCCTGCAGCTCAGGCAGGACCACAAGATGATCCCGGTCATCTTCGTGGCGCCGGTCGTGCAGGTGCTGGTGTTCGGCTTCGCGGTCAACACCGACGTGACGCACGTGCCGACGGTGCTGGTCGACCAGGACCAGAGCGCCGCCAGCCGCGACCTCGTCGCGCGCTTCACGCGCTCGTCCTACTTCGAGCTCGTCGGCAGCGAGGACCCGCGCGGACGACGTCGACCGCTGGCTGGTCACGGGCCGGCGCGCAGATGGCGCTCGTGGTCGCCGCGCGGCTACGGCGACGCGCTCGCGAGCGGGCGCGCGGGGCGGCTGCAGATCGTGGCCGACGGGACCGACGCGAGCTCGGCGAGCGTCGCGCTCGGCTACGCGCGGCTCGCTCGTCCAGGCCGCTGGGCGCCGAGATCCAGCTGCGGACCGCCTGCGCGAGAGCTCCGGCCGCGCCCTGGCAGCCGGCCAGGTGCGCCTGCTGCCGCACGTGCTCTACAACCCCGACCTGCGCAGCCGCTGGTTCTACGTGCCGGCGGTGCTGGCGATGATCCTGATGATCATGACGATGCTGCTGTCGGCGATGGGCGTCGTGCGCGAGAAGGAGATCGGCACGCTCGAGCAGCTGATCGTCACGCCGATCCGCCCCTGGCAGCTCTGGTCGGCAAGCTCACGCCGTTCGCGGTGATCGGCCTCGTCCAGATGTGCCTCGCCGCCGCGGTGACGTGTTCGGCTTCGGCGTCCCGATCCGCGGCTCGTTCCTGCTGCTGGTCGGCCTGACGATGCTCTTCATCCTCAACACGCTCGGGCATGGGCCTGCTGGTCTCGACGCTCGTCCAGAACCAGCAGCAGGCGATGATGGGCGCGGTCTTCGGCGCGATGGTGCCGATGCTCTACCTCTCCGGCCTGATCTTCCCGATCGAGAACATGCCGCCGGCGATCCAGGCGGTCACCTACGCGATCCCGCTCCGCTACTACGCCGAGATCATCCGCGGCGTCTTCCTGCGCGGCTCGGGCATCTCGGTGCTGTGGCCGGAGGCGGTGACGCTGCTCCTGATGGGCGTCGCGACGCTGACCCTGGCCGCCCTCCGCTTCAGGAAGCGGCTCGACTGACCCGCCCCTCCGCTACTTGACGGCCCCGAAGCCTGCGTGCTCGTATTCCGGATGCGTTCCGCTCGGCCGCTCGCGTTGGCACTCGCGTGCGCCGTCACGTGTGTGATGGCAGCGGCGACGCCCAGCTGGGCGCAGCTTCCGGGCCTGCCGAAGACCAACGCCGCCGCGGCAGCGCCAATCGCGCCCGAAGCCGAGGCCTCGGACTCGCCGCGAGCCGCGGCGCGCGAGTTCATGCGGCTGGCGATGAGGAAGGGCGATTTCGAGGCGGCGGCGCGCTACCTGGTGCTGCCGGCCGGCGAGCAGCAGCGCGGAGCCGAGCTCGCCCGACGGCTGCGGGCGGTGCTCGAGCGCCACCTCGACATCAAGCTCGACGGGCTCTCGCCCGCGTCCGCTGGCAATCGCGAGGACGGGCTGCCGGAGGGAGTCGACAGCATCGGCCAGGTCCCCGACGGGCACGGCGGAATGGACAGCGTGTTCCTGGTGCAGACGCGCACGGCCGCCGGGGCCCGCTGGGCCTTCTCGCTGCAGACCGTCCAGCGCATCGACGGCTGGTACGACGAGCTGCCCGACCGCTGGATCCGCGAGGCGATCCCGGAGCGCCTGCAGCGCACGGGGCCGTGGGCCGTGATGTGGTGGCAGTGGCTGGCGCTTCCCGTGCTCGCCGCGCTCGCGCTCGTGGCCGGCCGCGTCGTCGGCGGCGTCACGACCCGGATCCTGCACCGGCTGCTGCGCCGCACGCCTTCGCTCTGGGACGAGCGGCTGCTGAAGAAGATCGCGCCCGCGCTCACGCTGCTCTGGACCGTCGCGGCGGCGGCGCTGATGCTGCCGTTTCTCGGGCTGCGCCCCGGCGTCCACCAGTCGATCCAAGCGCTCCTCGGCGGCTTCGCCACCGTCGGCGTCTTCTGGGTGCTCTGGCGCGCGGTCGACGTCTGGGGCCAGTACCTGATGGAGCGCCCATGGGCGCTCAGCAACCCGTCCGCCCGCTCGCTGCTGTCGGTGACCCGCAACCTCGCGCGCGTGTTCGTCCTGGTGTCGGGCCTGGTGGCGGCGCTCAGCGCGCTCGGCTATCCGGTCGCCACCGTGCTCGCCGGCCTCGGCATCGGCGGAATCGCGATCGCGTTCGGCGCGCAGAAGACGATCGAGAACCTGTTCGGCTCGATCTCGATCGCCGCCGACCAGCCGTTCCGGGTCGGCGACCTCGTCAAGATCGAGGACATCACCGGCATCGTCGAGCGGATCGGGATGCGCTCGACGCAGATCCGCACGGCCGATCGCACGCTCGTCACGCTGCCGAACGGCAAGCTGGCGGACATGCGGACCGAGGACTTCGCGGCGCGCGACCGCATCCGCTTCGTGACGACGCTGGGGCTCGTGCACGGAACGACCGAGGCCCAGCTGCGCCGGATCGTCGCCGAGATCGAGGCCCTGCTGCGCGCGCACCCGAAGGTCTGGCCCGAGACGGTGATCGTCGAGCTTCGTCAGCCTGGGGCCGTCGTCGCTGAACGTCGACGTGCAGTGCTGGTTCCAGCTCCCCGACAACGCGGAGTACCGCACGGCGCGCCAGGAGACGCTCTTCGGCATCCTGCGCATCGTGGAGGGAGCGGGCGCGAGCTTCGCGTTCCCGACGCAGACGCTCCACGTGGTCGGAAGAGCGCCGCTGGAATAGCGCCGGCCGCCTACTTCTTCCCGAACACCTCGGCGAAGAGCTTGAGCATCTGTTCCCAGGAGGCTTTGTCGGCCTCGGCGTTGTAGCCGAGCGCCGCCATGCCGACCTTGTCGGCGTCGGGGTTCGTGAAGCTGTGCTTGGCGTGCTCCAGGGGACGACCTTGAAGTTCGCGCCGGCGGCGGTCATCTCCTTCTTGAAGGCCTCGACCTGGTCCGGGCCGATCATCGGGTCGTCGGCTCCCGTGAGGATCAGCAGCCGCGCCTTGACCGCGCCCGGCGCGGCCGGCTGCTGCGTGGCGAGCGCGCCGTGGAACGTCACGAGCGCGGCGAGGTCGACGCCCTGCCGCGCCATGCCGAGTGCTATGGCGCCGCCGAAGCAGTAGCCGATCGCCGCGATGCGCTCGGGGTCGACATGCGGGTCCTGCTTCAGCAGGTCGCGCGCGAGGAAGCGGGCCTTCACCAGCTGCGGGTCCTTGGTGGCCTCGCTCGCGAAAGCCTGGGCGGTCTCGGGGTGGGTGGTGACCTTGCCCTTGCCGTACATGTCGAGCGCGAAGCCCACGTAGCCCGACTTCGCGAGCCGGATCGCCTGGTTGCGCGCGTGCTGGTTGTGACCCCACCACTCGTGCACCACGATCACGCCCGGCTGCCTCTTCTTGGCTTCGGCGTCCCAGGCGAGGAAGCCCTGGAGCTCCGTGTCGCCCTGCTTGTAGGTGACTTCCTTCGTCGCGACCTCCGCGTGCGAGAGAGCGGAGACGAGCAGCAGCGCGGCGGCCGAAGCGGCGGAACGCAGCATGGGAAACCTCCGGTCTAGTGACGGTCGAACGAATAGATGGCGGCGAACGGCGTCGATCCCGGGCGCCGGCCGATGTCGCGCTCGGGGTTCGCGGCGAGCCGCTCGAGGATGTGGAACACGGTCTCGACCTCGTCGGGAGCGCCCGCGGCCTCGGCCAGCTCCTCGCAGGTCCCGCCGCGCGCGCCGCGCGCGACGAGCGCCGCGAGCAGCTTGCGCTGCAGCTCGAGCACGGACGCCGCCGCCTTCTTGCCCGCCTCGACGCCCGGCTGGTGGTAGGCGTTGACCCCGACGAGGCTCGCGTAGAGCCCCACCGCGCGCTCGTAGAGCGCGATCAGCATCCCCAGGCTTCGCGCGGAAACGTCCGGGATCGTGAGCGTGAGCGAGGGCCGGCCGCTCTCGTGGAGCGCCTGCCGCGTCCCGAACAGCAGCCCGTCGAGGAAGTCCCCGCTGGTGGCGCCCGCCTCCAGCTCGAGGCTCGGCCCCTCGCGGTGGCGCAGCACGCGCACGAAGGTGACGAAGAAGTCGGCCGTGCCGTCGCGCAGCTGCTGCACGTAGGCATGCTGGTCGGTCGAGCCCTTGTTGCCGTAGACCGTGAGGCCCTGGTGCACCACGCGGCCCTCGAGATCCCTCTGCTTGCCGAGCGACTCCATCACGAGCTGCTGCAGGTAGCGGCTGAAGAGCAGCAGGCGGTCCTTGTAGGGCAGCACGACCATCGCCTTCGCGCCGCGCCCTTCGCCGGCCACGTGCCAGGCGAGCGCCAGAAGCGCCGCCGGGTTGCGCTGCGGATCGGGTCGGCGCGTGACGTCGTCCATCGCCGAGGCGCCCGCGAGGAACCCGGAGACGTCGATCCCCTGGAGCGCGGCCGGCACCAGGCCGACGGCGCTCGTCACGGAGGTGCGCCCGCCGACCCAGTCCCACATCGGGAAGCGCTCGAGGAAGCGCTGCTCGACCGCCTGACGGTCGAGGGCGCTGCCCTCCTGCGTGATCGCGACCGCGTGCGGGCCGAACTCGAGGCCGTGCGCCTTGTACACGGCGGCCGCTTCGAGCATCCCGTTCCGCGTCTCGGGCGTGCCGCCCGACTTCGAGATCACGACCGTGAGCGTCTCCCCGAGCGCGCCGCCGAGCCTCCCGAGCACGCGGTCGATGCCGTCGGGGTCGGTGTTGTCGAGGAAGTGCGGCTGCAGGCGGTCGGCCGAGCTCGACAGCGCGTCGGCCACCAGCTGCGGGCCGAGCGCCGACCCGCCGATCCCGATCACCAGCAGGTGCCGGAAGCGCTCGGCGCGAGGCGGCTTCCGCCGGCCGTCGTGGACCCGCTTCGCGAAGTCGCGAACGCGCTCGCGGGTCTTCGCGGATCGCGGCGGCGATCTCCGGCGTGGGCGCGCGCTCTCGGGCGCGCGCAGCCAGTAGTGGCCGACCATGCGCTTCTCGTCCGGGTTCGCGAGCGTGCCCTGCTCGAGCGCGGCCATCGCGGCGAAGGCGCGATCGATCAGGGGCTTCCGCTCCCGGAGCGCATCTTCGCCGAAGCCCATGCGGCTCAGGTCCAGGCGGAAGCCGAGCGACGGCTCGTCGAGCAGCAGGGTCTGGTAGCGCTGCCAGAGGTCGCGGGGGTTCATGGAGTCCTTAGTGGCATTCTGTCAAAAGATCCCGTGCCATTGCGCGTTCTTTCGGGCCGAGCGACACTCGGAGGGACATGAGAGAGGGCATGACCCACAAGAAGCTGCTCCTGCTCGCCGCCCTGCTCGCTGGCTCCTGCGGAGGCGGCTCCCCCACCTCCCCGACACCGACGACGAGCCCGTCCTCGAGCGCCGCCTGCACCACGAGCGGCCAGGTCACGTTCGTGCGCGACGCGCTCCAGTCCTACTACTACTGGTACAAGGAGATGCCGAGTCCCGACGTCGCGGGCTTCGCGTCGCCCGAGGCCTACCTCGACGCCGTGCGCTACCGCACGCTCGACAGCAGCTACAGCTACATCAACTCGAAGGCCGCGAGCGACGCCTTCTTCTCGGACAGCCAGTTCATCGGCTTCGGCCTCGCCTACAAGCAGACGGGCGACCTCGAGCTGCGGCTCACGCAGACGTTCCCCGGCAGCCCCGCGGCCGAGGCGGGCATGGACCGCGGCCACTACCTGGTGTCGATCGGCGGCAAGCCGGTCGCCGACCTCATCCGCACCGGCGAGATCGGCACGATCTTCGGCCCCGAGCAGGTCGGCTACTCGACGCAGGTCTCGTGGCGGGCGCCCGGAGGCTCCGAGCGGAGCGCGACGCTCACCAAGCGGCTGGTGACGATCCCGACGGTGTCGCAGACCGCCGTGATCAACTCCGGTTCCGCGCGTGTGGGCTACGTCCACTTCCGCAATTTCGTCCAGCCGTCGGTCGAGGCGCTCAACACGGCCTTCCAGCAGCTCAAGGACCAGGGCGCGACGGACCTCGTCCTCGACCTGCGTTACAACGGCGGCGGCCTGGTGTCGGTCGCGCAGCACCTCGCGGGGCTGATCGCCGGCTCGCCGCTCGTCGGCCAGACATTCGTGCAGTTCACGCACAACGACAAGCAGACGAGCCGCAACACGCGCCTACCGCTTCGAGAGCAAGCCGCAGGCGCTCGCGGTCCCGCGGCTCGCCGTGATCGCGACGCGCGGCTCGGCCTCCGCCAGCGAGGCGATCATCAACGGCCTGCGCCCGTACATGGACGTGAAGGTCGTGGGCGACACCACCTACGGCAAGCCGGTCGGCCAGTACGGCTTCGACTTCTGCGACAAGGTGCTCTACCCGGTGGCGTTCCTGGTCACGAACTCTCGCGGCCAGGCCGACTACTACACCGGCATCCCCGCGGACTGCGCCGCCGCGGACGACGTCGACCACGCGCTCGCCGACTCCCGCGAGGCGTCGCTCTCCGAGGCGCTCGCGGTGCTCCGCAACGGGCGCTGCAGCGGGCAGGCGGCGGCCGCCCGGGCGGAGATCGAGAGCCTGCGCCGGCGCGTCGTCGAGATCCCGCGCGACGGCTGGCGGCAGACGCTCAACGCATGGTGAGGCGGGTGGCGCGTGCTATCATCCCGCGCGACCGCCGCCTCCTGAGCGACTGAAGGCTCGGGCCGCGTCGGCGATCCCTGGATGACGACGCCCGAACGCATCGGCAAGTACCAGATCGTCGGCAAGCTCGGTCAGGGGGCGATGGGCGAGGTGTTCGGGGCCACGACCCGATCCTGAACCGCTTCGTCGCCATCAAGCGCATCTCGTCCGGCCTCGATGCCGACGAGACGCTGAAGAAGCGCTTCCGGCGCGAGGCGAAGCGGCCGCCAAGCTCAACCACCCCCACATCATCACGGTCTACGAGCTCGGCTTCGAAGGCGAGCAGATGTTCATGGCGATGGAGCTGCTCGAGGGGATCGACCTCAAGCACGCCATGGCCCAGCACAAGCTGAGCGCTCGACGAGAAGCTCTCCGTGATGGAGCAGATCAGCGAGGGGCTGGCCTTCGCCCACGCGCCAGGACCTCGTCCACCGCGACCTGAAGCCGGCCAACATCCACCTGCTGCCGGGCGGCAAGGTGAAGATCATGGACTTCGGGCTGGCCCGCCTGAGCGGCTCCGAGATGACCAGCACCGGCATGGTGATGGGCACGCCGCACTACATGTCGCCCGAGCAGGTGCGCGGCGAGAAGGCCGACGCGCGCTCCGACGTCTTCGCGCTCGGCTGCGTGTTCTACGAGCTTCTGTCCGGCCGCAAGCCCTTCGACGCCGAGTCGATGCACGGCGTGCTGTTCAAGGTGATGCAGGAGGAGCCGTCGGCGCTCGCCGAGATCGTCCCGGACACGCCGCCGATGCTGATCCAGATCGTCGAGAAGGCGCTCGCCAAGGACCCGGCCGAGCGCTTCCAGACCGCGGGCGATCTGCTCGCCGCGCAGAGACGCGCGCGAGCGGCGGCCGGCGCCGGCCGCGGTCACGAGCGCGTCGCCGACCTCGAGCGGCAGGCCGCGCCGCCGTCCGCCGGACCGCGCGAGGCCAGCCGCAGCGCCGCACGCTCCGGGTCTCGTCCGGGCGACAGCCGGTCGCTGCTGCGGGGCGCTCCGGCGTCGTCCAGCCGAGGCTACCTGTGGATCGGCCTCGCGGCGGGCCTCGTCGTCCTCGTGCTGGGCGGGTGGCTGGTGGTGAACGCGCTCACGCCTCGGCCGCAGCCCTCGCCGGCGGCGGCGAGCGGCGTCGAGAAGCTGCTCAAGGACGCCATCGCCACGCGCGTCCAGCTGGCCCGGCGCCGCCTCGACCAGGGCGATCTCCCGGGGGCGATCCGGGACGCCGACAGCGCGCTCAAGCTCGACGAGAAGAACGCCGCCGCAAAGGCCGTGAGGGCCGAGGCCAGCGCGCGGCTGCAGAAGGCCGAGGCCGCGACGACCGCGCTTCAAAAGGCGCAGGCCAGCCGGGGCGACGTCGCCGCGGCGGCCTTCGAGCTGATGAAGGCCGAACCGACGCACGACGAGGCCGAGAAAGTGGCCCTCGCGAGCGGCGCGGCCTTCCGGCCTCGGGCCGAGGAGGCCCGCAAGCTCGCTGCCGACGCCAAGGCCGCAGCGGAGAGCGCGGGGGCCTCGTCACAGCCGGCCTTCGCCGACGGCTCGTCCCTCGAAAAGCAGGGCCAGCAGGCGCTTGCGTCCGGCCAGATCGTCCCTGCGGCGCGCTACTTCCTCGAGGCGTGCATCCGCTTCGATCGGGCCGCCGCGGCCTCGCACCGCCCCTAGTCCCCGCCCGGGACTAAGTCACGGCCCATGATACGATTGCCGCGCGGGGGAGGTCTGCGCCGTTTCCCATGGGCCTCGAGCAGATCGGGAAGTACCAGGTCGTCGCGAAGATCGGCGAAGGTGCGATGGGCGAGGTCTACAAGGCCCGCGACCCGCTCCTGAACCGCAACGTCGCGATCAAGACGATCTCGGGCTCGCTCGCCGCCGACCCGCAGTTCAAGGAGCGCTTCAAGCGCGAGGCACAGTCGGCCGCTTCGCTCAATCACCCGAACATCGTCACCGTCTACGAGTACGGCGACGACGCGGGTGTCACCTACATCGCGATGGAGTTCCTCGAGGGGGTCGACCTCCGCGAGGCGATCCGCGCGAAGGCGCTCGGCCATCTCGGCCGCAAGCTGGAGGTGATGGAGCAGATCAGCGAAGGTGTCGCCTCCGCGCACGCGCGCGGGATCGTCCACCGCGATCTCAAGCCCGGCAACGTCCACATCCAGCCGAGCGGCCACATCAAGATCCTCGACTTCGGGCTCGCCAAGCTGGGCGCCTCCGAGCTGACGCGCAGCGGAACGGTGATGGGGACCCCGCACTACATGTCCCCCGAGCAGCTGCGCGGACAGAAGGCCGACGCGCGCGCCGACGTCTTCTCGCTGGGCGCGATCTTCTACGAGATCCTCTCGGGCCAGCGCGCCTTCGAGAACCAGCCGATGCACGAGGTGCTGGCCCGCCTGCGCGACCGCGAGCCCGTGCCGCTGCGCAAGCGCGCCCCGGCGACGCCGGCGTTGCTCGTCGACGTCGTCGAGCGGGCGATGGCGCGCGAGCCGAGCAATCGCTTCAAGGACGCGGGCGAGCTGAGCCGCGCGCTCGTCCACGCGCGCGAGGAGCTCGCCGGCGAGACGCTCGCGGCGCCGCTCTCCCTGGAGGACGCCAGCGAGCGCACGCTGCTGCAGGCGGCCGGCGCGACGATCATCGAGCCGCGCCCCAAGTCGCGCACGACCGTGATCGGATCGAGCGCGCTCGACATGGGCGGCCACCACGAGCCACAGCGCACGATGCGCCCCGAGGCGACGATGGCGGTCGGCCCGCCGACCGAGATCAGGCGCCGCCTGAGCCCGCTCGCCGTGGGTGCCGTGGTGCTGGCGCTCGGCTCCGTGGCCGCCGTGGGGTTCTGGCTGCGCCAGCGAACGGCCGCGCCGAGCGGACGGCCGGAGCGACGACGGCGCCGGCGGCGCAGGACCAGCTCGGCATGATCACGTTGGATCTGGCCAACTCGAAGCTGGAGCTGGCGCGGGCCGAATTCGAGAACCACGACTACGCCGCCGCGGCCGCGAGCGCGCGCGAGGCCCTCGACCTCGACCCGAGCAACCCCGACGCGAAGGCGCTCGTGGAGCAGGCGGAGAAGGCCCAGAAGGACCTCGACGCCGCCGTGGCCGAAGCCCGTGCGGCCACGGCGCGCGGGGACACGTCGTCCGCGACCGCCGCGCTCGCCCGCGTGTTGGCGCTCGACTCGCGCCACCCCGTCGCGGCCGAGCTGTCGCAGAGCCTGAACCAGTCGTTCCGCCAGCAGGCCGAGGAGGCGCGGCGCCAGACGCGGCCTCGCGCGCCGCCGCCGACAAGCTGCGGGCGTCGGCGCTACCGGAGTACGTCGCCGCCGCGAAGCTGACGGTCGAGGCGGATGGCGTGTTCCAGCGCGAGCAGTTCACTGCCGCGGCGCAGAAGTACCTCGCCTCGCGCGACGGCTTCGAAGCGGCGCGGCGCGTGGCCGAGAGCCGCGCGGCCGAGGCGGCCCGCGCCGCCGAGGCGACGCGCCTGGCGGAGCAGGCGCGCGCGGAAGCGGCTCGCCAGGCCTCGCTCAACCCGCAGCCGCCGCGCCCGACCTACGTCCCGCCCCCCGTGACGACCACGACGTGCCCTCCGTTCGCATCCAGCCTTCGGTGGCTCCGTCGATCGCGCCGAGCCTCGCGCCCACGGCGGTGCCGACGGCGGTCGCGAGCACGTCGAGCCCTTCGCCGGCCGCGGCCTCCGCTTCCGCCGCGGACCCCCGCATGGCCGAGATCGACCGGGTGCTCTCGAGCTACAAGCGCGCCTACGAGGCGCTCGACGTCGCCGCACTGCGCGCGGTGATGGACCTGAGCCCGCAGCAGGAGAAGGGGCTGCGCGAAGCCTTCAAGGCCTTCAAGTCGTACGGGCTCGACATCACGCCGATCGCGACGAGCTTCGAAGCCGACGGTCGCGCGACCGTGCGCGTGTCGCGGCAGGACATCATCAACGGCCAGAAGCGCTCGCCGATGCGCCAGGTCTTCGTGCTCGGCCGCCAGGGCGACGGCTGGCGGATCGTTTCCTACTCGTTCGAGAAGTAGGAAACGGGCCGGGCTGGACGGACAACGGCCCTACGACAGGCCAGAGATTCTAGTTTCGATTCTCCGCTCGACTGGGAGAGCCAAAACTAGAATGAGTAGTCCAATCCGAACACCGGCGTGACCTGCGACTGCAGGCCGCCGTCGCCCATCGAGATCAGGACGTTGCCGACGATCAGCAGGCGGCCCGCCGGGTTGAACTTGAAGCCCACCGAGGCGAGGTAGAGGCCCATGTTGCCGGTCGTGCTGCCGAGCTGCTGCCGCGTCGCCGACCTCACCGTCGGATCGTTGCGCTGGGTGAACTGGTAGGTGTGGTCCTCGACCACGAGCCGCTCCGCGTCGAGCAGCGTGCGGCCTACGAAGTCGGCCGCGATCGTCAGCCGCGGGTGGACGCGCGACGTCGAAGCCGGCCGTGTAGTTGAGCTCGTCGGGCAGGTCGCCGGTGAACTCGCTGCCTCCGCTCGAGAAGGTGTAGCCGAAGCTCGCGCGCGGCGAGAAGCGGCCCGGCGAGCCGCCGATCACGCCCCAGAGCTTGAACTGCGTGGCGCCCGAGCCGAGCAGGTCGGCCTCGTCCCCGGTCGGCATCCGCAGGTCGCCGCCGAGCGCCGCGCTCGCGGACGCGCCGCGGTACAAGTTCCACTTGGTCCGGAGCAGCACGTCGCCGATGCCGCTCGCATGCCCGCTCTCCGGGTAGACGTGCGACTGGGCGCCGTTCTGGTCGAACTGGTGGATGATGCCGGGCGTCGTGGCCGTCGCGATGTTGTCGATGGTAGCCGTGACGTTGGCATCCATGTCGATGCTCAGGAACGGCACGGCCACGCCGACGTCGAGCCGCCCGCTCAACCCGTAGCTCGCGAGCAGCACGGTGGTGTCGGTCTTGAGGTCGATCGCGAGGTCGGACTTGATGATGTCGCCCTCGAAGAACAGGTTCAGGCTGGCGCCGTCGCGGTTCGTGTCCTCGTGCGTCAGGTAGAGCGGCAGCTCGCCGCCGCTCAGGTCGCGGCCCTCGAAGCGGTCCCAGCTCGCGTGCTGGTAGTTCACCGCGAGCGCGAACTTGTTCTTCCCGAGCGTGAGCGGCCGCTCGGCGAAGATCGGGCCGAACGACTGCGTCGTGCGGTTGTAGACGCCGAGCGTCTCGTCGAAGGTGTAGGTGAAGCCGCCCGAGGAGGAGCCGATCGGGAAGGTCGCGAGCTGCGCGGCGATGCCGGCGTTCAGCTGGCGCAGCGTGGCCTGCGCGTTCGACTGCGAGCGGAAGTGCGCGTCGTGGCTCTGCGCCGGGTTGTCGAGGTTCGGCGCGAGCACGACGGGGTTGTCGGGGGAGAAGAAACGCAGCAGCAGGCCGGCGAGGCCGGTGCTGCTGCTCTGGGCGGAAGCGGGTTGCGCCGCCGCGACAAGTACGAGACCCGAGATGAGGACGCGAATCCGACGCATGTGTCTTCTCCTTCCCTCGAACGGCAATGAGGGCAAACTCCCCGAATCCTAGGGGTAGGCCCTTTGGGTGTCAATTCTGCTCGAGCGAGTCGAGCAGCGCGCGGGCGGCCGGGTCGGCGGGCGCCGCGGCCACCAGCTTCTCGGCGTAGCGGCGAGCCTCCGCGGCGGCCCCGCGCTCGCGGTTGATGGTCACGAGCGCCACCAGCACGTTGCGCGCGCCGGGGTTGCGGGCGCTCGCGCGCCGGAGCACCGCGAGCGCGTCCTCGGTGCGCCCGGCGGAGTGCAGCCCGATCGCGTAAGTGTAGGCGTAGTCGGGCGTCCCCGGAGCCAGCTCGGCGGCCTGCGCGAGCTCGGCGAGCGCCTCGCTTCCGCGCTTCTGCCGCACCAGCAGGAGGCCGAGCGCGTGATGGACCGCTGCGTTCCGCGGGTCCATCGCGAGCGCCTTGCGCAGCGCCGTGGCTCCCTCGTCGTCCTTCCCCTGGAGCCGGAGCAGGTCGGCGAGGTTGACCCAGGCGGGGACGAACCAGGGCGCGAGTGCTATCGCCGTGTCGTAGTCGCGGCGCGCCGCCTCGAGATCGCCGCGCTTCTGGTCGACGATGCCGAGGTTGACGTGCGACTCGGGCCGCTCGGCGCTCGTCCGCTGCGCCAGGCGGTACTCGTCGAGCGCGCGGTCGAAGGCGCCGCGCGCCTCGCTCGCGAGCTCGGCGTCGGGCACGTCGAGGAACGCGGTCACCGCCTCGACGCGCACCGCCCGCACCTTGTCCCACAGCAGCTGCACGCCGATCCGCACGCGCTCGCGCGGCGGCAGCGCTTCGAGCGCGCTGGCCGCGCCGAGCCGCACCAGCGGGTCGGCGTCGCGCGCCGCCCGCTCGAGCGCCGGGAGCGAGTCGGGCCCCAGGTACGGGGGCAGCAGGGTCACGGCGGTGCCGCGGACGATCCCGGGCTGGCGCGGCGTCCTTCACGACCGCGAGCAGCGCGCGCTCCGCGTCCGGCTGGAACGTGCGTCCGGCGTGGAGGGCCGTCGCGTAGTGCGGCTGGTTCTGCCGCCCCGTCGGGGTAGAAGCGCTTCACCGCGCGCGCGGCCCACGCGGCCGGGCGGTCCTTGTGGCAGTCGCTGCAGGCGTCGCGCGCCTGCTCGCTGCCGAGCGCGGCCGTCAGGTCGGGACGCGGGACGCGGAACGAATGGTCGTGGCGCGGGTCGACGACCATGTAGGTCTCGCGGCGCATGTGGCAGGCGACGCAGGAGGCGCCGCCGGCTCTTCTCGCGGTGGAAGTGGTGCTTGCGCGTCGCGAAGCGCTCGGGCGCGTGGCAGGTGGCGCAGACGAGGTCGGGATCGGCGCGCAGCGTCGCGCTGTGCGGGTCGTGGCAGTCCGAGCAGGTGACGCCGGCGGCGTACATCTTGCTCTGCAGGAACGAGCCCGTAGTTGTAGACCTCGTCGCGCATCTGCCCGTCCGCGTCGTAGAGGCCCTCGTCGAGCAGCGCGGGCCGGTGCGTCTGCGCGAGCAGCCGGCCGGGGCGGTACTCCTCCGTCAGCGGGCCGCGCCGCGCGTGGCAGCGCGCGCAGCTCTCCACCTCGCTGCGCATCTCCGCCACCTTCGAGGGCCGCGCGACGCCGCGCGCCGCGTCCATCACCCAGCTGCGCTGCTGCCGCTCGTCGTATCGCACCACGAGGCCGGGATCCCCTTCGGGCTGCGGCCGCGGGCCTTGGCCGCGAGCGCCCACTGCACGTGGCGCGAGGCGGGGCCGTGGCACGCCTCGCAGGACACGTTCAGCTCCGAGTACGTGGTCTCGAAGCTCCGCGTGGCGAGCGAGTAGCCCTTGCGCAGGTTCGTCGAGTGGCACTCGGCGCACTGGCTGTTCCAGTTCTGCGACGGCTTCGTCCAGTGCAGCACGTCGCTGTGCGGCACGCGCTCGCCCGGGTACAGGTGGAAGAAGCGCTGCCCGCCTTCCTGCTTCGGCCGGCTGTCCCAGGCGATCCCGAGCGCCTGCAGGCGTCCGCCCGGCAGCTCCAGCAGGTACTGCTCGAGCGGCGTCACGCCGAACAGGAAGGCCACGTCGAACTCGGCCAGCTTGCCGTCGGGCCCGTCGGTGCGGACGAGGTAGCGTCCGTCGCGCTTCGAGAAGGTCGTGACGACACCCTGGTGCTCGAAGCGGCGCGCCGCCGAAGTCTCCCTGCACGGTCCGCTCGTCCGGCTTCTGCATCGCGAGGTCGTGGTGCGAGCCGCGCCAGCGCCGGCGTCTCGGCCGCGTGGCACGTCTCGCAGGTGCTCACGCCCACGTAGTCGAGCGGCGGCGGGCCCATGGCCGTTCCCTGTCCGGGCGGCGGCAGCATGAGCACGACGCCGAGCGCGAGCACCACCAGGACCGCGGCCAGCAGGTAGAGGGCGCGCCTTCGTGCCGCGTGCGTCATGGAACGGAACTCAGGGTCCGCGTCAGCGCTTCAGCATCCGGATCTCGGTGCCGCCGCGCTCGAAGGAGACCTCGTCCATCAGCTGGTTGATCAGGTAGATGCCGCGGCCGTGGTGGCGGTAGAGGTTGCGGCCGCGCACCGGGCTCGGGATCGACGTCGGGTCGAAGCCCGCGCCGGGATCGCGCACCACGATCAGGATCCCGCGCGCCGGGTCGCAGGCGACGCACACCTCCACGCGCTTGTCGGGGTCGTTCCGGCAGCCATGCCGGATCGCGTTGGCGAGCGCCTCGCGCAGCGCCGTCTCGATCTCGAACTCCTTGCCCTGCGAGCACTCCATCCGGCGCGCGACCGCCATCACCTCTTCGACGGCGGGCGTCAGCGCTTCCAGCTGCCCCGGCACTTCCTTGCGAACGACGACCTCCAGGGCGTCCGGGTCGAAGTCGCAGCCGTTGCGCTCGTCGCTCATGCAGTTCTCGTCCCGGCGCGTCGCCCCCGGGGTGGGCTAGCATACCGAAAAGCTACGGGCTGCGGGGCGGCTCGGGCGAGCCGGGAGCGGCGACGACCGACTCGAACGCCGGCGTCGACCACTCGGCGAACTGCCCGTCCGGCTGGCGCACCACGAAGCGTGCGGCCAGCCGCTCGCGCGCCGCGAGCGCGCGGCCGGCATCGGGGCCGAGCACCATCAGCGTCGTGGCGAGCGCGTCGGCCCAGGCCCCGTCCGCGTCGACGACGGTCACCGACGCGAGGTCGTGGGCCACGGGCCGACCCGTGCGCGGGTCGAGGATGTGGCTCCGGCGGTGCCCCTGCGCGTCGGTCCAGACCTTGCGGTAGTCCCCCGAGGTGGCGACTCCGGCGTCGGCCAGCTCGAGCACCGGCGTGCGCCCCCTGGCCCCGTCGGGCCACTCGACCGCCACGCGCCAGCGGCCGCCGTCGGCGCGGCGGCCGCGCGCCGCCACCTCGCCGCCGACGTCCACGAGCACGTCGGGGTGGCCGAGCGCCACGATCGCGCGCGCGATCCGGTCCGCCGCCCAGCCGTCGCCGATCGCCGAGACGTCGCACGCCACGTCGGGCCGCGCCTTGGCCACGGTCGAGCGGGCCGCGTCGAGCGCGAGCAGCCGGTAGCCCACGCGCGCGCGAAGCGCCTGGAGCTCGTCGTCGCCCGGGGGCGTGCGCGTGGCACCGTGCGGCCCGAAGCCCCACGCCTCCACGAGCGGAAGCACCGTCGCGTCGAAGGCCCCCTGCGAGAGCTCGCTCGCGCGCCGCGCGAGCTCGAGCGCCTCGAGCGTCTCGCGCGAGACCGGAAAGGGCGCAGTCGACGGCGTGGGCGTTCAGCCGCGAGATCTCGGACTCCGGATTCCAGCCCGAGAACAGGCGGTCGGCGAGCGCGATCTGGCTCGTGATCGCCGACCGGACCTTCTCGTTGGCCGGCTCGTCGCCGACCGCCATCACCACGCGCACGGCGTAGCGGCTGCCGAAGGCCGGACCGGAGAAGACGACCGCGGCGCGGGTCGCCGCGGGGCCGCCCGACTGGCGCGCGAGCGCGAGGTCCGCGACCGGAACGACCAGCAGCGACGCGAGCAGCCAGGGTCGCGGCACGAGAAGGCGAGTGTAGCGTGAGCCGCCGGCTTGCGCCGCGGCCGCCCGATCGATAATGATGCGACACACTCGGAGGTTTCATGGGGAAGGCACGGCGCACCACTCACCGCAGCAGCAAGGGCAAGAAGCTCTACGCGGTCCGCGACGCGAAGGGACGCTTCAAGGACATCCAGACCTTCGAGCGCTCGCACCGCGCCGACCTGGCCAAGACTCGAACGCAAGTCGGAAGGCTATGGCCCGCAAGAAGGCCGGCCGCGCGCAGGGCCGCCGCGAAGAAGCGCTGAACGCGAGGCGCCGCACCGTGCGCAGGCTCGTCCTCGCCCTGGCCGCGACAGCTCTCGTCGCGTCGTCGGCTCCCGCGCAGCAGTTCAAGATGCCGCGCGTCGACCTCGACTACGACAAGGACGAAAACTTCGCGCTCTTCAAGACCTACAGCTGGAAGGACACCGAGGTCGTCGCCACCGACCCGGGGATGCACGCGCGCATCGTCTGGTACGTCGATCGCGAGCTCGAGAAGAAGGGCTTGAAGAAGTCGAAGGACGGCCCCGGCGACCTGCTGGTGCGCTACTACGCGAAGAAGGAAGAAGGCCTGAAGGGCACGTCGAGCCAGGGACAGACGGCGCTGCCCGGCGGCGCCGGCCAGCTCACGACCACCGTGGACTTCCAGAAGGTTCTCGAGGGTACCTTGCTGATCGAGCTTCAGCGCAGCAGGGACAACGGCCCTGTGCTGGCGCGCGGCGACCGAGTACAAGTCGATCGACAAGCAGAGCATCGACGCTGAGACGGCCTCGGCGGTGAAGCTGCTGATCAGCAAGTACCCGCCGCCCCGCTAGCGGGGGACGCCAGCGGGGGCTCGGGGGGTGCTCAAACCCCCCGAAAGCCGGCCCAGAGTCGGCGGTTTGCTCCTCGTCTGCCTGTCTTTGTCCGGTTCAGTCCCGCCAGGCTCGAGGTTCGCTCTCCTGACCTCGTCGTTGCGACCGAGCCGAGGTCGATGTCTCCGCGGCGACCGGGATCCCACGACGCATCCGTCAGCGTGACGGGGATGCATCGTGGGAGCCCTGCGGATCGCCGCTACCTGTGGCGACCTCGGCTTTGCCGAAAGACCAGCGACTTCGTCTGCATGGCGTTGTTACGATCGGTTACTCGTTCCGGAACGAGTAACGAAGGTAACGCTCCACTGCCCGTGCATCCGCAGCACGGCCTGCCAGAGCTGGCGCGCGAAAACCCAGGCAAGGGCGCCCAGGATCAGGACGGCAACCGTCGTCAGCAGCGCTTTCCTACTCATGGGCGAGTGCCTCCCGCACGGGATGGCGCGACGCGTGCCAGGCCGGCACGAAGCTGGCCACGACGCCGAGCGTGATCGAGATCGCGAGCCAGCTCAGCACGCCGAGCGGCTCGAAGACGAAGTCCAGCCGGGTCCGGAACATCAACGTGACGAGCAGGTCCCCGAGCCCGCGGCTCACCGGCCAGGCCAGAAGGTCGCCAGCATCCCGCTCATGAGCCCGATCGCTGCGCCCTCCACGATCACGATCCGCCACACCAGCGAACGGCGAGGCGCCGATCGCGCGCAGCACGCCCATCTCGCGACGGCGCTCGAGCACGTTGAGGCTCATGGTCGTCATCAGCCCGAGGCCGCCGACCGCGCCGCAGGATCGGCGACATCACGAGCAGGAACACGTAGATCATCAGCATGTGCTCGTCGAAGCCGCGGCGGCCGTCGTAGCGGCTGCTGCTCGTCGAGCGCCCGCACGCCTTCGGCGTCGAGGCTCTCGTCGAGCCGCTCCTTCGCCGCGGGCATCGCGGCCGGAGCCGCGTCGTCGAGCGCCAGGCGCAGGCTGTTGGTCGTGCCGCCGTGCCCGTGCGACTCGAAGAAGGCGAGCGGCACGTAGCGCGACGCCGGGCGAGAACGGCTCGCGCGCGATGCCGACCACCTGCCACGACACCTGCGCCGGCCCCATCGCCAGCGTGACCTCGGCGCCCGGCTCGAAGCCGGCCAGGCGCGCCGCGAGGCGGTCGTTCGCGACGAGCGCGTTGGTGTCGCCCGGACGCAGCCAGCGGCCCTTCACGATCTCGGGCGCGAGCATCCTCGAGTCGGCCGGCAGGGCGACGACCGTGAAGCGGTCGCGGTCGGCTGCGCCCGCGTGCGGGCCGCCCGCCGCCGCGCGTGGGGCCGCGCCGGCTGCGACCCCGGCGATCCCTGCCCGCGCGTCGCCGCGGCGCCCGGCGACGCTTCGGTGACGATCCAGCCCTCGTAGCCCTTCACGCCCGGCGTCCTGCGGATCGCGCGCTCCACCTGCGCGAGCGGCACCATCTGCGCCGAGCGTCACCGACAGGTCCGACTTGCGCGCGGCGAGCAGGCGGTCGATCGTGCGTACGAGCGACGTCTGCACGTTGAGCGCCGACATGAAGAAGACGCCGGCGGTGGCGAGCGTCGCGATCGTGAGGACGAGCCGCGCCCGCCGCCTGAAGCTGTTGCGGACCGAGAGCAGCAGCGGCCGGCTGGACCCGCGCACCCCGGCGAGCGCACGGTCGAAGCGCCGAGGCGCCGAACCCCGGCGCGCGCACCTCGTGGTCCGCGAGCGCCTCTCGCACCGAGACCGCGACGCCGCGAAGCACCGGCCGCGCCGCCGCCAGCACCGGCACGACGAGCCCGACCAGGGCCGCCAGCAGGAACACCCAGGCCGGCACCGCGAAGCTCGCGATGTCGAAGTTCAGGAACACCGACAGGTAGCGGCTGAGCGCCCGGCCGCCCCAGAGGCCCGCCGGCACCGCCACCACGAAGGCCGCGCCGCCCGAGCACGAGCGCCTGCGCCAGGTAGAGTCCGCGCGATCCGCCCGTCGCTGCCGCCGATCGCCTTCATCACGCCGATCTGGCGGACCTGCGAGGCGACGAGCGCCGTCAGCAGGTTCACCACCAGGACGCCGCTCAGCGCGAGCGCGAAGAAGCCGAAGCTCGCCATCAGGAGCAGCAGCAGGCCCATCAGGTCGGCGTGCGGGTGCTGCCCCGGCTTCGGGACGTCGACGCGCCGCACGCTGCGCCGCGGCCTTCGACGAAGCGCCGCGACGCCCGTCGACGACGCCGCGGACGTGCGCCTCGTCCATCCGGTCGCCGGCCACGAGCAGCTTGAGCTGGTCGAGGTACGGCTCCTCGCCGAGCTCGGCGAGCGTCGCGAGCGTGACGTAGCCGTAGACGACCTGCTCCATCCGCGCCTGGGCCTGCCCGACGTCGGCCACGCGTGCCGCTCACGCGCAGCGTGCGCTCGACGCCGCCGGGCGTGCGCACCTTCACGCTCCTGCCCGATCCGCGCGTTCACGACCTGGAGCGCGTCGCGCTCGACCAGCATCTCGCCCGTCGCGGGCGGCCAGGCGCCCTGCTGCGGCGTGAGCCGGCTGATGCGGACGTCCGCGTAGTCCGGACCACGAAGAGCTGGAGGTTGCGCCACTCGCCCGGGCCGGCCTTGATCCGACCGCGCAGGCTGCGGCGGCCTTCGACCTCGCCGACGCCCGGCTGCTCGGCGAGCGCGCGGACGAGCGCGTCGTCGAGCCGGTCGACGAAGAGCGTGGCCGAGGCGGGGTTCGTCGCGAGGTAGCCCCGGTTCAGCTCGCGCGTCAGGATCGCGTACGCCGACAGCACGCCCGAGAAGGCGGCGATCCCGAGCGCGATCGCGAGCACCACGAGCGCCGTGCGGGTGCGCTCGCGCCACAGGTCGCGCAGGATCTTGCGCCGATAGGCCGTGGTCATCGGGTCGCGGCTCCGTCCACCAGCTCGACGCGCGCGGTCGACGCCGGCGAGGTCGCGCTCGTGCGTGGCGACGATCACGGTCGTGCCGCGGTCCGAGAGCGAGCAGAGCAGGTCCAGCACGACCGCCGCGGTGTCCGAGTCGAGGTTGCCCGTGGGCTCGTCGGCCACGACGATCCGCGGGTCGTTCGCGAGCGCGCGCGCGATCGCGGCGCGCTGCTGCTGTCCGCCGGAGAGCTGCGGCGGGCAGCTTGTCGGCCTGGTCGGCGATCCCGACCCGCGCGAGCAGCTCGAGCGCGCGCGGACGCCGCTCGCGGGGCGCCCGCACGTCGCAGAAGTCCATCGGCAGCATCACGTTCTCGGCCACCGTGAGCGTCGGCAGCAGCTGGAAGAACTGGAACACGACGCCGACCGTCCTTCCCCGCCAGCGGCGACAGCGCCTCCTCGGGCATCTCGTGCACCGCTCGCGCCGGCGACCACGACCTCGCCACGGCTGGGCCGGTCGATCCCGGCGATCAGGTTCAGCAGCGTCGACTTGCCGCTGCCCGATCGGCCCGTCACGGCCACGAGCTCTCCCGCGGCGAGCTCCAGGTCCACCTCGCGGAGCGCCGGCCAGGTGCCCGCCGGCGTCGCGTAGCTCTTCGAGACCTTGCGCAGCGAGATCAGGCTCTCGCTCGGGGATGCGGCCGGCGGGTGGCTCATGCACGGCAGCCTAGGCCGCCGGCGCTGAACGGCCCTTGAACGGCGCGTTCAGGTGCCGTTCAGCCGGGTCTGCACTATAAGAAGGTGTTGCGGATCCTGGTCGTCGAAGACGAGGCGGTCCTGGCCGGGCAGCTGGCCGAGGCGCTCGCCGAGGCGGGCTACGCCGTCGACCGCGCGAGCGACGGTGTCGAGGCCGAGTTCCTCGGCCAGACCGAGACCTACGACGCGGTGGTGCTCGACCTCGGCCTGCCCAGGCTCGACGGGCTGACGCGTGCTGCGGCGTTGGCGCGAGGCCGGGCTCGCGGTGCCCGTGCTGGTCCTCACCGCGCGCGGCAGCTGGCACGAGAAGGTCCAGGGCATCGACGGCGGCGCGGACGACTACGTCGCCAAGCCGTTCCGGATCGAGGAGGTGCTCGCGCGCCTGCGGGCGCTCATCCGCCGCGCGAGCGGGCAGGCTCACCCCGAGCTGCGCGCCGGGGCGCTCGTGCTCGACCCGCGGCTCGCGCGGGTGACGCGTCGACGGCAAGCCCGTGAAGCTGACGGGCCACGAGTTCCGCGTGCTCTCGTACCTGATGCACCAGCGCGGGCGCGTGGTCTCGCAGGGCGAGCTGCACGGAGCACATCTACGCGCTCGGATCCGACCGCGACTCGAACACCGTCGAGGTGTTCGTCGCGCGGCTGCGGCGCAAGCTCGGGGCCGCGCTCGATCCAGACGGTGCGCGGCCTCGGCTACCGCGTCGGCGGCGAGGAGTAGCCGCCTGCGCTCGCTCCGCTCGCGCGTGGTCCTGGGCGCCGTGCTCTGGACGATCGGGCTCTTCACCGCGGCCGGGGTCGCGATGACCTCATCATGCTGCACGTTCCCGACGCGGGCCGCACCTTCCACCGCCCCTTCATGCACACGCTGCCGGCCACTGCTGGTCGCGCTCGGCTGCATGCTCTGGGGCCTCGTCGCAGGTGCGCAAGGGCTTCGCGCCGTTCGAGCGGCTCCGCGCGCGGCTCCTGGCGACGTGCGCGACGGCCGCCACGCGCGGATCGAGGGGGACTACCCGAGCGAGGTGCAGCCGCTCGTGAGCGACCTGAACGCGCTGCTCGACCAGCGCGAGCGCGCGGTCGCGCGCGCCCAGGCCAAGGCCGGCGACCTCGCCCACGGCCTCAAGACGCCGCTCGCGGTGCTCGCGCAGGAGGCGGAGCGCGCCGCGGCCGCGGGCCACGCCGAGCTCGCCGCGACTGCTGCGGCAGCAGGTCGAGCGCATGCGCGGCCAGGTGGACTACCACCTCGCGCAGGCGGGCGCCGCCGCCGGCGCCACCGCGACCGCGCACTGCTCCGTCCGCGAATCCGCCGAAGGGCTCGCGCGCACGCTGCTGCGGCTCCACGCCGAGCGCGGCCTCGCGATCGACGTCGCGGTCGACCCCGAGCACGCCATCCGCGGCCGGCGCGAGGACCTCGACGAGATGCTCGGCAACCTGCTCGACAACGCCTGCAAGTGGGCGCGGTCGCGCGTGCGCGTCGGCTCGGCGCTCGCGGACACGAGCGTCGTGCTCACGGTCGACGACGACGGCCCCGGCCTCGATCCCGCGCTGCGCGAGCGGGTGCTGCAGCGCGGCGTGCGCGCCGACGAGGCCGCGCCGGGCACGGGCATCGGCCTCGCGATCGTGCGCGATCTCGCCGAGCTCTACGGCGGACGCATCGCGCTCGAGCGCGCGCCCATGGGCGGCCTGCGCGCCGAGCTCCGGCTTCCCGCGCGCGGCCGGGGCGACGTCAGCGACGCAGGCTGAGCACCAGGCTCGGGTCGACCGGATAGCGGCCGGTCTCCTCGCCGTACACCGCGAGCCCGCCGGCGAGCGCCTCGTCGACCTCGAGCCGCACGCGGAACTCGCCCGCCTGCGCCGCGGCGCGCACGGCCGCGGCGGGAAGCGTCGCCGAGACGAGATAGCCGTACGAGCCCGCCTCGTCGAGGTGGCCGTCCCGCTTCTGCGCGTGCCAGGACAGCAGGCCCCGGTGGTCGGCCGGATCGTCCGGCAGCTCGAAGGCTCCCGCGGCGACGCCGTTCACCACCACGCGCACGGCACTCGGGTAGCGCACGGTGTCGGTCATCGGGTAGGCGTTGCGGTTCAGCCCGGGATCGTGCGTGCCGCGGCCGAGCATGAAGTCGCCTTGCACCTTGTCCTTCTCCGGCCGGTCCTTGCCGAAGAGCTGCTTCGCGCCGAGCTCCGCCACGAAGCTCGCGCCCTCGACCGCCTCGGCGCCGAGGCCCGCCGGCCAGGGCAGCCGATACTCGAAGGCGCCGGCGCCGGCGCCGTTCTGCTTGCGGCCGCCGAGCGCCGGCCACTGCCGCACGCCGAAGCGCGCCTCGGCGAACCGGCCCGGCGCCACGCGCAGCACGCGCAGGCTGCGCTCGCCTTCCCGGAGCGTCTCGTCGCGCGGCGAGGCGCCCTCCCCCACCGCGAAGCTCGTGAAGTTCCGGACCAGCACCCGCCCGCCGCCGTCCTCGAGCGTCGCGCGCAGGACGGCGAGCGCGCGAACCGGCGGCATCGGCACCGCGACGGGCTCGAGTGCCCGCGACAGCCACGGCTCGAAGGCGACCTCTCGCTCGCCCTTCCACCACTCGCGATAGCGGCCGAGCGTGTCGTGCCCGACGAGCTCGAGCCGCAGCCGCAGCGGCCCCCCCGGCGCCGCGTCGGTCAGGAACGACGCCCAGAGCGGGACCGGCACGCGTCTCGCCGGGCTTCGCCGCGCTCACCGGATAGGCGCCGATCGCGACGTAGAACGGCCCGTGCCAGTCGCGGAGCGACATGCCGGGCACCAGCTCGCCCAGGCCCGTCTCCTTCTCCGAGCGGTCGGCGCGCACGTAGCCGTTCCACTCGTTGATCACGTCGTGGTGCTCGGTGTAGAGCCAGCCGGCCGTCTTCGGGTGGCGCCGGAACTCGTCGAGCATCGCGTGGTAGTCGAAGCTCCAGTCGACGTCGCCCGGTCGAGCCCTCGTAGCCCCAGACGTTGCCGCACTCGCTGTTGAGCATCGGCTCGCCGCGCTGGCTGCGGCCGCCCAGGTAGTTCCAGTTCGAGCCCGGCTTCGTCCCGGCCTCGGCCTTGTCGAGCTCTTCCTTCCACTTCCACCCCGGCAGGTACATGTGCCAGGTGTTGAGGTCGGTCTTGACGTGGCCGCCGGTCTCGCAGCAGGGCGAGTTGTCCTCGACGAGGCGCGTCGGGTCGAGCGCCTTCGCGAGGTCGTAGGTCGTCACGACCCACGCCTGCGTCTCGGGCAGGTACGCCTTCTTCTCGCCGGTCGGAGGCGTGAGCAGCCCCCACTGCTCGTTGAACAGCACCCACGAGAAGATCGACGGGTGGTTGAAGTCGCGCCTCAGCATCCCGCGGAAAGCCGTCTCCCACTCCTTCTTCATCGCGGCGTCGGGCTCGCCCCACGAGTTCGGCACGTCGCTCATCACCAGCACCCCGAGCCGGTCGGCCCAGTAGAGCTTGCGCGGCAGCTCGACCTTCACGTGGGTGCGGATCGCGTTGAGGCCCAGCCGGCGCGCGATCAGCACCTCCTCGCGCATCGCCGCGTCGCTCGGCCAGGTGTAGAAGCCGTCGGGATGCCAGCCCTGGTCGAGGGTGAGCTGGAGGTAGAGCGGCTTGCCGTTGAGCGAGACGTACGGGTGGCCGAGGCCCGGCAGCTTCGCGACGCCGATCTCGCGGAAGCCGAAGTACGTCTTCACCCGGTCCTCGCCCGACGACGTCGTGAGCGACAGCGTCGCGTCGTAGAGGTGCGGATCCTCGAGCGACCACAGCCGCGGGCTGGCGCCGAGCGGCAGCGTGAGCGCGCGCCTCGCGCGCGCCGGCCGTGAGCGCCTGCCGCGCCTCGAGCGCGGGAGCGCCCGGCGACGCGGCGGGGACGCGTAGAAGCGCCACGCGCCCCCGCGGGCGCCGGGTCGCTCAGCCGGAGGCGCAGCTCGACGCGCTTCTCCGCGAGGCTCGGGTGGACCTCGAACGAGTCCACGTAGACCGCGGGACGCGCCTCGAGGTACACCGTCTGCCAGAGGCCGCGCGCCTTGCCGTAGCCCTGCTTGCCTTCGAGCTTGAACGCGTGGGGCGTGTCGTCCACGCGCAGCACGAGCCTCTGGTCCTGGCCGGGCTTCGCGCGCCTTCGTCAGCTCCAGCTCGAACGGCGTGTAGCCGCCCTGATAGCCGCCGATCGGCTGGCCGTCGAGCCAGCCGCTCGTCTTCCAGTCGGACGCGCCGACGACGAGGAAGACGCGCTTCCCCTTCCAGCTCTCGGGCACCCGGATGGTCCGCGCGTACCACGCGACGTCGGCCTCGTCGGGGACGCCGGACAGCTTCGAGCCCCACGGGAACGGCACGTGGATCGTGCGCGGGAACGCGGCCGGCGCGCTCTCGAACCAGCGCTCGCCCTCGCCCTTGCCGTCCTTGTCGAACCGGAAGGACCAGTCGCCGTTCAGGTTGACCCACTCCGCGCGCTCCAGGTCGGGCCGCGGGTGCTCGGGCAGGGGGATCTCGGTGCCCTGCGCGTGCAGAGGCGTTGCGACGACGAAGAGCAACAACGAGAGGGATGCGCCGCGCATGATGCCTACCTCCTACTCGCCTTCCACCAGCACCGCCCAGATCGGCAGATGATCGCTCGCGCCACGGTTGTCGCGGACGATGCCGAGCACATTGTCGCCCGCGGCGAGGCGGAGGCGCTTCGTGACGACGTGATCGTAGCTCATGCTGGCGATGGGGATGCCCAGCAGCCGGAAGCGCGTCGTCTTGCCCAGCGTGCGCGTCGGCCAGGCGAATCCGGCGCGCTCGAGCTCCGCGACCTTGCCGTGGGAGTTGAAGTCGCCCAGGATCACCACCGGGTCGGCCGACGCGGAGGCGTCCTCCGCCAGCACGCGCAGCTCGTGCTTGCGCGAGCCGCCGGAGATCGCGAGCGGCGACGGCAGGTGGACCGAGTAGGCGCGGATGCGCGAGGCTCCGCGCACGACCGTCGCGATCGTCGCGGAGCGCCGGAGGCCGCTGCCGCGCGCGCCGTGCGGCAGCACGAGCTTGCGCGGCTCGACGAGCGGCCACGGCGACGAGCAGCGCGCAGCCGAAGTCGCGCTCGTACTTCGGGTGGACGCCGCTCGGGAAGTAGACCGCGTTCATCCCGAGCGCCTTCGCGATCCGCTCGGTGCCGGGCGCGTCCATCTCCTGGAGAGCGAGGAGGTCGGCGTCGCTGCAGCGGCTCGGTGCTGCGCAGCACCTCGATCGCGCGCTCGATCTGGATCGCGTAGTTCGATGTTGAAGCTGACGACGCGCAGCGGCTGCGCGGCTCGCCGGCGCGGCTCGGGCGCTTCTGCCTCGCGAGCGGAACTGGTAGAAGGGCGCCGCCGGCTCGAGGTAGTTCTTCGCGGACGCGCAGCCGAGGCCGGCCGCGGCGAGGAGCGCCGCGGCCAGGCGCCGCCCGCTCACTCCTAGCTTCCGCCGACCTTGCGTGGCAGGCTCGTCTTGCCGAAGCCCTGCGTGTTGGTCGCGGTCTTCTTCCAGGGCTGGTGCGTCTTGTGGCGCGGCGGACCGCTCGCGGCCTTCGAGGTGTCCGCGGCGGCGGGAGCCGGCGCGTCCGCGGCGGCCTTCTCGCGCGCCTGGCGCGCCTTGGCCTCGTCCGCGGCGAGGTGGCACTGCTTGTACTTCTTCCCCGAACCGCAGTGGCAGGGATCGTTGCGTCCCGGTGTGGCTTGCAAGTTGTCCTCCGCCCTCACTCTATCAGCGGCGCCGCGTGAAGCCCAACACGACGCCCGCGCCGAAGAGCAGCCCCTCCCACGCGCCGAGCGCCATGCGCGTGAGCGGGCCGAGGTCGGGCTCGCCGAGCCGGCGCGCGAGCGGCGCGAGGCCGACCTGCGAGCCCTGGAACGAGCGCGCGATCCTCGTTGAGGCTCGCCCCGGCGAGCGTCGCGCCGAGGAGCGAGACCAGGACGCAGCCGGCCGCGGTCGCGAGCCCCGTCGCCGCCGCCGCGCGCAGCCGCGCGGGCGCGTCGAGGCCGCTGCCCTGGGGCGGCCGGGCCGACAGCCCGTACGCGAGACCCACGAGCGCCCCGATCGCGAGGCCCTCGGCCCCGCCGCCGACCGCCGGGATCGCCCGACCGAACAGGCCCGCGATCGTCCAGCGGCCGACCGTGTGCGCGACGACGCCGATCGCCCCGCCGCCGGCCGCCGCGCACACCATCAGCACGAGCGGGCGGAGCGATCGGGCGCGCGACTCGCCGAGCGCGAGGCCCCAGCCGACGCCGAGCCCGCCGATGGCCCCGGCCAGGGCGCCCACGAAGCCGAGCGCGATCCCCACGGTCGCCGGCACGTTCCAGTCGCCCGCCCAGCGCAGCAGGAGCCCGCCGCCGAGACCGCCCACGAGGCCGGCGAGGGCGCCGCCACCCGCGGCCCCGGCCGCGCGTCCGAACGGAACGCCCGCCCGACTCTCCTCCGGGCGTCGCGGCGCGGCCGCGCTCGGCCGGCCGCGTCAGGGCGTCCGGCTCGACCGCCACGTCCGCGAACACGAACCGGTAGCCGTGGCGCGAGACGGTCCGGATGTAGCGCGGCTCGCGCGGGTCGTCCCCGAGCGCTCGGCGCAGCGTGCGCACCGCCTGGCTGAGCGCGCCGTCCGAGACGACGACGTCCGACCAGACGCTGTCGAAGATCAGCCGCCGGCCGACCACCTCGTTCCGGCGCTCGACGAGCAGCAGCAGCAGGTCGAAGTAGCGCGGGATGAGCGGCACCTCGCGCCCGCCTTCGAGCAGCAGGCGCCGCGCCGGCGCCAGCACGAACGCGCCGAACCGGTAGCAGACGGCCGCCGGCTCGCCCGTGGAGGCCACCGCGGAATGCTAACGGCGATCCGCGGTTCGGTGGGAGGCGCTAGCCGAGGAGCGCGCGCGGCGCGGCGCTCCTGGGCGTCCCGCCGAAGGTGGCCATGAGCGTGTGCTTGTCCCCTTCAGCCGGGTCGGGTCGGCCCTCGCCGGTCACGAGGAACTCGAGGTGTGCCTGGATGGCGGCGGCGCCAGCGTTGCCGTGGATGCGCGCCCGCTCGACGCCCCCTCGCCAGAACATCAGCGTCGGCACGCAGGTCAGGTGGTAGCGCGCGGCCAGCCAGCCCTGCGCTGCGTCCGAGACACGGACGACCAGCACGCGGTCGTGGAATTCTCGTGCCAGCTTTTCGAGCACGGGGTGCAGGGCATCGCAGGGAGCGCAGGCGGGCGTCTCGAAGACCACCAGGGTGGGGTGCCCCGAAGCCAGGATGCGCTCGAGAACGGCGGCGCTCGCCTGGATCGGCGCATCGAAGGCGGCTCGCATCGCTCACCTCCCGTCGTTTGCAATATAGGCCCGCGGAGCTACGGCGCCAGAGCCTTCCGTATCAGGCGCGCAAAAGCAAGGTGAAAAGAACATCGGATTCGTCACGTTGAGAGACAATGGCGTCCGGCATGTTGAACCGGCGGGCCTGGACCCGAGCGGCGCTCGTCGTTGCGGTCGCGGGTGTCGTCGTTCTGCTCCGCGCGACGCTCTTCGCTCCCGAGGTGATCCCCGTCCGGGTCGTCGCGGTCGAGAAAGGGCGCGTCGAGGAGACGGTCACCAACTCCCGGGCCGGGACGGTCAAGGCCCGGCGCCGGGCCAAGCTCGCGCCCGAGATCGGCGGCCGGGTGCTGTCGCTGCCGCGCCGACGCGGGGCGCGCGTGCGGCAGGGCGACCTGCTGCTGCGGGTGGACGACTCGCTCCAGCGGGCGCGGCTGCGGCTCGCCGAGGACGAGGAGAAGACGGCCGGCGCGCAGCGCGAGCAGGCGTGCCTGGTGGCCGAGCGGGCCGGCCGCGACCGCGAGCGCACGCAGCGGCTCGCGAAGGACGGCCTCGTCGCCCACGACTGGGACGATCGCGTCGAGAGCGAGTCGCGCGCGGCCGAAGCCGCCTGCCGGGCCGCCGCCTCGGCGGTGGAGCGCGCGAGATCCGCGGTGGCCCTCTCGCGAGCCGAGCTCGACAAGACGGTGCTGCGGGCGCCCTTCGACGGCATCGTGGCCGACACCTTCATCGAGGAGGGCGAGTGGACGGCCCCCTCGCCCCCGGCGCTGCCGATCCCGCCCGTGCTCGACCTGATCGACACGCGCTCGATCTACGTGAGCGCGCCGATGGACGAGGTGGACTCGGGACGCGTCAAGAAGGGCCAGCCGGCGCGCGTCAGCGTGGACTCGCAGCCCGGAAAGCACTTCCCCGCCCGGGTCGTCGAGGTCGCGCCCTACGTGCTCGACCGCCTCGAGCAGAACCGCACGGTCGAGATCGAGGTCGAGCTCGACGACGCCGCGGTCGCAGCCGGACTGCTGCCGGGCACGTCCGCGGACGTCGAGGTGATCCTGAGCGCGCGCGACGACGTGCTGCGCGTGCCGACGCAGGCGCTGCTCGAGGGCGGCCGCGTGCTGGTGCTCGAGGGCGACCGGCTCGTCGAGCGCGCAGCTCCAGGTCGGCCTGCGCAACTGGGACTTGACCGAGGTCGCGCGCGGGCTCGCGCGCCGGCGAGCGCGTCGTCGATCTCGCTCGACCGCCCCGAGGTCAAGGCCGGCGCGCGCGCCCGCGTCGGCGGAGGCCGACCGGCGCTAGCCGGTGCGCGGATGATCCGGCTCTCGGGCATCTCGCGCAGCTACGACGTCGGCGGCGAGCCGGTCCACGCGCTCGTGGACGTGACCGAGCAGATCGCAGCCGGCGAGCACCTCGCGATCATGGGCCCGTCGGGCTCGGGCAAGTCGACGCTGCTGAACGTGCTCGGCTGCCTCGACCGGCCCGACCGCGGCAGCTACGAGCTCGACGGCCGCGACGTCGCGCGGCTCGACGAGGCCGAGCTCAGCCTGGTGCGCCGCCACACGATCGGCTTCGTCTTCCAGTTCTTCCACCTGGTGCCGCGGCTCAGCGCGCGCGAGAACGTCGAGCTGCCGATGGTCTTCGCCGGCATGCCGCCCGCCGAGCGGCGCGAGCGCGCGCGCGGCGCGGCTGCGCGCCGTGGGCCTCGAGCCGCGCGCCGACGCACCGGCCCGACCAGCTCTCGGGCGGCGAGCGCCAGCGCGTGGCGCTCGCGCGCGCGACGGTGCTCGAGCCGCAAGCTGCTGCTGGCCGACGAGCCGACCGGCAACCTCGACACCGCCTCGGGCCGCCACGTGCTCGAGCTGCTCGAGCAGATGAACGCGGCCGGCCTCACGCTGATCGTGGTGACCCACGACCCGGCGGTGGCGCGGCGCGCGCGAAGCGCGTGCTGGTGCTGAAGGACGGCCGCGTCGTCTACCGCGGCCCCGGCAGCCGGATCCACGAGGCGGTGGAGATCCTGTCCGCGGCGGAGAACGGCGCGTGAGCTTCCTCGACCTCGCTCGCGCTTCGCGCTGCGCGCGCTGCGCGGCCATCGCCTGCGCACCGGCGCTCAGCCTGCTCGGCGTGGCGATCGGCGTCGCCGCGGTGGTGACGCTCACGGCGCTCGGCGAGGGCGCGCGCCGCTACGTGCTCGGCCAGTTCGCGGCCGTCGGCACGAACATGGTGATCGTGCTGCCCGGGCAAGACCGAGACCACGGGCGCCATGCCCGGCATTCGGCGGCGTGCCCGCACGACCTGACGCTCGACGACGCGCTGGCGGTCGCGCGCGGCGTGCGCGAGGTGGACAAGCTGGCGCCGATGGTGGTGGGCACCGAGACCGTGGCCTTCGGCGAGCGCCGCCGGCAGGTCGCGCTCTTCGGCTCGACGCACGAGGTGCTCGAGGTGCGGCGCCTGCGGCATCGCGCAGGGCCGCTTCCTGCCCCCGCTCGCCGTGGGACCGCGGCGCCGCCGGTCGCGGTGCTCGGCAGCAACAGCTGGCGCGGGAGCTCTTCCCGGCCGCGGATCCCGTCGGGCAGGTCGTGCGCGTCGGCGACTGGCGCATGCGCGTGATCGGCGTGCTCGAGCCGCGCGGCCAGCAGCTCGGGATCGACATGGACGACGTGGTGGTCGTGCCGGTCGCGACCGCCATGAAGATGCTCAACCGCTCGGGCCTGTTCCGGCTCGTGATCCAGGTGCGCAGCCACGCCGACCTCGAGCGCACGAAGGCAGGCCGTGCTGCGCGTGCTGAGCGAGCGCCACGGCGAGGAGGACGTCACCGTGATCACGCAGGACGCGGTCGTCTCCGCCTTCAGCTCGATCCTGCGGCGCGCTCACGCTGGCGCTCGGCGGGATCGCCGCCGTCTCGCTCGCGGTGGCCGGCGTCGGGATCATGAACGTGATGCTGGTCTCGGTCTCCGAGCGCACGCGCGAGGTCGGCCTGCTGAAGGCGCTCGGCGCCGGCCGCGGCCAGATCCTGGCGGCGTTCCTGGCCGAGGCGGTGCTGATCTCGCTCGGCGGGCGGCCTGCTCGGCCTCGCGCTCGGCTGGGCTGCCGTGCTGGTGCTCGTCGCGGTCTACCCGGCGCTGCCCGCCTCGCCGCCGCCGCTGGGCCGTGGCCGCGCGCGTTCGCGCTCTCGGTGGCGGTGGGCGTCGTCTTCGGCGTGCTGCCGGCGCGCCGCGCCACGCGGCTCGACCCGGTGCGCGGCGCTCGCGGGGAGGTGAGCCGTGCGCGACCTGCTCCGCCTCGCGCTCGGCGCGCTCGCGCGCGCACCGCCTGCGCTCGTTCCTCTCGATGCTCGGGATCGCGATCGGCGTCGCCGCGGTGATCCTGCTGACCTCGATCGGCGAGGGCACGCGCGTCTACGTGCTGTCGCAGTTCACGCAGTTCGGGACCAACATCATCGCCGTCAACCCCGGCAAGTCGAAGACGCTCGGCATCCCCGGCGTGCTCGGCGGCAGCCACGCGCAAGCTCACGATCGACGACGCCGAGGCGCTCGCGCGCATCCCCGGCGTCGAGACGATGGTGCCGGTGACGATGGGCCTCGCGCGCGTCGAGGCCGGCGAGCGCGGCGCGCAGCGTCTCCGTGCTCGGCGCGACGCCCGGACCTGCCGACGCTCTGGAAGTTCGGCGCGCGCCAGGGCTCGTTCTGGCCGAAGGGCGACCCGCGCCGCGGCGGCGCCGTGGCCGTGCTCGGCCCGAAGCTCGCGCGCGAGCTGTTCGGCGACAGCGAGCCCGCTCGGCGAGGTCGTGCGCATCGCCGGCCGGCGCTTCCGCGTGATCGGCGTGATGCAGCCCAAGGGCCAGATGATGGGCTTCGACGTCGACGACATCGCGATCGTGCCGGTGGCGAGCGCGCTGCCGCTCTTCAACCAGGACGAGCTGTTCGAGATCGACCTCATCTACACGCACGTGGGCGAGACGGCGCGCGTCGCGGCCGAGGTGAGGCGCGTGCTGGCCGTGCGGCACGGCGAGGAGGACTTCACGGTCACGACGCAGGAGGCCATGCTCGACGTCTTCGGCAACGTGATGGACGTGATCACGATGGCGGTCGGGGCGATCGCCGGCGATCTCGCTGCTGGTCGGGCGCGACCGGGATCCTGACCATGATGTGGATCGCGGTCGGCGAGCGCGTCGGCGAGATCGGCCTGCTGCGCGCGCTCGGCGCGACCGCCGCGCAGGTGCAGACCGTGTTCCTGGCCGAGGCGGTGGCGCTCGCGACTCGCTCGGCGGCCTCGCCGGGATCGCGATCGGCCTCGGGCTGCGGCGCGCTGCTGCGGCTGGCGTGTCCCGGGCCTGCCGGTCGAGACGCCGATGCGCTTCGTGCTGGCGGGCCTCGCCGCCAGCTTCCTGACGGGGCTCGTGGCCGGCGTCGCCCCCGCCCGCCGCGCCGCTGCGCTCGACCCGATCGAGGCGCTGCGCGCCGAGTAGCCGGGGCGCCCCGGAGCAACGGCCCCGGGGCGCCCGCGGAATCAGCTCCCGATCTCGCCGCCGTCGTCCTTCGTGATCACGATGCAGGACGAGCGCGGCCGGCCGCCGTCGTCGTGGTCCGGCCACGAGCTGAACTGCTTCGGATTGCCGGGATCGTTGTTCCCCGAGCCAGGCTCACCCGGATGCTGGATGCCGACGAACATCGTCTTCTCGTCGGGCGTCACGAAGACGCCCGTGACCTCGCAGGCCTTCGGCCCCACCAGGAAGCGCCGCGTCTCGCCGGTCTTGGGATCCGCGCACAGCATCTGGTTGTTGCCGAAGCCGGCGTACGCCCCCGTGTTGATGGTGCTCGCCGAGACGTCCGTCTCGATCCACAGCCGCCCGCTCGGCGCGACGTAGAGCCCGTCCGGCGAGCCGTACTTGTCGCCGACGATCGTCGAGCCGTGCGCCGGGTTCGCGCGGATCTCCGCCGAGCGCGAAGATCTCCCAGCCGAAGGTCGGCTCCGTGAAGTCGTTGCGGTAGAACCACTTCAGATAGCTGGCCGTAGGGGTTCGGCCCGCGCGGATTCGGCCCGCCGTCCGGCCCGGGATTCCCCGTGGTGCCGCGGCGGGTGTTGTTGGTGAGCGAGCCGATCGCCGTGAGCTCCTCCGGGAAGGTGTCGATCCACTCGGGCCGGTCCATCTTGGTGGCGCCCACCGCGTCGGCCGCGCCGCGCGTGTTGATCAGGATGTCGTTGAGCGTCCAGGTCTCGAGCCCCGGCGCGCCGGGCACGAGCGGCAGCCACTCGCCGCTGCCGTCCGCCAGGAACTTGCCGACGTAGAGCACGCCGTCGTCGAGCGGGTTGATCCCCTGGCGCAGCGACTTGCGCCACGGCAGCCGCGACACGTAGCGGTAGATGTACTCGAACACCTCGTCGTCGCCCATGTACACGACCACGCGCCCGTCGCGCGCCTCCTGCACCCAGGCCCCCTCGTGCTTCAGGCGTCCGAGCGCCGTGCGCTTGACCGGCCTCGACTTGCGATCCCAGGGATCGATCTCGACCACCCAGCCGAAGCGGTGCGCCTCGTTCGGCTCGAGGTCGGCGTTGAAGCGCGTGTCCGTCTCGTGCCACAGGTAGCCGGCGCCCGTCGCGGTGATGCCGTAGCGGACTTCGAGCGGCGTCCGCGTACCGGTCTTCCGGAAGTAGCCGTTGAAGTTCTCCTCGCACGCGAGGTACGTGCCCCAGGGCGTGAAGCCCATCGCGCAGTTGTTGATCGTCCCGAGCACGCGCCGGCCGGTGGGGTCCGCGCTCGTCTTCAAGCGCTCGTCGCCAGCGGCCGGGCCGCCGATCCGGATCGGCGTGTAGCCCGTGATGCGGCGCGCGTACTTCGACGGCCGGACGACGCGCCACTCGCCGCCGCCCGCGCCCCAGCGGCACCATTTCCCGTACTCGTCCCAGTCGTGCCGCTTGCCGCGCAGCTTCACGATCTCGATGATCGCCACCCCGTGAGCCGCCTGTGACTTCTTCGTCTTCTCGGCGTCCCAGTTCTGCGTGCCGTCCGTGAACAGCAGGCCGTCGTCGCTGTATTCGCAGTTCTGCACCAGCAGTCCGTGTTTCGAGCCGTTGATCGGAAAGTACACGAGGCCGTCGTTGTGCATCCCCCACTGCCTGGCCTGATCGTGCGCCGAGTTGCTCGCATCCTGCACGAAGGCCGGGCCCTTCGACACCGGATCGCCCCACGCGATCAACACCTCTGCCGTGTATCCTTCGGGAACGATCACCTCGTCCGCGCTGGAGACCGTCGATACCCGTGAATCCGAGCAGGCGCCGGCGCCGCGAGTGGCCGGCCGTCGCCGGCATTGCGGAAAAGAGCGCGCTCATCCCGCTGATCGAGGCGGCCGCCACTCCGAGCGTGCCGCCCAGGAAGCCGCGCCGCGAGTGGCGGGCGGCGACTACTTCCTCGAACGTCTCGTTGTCCGATGTGTTGCTGACGCTGTCGTCGTCGAAGCTCGACATCCCGTCCTCCTTCGTCTCGTCCCCAAATGGCTCGTTTCGTGCGGCGAGGCCGAGCGAGGCGTGGCCGGCTCGCGCCGGGCGGCGTTCGCTCGAGGAAAGCAGCCGATGAATATCGACAAGGGATGACGACGCGGGCACGCGCTGTGCAACGGCGGCACGACAAAACACGCCGAGGCGTTCAGGGCGCGCGCCCGCGTGACGTCAGCCATTTGTCACGGCGGCATCGCGGCTTTCTGCGAATCGCGCGACGGGCGGAGCTGCGTGCGGAGCAGCCGCCCTACTTCATGGCCTCGCGGGCTTCGATCAGGAAGCGGTCGGCTTCGCGCAGCTGGATCAGGCCGAAGCGCGGGAACTCGAGGTCGATGACGACGTAGAGCGACGATCGAGAGCACCGCGGCGTAGGCGATCATGTGGAGCCGGCTCGCGGTCTTGCTCTCGGACATGCCGTCCCCGACCAGAAACGCGGACACGAGCGCGAGGACCACCAGCACCAGGAAGAGCGCGGCCGGCGGATGGGCGTACGCGGCAGCCGTTCGCTCGTTCGCGATGTCGAAGGCCTCGTTGAGCGGCGGGAGCAGCGTCTGCGGCGCCGTCGAGCCTGCGGTCCGGGCGGCCGTCACCGCTTCCTTCCAGAGCTCGCCCTGGAGCACCAGCGCTCGCTGCGAGCTCGGCGTCGGGCCGCGTCGATGTCCGGAAGCTTGGCGTAGATGGCGAGACGCGCATCCAGGTAGCTCCGGAACCTGTCGCGCAGGCTCGGCTGGAGCTCCGGCGGCAGCACGTCCACCCGAAGGTACGCGGTCCCGACCGCGTTCGCCTCGTCCACGATCAGCTCGCGCCGATGCTCGTAGCGCGAGGCGGCACCCGAGAAGCTGAACGCGATGAGCAGCCCGAGCAGGCCGTAGACGGCGCCTTCCACGCTGCCCAGTCCATGACGGCCGCTCTCGGGGTGACGCGCGGCTCGCGCGCGTCCGCAGCGAAAGCCGTACGCCTCGAGGCCGAGCATGGCGAGGAAGAGAACGGCTGCGATCGCCGCCGCGAGCAGAGTGAAGATCATCGAGTTCCTCCCCGCGCGAGTCCGCACATGGTACGACGAGCGGCCGGAGCGAGCGGGATCATAACCGCGCCCTGCCACGTTCCGATGGTATGTTGGGCCCCCGGTGACGCTCCGTTTCCTGGAGACTCGAATGCAAAGGTCCGCTTTCCTGCCGGCCGTTTTGCTGCTCCTGCTCGGGGCGCGCCTCGCCGTTGCCGCGCCCGCGGCGGCAGAAAAGCCCGGGCCGGTGGGCAAGGGCGTCACGCTGCTGCCGAACGGCTGGCGCATCGCGCCCGCGGGCAGCCACCTCGACGTGGGCGACCTGCCGCTCGCGATGACGCTCCACCCGGACGGCCGGCATCTCGCGATCACGAACGGCGGCTGGTCGAAGCCGAGCCTGCGCGTCGTCGACATCGTGCGCCGCCAGGTGATCCAGAAGCTGACGCTCGACCACGCCTGGTTCGGCCTCGCCTGGCACCCCGACGGCAAGCGGCTCTACTCGGCGGGCGCCGCGGACAACTCGATCCGCGAGGTGGAGTGGGACGGCTTCAAGCTCGAGCCGGGCCGCAGCCTCGCGGTCCAACCCCCGCAGTCCGCGCAGAACGAGAAGCTGGTGAACGCCGGCTTCATGGGCGGCCTCGCGCTCACGAAGGACGGCAGCGTGCTGTACGCGGCGCAGGTCTACGGCAAGGCGGTCGCGGCGCTCGAGCTCCCGGGCGGCTCCGTGCTCGCGCGGCGCGAGCTGCCCGCCGAGGCCTACGCGTCGTGCTGGCTCCCGACGAGCGCGCGGTCTACGTCTCGGTCTGGGGCGGCGCGCGCGTGGCCGTGCTCGAGCCCCGCACGCTCGCCCCGATCGCCGAGATCGAGACCGGCGAGCACCCGAACGCGATGCAGTTCTCGAAGGACGGTCGCGCATCTCTTCGTCGCCTGCGCCAACACCAACGCCGTCTGGGTGGTGGACGTCGCGTCGCGAAAGACGGTGGAGCGCATCGGCGTCGCGCTCTCGCCCAAGGCGCCGCCGGGGTCGACGCCCAACGCGCTCGCGCTCTCTCCCGATGGCGGCACGCTGCTCGTCGCGAACGCCGACAACAACAGCGTCGCGGCGGTCGACGTCACGCACCCGGGCGAGAGCCGGTTCCTGGGGTTCATCCCGACCGGCTGGTACCCGACTGGCGTCGCGTTCGATCCGGCCGGGGAGCAGGTGCTGGTGCTGTCCGGCAAGGGCCTGAGCCCGGCCGCCAACCCGCGCGGGCCGCAGCCCGTCGCGACGCGCGACGACACGAGCTACATCGCCGGGCTGCTGAACGGCGCGCTCTCGATCGTGAAGCGGCCGGACGCCGCCGCGCTGAAAGCGATGACCGAGCGGGTGTTCGCGATCAGCGCCTACAACGACGGCCGGCGCGACGCGCCGCCCGGCCGTCCGAAAGGCTCGCCCGATCCCCGGCCGCGTCGGCGAGCCGTCGCCGATCCAGCACGTCTTCTACGTGATCCGCGAGAACCGCACCTACGACCAGGTGCTCGGCGACATGCCGAAGGGCAACGGCGACCCGAACCTCACGCTGTTCGGCGAGGAGGTGACGCCGAACGCCCACGCGCATCGCGCGCGAGTTCGTGCTGTTCGACAACTTCTACGTGGACGCCGAGGTCAGCATGGACGGCCACGCCTACTCGACCGCGGCCTACGCGAACGACGCCGTCGAGAAGCTCTGGCCGACGCTCTACGGCCGGCGCGGCGGGCTCTACCTGAGCGAGGGCGGCCACGAGATCCGCAACGCCTACGGCAACCTCGCCGCCCCGCCCGACGGCTACATCTGGGACTTCGCCAGCCGCGCCGGCGTCAGTGTCCGCAGCTACGGGGAGTTCGCGTCCTGGGAGACGAAGGGCGGCCCGGTCACCGCCACCGTGCCCGGCCTCGTGGGCAAGGTCCATCCGAGCTACCCGCCCTACGACCTGGACATCCCCGACAGCCAGCGAGTGGACGTCTGGCTCGAGGAGTTCCGCCGCTTCGAGAAGGAGGGCGGGCTGCCGCGCCTCAGCATCATCCGGCTCGGCAACGACCACACGATCGGGACGGCGCCGGGCAAGCCCACGCCGCGCGCGATGGTGGCGGAGAACGACCTGGCGCTCGGCCGGCTGGTCGAGGCGATCTCGCAGAGCCGCTTCTGGCCGCAGTCGGCGATCCTGGTGCTCGAGGACGACGCGCAGAACGGCCCCGACCACGTGGACGCGCACCGCTCGGTGCTGCTGCGTCGCGAGCCCATGGGCGAAGCGCGGCGCGCTCGACTCGACGCTCTACACGACCTCCGGCGTGCTGCGCACGATCGAGCTCGATCCTCGGCCTGCCGCCGATGAGCCAGTACGACGCCGCGGCGACGCCGATGTTCGAGGCCTTCGCGGCGAAGCCCGACCCGTCGCCCTACACGGCGCGGCCCGCGCGCGTCTCGCTCACGGAGACGAACCGCGAGGACGCGCCCGGCGCGCAGGCCTCGCTAGAGATGAACATGGTCGAGGCCGACCTCGCGCCCGAGCGCGAGCTCAACGAGATCATCTGGAAGTCGATCCGCGGCGCCGACTCGGTCATGCCGGCGCCGATCCGCGCGGCCTTCGTGCGGCCGATCGCGGACGAGTAGCACCGCCAGGGGGGTCCGGGGGCGCGGCGGAAGAGCGCCCCCGGAGGTCCGTCAGCAGGACTGGAGAACGGTGCCGACGGACCGGCTCAGAGTCCGAGATTCCGCCCAACGAAACGGCGGAACCGGAATCTCGGACTGACTAGTGGTTGTAGCTCCAGCGTCAGGAACACCCGCGCCTCCGGGTTGCGCTGGGTGATCGTGCGGCGTCCGGTGCCGATCTCGGCGGGACGCCGCTGCCGTCGAAGTCGTAGTGGCTGCGGCGGAAGAAGACCGAGCCGTCCGCCCCGATCGCGAGGCGCTTCGAAGATCGGGACTCCAGCTTGAGCTGCACCTGCTGGATGCCATGGCTCGAGTCGAGCCCGATGTCGGCGGTGTCGTTGTTGTAGATCGAGCCGTTCGAGACGTCGATGTAGTTGCCGCGGTAGCGGGCGACGAGCAAGGGGAAGTTCTTGCGCAGCAGGTAGAGCTCGAGCGAGGCGCCCGCCCCCGGACCGTAGTCGTACTCGCGGATGCGCTCCTGGTTCGCGACGTCGGCCAGGAACGAGAGGTTCGAGTTCACGGCGCCGAGCAGGATGAAGTAGGCCTGCGCGCGCGTCATGAGCCGCATCGTGTCCGAGAGCTCGAAGCGCGAGATCAGCGTCGGGCCGAGGCTCTGGCCGCCGTACTCGTACGCCTCGTTGTCGATGTAGTCGAAGTCCTGCTGGATCGAGAACGAGTGGTTCTCCGAGACGAGCTTCGACCAGAGGTCGCCGCGGATCAGCAGCCGGCCCACGCGCGTCTTGTCGCCGAGGTTCGACTGCATGGCGACGTCGAAGCGGTCGTAGGGGCGGCGGTTGTCGGGGTCCCAGGGATCGCCGTAGGCGAGCGTCCACTCGAGGAAGCCGTAGGTGTTCGTGTTCTCGCTGATCGACTCGCCCTCGCCGATCACGCGCCCGCCGGCGCGCAGGAAGAGCTGGAAGTCGGGGCGCCAGTCGTAGGGGTGGACGCGGGTTGCCCTTGACCTCGCTGGCGTCGCCGGAGACCAGCGCGGTTGAAGCCGCGGATCGGGCTGACCAGGAAGGCCGCGGCCTCCTGGCCGACGCGGGCCATGCCGCGCTTGGTGTTGTCGAGGATCAGCGAGGAGACGCGGTACATCACCTCGCCGCGCGCGATGCCGCCGATGCCGGTCGAGATCATGTCGTTGTACGACATCGGGTGCGTCTCGCCGCAGCACTCCCAGACGAACGCGCCCGCGATCGACATCGCCGACGAGCCCCAGAAGCCGATGCCGTTCGCGCGCGCGGCGTTGTAGTACATGGCGCCGTTCATGGGGTGGATCAGCTGGTTGGTCTTGAACTTGTTGTCGTCGTAGGTGAAGCCTTCCTCGAAGTTCGCCCAGAAGCTGCGCGGGCTGATCTGGTTGAAGTTCGCGTCGCGCACGTACTCGTTGAACATCGAGGCGCCGAAGTTGATCGCGAACATCTCGGCCGTGGCCCAGCCCCAGCTGCGCGGCACACCCCAGGCGTCGCGCCGCCTCCGGGCGGCGGCAGCGGCAGCGGCTTGCCTGTGGCCGGGTCGACCAGCACGGCTTGCGCGAGGGGTCGCGCGGCGTCGCCGAGAACGGCCGCCAGGCGAGGCCCAGGCGTCCGCCCCATTCGTAGCCGGAGTCCACGTCCGGCAGGCCGAGCGGCGACATGTCGTAGGACCCGGTCTTGTAGAAGGTCGAGAAGGCGGAGACGTCGAGCGAGAGCGACTTGCCGAGCGAGAGCTCGAAGCCCGCCTGCACCGTGAAGCCGATGCCGTTCGCGGCGTTGGTGGGGCTGTCGCCGGGCTCGAGGTCCTCGGGCGGCGGCTGGACCCAGAACAGCTCGCTGCGCGGATGGATGCGCTCGATCCCGATGCGGCCCTGGAGATAGGGGCGGAAGCGTCCCGCGCGGGTTGAAGACGCGCGTGACGCTGGAGCGAGGTCTCGAGGCGGGCCCACTCCTTGTCGGGAGCGAGCCACGTTCCCGACGTCGGGGTCGATGTTGGGATCCTCGGCCGGGTCCATCGACCCGAACTGCAGGCCGGCGCCGAAGCGCCACTTGCCCGAAGCGCTCTGCTTCGCGATCCGGACCTCCCACTGGAGCGGCTTCTGGAGCACGTCGCCGTACTTGCCGTCGGCGGCTCCGAAGCCGAGGCCCCGAAGAAGGTGCCAGGCGGTCGAGGGCTCCGCGTAGGTCGCGCTCGCGAGGCTCGGGACTCGCGGCCGCGGAGCCGGCGCTTGAGCCCCGTGGGCTCGGGCCGCGGACTCCGCGGCCGCATCCTCGGCACGGACCGACGCTGCGACCAGCACCAGGCTCAGCGCGAACGTCGCCGACACGGACAGGTTTTTCATCGCGGCCAACCCCTTCCCCCTCGTCGTAGTCCAGTGAGCATACTCCGACCG
>CAVUTB010000006.1:0-141828 GCA_963744315.1 uncultured Acidobacteriota bacterium
AACGGCAACGTGACCTCAGTCCGCGGCGGCTGGGTGTCGCCCCCCGGGGGGCACAGGCCCGAGGTCGATGCTCGACGTGAAGAGGTTCACGAGGGCCAACCCGACGTGATATTCCGCGTCAAGGTAGTGGACAAAGTCGAATGGGTACGTGAGGGATAGCAGGGCCGTGCAGCAAGTGTTTGGACCCCCGGTGATACTCAAGCCATCCCCGGTCCCGACGCCCGACAAAGCGTTCGTTAGCCTGAATCTGCGTCCGGGGTTCTCGATATCCACGTCGAGAAAAAATCCTAAGACCGGTATTTCCGGGGGGATGATATCCATCGATATTCTTCCGCCGGTGAGCGGCATCTGGATCGGGATGGCGCTCGCCGGGCCGACGGGTAGGGCCCATAGCATCGCGAGTACGGTGGAAATTCGAAGGGTCGCGAAAGAAGACGCGTTCTGCTGCTTCATGACTCCCCCCAAGAGACAGCCGACCGAAGGATCGCTCCGCCAGGGGCGAGCGCACGACGTAGGTCCAAGGAATGTGCAACTGTTGGACCAGATCCTAACTGGTTGAGAAAGGCGGTCTTGGACTCCTGACGTGCCCTTAACCTGTAAAGGTCCCGCGAAACTCGCGGTAGGAATTTCAAGACGCGGTTCGATTCGCGGCGCCGGGGAGTGGCATGAACCGGGTCGACTACGATGCGGAGCTGCAGAGGCACAACCAGGTACTGCGCCGGAGCTACGGTATCCGGCCCGACGACCACGTGCTCGATATCGGGTGCGGAGCCGGACAAACGACGCGTGACGCGGCGCGCATGGCGAGGGCCGGGGCTGCCGTGGGGGTGGATGTTTCCGCGTCGATGATCGAGCGGGCCCGTCGGCTGACGGACGCGGCGGGGCTTTCCAACGTCTCCTTCGAGCGAGCCGACGCTGCGAGCCACCCGTTCCCATCGGAGAGCTTCGACGTCGCCATCAGCCGATTCGGGACGATGTTCTTCGCTCGGCCCGTCGCCGCGTTCGCCAACATCCGACGAGCATTGCGGCCCGGGGGGCATCTCGTGATGATGGTGTGGCGGGAGCACGATCGAAACGAATGGTCCGTGTTGATCGAGCGGGCTCTCGCGGCCAGCACGGACGCGCCGACGGCCTTTCCGGCCCAGCCGGATCCGTTTTCGCTCGCCGACCCCAGTCTCACGGAGCGGATGCTCGACGAAGCCGGCTTCGTCGAGGCGTCGTTCACCGACGTGCACGTGCCCGTCTACTACGGCCCGGATGTCGCTGCCGCGCTCGAATGGATACGTGGGTTCTCGTCTGTGAAGGACGTGCTTCAGCGGCTGGATCCCGCCTCGGCCGAGCGTGCTTTCGAGCGGCTCCGCCAGGCTCTCGCCGGGCACGTGAGTGAAAACGGGTTGTGGCTCGACTCCCGTGCCTGGATCGTCGCGGCTCGCCGCCGCTGAGGCGTCGCATCGGGCAGCTAACCACTCTAGTGCGCCTAACAAAACCGGCGGCGCAAGTAGGCGTGGTCTGTCAGGTGCGTGTCAGGTACGTTTCGGGATTCTTCCGCGGCGTCGTCCCGCCGCACTGGCCACTATCCCGCAGGTCAAGAGCAGGACAGTCGCCGGCTCGGGTACGAGCTGCATAGTCACGGAACCGTTCGATGGAATCCAGTTTGGCCCCCGTCCAAACTCAGCTCGGTGAAGACGTCGAAGAAGCTATCGATCTGGAACTGACCTCCACCGATATCTCGAATGGCGGTTTGACCGAGTGAGGGCAACGTCGGGCTTTCTCGGATAAGCACTCCAGCAGGTAGATTGCCGCCTGAGATGTCCAACTGAAGGAGCTCGGTGTCGAAGAATCGCTCGGATCCGAGGAGCTGGTCGAACTCAACCCGCACCGTGGTGAGGCCGTCGGCGATGATGTGGTCGATGAAGGAGCCGAACAAAAACAGATCGCCCTCGATAACCGAGTTGAAAGTGTGCACCGTCGAAGCGCCGGCGATAGACGGAGGCGGAGGAGCCGAAGCGCTGAATTGTGCATGCGTCGAACCTCGCAGCTCCACGGACCCATACTGGTGGACGCCGAGCGCGGCGTAGCCCGCATTCGGTGGGAGGTTGTCGCTTGCAAACGGCCCGACGTAATTGGGGAAACCGATAGGGACCGCGTACGCATCGTGGACAAGCAACGACGCGGACGCGAAGAGAAGCAGCACAGCGGCACGGAACGGCTGAACGCCTGAATAATTCATCCTGCCCTCCCCGTTGCGAAGGCCGCTGACCGGTAAGCCCGGCATGGGGTATGGCCGCACAGGCGCGCCCAGACACGCACCACCCTCTAGCGTCGGTGGCTGCGAACTACCGACGCGTCCCAGCGCTTCTTCTGGTGAGTCAAACGCAATATGTATACGCTCGCGCGGAAATGCCACTGCATTCTTTTCAATCCCCGTGCCTCCTGCGTACCGTTGTGGCGTTGAGCCTAGCGCGTCGACACGCGATTTCTTAGGGCCGCCGACACACGTTATCCCGCCGGGATCGCCCTGCCGGGACGTGAGTCGGCGTCCCTTGTGCTTCCACACGAGCCGTGATCACGACGAAGGCAGCCGCCGCAGGCCCTCCAGCTTCCGCCTTTCCTGCTCGGTGCCATGGCACACGAGGCACGACTGGGCGCCTTCCTCTCGAAGATCGGACACGAGCGCGTAGACGAGGCCGTGGTCCACCCACGTGATGACCTTCAAGCCGGCAACGGATTCGACATGGAAAGTCAGGCGGCCCGACGTCACCACCACGCCGCCCGCGGGCCGAGCGGCGCCCGAGGAGGTCACGAGCAGCGAGATCGGCCTGTCCTGCATGCGGTAGGCGACGTAGGCCGCGTAGTCGCCGTCGAAAGCGACGAGCCGCCCGCCGACGAGCGTGTAAGGCTTGTTCTCCCCGGCGCCGACAGGGTATTCCGGCAGCGTCAGGTTGAACGGCACGCGACCGGCGAACCACCCCGCGACCTCGAGGGGCCGGTCGGAACGGACCTCCATCGGGAGCTGTCCGCGCGTGTGACGCAGATGGGTGTCGACCCCCAGCGAGACGAGCGGGGAGTGCGGCTGACCGGGCAGAAGGGCGTGCGCGCCCCTTGCCTCCAGAGGACGCCCGCGAGGGCCAGGACGAGCAGGGCCGGGACCAGGGCGAGCTGCAGGCGCGCGCGGCTCTTCATCACGTGGGATGGCCGGGGTTGCCTGGGGCTGGGAGCGGCCGACGCCAGCATGCCCACGACAGCCTCGCGCAGGCCGGCGGGCGCCCGATGAAGCGGGCCCACCGCGCGCATGATCCCCAGCAGCTCCTGCTCGCGGGCGAGCAACGCGCCACAGCGCGCGACCGCTGGACGTGCGTCTCGACGGCCTCTTTGTCTTCGCCCACCAGCTCGCCGTCGACGTACGGATGGACGAGGAGACCGAGCGTCTCGCAATCCAGCGCTTCATCGCGCCGCCTCCCTCGCGAGACGCGCCGCGGGAGCGGCCAGTCGCTGCCGCACGAGCGCGCGTCCGCGGGCGAGGCGGCTCATCACCGTCCCGGTGGGGCAGCCGAGGATCGACGCGATCTCCTGGTAGCTGAAGCCTTCGATGCCGCGCAGGACGATCACCGCCCGAAAGTGCTCCGGCAGGCCCTCGATGGCGTCACGCAGCGACTCGGAGAGACGGCCGCGCTCCAGCTCCAGCTCGGGGTCGGTCGTCCGCTGCAGCCAGACGACTTCGGCACTCCGAGCGGGGCGGATGGCTTCGTCCAGGGGCTCCGGGTGCGCGCGGCGCCGCTCATTTCGCCAGACGTTGTGGAGGATCGTGAAGAGCCAGCCCCGGAGGTTCTGCGCGGGATCGGCGCGTCGGCGTGCGGAGAGCGCACGCAGGTAGGTCTCTTGCACGAGGTCCTCCGCCGCCGAGCGGTCGCGGGCCAGCGACATGGCGAAGCCGAACAGCCCGTCGAGGCAGAGAAGCGCCGCCTCGCGAAAGCCCTCGTCCCCCCGACCCCCAGGTTCTACGGTTCCCTCCGACGGAAGAACACACGGACGGCCATTCCATTCCCGCCTCGGCCGGGCCGGGCGGGCCGTCCCGGGAGGAGGCTTCCCGGGAATAAGGAACGTCCTCGGGTGTTCTACCTGCATTCTAGGAGGTGCACATATGGCACGCCACGTGTCGGCGGTCGCCGCCGTGACGGTGGGCGCGGGAGCGCTCCTGCTGGGGGTCGTGCGCGCTCAGGAGGCGCCCCAGAAGGCTTCGAGCTACTCGCCCGTGGTCGTCAAGGAGGACTTCGCCGCCATCATGTCCCGGATGAGCGCGGCAAAGGCCGGGGTCATGAAGAAGCAGGCGGACCTGCTCGCCCAGCGCTACGACCTCGCCAACCGCCCGGCCAAGGAGACGATGACCCGCGGCAAGGCGCTGCAGGACGGCGTCCGGGTGCGGCTGGGCTCCGGGGTCACGTGGGACCAGCTCGGGGCGATGGAGCCGGACGAGGTCCGCAAGCGGAAGCTCTTCCCGGGCGGCTTCAAGCCGCTCCCCCACGCGAACCACCCCGAGGGAGGGATGATCTTCCCGCAGTTCCACATCGACGAAATCAAGAAGCAGGAGCAGCGCGACCTCGCCCGCTTCGATCTCGACTTCGACATCCCCGAGCACTTCCTTCCCGAGTTCCCGCCGCCGATCTTCCTCACCACCCGGCCCGACCTGGGGGACGTCTCGAAGGGCAAGCTGGTGACGATCGAGAACTTCTACGAGCTCTTCAACGGGGTCCTCAACCCGAAGCAGATCGAGGGGCTGCGCCTCCTGGTGACTCCTTTCCCGCAGCAGCAGTTCAACCAGACGGAGGACCGTCGTCGGCGCGTCCCACCGCGGCGTCACCTGCTTCGACTGCCACGTCAACGGCCACACGAACGGCGCCGCCCACCTGGTCGGCGACATCCGCCCGCAGGAGTTCCGCCATCGCATCGAGACGCCGTCCCTGCGTGGCGTCAACATCCAGCGGCTGTTCGGCTCCCAGCGCGCCCTAAAGAGCGTCGAGGACTTCACCGAGTTCGAGCAGCGCGCCGCCTACTTCGACGGCGACCCCGTGATCGCCACCAAGAAAGGCGTGAACCTGCTCGAGCGGGGGAGCCAGGTCCACTTCATGGCGGAGTTCCAGGAACTGATGGACTTCCCGCCCGCGCCCAACCTCGGGATCGACGGCAAGCTGGACCCGAAGAAGGCGACCCCCCAAGAGCTGCGCGGCCAGGCCCTTTTCCTCGACAAGGCGAAGTGCGCGACCTGCCACGCGCCGCCGTACTACACCGACAACCTCATGCACAACCTGCGCGCCGAGCGCTTCTTCAAGCCGGAGACGATCAACGGCATGATGGCGAGCCGGACGGCCCCATCAAGACGTTCCCTCTGCGCGGGATCAAGGACTCGCCCCCCTACATGCACGATGGGCGGCTGCTGACCCTCGAGGACACGGTCGAGTTCTTCAACCTCATCCTGTCCACCCGGCTGACGGACGCCGAGAAGAAGGACCTCGTCGCGTTCCTGAAGGCACTCTGAAAGCGGGAACGCGTTGCTCCACCTCAGTCGAATCCCCAGAGCTTGAGGGTGGCCGTCGCTGCACCACCAAGGATCTTGTACTGCACGACCACCGAAGCGAGGCGCGCCTTGAGTCCCGGAGCGTCCTTCGGAGCCGTTTCTCCTCCCGACTTCAGGACTCCGACATTGCTGATGGTGTCGTCTGGGCGACCGTCCCGTGGAGGACGATCTTCGTGATCTCCACGTCAGCGCCCTGGACAGAGATCTTCATCCGCTTGATGTCATGCTCCCAGCGATCCCCTTTGCTCTTGATCTCCGTGCTTGGATCACCGGACTTGAGCGTCTTCTCGGCAAGCACGTACCACTCGTCAGCAGCTCTCGCGCTGCCCGCCGCACCCATCACGACGACGGACGCGACACCAAGACAGGCCGCCAAATGTTCTATCTTCATCGCTCTCCCTTTCTCATCTGGTTCTTGTCGAAACCATCGGGTGCGCCTACCGCTGGCTCCGATTCGGTGGGACTAGCCTGGACATCGCTACCTGCCCTGTGACTGACGAACGGTGGGAGGCCCCTCAGTCGCGCTGTCCATGGGCAACGAACGAGAAGAGAGGGAGGCGCTGATGGTCAGCGGGAATTTGCCCTCCGCGGGCACAGGAGTCAAGGGCAAACTTAGCGAGCGGATTCGAATCTCAGTCGGAAGGGCTACCAGCGGCGGCGCAGGCGCGTCAGGCCGAGCACGCCGCTGCCGAGGAGGAGCAGAGTTGCCGGTTCGGGCACCGCTTCGACTCCGGGGACTATGTCGAGCTGGTTTATGGCGAAGTCTTCCAGCGGAGCGAGGGAGATGCTGTAGTCAATGCGACCAATGCTCGCCGACGTGTCCAGCACACCCAGGAAGATCGCGCCGTTGTCGCCGTTCGCGGTGGAGTCCCCGGCCAAGGTGAAATTGGTAATGAAGCCGCCGAAGCGGTCGTAAACATCGATCTGAGCCGTGAAAGTGCCGAAAAAGTCCGGTTGGAATTGAGCACCCGCTCCGAAGACCGGGTTGTCGAAGGCAATCGACAGGTACCCAGAGTTCTGCGTCCAGATCAACTCGTCGCCAGGAGCGAAGTTTCCGTTCCAACCCGAGCCTTGATCACGGCGCTCGATGTTTCCGAGGGGGTTCTGAACAGTCGCGGTCGTCGTGCCTCCGACTGACAGCAGGTCGAAGGGGTCGGGGACAACCGTGAAGCTCGGGCCGAGAACGCCCCAATCGAAGAGGTCCGTGCCCGATAGTGCAGCTCGACTCGTGACGAGTGTCGGTACTGCCTCAGAAGCCGGAACCCAGAAGACAGTCAACGTGATGAGAATCGCTAGCCTTCTCCGCATGAAACGCCTCCCCGCAAGAAACCTGCGGTTATGTGACCTGTCGATTGCCTTCGACAACCCGGCGAGAAGGCTCAGGACTGAAGGCTCCGGCCTGGGTTGCCGAAGACGCCTCTTGCGCGGGTGAGCGCACGACGTTGCTCAAGGAGACTGCAACTGTTGGACCAGATCCTTTAACTGGTTGAAGAAGGCGGTCTTGTATTCCTGACGTGCGCCTTAACCTGTAAAGATCCCGCACACTCGCGGCAGGAATTTCAAGGCCCCACTCACACCAACCACCAGCTTCACGGCCGCTGTCTGTCCTCTGTGACCTTCATGGCGAACAAGTACGTCAACAGCTGTGAGTTCATACGCTCACTGGGGCGAGCGTGGGTCTGTTGTTTCGTCCGGCTCGGTTTGGACCGGGACTGCTTCTGGCGTGGACTCGGATTGGGCGCGCTTCATCGATGCCGCCGCAACCCATGCGCGTGGCAAAGCGAATGCGACAACGGCCACGGTGATCACGAGCATCAGGATCGACGGCAAGACGCCCGACGGCGCGTGCGTTTCCCGCTTGAGCAGGGCTGCGAACTCGAGCCACACGAACCCCAGCACATACATGAGCGCGATGCCGATGAGCGCCAGGCGCGCAGCGCTCGCGCGATGGCGGTCCCAGGAGCGGCGCTCGCTCAGCCTACCAACGGCGAACGCTGCGGCGGTCAGCCCCACCAGATATCCAAGCCCATACCGGACATAGGGGGTGCCGCTGTAGCCCACGCTCGTCCAGGCGCTGATCCCGGGCCCGAAAACCGGCAGGCCGAGGATCGCGAGGGCGATATGGATCGTCACCGCCAGAGCGCCCGCTCGACTGCCTAGAGCCGCTGCTATCAGAAGTACGGCCAGCGGCTGAAGCCAGATCGGACCGATCCGTACCTGGGCGAGCACGGAGATGGCGACGGCGGACGCCCCGACGAGGACCGCCGTCGCGACTCTGTCGGAGCGCGGGACGAACATCGCGGCCAGCGTCGGAGACTCGAGACCGCCGGTTATCCACCCGCCAATGCGTTTGGCAATGTCACTGGATGTCGTGAACGGCGGGGGCTGAGGCGGCGGGATCGTCGTGTGTCCGCCAGGAGGCGGCGCCAGCACGGCGCCGGCGCGCTCCAGAATCAATCGCGTCGTGTCCGCGAGCCGGTCGAGATGATTCTGGAGCGGTGGGGTCAGTGCGTCCAGCCAGTGCTGCATGCTCATGAAGTACTCGAGCGTCTTCGACATCGGAACATCTTCGATGCGGAATGGAATGATCGACAGCCCGCGGTGCACGGCACGTTCGACCTCGCGCTTTATCTGCGGGGAGTCGTTCGCCTTCGCCGAGTACACGATAACCATCACGCGACTGGCGTTGATGGCATCGACGATGGCGCCGCCCCAGTCCACGCCAGGCAGGATGTCCCGGGGAGCAATCCAGCAGCGGATGCCTTTGTTCTCGAGCGTCGCGCAGACGGCATCGGCGGTTGGTTTGTCGTCGGACGAGTAGCTAACGAACACATCGTGAGGCAAGGTCCCCAACTCCAGACCGTTCGGCGCGATGCGGAGATGATACCGCGACCCGTCACTGGTTGGAGCGAGGCCACCCGAGCGCCGCCGCCCACGGACCTTGTCAGCTGGGACTGTTCGCCTTGTCCTGGCCGCGGTTAAAGTGGCCTTGGGTGACGATCACGGGGTGATCCGCGCCGGGAACCTGGCCCGCTCGGAGCAGGCGGCGCACTTCGTCCGATATCGCAAAGAGGACCGCGTGCTTCAACTCATCCGTCGCTGGCATGGGGTGCGCGCCGCCGTTTGCGGCAGAACCAGTCACGATGACGACGAATGAGCACTCGGGCGCGACGCCTGGCCGCTGACGAACGCTGAGCCTCGCGTAGTCCCCTCCTGGGGGAGGAGTGGCGTCGCACCATTCGAGGTCCAGGAAGAACTGCTTGCTTGGGAAGCCGATGTCATGCGCGGGGCCGAGCGGCTGATAGTCGTCCATTGGTCTGAAGACGAGTATCCCCAATCCACCGACTCCGGTCCAGCATCGCCCGGACGGGATGTCCGTCTCCCCTACGAGACCCGGATCGACGTGCCCGAGGCGGCACCGCGGCCCAGATGCCGAAGGCGGCCGGGATCGGCGTGAAAGAAGACGCGCTGGATCCTGCCTTCGGCCACAGCCAGCAGGACGGCCGCAAAGGGCTGGTCGTCCTTGTGGAAGACCAGCGCGGGCCGGCCGTTGAGCACTCGCCGCTCGACCTGCAGCTCCGTCCGACCGGCAGTCGCGGCCACGAAGGCAGCCACTCGTCCTGCGCCCTCGAGCGGCCGCCGGAGATTGCGGATCCCCGCGACTTCGCGGCCTTCTGGTCCGCCGTCGGTGATCAAGACGGCGTCGGCCGCGAGCAGGCTCGTGAGCGCCGCGACGTCGCCGGCGGAAGCGGCCTGCAGAAAAGCGTCCAGGAGCCGCTGATGCTCCTCGCGCGAGGCGGTGATGAGGCGCCGGCCCTCAGAGACTCGCTGCCGGGCGCGCTCGAGCAGCTTGCGGCAGGCGGCGGGGCTGCGGGAGACCAGCCTCGCAATCTCCTCGTGGGGAAAATCGAACACCTCGTGCAGCAGGAGAACCGCGCGCTCGGCGGGACGGAGACGCTCCAACGCCACGAGCACGGCCATCGAGAGCTGCTCGAGCTCCTCCAGCCGAGCCAATCCCCCCTGCTCCAGGTCCACGGGCTCCGGCAAGCGATCGCTGCGGCTCTCTTCGCGCCGCGCGCGGGCCGAGTCGAGCTCGTTCAGGCAGAGCCGTGTCACCACCGTCACCAGAAAGGCCTTCGGCGACTCGACCTCGACCGCGCGGTGGTGCCAGCGCAGCCACGCGTCCTGCACCATGTCCTGCGCCCGACCCACGTCCCCCAGCATCCGATACGCCAGGCCGATCAGGGCCGGCCGGTGGGACTCGAAGACCTCGAGATCCTCCGTGGCTGCTCGCTCCGTCATCGACTCGGCTCGGCCTCCATCACGATCGTAGCCCTCCTTCAGCCCGCCAGACCGACGACCTCGCGTACATGCGAGCGTTGCTCAACTGCGTCGAGCATGAAGGCCGCGACCGCGCGGAACGACATCGAGAAGGCGCCGGCCGGAAGCGCGTCGCGCGTGGCGCGATATCGCTGGTTGCGAGCCTCGACGAGGCGCGGCGGTCTCGCAATCGTCCACTCGAGGGGCGTGGCACGCACGACCTGCTCGGCCGCATTCAGGTCGCGCATCACGTGCCTGAGCAGCCAGCGGAAGAAGGCGAAGCGAAGCCCCTTTTCGGGAAAGAGGACGGCGACCGAGACGAGTGCCAGCCGCTTCACGCCCGCCCTCGTCATCGCCGCCACCGTGCTGGCGGCGCATTCCTGGACCAGACCGTGAGGACGGAAGGCCTGGGGCGGGCGAACACCGAGAGCCGACAGCACGACATCGTGACCCGCAATCGCAGCCGCCAGCGCGTCCACGTCATGTGGGTCCCCGCGCCGCACGTCGAGCAGCGCATGCCGACGCGTGACCTTCTCTGGCGAGCGGACGAAGGCCGTGACTTGATGGCCCCGCTCGAGAGCGAGGTCCGTGAGCTGTCTTCCCGTGTGGCCGTTGGCACCGAGAATGAAGAGCCGCATGCTCTCACCTCCCGCACCAAGGACCGGGCAGACCGACGGCGTGTGACAGGAAGCCGAGATCAGGTACTACTCTAGACACCACCGGCACCGCCGACGACTGGTCCCGCGGGCGTCGTGCTGCCGGGGTGGATCCGAAATGAAGCGACACCTGTTGATCTGCGCGCTGCTTTGCATTCTGCCGATGACAGCACTCGCTCAGACCAAGGGTTCGGATCCTTCCAGGGGCTCCGCCTCGGACCTCGACTGGGCCGATCGCGTGATGGCCAGCGACCCGAAGGTCCGGGCAACCGCCCAAGCCGCCCTGGTCGAGGGGGCCGGGCGTTCGCTGCCCTTGCTGAGACGATTCCTCAGCCGTGGCAATGAAGACCTGGATCTGGAGACCTTCGAAATCATCAGGCGGATCGGTCCGCCGGCCATTCCGCTGCTGGTGGACCTGCTCCGTGATGAGCGGGTTTTCATCCGGCGCAGCGCCGTCGATTGCTTGATCGACCTGGCGCCCGATACAGAATGGATTCAACCGGCGCTCCGACGGGCACTGAGAGACGAGGACTCGGAGGTCGTGGGCGATGCCGCACGTGCCCTGGGCGCTTTGGGCAAGCGGGCCAGCCCTTCGGTACGCGCTCTAGTCGAGACTCTCTCGCACGAAGATCCTTACGTCCGCATCTACGCGGCGGAGGCCTTGGCGTCCATCGGTCCGAAGGCAGGTGCTTCGACCAGGGATCTCGCCCGAGCTCTGGGCGATCCGATTCCCGGGGTCCGATGGGCCGCGGGTGAAGCCCTCGCCAGCATCGGCCCGGCCGCGCAGTCCGCTGTGCCGCAGTTGATCGAAGCTCTGAAGGATGAATTCCTCTACGTGCGCATCTGCGCGGCCGGTGCGCTGGGAAGCCTCGGCCCGAAGGCACAGGCGGCCCGTGAGGCGCTACGAGCGGCCGCAAAGGATCCCACGATGCGTTACGAAGCGGAGTGGGCGCTCGATCGAATCGCTGGCGTCGAGTCTGGACAGCCTGTCGTCTCACCCGTTGTGCCCGGGCCTTCCGTCGCGCCACAACCCGAGACGACAGTGGCGCAGACGGGCAATCCTCCGGTCGACTGGGATACGACGACCGGGCGAAACATCGTCTGGAGCGTCGCGTTGGGAAACGAGACGTTTGGCCGTCCCGTGGTGGCGGGCGATGCCGTCTATGTGGGTACCGACAACGCCCGGCAGCTGAACCCCGCCTTTCCGGAAGAGTGCGGCGTGCTCATGGCCTTTCGGGCGACGGATGGCAGGTTCCTCTGGCAGGACCTGGCCCCGCGAGTGGAGCGCGGCCTACGGGAGTTCCTGCTGCCTTCGACGACGAGTGCGCCGTATGTAGAAGGAAACCGTTTGTACTATGTCACCGCCGAGTGCCAACTCCGTAGCCTCGACACACACTTCAAGGACAACGCTGCGGCCGGAGATCGCCTGGGAGCTGGATATGTGCGGCCGCCTGGGCGTCTTTCCACATGAAGCCACCAACAGCGAAGTGTTGCCCGTGGGTGATCTGCTGATGGTGTCTACCTCCAACGGCCAGAATGAAGGCCACACGCGCGTCCCAACGCCGCGTGCCCCAAGCCTGATCGCGGTGAACAAGCACTCGGGCGAGGTCGTCTGGCGCGCGATCGGGCCGGGCGAGCAGGTGCTGCACGGCCAGTGGTCGAGCCCAGTGGCGGCCGACGTCAACGGGCGCATCCAGGTGCTCTTCGGCGGAGGAGATGGCTGGCTGCGCGCCTACGACGCAGCGTCGGGTCACGAAGTCTGGCGATTCGACGGCAACCCGAAGGACGCCCGCTGGCTTCCGCGCCCCGGGGTCCTTTCGCGCAGCTCCATCATTGCGTCACCGGTCTTCGCCGACGGCCGCGTCTTCATTGCCATGGGGCAGAGTCCAGGGCACGGCAACGCACCTTCGTTGATTCATGCGATCAGTCCCAACGGGCAGGGAGACGTCACCGAGAGCAGACTCCTCTGGACTTCTCGCGAGGTCGGCCGCGTGGTGGGAACGCCCGTCGCGAAGGACGGTCTGCTGTACGTCGGGGACCTGGGCGGAACGGTTCATTGCCTGGACGCGGCAACCGGCGCCCACCTCTGGAAGCACGAGACGAACGAGGCCATCTGGGGATGCCTGCTGCTGGCCGGCGACCGCCTTTACGTCGGGAACGTCGGCGGCAGCATGACCGTTCTTCGTGCCGGACGGCGAAAGGAATTGCTGGCGCAGATCGAGATGGATGCGCCGCTCTATTCGCGTCCGGCGCTGGTCGGCGATGCGCTCTATCTGGCCACCGCGCACCGGTTGTACCTCATCGCGGCAAAGCAGAGCATCACGACTCGGGTGGTGACGGTTCACGCCGGCTCTCGGCCCGTTCGTGCCAAACCCCTTCACGCAGGCGGAGATGCCGTGTGAGCGTGCTTCCTCGAAAGGCGAGAGGAGGTAGCCCGTGCGGATTCTCAAGGCGATCGTCACGTGGGCGTTGCAGGTCCTCGTCGGTGCGGTGTTCCTGATGGTGGGCACGGGCAAGTTCAGGGAGCCGGTATGGCCGGGACGCTTCGCGAACTGGGGCTACCCCGACGGGTTCCATCTCGTGGTCGGGGTGCTCGAGGTCGTCGGAGCCGTGTGCCTGCTGGTGCCGCGCATTTCGGCCTACGGTGCGGCCCTGTTGATGGTCGTCATGACCGGAGCGGCGCTGACCCATCTCGCGCACGGCGAGATGCGCCAGCTCAGCGCGCCGCTCGTCTTCCTCGCGCTGCTCGCGCTCGTCGCCTGGCTGCGCCGGCGGAGCGCTCTCCCTTCGAGCGGAGGCCGATCGGCGGTCGCGGAACCGCAGGCGTGATAGAAGCGCAGGGTGCGCTGGGCTCGCTACCTGGTGCCGTTCACGCTCCTGGGCCTGCTCTTCACGAGCCAGGTCTGGGTGGACTACGCCTACGCGGGACACCGGCTGACGTGGCCGCGCGCGATGGCGGTCGCGCTCGCGGAGTGGTACGCGTGGCTGCCGGCCGCTCCCCTGGTGATCTGGCTGTCTGCGCGGTTGCCGCTCGAGCGCCGGCGCTGGCCCGTGTCCCTCGCGGTGCACCTTCCCGCGAGCCTGCTCTGCACCTTCCTCACCATCCTGGCGGGCACGCTCGCTGCCCGCTCGATCACGGGCGTCACGCGGCCGCCGTTCTCCTTCCTGCAGGTCCACCTCCACTTTTTCACCTACTGGGCCATCGTGGCGGTCGGCTACGCCGCCGATCAGCTGCGCATTGCGCGCGAGCGGGAGCGGCGCACGCTGCAGCTGGAGGCACAGCTCGCGCAGGCGCAGCTCCAGGCGCTGCGCATGAAGCTGCACCCGCACTTCCTCTTCAACACGCTCAACGCCATCGCCGCGCTGATGCGCGAGGACGTCGAGGCGGCCGACGTGATGATCGCGCGCCTCAGCGACCTGCTCAGGCAGGCGCTCGACACGGCCGACCTCCACGAGGTGCCGCTGCGTCGCGAGCTCGAGTTCCTCGAGACGTATCTCGAGATCGAGCGGGCGCGGGCGGGGGAGCGCCTGACGACGCGGCTCGTGCCCGCCGCCGACACGCTGGACCTGCTGGTCCCGACGCTGATGCTGCAGCCGCTCGTCGAGAACGCGATCCGCCACGGAGCCCACGCCCGGCCGGGGCCGGCGCTCGTGGAGCTCCGCACGCGCCGTGACGGCGAAAAACTCGTGATCGAGGTCGCGGACGACGGCCCGGGAGCGCCCGCCGCGGTCCGGGCGGGCCACGGCCTCAGCAACACCGAGGCGCGCCTCGGCAGCCTGTACGGGACAGACGGCCGAGCTCGTGCTCACCGCGCGCCCGGGCGGCGGGACGATCGCGCGGCTCGTGATCCCCGCGCGCCGGGCGGGAGACGCGCTCGAAGGGGCGCAGCCGTGAGGCTCCGTACTCTGATCGTGGACGACGAACCCTTGGCGCGCCGACGCCTCAGGACGCTGCTGCGCGACGAGCCGCGGGTCGAGGTGGTGGGCGAGTGCGAGGACGGTCCGTCCGCCGTCGCTGCGTGTCAGGAGCACTCGCCCGACCTCGTCCTGCTCGACGTCCAGATGCCGGGGATGAGCGGCTTCGACGTGATCCGGAAGCTCGGCGTCCGGCGCTCTCCCGCCGTGATCTTCGTGACGGCCTACGACCAGTACGCGCTGCAGGCATTCGAGGCGCACGCGATCGACTACCTGCTCAAGCCGTTCGACCGCAGGCGGCTACGACAGGCGATCGAGCGCGCGGCCCGGCTCGTGGGCGGGCACGAGGACGCTCGCGCGCCGGCTGCCAGGCGCTGGTGTCGGCGGTGGACGCCAGGCAGGGTCTCGAGCGAATCGCGGTCAAAGCGCGCGGCCGGGTCTACTTCGTCCGCGTCGAGGAGGTCGACTGGATCGAGGCCCAGGGCCACTACCTCGCGCTGCACGTCGGCCAGCGCCACGCACCTCGTCCGGGAGACGATCGGCGGCATCGAGGAGCGGCTCGACCCCGCGCGCTTCGTGCGCGTGCACCGCTCGGCGATCGTCAACCTCGACCGCGTGAAGGAGCTGCGGCCGTCCTTCCACGGCGAGTACGTGATCGAGCTGCGCGACGGCACGCGCGTGACGACGGGCCGGGCCTACTCCGCTCGCCTGCAGGGGCTGCTCCGGCCGTGACGGCGAGCCGGGCGAGGGTGGTGGGGAGCAAAAATGCTTGCCCAGCGATCCTCACTCTGGGAACCTTGGAGAGGGAGTAGCCCCTTCCAAGTCAATGCTTGGGCGTGATCTCATCGCGTGCGCAGCTGGACTGCTCTTGGTCGCGGCGCTCATGCCGGCCTGCGGCAGCAACGACACCAGCCCCACTCCGATCGCGACGCAGTCCACAGTCACTCTCACGTCGCCGACACCCGCGCCGGGCAGCACGCTGACGCCGGCCGGCACGCCGCCGGGTACCTTCTTCATGCGCGGATCCGGCCAGTTCGGCGTGACCGTCACGATCACGGCCAGCCAGGATCTGCCGTTCGCGCAGCTGGCCGTGTTTCTGCTCACGACCACGAACGCGAGCGGGTACTGCGGGCAGAACCTTCCGGACTGGCCGACGTGGCGTCCGTTCGCGCGCGGGCAGACCGTGACGTACACCGTGACCGGCTTTCAGGTGTTCTCGCTGCCTTGCGAGGTCACCGGCATCCGCGCCGTCTTCAACACGCGGGACGACCTCCACCTGGGAGGCGTTCCGCCCGCCAACTTCATCATCGCCGACACGACTCTGCCCGTCGTTTACCACCTGCGCGCTAGCGGCCCGTGATGTGGGTCGGCACTCCGCGGAGGAATCCGTGAAGGTCAAATGCTTCGGGTGTGACGCGGTGATCGAGGCGGACGACCGCCGCCGCCGTCGCCGACGCTTTCGTGGCCCACGGGCGGCAGAGCCACACCTGGGCGTATCCCGAGGAGGCGATCCGGACGTACGCCCGGAACTACGGCGAGGCGACCGAGCGACTCACTGGGGCGACAGAACGACTGTCTGAGATCGGCGACGTCACGGTGCAACCGGTGAGCGCGGACCGCGTCCACGACTGGCTCCGGTTCTTCGACCACGACGCTTTCGCCGGCAACCCCGACTGGGCGTCGTGCTACTGCCTCGAACCCCACGTGCCGGCGACGCCCGAGAACCCTGAACGCGCGTGGAATGAGACACGGGCGAGCATGGCCGAGCGACTTGGGAGCGGCACGACCTTCGGGTATCTCGCGTACGTCGATGGCCGGCCCGCGGGCTGGGTCAACGCCTCATTGCGCTCCGACTACGGCCTCTTCAGACTTGTCGATCCCGGCGGGCCGCAGCCGCCATCCGTGATTGGAGTCTCGTGCTTCGTGATCGCCCCGCCGTTCCGACGGCACGGGATCGCCTCGGCACTGCTCGATCGAGTGATCGCGGACGCTTCCGCTCGCGGTGCGTCGTGGGTCGAGGGGTATCCCCGTAACAAACCCGAAGAGAGCGACGCCGGCCATTTCCGCGGCCCGCGGTCCATGTACGACGCACGCGGCTTCGAACCGATCGAGGTGCGGGAACGTGACACGGTGATGCGCCGGCCTGTTGGTTGAGGGGCGCCATCTAGTTGGAGCTTCCAACCTGTCGGCTTGTTTGACAGTTTAGCGGGAGTACAAACTTTACAAACTACTTGTCTTCAATGTCTTACTGGATTTTTCTGACTGGCGCGCACGTTGCAACAACGTAGAGCAGGAGAACGAAAAATGCTGAGTTCAGTCGCCTTCGACCTTGGACGCAAGTGGACGCGCGGCGCCGTCGCTCTGGCCGTCGTGGCGTTGGCCGCAGCGGCTTCCCCGGCATCGGCGACGGTGATCTTTTCAGACGACTTCGATCTCAACGCTCTCGGCCTGAACACGACGCCTGCGGGGTGGTCCGCGGTGGGCGGGACCGTCGACATCGTCGGGGCCGGGGGGCCGTTCGCCTCGCTCTGCGCCGGGGGGCCGTCGCCTTCGCGGTGTATCGACCTCGACGGCAGCACGGGGAATGCCGCGAACCTCCAGACCTCGGTCGCCATCCCGACCGCGGGCTCCTATTTGCTGAGCTTCTGGCTGCAGCCGAATGACCGCGTCGTCGGCAGCGACACCGTGACGATCTCGTTCGGGAGCTACTCCGAGGTCTTCACGCTGCCGTCGCTCGGCAGCGACGCAGACTCGTGGACGTTCTACCAGAGGTCCGTCAGCTTCGGCGGCGCCGGAGCGCAGACGCTCAGCTTCGATCACGCCGGCGGAGACAACGTCGGCATTCTGCTCGACAACGTCCAGGTCGAGACCGCTGTACCCGAGCCGGGCACTCTGTTCCTGCTGGGTGCTGGCATCACGGCATTGACGGCTCGGCGTCGGCGTCGCAGCTAGCCGGAACAGTCTCGGCGTCCGGCCTGCGGGGGCAGCCGGACGCCGGGCTGGGCGACGGGCGCGTTACAATCCGGCCCGCGCATGCCCGTCTACTCCTGGGAACGTCGGTCCGCGAATGGCGCCAGCGCGGACTCGTGACTCCGCGTCCCTCGGCCGCCGCCTTGACCGGCTTTGCCGCCGCGGTCCTCGAGCGCGTCGGGATGGAGCCGGCCAAGGCCAGAGCCGTCGCCGACGTCCTGGTCGAGGGCGATCTGCTCGGGCACACGACGCACGGGCTGCAGCTGCTTCCGCTCTATCTCGCCGAGATCGAGAAGAAGCAGATGACGCTCTCGGGCGGGCCGCAGGTGATCGCCGACCATCCGGCGGCCGTCACGTGGGACGGGCGGCGCCTGCCCGGTCCCTGGCTCGTCCAGGAGGCGATCGCGCTGGCGTGCGCTCGCGCGAGGGAGCTCGGGTCCTGCACCGTCGTCATCCGGCGCAGCCACCACATCGGCTGCCTCGCCGCCTATCTCAAACGGGTCACGGACCAGGGCCTGATGATCCTGCTCACCTGCTCCGATCCGTCCGGCACGGGAGTGGCGCCGCATGGGGGGTACCGCGGCGCCTACACGCCGAACCCGCTTGCCGCGGCCTGGCCCACCGACGGCGACCCCGTGATGCTGGACGTCAGCCAGTCGATCACGACGAACCTGATGACGCGCCGGCTGCACGCCGAAGGCCGGCGCTTTCCGGCGCAGTGGGCCGTCGACAATCGAGGCCAGCCCACGGACGACCCGGGCGCGCTGTTCACGGATCCGCCCGGCGCGCTGCTTCCGCTGGGCGGAACCGACCACGGGCACAAAGGCTACGCGCTCGGGCTGCTCGTCGAGGCGCTCACCGGCGCGCTGTCCGGGCACGGCCGCGCCGATCCCAGGGAGGGCTGGGGCGCGACCGTGTTCGTCCAGGTGTTCGAGCCCGGGCTCTTCGGTGGCGGGGAGGGCTTCCTGCGGCAAAGCTCCCGGCTCGCGAGCCTCTGTCGCGAGACTCCGCCTCGCCCGGGCTTCGACCGCGTGCGCCTGCCGGGAGAGAACGGCCTGCGCCGCCGTGAAGCCCAGCTCCGGGACGGTGTCGAGCTCCATCCCGACATCGTGCCGGCGCTGCGCCCGTGGGCGACGAAGCTCGGGATCGCCCTGCCCGAGCCGCTCCAGTAGACTCATCGCTACGGAGGGAGACGCCCATGAATGCCGATCCGCTGACGCGTCGTGACGTTCTCAAGCTCGGTGGCGCCGCGGCCGCCTCGCTGTTGCTGCCCGCGCCGCGCGCCGCGGCAGCGTGGAAGACGATCCCGATCGGCACCCAGCTCTGGTGCGTGCGCAAGCAGCTGGCCGGCGACGTCCCGGGCACGCTCAAGGCGCTCGGTGCGCTGGGCTACGAGGCCGTCGAGCTCGAGAACGCGTTCGGCAAGTCCGGCGCCGAGTGGAAGACGTACCTCGACGCGGCCAAGCTCAAGGCCTGCGGCTTCCACCACACGCTCGCCGAGCTGTCGGGCGACAAGCTCGCGGCCAGCGTGGAGTTCAACCAGGCGATCGGGAACCGGAACCTGATCATCCGCTCGCTGGCGCCGGAGACCTACAACTCGGCCGACCTGCTGAAGAAGACCGCCGACCAGGTGAACGAGGTGTCCGAGCGCCTGAAGCCGCACAAGATGCGCGTCGGGTACCACAACCACACGAAGGACTTCAATCGCATCGACGGCGAGTACTGGTGGAACCGCTTCGCCGATCAGACCGCGAAGGGCGTGATCCTGCAGTTCGACACCGGCAACGCGTCCGAGATGGAAGGCGTGACGCCCCAGTCGCTCATCGAGCGCAACGCGGGCCGGACGATCTCGATGCACGTCAAGCCGTTCTCGAAGAAGGACCCGAACGCGTACCTCGGCAAGGACGAGCTCGACTGGCCCGCGATCATGACGGCCGCCGAGACCAAGGGCGGCATCGAGTGGTACATCATCGAGTACGAGAAGGAAGGCGTACCGCCGCTCGAGGCCCTGAAGGCCAATCTCGAGGCGTTCAAAAAGCTCCGGAGCTGACGGTCATACAGCCACCCGAGATCGCGCAGCCGGGCCGCAGCTTGTCGGGGAACTCGCGACAGCGGTGCGGGCGGTCTGCGTAGATGCGACAGACCGAGGTGGCGTCGTCGAGCATCGGGCAGCGTTCCCCGACGTGCTCCGGGAAGGCGACGGCCCCGCTCCCGTCCTCTGCCTCCCGGAGCGTGAGCTCCACGCCGAGCTCGGCGGCGTGCGCCCTGAAGCTCAGCACCTCCGGCGCCGTCAGGGCCAGCAGGAGAGGGCCGCGGCAGCACTGGGCGCGGCATTCGTGCATGCAGATCCGGCTGGCGACCTCGGGCGTGAGCCCGGGCGCTAGGTACACGCGAGATCCTCTTCGCTCACTGCGCGCGCCGTCGGTCGTTCACCACCCATAGGAAGACTGGACCACAACGGCCGGCCGAGCGCAATCAAGCCCAGGCCGTCTGCGAGCGTCCCCCGCTCGCGAAGAACCGAACGAGCACGAGGCCGACGACGAAGCCGCCGACGTGCGCCAGGTACGCCACGCCCCCGCCTTGAGCCGTTTGCGCGATCGACCCGACGCTGCTCACGAGCTGGATCAGGATCCACACGCCCAGCATGTAGGCTGCAGGCACCGCCATCACGCCGGATCGAGTGAGAACCTGCACCTTGTTGCGAGGGAAGAGCATCAGATAGCCGCCGAGGATCCCGCTGATGGCGCCCGACGCGCCCACGGTCGGCACGTCGGAGCCGCTGTTGAAGAGGACGTGGGCGAGTCCCGCTCCTACGCCGCACGCGAGGTAGAAGACCACGAAGCGCAGCGAGCCCATCGCCTTCTCGAGGTTGTCGCCGAAGATCCACAGGTAGAGCATGTTTCCCCCGAGGTGGGCCCAGCCGCCGTGGAGGAACATCGAGGTGAAGAGCGTCGACCAGAAGGGCAGCGGGATGTGCGGCGCGAGGTCGCGGCCCGCCGCGTACTCCCGCGGCACCACGCCCCACGCCTGGATGAAGGACTGCAGCGCGCCCGACGAAGGCTGGCTCAGCTCGAGAAAGAACGCGACCACGTTCAGCGCCACGAGACCCATCGTCACGAGCGGCGGGCGGGCCGCCCGCGTACTTGTCGTCGCCGATCGGTAGCATGGTCCCTCCCTGGGAGTCCCATGCTGGCGTTGAGCAACCGGCGTGCCACCCGCTACATGACGTGAAATTGCGCTGGGCGCGCGGGTTCGGGCTTCCAGAGTCTACAAAGCGCCCTCGGAAGTGCGCACGGTGAAGCACGAGCCGTCCTTCCGGCCCGGCTTCGGGCCCGGATGGTCTGCGAATACGGATCCGGTTCCGGACTCGACGCGCAGATAGCGGTGCGTGGAGAGCGACAGCAGCATCACGTCGCCGTAGACGTTCTCCGTCCACTGGAAGGTCTCGCCGTCTCCGGGCTCGCCAGGCCGCAGAGCCGCCGCAGCGGACGACGAGACGGACACGAATCCCGCGCCCGCCCGCAGCGCCACGCGGCCTTTCCCACGATCCACGACCGAGAAGCGCGTCTCACCGCCGACGGCGAGCATGGGCCCGCCGTCGAAGGCCTGCAGGGAGACGGTCCGCCCGATCGGGATCGGCTGCATCAGCCCGCGGGGGTGCGGCTCGACCACGGTGAACTCGTCGAAGTCGGCCCAGCCGCCGGGCGCGCCGCGGTCGTTGTAGTGGAAGAGCGAGTAGCGGACGCCCTGGAAGGTCTTGAGCTGGAAGATCGTCACGAACTCGCCGCCGAGCGGCGTGAACGTCTTCCCGTCGGCGCTGTAGCCGAAGCGCGCCTTCTCCGTCAGGAAGTCGCAGTGCGCGCGCAGCCAGATCCGGGAGCCCGGGAAGGGTACGCGCTGCTTCTCGCCGGTGAGCTGGTCGAGCTGCTCCACCACGAGGCCGTCGTCTTCACGACGGATCCCGATCCAGGCCCACGGCAGGTTCAGGAGCCCCAGCCCGGCGACGTCGCCCGGCTTCATTCGGGAGGCGTCGAGCACCGCCGTCGGCTCGGACACCGGGCCGATCGCGCGCTGCGTGAGCGTGTTGCGCGCGCCGAAGAAGTCGGTCGCGGGGAGCGAGTGCAGCCGCAGGAAGCCGGGCCGCTCGGAGAGCGACCAGCTCGCGTCCACGGGCACGTGGTTCCACTGCCACGCGTTCGCGAGCTTCGGCCCCGAGAAGTCGTCGTTGCGCTGGTAGGGCGCGGACGGCGGCGAGCTGCTGCCGGTGTTCGGCTTGATCCACGTGCGTGGCGTGCGCCCGAGGTTGCCGGGCAGGCCGAAGTACGGCCAGCCGTCCTTCCAGGTGACGGGGGAGAGGCCGAGCAGCCGGCCCACGGAGTTGTAGTCCATCATCGAGAAGCCCCACCACTCGCCGGTCGCCGTCTGCACGATGCCGCCCTGGTGGAGCGACATCCGGCCGCCGTCCGTCGTGTTGGGCGGCGCCACGTCGAAAGGGAACGAGCGGTTGCGCAGCCTATAGCCTTCGGCCAGGCCGAAGTCCTCGTCGATGCTGATCGCCGGGTTGACCTCGTAGGGGCCCTGCGGCCGGTCCGCGCGCGCGCACGGCATCTTCATCCGCCCCATGTACCAGGCGCTCGTGATGAAGTACTTGCCGTCGATCTTGTAGAAGTGCGAGCCCTCGCCCATGCCCGCGGGCTTCTCGATGATCACGCGCTCGGTCCCGGGGACGACGTCCAGGAGCTCGGCGTCGAGCTCGGCGAGGCGGATCTCCTGATAGCCCCAGATCACGTACACCTTGCCGTCGTCGTCGAAGAGCACCGAGAGATCGTGGAAGGAGCGCTTCATCTCCGTGCGCGTCCACGGGCCGGCGGGATCCTTGGCCCGGAACATCTGGGTCTGTGCGCCGGTTCACGTTCGAGAAGATGTAGAAGGTGCCCTGGTGATGGCGGAAGCTCGGCGCCCAGATCCCCTGGCCGTAGATGTCGCCGCCTTCCAGGCGGTACTCCGGGCCGAGGTCGAGCCGGTCCAGGGCGTAGCCGACGAGCTCCCAGTTCACGAGGTCCCGCGAGCGCAGGACGGGCAGCCCCGGCATCGCGTGCATGGTCGTGCCGGTGAGGTAGAAGTACTCGCCGACGCGGATCAGGTCGGGGTCGGAGAACTCGTCGTAGAAGAGCGGGTTCGAGTAGCTGCCGTTGCCGTGGTCGGCCGTCCAGGTGGCGCCGGATGCGGCCAGGGCGAGCGCGCCGGCGACGACGAGGGAAAGTGGATGCATGGCCGGTCCGTCGCACCTCCGCGGCTGATGATACGGTTGAAGTGGCCATGCAGATCGGGATGATCGGGCTCGGACGCATGGGCGGCGGCATGGTGCGCCGGCTGATGCGAGGCGGGCACGCGTGCGTCGTCTACGACCGGGCGCCGCAGGCCGTCGATGCGCTGGTGAAAGAGGGCGCCACGGGCGCCACCTCGCTCTCCGATCTCGTGAGCAAGCTCGAAGCGCCGCGCGCGGTCTTCATGATGCTGCCGGCGGCCTTCGTGGACTCCACGATCGACGAGCTGGCGCCGCTCCTCGAGAGTGGAGACGCGCTCGTCGACGGCGGGAACTCGAACTACCAGGACGACATTGCGCGCGCGAAACGGCTCGCGCCCAAGGGGCTTCACTACGTCGACATGGGGACGAGCGGCGGCGTCTTCGGGCTCGAGCGCGGCTACTGTCTCATGCTCGGTGGCGAGCCGCGAGGTCGTGAGACGCCTGGACCCGATCTTCGCGACCCTCGCTCCCGGAGCCGGCGACATCCCGCGCACGCCGGGACGCGAAGGCCAGAGCGGCACGGCCGAGCGCGGCTATCTCCACTGCGGTCCGAGCGGCGCGGGCCACTTCGTCAAGATGGTCCACAACGGCATCGAGTACGGCCTCATGGCCGCGTACGCCGAGGGTCTCGAACATCCTGAAGCACGCGAACGCCGGCAAGGCGACGGCAGCCGCGGACGCCGAGACGACGCCGCTTCGCCATCCCGAGCACTACCAGTACGACTTCGCCCTCGCGGACATCGCCGAGGTCTGGCGGCGCGGCAGCGTGATCGCGTCGTGGCTGCTCGACCTCACGGCACAAGCCCTGGCCCGTGATCCGCAGCTCGAGGCGTTCGAGGGAAAGGTCTCCGACTCCGGCGAGGGCCGCTGGACGCTGGCCGCCGCCAACGACGTCGGAGTGCCGGTGCTCGTGCTGAGCGCCGCGCTCTTCGAGCGCTTCTCGTCGCGCGGCCAGGACCTGTTCCAGGACAAGGTGCTCTCCGCGATGCGGCTGGGGTTCGGCGGCCACCAGGAGAAGAAGTGAGCGCGCCGCGCGAGAAGGCTCGCTCCGACGCGCTCGTTTTCTTCGGCGCGACCGGGGACCTGGCCTACAAGAAGATCTTCCCGGCCCTGCAGGCGATGGCGAAGAAGGGCCGGCTCGACTTTCCGGTCATCGGCGTCGCCAAGTCCGGCTGGAACCTCGACCAGCTCGTGGAGCGCGCGAAGGCCAGCGTCACCGAGAACTGCGGAGGCGCCGATCCCGAGGCGTTCCCGAGGCTGGTCCAGCAGCTGCGCTACGTGGACGGCGACTACGCCGACGCCTCGACCTTCGCCCGGGTCCGCGCCGATCTCGGCCGCGCCGCGCGGCCCGCCCACTACCTCGCGATACCCCCGACCATGTTCCCGACGGTCGTCCGGCAGCTCGAGGCGGCCGGCTGCACCCGCAACGCGCGCGTCATCGTGGAGAAGCCCTTCGGCCGCGACCTCGACGTCCGCCCGCGAGCTCAACCGGACGCTGCACGAGGTCCTGCCGGAAGAGGGCATCTTCCGGATCGACCACTACCTCGGCAAGGAGGCCGTGCAGAACATCCTCTATTTCCGCTTCGCGAACGCGTTCCTGGAGCCGGTGTTCAACCGCAACTACGTCGAGAACGTGCAGATCACGATGGCGGAGAGCTTCGGCATCAGGGGGCGCGGCCGGTTCTACGAGGAGGCGGGCGTGATCCGCGACGTGATCCAGAACCACCTGCTGCAGGTGGTGAGCTACCTGGCGATGGAAGCGCCCTCGAGCACCTACGACGAGGCGATCCGCGACGAGCAGGCGAAGGTGCTGCGCACGGTGCGGCCGCTCAGCCCGGACAGCCTGGTGCTGGGCCAGTTCCGGGGCTACCGAGACGAGTCCGGCGTCGCGCCGGACTCGAAGGTCGCCACCTACGCCGCGCTGCGGCTCCACGTCGACTCGTGGCGCTGGCACGGCGTGCCGTTCTACGTCCGCGCCGGCAAGTCCCTCGCGAAGACCTGCACCGAGGTGACCGTCGAGCTGCGGCACGCGCCGCCGGTGGTGTTCGCGGAGCAGGCGCCTGCCGTGGGCAACTACGTGCGCTTCCGCCTGAGCCCGGAAGTCGTGATCGCGATCGGCGCGCGCGCGAAGCGGCCCGGCGAGGGCATGGCCGGGCAGCCGGTCGAGCTGTCCGTCGTCGAGCAGCCCCAGCAGGGGCAGGACGGGCGGCTCGGCGACTACGAGCGTCTGCTCGGCGACGCGATGGCCGGCGACGCGACGCTCTTCGCGCGGCAGGACGTCGTCGAGGCCGCGTGGGCGATCGTGGATCCCGTCATACGCGATTCGAGCGCGCCGCTCCCCTACGAGACCGGCAGCTGGGGGCCGCCGCAGGCCGATCGGCTCGTGGCGGAGGTCGGCGGCTGGAACGAGCTGCAGTGAGCGGCTGATCGGCCTCTCCCACCACCCGCCTCTATCTCGTCCGCCACGGCGCGACACAGCTGACCGCCGAGGACCGCTTCTCGGGGGCGGAAGGCGTCGAGCTGTCGGAGGAGGGGCGCCACCAGGCGGGCCGGCTTTCGGAGCGGCTCGCGCACGAGGCGATCACGGCCGTCTACTGCAGCCCGCTATCGCGGACGGTCGAGACCGCCGAGATCCTCGCGCGGCCGCATCGCCTCCCGCTCGTGCGCCGGGACGGCCTGCGCGAGATCACCCACGGCCGCTGGGAGGGACTGACGCGGCGCGAGGTCGAGGAGCGCTACGCCGAGGAGTACGCCGCCTGGGAGGCCGACCCCTTCACGTTCGCACCTGAAGGGGGCGAGTCCGGCCTCGTGGTGCTCGCGCGCGCGCTTCCGGTGATTCGCGAGATCGTCGTGTCGCATCAGGGCGCGGCCGTGCTCGTGGTCTCGCACAAGGCGACGCTGCGCCTCGTCCTCTCGAGCCTGCTCGGGTTCGATCCCCGAGGCTATCGGGACCGGCTGGAGCAGTCGCCGGCGTGCCTCAACGTCGTGGACTTCTGTGATCCGGTGCGCGCGCGGCTGATGAGCTTCAACGACACCTCGCACTACTCGACTCGCCCGCGGACACCGGCCCGCAACCTCTCGCGGTGGTGGGACGCGAGCGAGGAGAGGTAGCCCGCTACTCCCGCGGCTTCGCCACGAAGACGGGCGGGAACGGCGCGGCCGGCGCGGCACCGGGCGCGCGCAGCCCGAACACGAGCCCGCGGTCCGGGTAGAGCGGGATCGCGGTGCCGTTCGTCTCGGCAAGAAGCGCGAAGAGGCGCGTGCTCATCTGGCGCGCGCGCTCCGCGTGCTCGGGCGCATAGGCGAGGTTCGTCATCTCCAGCGGGTCGGCCTGGAGGTCGAAGAGCTCGTCGATCTCCCAGAGGCCGTGGTAGCGGATGAACTTGTAGCGGTCGGCCCGCAGCGCGAAGGTCGTCGGCGTCTGCGGGAAGTTGCGCTCCCAGTAGTACTCGTAGAGCAGCTCCGTCCGCCAGGGCACGCGCTCGCCGCGCGCCAGCGGGATCAGGCTCTTTCCGACCATCTCGGCGGGCGGCGTGAGCCCGGCGACCGAGAGGATCGTCGGCGCCACGTCCAGGTTCGCGACGACGCGCGTCCACCGTGCGCCCGCCCGGGAAGAGCTCCGGGCACTGCATCACCATCGGCACCCGCATCGACTCCTCGTAGGCGGTGCGCTTGTCGATCAGGCCGTGCTCGCCGAAGGCGAAGCCGTTGTCGCCCATGTAGATGACGAGCGTCGAGTCGAGCAGCTTCTCCGACTGCAGGTAGTCGAGCACGCGGCCGACGCTCTCGTCCACGGCCAGCAGCGTCTCGGCGTAGCGCTTGAAGAAGTAGCCGACGTCGAGCGTGCCGTGGTACGGGAAGTCGACGCCGTGCCAGCTGCTGCGCTGGTCCCGCACCCAGCGCGGCCTGAGCGCTTCCTGCTCGGGCGGATAGCTCTGGCTCTTCGGCGGCGTGAAGGTTCGGCCCTCGAGCTTCCCGCGGTGCCGCTCGGCCGGGATGAAGTCCGAGCTGCGCGTCGGCCGCGACGTAGTCGTTGTGGACGCCCTTGTGCGACAGGTACAGGAAGAACGGCCGCGCGCGGTCGCGGCGCTTCAGCCAGTCGAGCGCGTAGTCGGTGAGCTCGTCGGTGATGTAGCCCTTTTGCGGAACCGTCTTGCCGTCCACGTTCAAGCCCGTCCGCTGACGGCAAGTAGCTCGCCCTGGCCCTTGAAGCTCACCCAGTGGTCGAACCCCGGCTGCGGGCCGCCGTCGTCTCCGCCCATGTGCCACTTGCCGACGAGCGCCGTCTGGTACCCGGCGCGCTGCAGGTACTGGGGGAAGAACGTCGTCCCGGCCGGCACGGGCGTGTTGTTGTCCACGACCTTGTGCTGGTGGGCGTAGAGGCCGGTCAGGATCGTGGCGCGGCTCGGCGAGCAGAGTGCCGTGGTGACGAACGCGTTCTTGAGGTGCACGCCGCGCGCGGCGATGCGGTCGATGCTCGGGCGTCTGCGACGATCGGGTGCCCCATGAAGCTCATCGCGTCGTAGCGATGGTCGTCGGCGAGGATGAAGACGACGTTCCGCTGCTGGGCCTGGATCGGCCCCGGCGCAGCCGACCGCGAGCGCCAGCGCCGCCAGCGCGATCTTGCGGGACTGTGGCATCGGCTTCCTCCTGGAGAGCGGCGTGCGGGACGATACCACCCATCCCGGAAGCGGTAGAGTCTCGACGCCGCTACCGACGCCGAAAAGGAGACCGACGATGACGACCAGACGGCTCTCTCTGACGACGCTCGCGACGAGCGTGGCCCTTGCCGCTCGGCTTGCGGCGCAGATCGAGACGGAGGTGCCGCCTGCGGTGCCCGGCGCAAAGCCCGTCGCGGTGGAGCGCATCAAGATTCACGGAGCGGCCCTCGAAGGCAATCTGGAGGGAAACGCCGTAGATCGCGACGCGATCGTGTTCCTGCCGCCGAGCTATGCCAAGGAGAAGTCCCGGCGCTACCCGGTCGTCTACGCGCTCCACGGTTACTCGATCGGCGCCGAGCAGTGGAGCCGCGAGATCCACGTGCCGCAGACGATCGAGGGCGCGTTCGCACAGGGCGCCAGGGAGATGATCGTCGTCCTGCCCGACTCGAAGACGGTGCACAACGGCTCCATGTACTCGAGCTCGGTCACGACCGGCGACTTCGAGCGCTACGTCGCGCGCGACGTCGTCGCGTATACCGACGCCCACTACCGGACGATTCCCGAGCGGGCGAGCCGCGGCCTGGTCGGCCACTCGATGGGAGGCTACGGCGCGACTCGCATCGGCATGAAGCACGCCGACGTGTTCGGCAGCGTCTACGTCATGAGCCCGTGCTGCTTGTCGCCTCGACAGGCCGGCCCTTCCGGCTCGGATCAGGACAGGGCCCTCGAGGCAGTGAAGACGCCGGCCGATTCGGCGAGCCTGCCGTTCTTCGCCCGCGCCCAGCTCGCCTCCGCCGCGGCGTGGTCGCCCGACCCGAAGAGCCCGCCGCTCTATCTCGCGCTGGCCACGAAGGACGGCGTTGCGCAGCCTGACGTGCTCGCCAAGTGGGCCGCGAACGCCCCGCTGGCCTTCCTGGACCAGTACGTCTCCGACTTGCGTCGCTATCGCGCGATCGCGATCGACGTCGGCGATCAGGATCGGTTGAAGGCCGACGCCGGCAAGCTGCACGAGGCCCTCGACCGCTACGGCATCGCGAACAGCTTCGAAGTGTACGCGGGCACTCACACCAGCAAGGTCGCGGATCGCTTTCAGAACCACGTGATGAAGTTCTTCAGCCAGAGCCTCTGCTTCGAGGGCTGTCGGTAAGCGAAGCGCGCGCGTGCGACGATCGTGGATGATCCCGGCCCTCTGCCTCGTGGCCGCCGCGGCGGCGGCTGGCGAGCGCTGGCGCGTGGAGCTCGCCTTTGGGACCGCGCGGAGCTTCGACTCGACGCTGCGCGTCGAGCAGGAGGGCTTCCCCGAGATCGCGATCGCGGCCAAGTGGGCCACGCGAGCCTTCGAAGCGCCGATCTACTACGCATGGCGCGTCGCGCGCGCCGACGCCAAAGGGGCCTGGGCGTTCCGCTTCGTCCACCACAAGGTTCACCTCGAGAACACGCGGCCGGAGGTCGAGCGCTTCGCGGTCAGCCACGGCTACAACCTGCTGACGCTGGAGCGCGCCACGCGGCTCTCCGGCTTCGAGATCGCGGCCGGCCTGGGCCTCGTGCTCGCACACCCCGAGTCGACCGTGCGCGGCGAGAGGCTCAGCGAGACGAGCGGCGGGCCGTTCGGCGGCGGCTACTACCTTACCGGGCCCACGCTGGCTCTCGCGGCGAGCCGACGGCTACGGCTCGGCGCGCACCTCGCCCTCGTCCCCGAGCTGCGCGCGACGCTCTCCCGCGCGGAAGCTCCCGTCGCAGGAGGAGAAGCTTCGATCCCCAATGCGGCGCTACATGTCGCCGTCGGGCTCGAGCTGCGCTTCTGAGCTCAGCGGCTTACAGCGCCGCCCGCGGTCGGACGCTTCAGCCAGACGGCCATCTCGCCCGGGCCGCGGTGCGACCAGGCGTAGTACGGGATCGCGACGAGCTCGCGGGGCTTCCCCGTCGGCGCCTCGGACCGTCCCGCGCAGCACGGCGACGCCGCCCAGCAGGTCGGGGCGGCGCTCGACGGTGAGGCGGGCGTCGTCGGGCACCACGAGGTCGAGCACCGAGCCCGCGTTGTCCGAGCCCTCCGCGCAGTAGACGAGCGGCCCGCGCTCGAGCGCCACCTTGCCCGAGTCCTCGGCCACGCGATCGTCGGCGAGCACGCGCCTGACGGGCATCGGCAGCTCGAGCGTGATCACGTCGTCCTTCGAGAACGTGCGGGCGATCACGGCGTAGCCGCCGTCCAGGCGCTCGCCGGTGGGCTTGCCGTTGACGCGGATCGTGTGGGCCGCGCGTCGCGTCGCCGGCGTAGCGATAGAGCTCGCTCGGCACGGGACGGCTTCTCGCCCAGCCGGGGATGCGGAGGCGCAGCTCGAGCGGCCGCGGACGGCCGGGGTCGATCCGCAGCTCGACGCGCCCGTCCCAGGGGTACTCGGTCTTCTGCGTGAGCGTCGCCGAAGCGCCGCCCACGTCCACGCGCGCTTCGCTCGCGACGTACAGGTTCACGTAGAGCGCGTCGCCGCGGACGGCGTAGACGTAGTCGGGCACCGAGGGGATGAAGCGCGCGATGTTCGTCGGGCAGCAGGAGGAGTCGAACCACGGCTTGCGCGTGAGGGCTCCCTGGTTGAACGCGTAGCGGCCGTCCGACTCGAGCGGGTTCGGATAGAAGAAGGTGTCGCCGCCGAGCGAGACGCCCGCGAGGACGCCGTTGTAGAGCGTGCGCTCGAGCACGTCGACGTAGCGCGCGTCGCCCGTGAGCCGGAACATGCGGTCGTTCCAGTACACGCCGGCGACCGCCGCGCAGGTCTCGCTGTAGGCCGTGCGGTTCGGCAGCTCGAAGGCGTCCCCGAAGGCCTCGCCGTCGTGGCGCGCGCCCAGGCCGCCGGTCAGGTAGAGCTTCCGGAAGACCACGTCCTCCCAGATCCGCGCGACGGCTCCGCGGTAGGCCGGGTCGTGCTGGATCGCCGCCACGTCCACCATCGCCGCGTACATGTAGGCCGCCCGCACCGCGTGCCCCACGGCCTCGCGCTGCTCGACCACGGGCAGGTGGTCCTGGTTGTAGGGCCCGTGGAGCGTGTGCCCCTTCGCGTTGCCGCGCTGGTCGAGGAAGAAGCGGGCGAGATCGCGGTAGCGCGCCTGCCCCGTGGCGTCGGCGAGCTTGAAGAGCCCGGTCTCGACGATCTGGTGGCCCGGCGGCAGCATCATGCGGCCGGGGCCGAAGGTGCGCTCGACGAGGTCCGCGTTCTTGAGCGCGACGTCGAGCAGCGTGCGCTTGCCCGTCGCGCGGTAGTGCGCGTAGGCGGCCTCGTAGAGGTGTCCCGCGTTGTAGAGCTCGTGGCTGCCGGCGAGCTCGAGCTCCCACTTCGGCCCGGGCTTCAGCCACGGCGCGGGGCTCTTCGTCGGGTCGATCGTCTTGTACGTCGTCAGGTAGCCGTCGGTCTCCTGCGCCGCGGCGATCTTGGCGATGACGCCGTCCAGGAAGCGGTCGAGCTCGGGGTCGGGGTGGCTCTGGAGCGAGTAGGAGGCGCCCTCGATCAGCTTGTAGACGTCCGTGTCGTCGAAGGGCATCTTGCCTTCGTACGGTCCGTCCAGGCGCTTCGCGGCCCGCTCGAAGTTGCGGATGCGTCCCTCTTCCTCGCTCTTCTTGAAGCCGAACGGGATGGTGACGGTGCGGTTGGTCTCGAGGCGGCCCGACCAGAACGAGTCACGGAGCCGCACCTGCGTGAAGGGCACGCGGGCGATGGGGTAGCCCGCCGACGCCTCGTCGGCGGCTGCGCCTGCCGGCGCCAGCGCCAGCCAGGCACCCGCGAGACACGCCGCGAGCCGGGGGATGAGCGGCGTGTCGCATCAACCGGGTTTGTACCACAAGGGCCGGGCCGACAGGCCCGGCCCTTGTCCGACCGTCAACGTCCTGGCGTCTTCGAGGTCACTCCTGCGAGTTCCGCCCCAGCGGCTGGAAGAAGTTGTGGACCACGAAGCGTCCGACCCTGCGGCCAAGCGCGCTTCCTTCCTGGTCCGAGTTCCGGAAGTGGAATCCTGCGTAGACGCGTGCGCTGTTGACCTCCCGGACCACTTCCTTGAGCGTGTCGTAGTAGCGCGTCTCGCCCGTCGCGAGGCTGTCCAGCGAGAACGAAACGGCTTTGGTGCCGAAGAACTTCTCCAGGGCCACGGTGATCGCCGTGGTGTGGCAGGCGTGCGCGGAAGGGTACTCCGGGTGGTTGGGCGTGGTGCGCAGCGGCTGCCAGTCGGGATCCGCATGGGTCCGGGGGTTGCCGTCGGTATCGGCACGCTGGATCGCGTGCAGCGGGCGCCAGGAAAGATAGTGATACTTGGCGTCGAAGCAGGCGATCATCGCGTCGGCTCCCGCGACGTGCGCCATCGCCAGCATGCGAGCCGTCCGCACAGGATCCAGGCCGCGCTGCGAGGCCAGGCGAAGCAGGTTGCGGTTCCACTGCGGGATGTCGTGGTCGGTCCAGAAGAGAGCGGTACGCGTCTGCTTCTCCGTTCGGGCCGTGCTGTCGACGCGGCCTAGCCTTTTCACCTCCTTGAAATCGGCTGCGTACCTGTCGCTGCCGCGCGGCGAGGGGCCGTCGGGCCGGAACTGGGAGGCCGTTTCCAGGGCCAGCGGCACGACCTGGGGAAGCTTCGTTCCGAGACGGGAGTGCTCGCAGTGGGCTCGTAGACTCCGGGACCCGGTGGGGGCTGGACGTAGGGCACCGTGGCTCTCCAGACCATCGATCGCCGGGAGATCGAGGAAGCCGTTGCCGACCTTCTCGCCAGCGGCGATCCCGTCGACCTTGGGCTGGCCCTCCGGAATGCCCATCAGGCTCGCGGCATAGGACCGTGTCGAGATCGTCGACCTGGTCGTGGAACAGCTCGACCAGCACGCGGTGCGCCGCCGTAGCGACGGCCGCATCGAGCGAAGCGCCGCGCGGGACGACGGAAGAGACACGGTAGGGGCGGTATCCGCCCGAGACCCCGACCGCCGCATCGTAGATGGCCGCGTGGACGATGCCCATGTAGACCGCGGCCTCGCCCGGGAACTTCTTGCCCACGACGACGATGGAGTTCTGGGCGATCAGGCTCCAGTCCGAGACTGCGCCCGCGCGAAGGGCCGGGGTTGAAGGCCAGGGACGCAACGACCGTCAGCATCAAAGCTCGCTTCATCGCGAACCTCCTTGGATGCAGACGATCGGCCGCGGCGACGGCGGCGTCCCCAAACAGGCGCTAAAGAGTTGCTAAAGAGTTGCTGAGCCGCCAAGCCCGGCTGGCGGCCGCCTACGGCGTGAGCCCGAGCCGCCGGACCAGGGCCTGGAAGCGCGGATCCGGCCGCAGCGGGTCGAGCTCCGGCCACACCTTGAGGTAGATGAGGTGGAAGGCGCGCTCCTCGGCGGCCTGGTCGAGCCACCCGAACGCGCGCTCACGGTCGCCGAGGGCGACGTGGATGTCGGCGAGGTCGAGCGCCGAGGCGTAGCTCTCGGCCCGGAGCGCCTCCAGCTCGCGGAGCGTTCGTTCCGCCGCCGCGCGATCGCCCGCCACGGCGTAGCCGACACCCAGCGAGCCCTTCATCAGCGGGCTGCCCCCGGAGAGCGTCACGGCTTTCTGGAGCTCGGCCAGAGCCTCGGGGATCCTGGCGCTTCTGGAGGTAGGCGCGCCCGAGGTACCAATGGGCGACGCCGAAGTCGGGATGCAGATCGATCGTCTTGCGGCACTCGTCGATGGCCTCGTCGTACCGCCGCGCGAAGTAGAGGCTCGCACCCACGAAGGCGTTGAACACCGCCGAGAGGGGATCGAGCTGCTGGGCGCGGCGGGTCTCCGCGATCGCCTCCTCCAGCCGGCCCATCGGCGCCAGGTAGTGCACCCCGTACCACTGGTGCGCGGTCGCGTAGTCGGGCTCGAGCGCGATCGCCTTCCTCGACAGGCGCTCGGCCTCGGCCCAGTCCCATTCGTAGTTCGTCTTCACGTGCGCGAGCGAGGCGTGCGCTTCGGCGAGCGAATCGTCGATCTCGAGGGCCTTCTGGGCCGCCTCGCGTGCGAGGGGCATGGCCGCGTGCGGTGACGCGTAGTGGTAGAAGGTCATGCCGATGTGCGAGTCGGCCAGGCCGGCGTACGCGAGGGCATAGGCCGGGTCCTTCGCAACCGCTTGCCGGAAGGAGGCAACCCCGCGCTCGAAGCCGTCGCGCGTGCGCTTGTTCCAGAAGAAGCGTCCCCGCAGATAGAGCTGGTAGGCCTCGCTGTCGCTGGTGTCACGCCGCGTGAGCCGGCTTCGCTGCGCCTCCGTCAGCTGAAGCGCCAGCGCCTCGACCACCCGTTGCGAGATCGAGTCCTGGACCGAGAAGATGTCGGGCAGACGCTCGTCGAACGTGCCGGCCCACAGCGTCGAGCCGTCGCCGACGCGCAGCAGCCGCACCGTCGTCCGCAGCTGGTCCCCGGAAGTCTGGATGCTCCCCTCGAGCACGGAGTCGACCTGCAGCTCCCGTCCGGCGGCCACGGGGTCGAGTCCGGGCACCGCGTACTTCTGCACGGCGCCCGTCGAGCGCACGAGCAGGCTCGTGCGGCCGAGCCTCGTGATGAGGGCGTCGGCCATCCCCAGCCCCAGATACTCGCCGTCGTTGGTCAACGAGCGGAAGGGGAGCACCGCCATCGAGCGGACGGGCGCGTTCCCGGCCGGCGGCGAGTGCCTCCAAAGCCACGCCAGGGCGGCCGCAGCGGCGAGTGCCATGACCACCGCAGCGAGGGCGAGAGGCCGGGCTGCGCGTCCGCGCCGGCTTGGCGCGGCCGGCGCGGGCTCGGCGGAAGGATGAAAGTCGGCGACGAAGCGATAGCCTCGTCGCGGGACGGTCTCGATGTACCGTCGATCCGCCGGTCCTTCGTCCAGCGCCTTGCGGAGCGCCGCGATCGTCACCGTCAGGTTGTTCTCTTCGACGATCGCGTCGGGCCACACCTGCGCGAGCAGCTCCTCCTTCCGGAGCAGGTGGCCCTGGTTCTCCACCAGCACCCGCAGCAGGTCGAATGCCTTGAGGGTGAGCGGCACCACCTTGCCGTCGCGCAGCAGCCGCCGCTCGCGAGTATCGAGAAGGAATGGACCGAAGGCGTACAAGGGATTCCCCCCGGTCCTCTAGCTTAAGGTTCGCCGCCCCGGCTAGCTCGTCGGCTGTCCGGGTGCCGCTTCGAGACGCGCCCGCCATTCGGCGCCGCGGGCGGAGCGAGCCGGGTCGGGCTGCGCCCGGTTCCAGCTCGCGTAGAAGTCGGCGACGAAGCCGACGGCGCGCTTCGTGCGGGCGTCGCGCGGCGGCAGCTTGGGGACGTTCTCCACGAGGAGCGCCTCGGCCTCGAGCCAGCGCGCGAGCTGTGCGAGGGCCATCCCGAGGTGGACGCGCGTCTCGCTCGCGTAGGCGTCGCCCTCGCCCGCGTCCTCTCCCTTCGCCTTGCGCTCGTCGAGCATGGCGATCGTACGGCGCAGCAGCGTCTCGGCGTCGGCCGCCCGGCGCAGGCCCGTGAGCGCCTCGGCCCGCGCGTCCTGGAGCGCGAGCGTGTCGAGGTCGCGCTCGCCCAGCGCCTTCACGGCCTCGGCGACGCCCGCGGCGGCGACGCGCTCGGCCTCGGCGTAGCGGCCCTGGCTGGACAGGCAGGCGGCGAGGCTCTTCTGCGACTGCAGCGTGCGGGCGTGGCCGGGGCCGAGCACGCGTGCCCGTGCCGCGAGCGCCTGGCGGTGGTAGGCCTCGGCCTTCTCGTCCTTGCCGAGCTGGTCGTGGAGCTCGCCGAGGTTGCTGACGCTGTTGAGCGTGCTCGGGTGGTCGGGGCCGTAGATCTCGAGCTTCAGCTCGAGCGTCCGCCGCATCAGCGGCTCGGCGTCCTCGAAGCGGCCCATCAGCGACAGGTCGTTGGCGAGGTTGTTCATCATGGCGACGGTGGCGAGGTCCTTCTCGCCGCGCAGCCTCCGGTTCGTCTCGAGGAGCTGGCGATGAAGGGTCTCCGCCTTCTCGTAGCGGCCGGTCTCCTGGTAGAGGTTGGCGAGGCTCCCCGCGGTGCCGAGCGTGTTCTCGTGCTCGGGGCCGAGGACGCGTCGCTTCGCCTCCAGGTTGCGCTCGTAGATCGGCTCGGCGTCCTTGAAGCGGCCCTGGCTCCTGTAGATGTTGGCGAGGTGCATCTCGTACGCGAGGACGTCCTTGTCGTCGGGCCCGAGCGTGCGGCGGCCGACGTCGTAGACCTCGCGCGCGAGCGGCTCGGCGTCGGCCAGGCGGTTCATGAGCCGGTAGAGACTGCTGAGCTGGACCTTCGCGTGCAACGTCCGCTGGTGCTCGTCCCCGAGCGCCTTGCGGCGCAGCTCGAGCGTGCGCTTCAGGTGGGGCTCGGCGGCGGGGTAGTCGCCGAGCTCGCGGTACGCGTAGCCGATGGAGTTCCGGATGTCCGCCTCGACGAGCGGCTCGGCCGCGAAGCGGCCGCCCGCCTGCGAGCCCTTGTCGAGGCGCTCGGCGGCGACGGCCAGCACCTCGCGCATCGTCACGTCCTTGCCCTTCCCCTTCTGCGCCGATGGCGCCACGGCCGCAAGCAGGTCTACGTTCAGGAAGTTGTTGACGGCCTCGGCGATCGCGGCCTGGCGCTTGGCCTCGGCGGCCTCGGCGGCGGCCTTGCGCAGGGCGAGCGACGTGCCGACGACGCCGGCCAAGAGCGCCAGCACGACCATAGCGCCGGCGAGGAAGGCCGCGCGGTGCCGGCGGAAGAGCTTCCTGGCCCGATAGGCGCTGCTCGGCGGTCCCGCGCTCACGGGCTCGTCGCGCAGGTGCCGTTCCACGTCGGCCGCGAGCGCGTTCGCGGTCTGGTAGCGGCGCGTGCGGTCCTTCTCGAGCGCGCGCATCGTGATCCAGTCGAGGTCGCCGCGCAGCTCGTTCACGAGCCTGCGGGGCTCGGACTGGCGGTTGCGAGCGGCGGCGGCCGAGTCGGTGTCGGGCGCCGTGAGCCGCGTGCTCGGGCGCGGCGGCTCCTCCTCGCGAATGATGCGCTGGATCTCGGCGTAGCCGGCCTTGCGCAGGTGCTTGCTGGTGAACGGGAGCGTGCCGGTCAGCATCTCGTAGAGCAGCACGCCCGAGGGCATAGACGTCGGTGCGCGTGTCGACGTCGAGCCCGCCCATCTCGGCCTGCTCCGGGCTCATGTACTCCGGCGTGCCGACGAGGACTCCGAGCTCGGTGAAGAGCTTCCGCTCGCTCAGCTGCTGGGCCGTCGCCTTGGCCACGCCGAAGTCGATGATCTTCGGCACCGGCCGCTCGCCCTGGATCGCGACCAGCACGTTCGAGGGCTTGAGGTCGCGATGGATGATGCCCTTCTGGTGCGCGTGCTGGACGCCCTCGCACACGCGCATGAACAGCTGGAGCCGCTCGTGCGTCGTGAGGCGGTGGCGGTCGCAGTAGGTCGTGATCGGCTCGCCCTTCACGTACTCCATCGCGAAGAACGGCCGGCCGTCGCGTGTCGTGCCGCCGTCGAAGACGGTCGCGATCGCGGGGTGGTCCATGAGCGCGAGCGCCTGGCGCTCCGCCTCGAAGCGGTCCACGATCCGCTCCGTGTCCATCCCGCCGCGGATCACCTTGACCGCGACCTGCCTGCGGATCGGCTCGCTCTGCTCCGCGAGCCAGACGTCGCCCATGCCGCCCTCGCCGAGGCGCTGGAGCAGCCGATAGCGGCCCGCGACGTCGCCCGCGGACGATGCGGCGCGCTGGTCGTTCGTGGTGCCCTCGAACAGGGGAGTCGGCGACGGGTCGTCGGACAAGGGGCCTCCAGCGGGATGGATGGCGACCCTACGCCGACGGCTGGTCCCGGTCAAGGACGGAGGATCCGGGCCCGGAGGCCGCCACTCGCACTCGCGGGCGCTAGGATGGAGTGAGGCGAACCGGAGGAATCCATGGCGACCCGGCCCGTGAAGCGTCTCGTGAAGTCGAAGCCGACCGTCGAGGGAGCCGGCGTGCGGCTGCGCCGTGCGTTCGGCTTCGGCGCGACCGCCGACTACGACCCGTTCCTGCTGCTCGACGACTTCCGGAACGACGTTCCCCAGGACTACCTCGCGGGATTCCCGTGGCATCCGCACCGCGGCATCGAGACGATCACGTACGTGCTGGCGGGAACGGTGGAGCACGGGGACAGCATGGGCAACCGCGGCAGCATCGGCGCCGGCGACATCCAGTGGATGACCGCCGGGCGCGGGATCGTCCACCAGGAGATGCCGACGGGTGACGCCCAGGGCCGCATGCACGGGTTCCAGCTCTGGGCGAATCTGCCGTCGTCGTTGAAGATGACGGCGCCGCGCTACCAGGACGTGAAGGCCAACGACGTTCCCGTCGCGCGCGACGACGACGGCACCGAGGTGCGCGTCGTCTGCGGGAGCTACGGCTCGACGCGGGGGCCGGTCGACGACGTGGCGGCGAAGCCGGTCTACCTGGACGTCACGATTCCCGCGGGACGGCGGAAGAGGCTCCAGGTCGAGACGACGAGCCACGCCTTCGCGTACGTCTTCGACGGAGCGGGGAAGTTCTGCAACGCGTCCGAGCCGCTCGCGGTTCCGACCGAGCCGGCCGGGTGGGCGGACGCCCAGCCGCCGGCTCTCGCGGACAACCGGACGCTCGTGCTGTTCGACCGCGGCGACGAGATCGAGGTCCAGGCCGGCGACGAGGGGCTGCGCTTCCTCCTGATCTCGGGCCAGCCGCTCGGCGAGCCCGTGGCCTGGTACGGTCCGATCGTGATGAACACGCAGGAAGAGCTCCAGCACGCGTTTCAGCAGCTCAACGACGGGACCTTCCTGAACCCCAAAGCGCCGCGCTAGTCGCAAAGGAGGAACGATGCCGAAGATGCGGGCGGCCGAGGTCGAGGCCGCGAAGGGGAAGTTCCGGATCGTCGAGCGCGAGATCCAAGCACCCGGCCGCTCCGAGGTGCGGATCAAGGTGCAGGCCTCCGGGATCTGCCACAGCGACTCGCTGACCAAGGAAGGGGTCTGGCCCGGCGTGCAGTATCCCCGCGTCCCCGGTCACGAGATCGCGGGAGTCGTCGATGCCGTCGGCGAGGGAGTCGCTGCCTGGAAAGTGGGCGATCGCGTCGGCGTCGGCTGGCACGGCGGGCACTGCGGCCACTGCGACGCGTGCCGGCGCGGCAACTTCGTCACCTGCCAGGTGGCCGGGCAGATTCCCGGCATCACGTTCGACGGCGGCCACGCCGACTACGTGATCGTCTCGGACGCGGCTCTCGCGCGGATCCCCGAAGAGACTCTCGGCGGACGACGCCGCGCCGCTCATGTGCGCGGGCGTCACGACCTTCAACTCGCTGCGCAATGCCGGCGCGCGCCCGGGCGATCTCGTGGCGGTGCTCGGGATCGGCGGCCTCGGGCACCTCGGCGTCCAGTTCGCGGCGAAGTCGGGGTTCCGCACGGTGGCGATCGCGCGCGGGAAGGACAAGGAGGCGCTCGCCCTGAAGCTCGGCGCGCATCACTACGTCGACAGCCAGGCGCAGGATCCGGCCAAGGAGCTGACGCGGCTCGGAGGAGCCAAGGTCATCCTCGCGACGGTGACGAGCAGCCAGGCGATGACGGCCGCCGTCGGGGGGCTGGGCAGCGACGGCGTGTTCGTCGTGCTGGGCGCGGCGCACGAGCCCCTGGGCTTCTCGCCGATCTTCCTGATCGGCGGCCGGCGCGCGATCAAGGGCTGGCCGTCCGGGAGCGCCATCGACTCCGAGGACACCATGCGCTTCTGCGCCCTCCAGGGCGTGCGCTCGATGAACGAGCTGGTTCCGCTGGAGCGCGTGGCCGAAGGGCTACGACCGCATGATGAGCGGCGCGGCGCGCTTCCGCGTGGTCCTGACGACCGGCCAGTAGCTCGATGGGCTGGAGCATCGACGGCAAGAGGGTCCTGCTGACGGGTGCGACGAGCGGAATCGGCCTCGAGGCCTCGGTGGCGCTCGCGCGGCAGGGCGCCCGGGTCGTCATGGTCGGGCGGGACCGCGCGAAGACGGAGGATGCCGTCGCGACAGTTGCCGCGCGCAGCGGTGCCACGCCGGAGGCGTACCTGCTCTGCGACTTCTCGTCGCAGGCACAGGTCCGGGCGCTGGCCCGCGAGGTGCTCGAGCGCTTCGACCGCGTCGACGTGCTCGTGAACAACGCCGGCGGCGTGAACAAGACGCGGCGGCTGACCGTGGACGGGATCGAGGCGACGTTCGCGGTGAACCACCTCGGCTACTTCCTGCTCACGAACCTGCTGCTCGACCGGCTCGTGAAGAGCGCTCCCGCACGCGTCGTGACCGTCGCCTCGGTGGGGCACCGCCGCGGCACGCTCGACTTCGACGACCTCGGCTTCGAGCGCGGCTACTCGATCATGAAGGCCTACGCGCGCTCGAAACTGGCCAACGTGCTGTTCGCGGCCGAGCTCGCGCGGCGTCTGGCCGGCCGGGGCGTGACCTCGAACAGCCTGCACCCGGGCGCCGTGGCCACGAACATCTGGTCGGGCGCGCCGCTCTGGGCGAAGCCGATCATCCTCCTCCTGTTCCGGCCGTTCTTCATCAGCGCCGAGAAGGGCGGCTCGTACATCGTCCGCCTCGCGGCGAGCCCCGAGCTCGAGGGCGTGACGGGCCAGTACTTCGAGGAGGGGCAGCGGGTCGATCCCGCGCCACTCGCGCGGGACCAGGCACTCGCGCGGCGGCTCTGGGACGTCAGCAGCGCGATGGCCGGGCTCTGAGGCTCAGGGCGTCTTGTTCGCCTCGACGAGCTCGGCCCAGTGCTTGAGCTTGGCGTTGGCGACTTCGGGAAAGCCCCGGTAGTCCTGCCACAGCTCGATCGAGGTGGCGCCCTGGGCCACCCCCATCCGGATCGTGCCCTCGAAGTCCGACGGGTTGGTCCTGTAGGTCTGGAACACGATCTCCGGGCCGAGCTTTTTCATGAGCGCGTAGATCCGCACGCAGCGGCTTCGGCAGGTCGGTGTCGAGATTGTGGTTGTCGAACACGCAGCGGACGCCGAGCTGGCGCCGGCAGTCGCGCATCACCTGCTCGGTGAACTCGGGATCGCCCGCCCCCTCGTCGAGGCCCGTGCGCAGCGGGTTGACGGAGAGCACGATGCGCGTCTTCTTCCAGGCGGCGTAGTCGGCGACACCGTTCTTCAGGCACTCCTTGTAGGCGGCCTCCGTGAAGCCCGCCGCACGGATCGGCTTCTGCACTCCGTCCTCGCCCGGGGAGAAGAAAGGCTCGGCCGTGAGGGACATGCAGGAGGTCATCGACACCTCGCGGATGAGCGGCCAGGAGTCGTACCTGGCGGCCAGCTTCTCCTGCAGCCGCCGCCAGGCCTGCCGGTACTCGGGGCTCCAGAAGCGGCCCAGGTGGCGCGTCTTGTTCTTGTGCAGCGCCACGATCGGCGGGCCGCCGAGCCGCATCGCCCATTCCGGCGCCATGAAGCCGCCCCAGACGCGCAGCCTCACCGCGAGCGGCTTGTCCGGATGCTCGGCGTTGTAGGCGCGCACGTCGGCCATCGCCTTGTCGATCGCGTTGCCGTCCTGGAGCTCGGCATCCGGCGTCGGCTGCAGCTGCGCCCAGCTCGCGATCACCACGAGCCCGCCGAAGATCCCCGGCTTGGCGCGCAGCGGCTCGAGCGTGTTGACGGGATCGCCGCCGGCGCCGACGAACCTGTAGGCGCCCATCGAGACCAGCCCGCGGATCGCGGGCTTGACCTGCGGCTCGTCGGCCGCGAGCGGCGAGCCGGAGACGAGAAGCGCGAGGCCAGCTGCTGCGGCGAGGGGCTTCACGGCTTCCTCCGCGTCACTTCGCGCCGAGCTGGCCGACCAGCCCGGCGACGATCGTCGTCAGCTCCCCGGGATCGACCGGCTTCGGCACGTGCATGCTGTAGCCCTCCTCGAGCGAGCGGTGGCGGTCCTGCGTCCTGCCGTAGGCCGTGAGCGCGACCGCGGGCGTGCCGCCGCCTTCTTCGGAGTCGAGCGCCCGGATCTTCCGGATGAGCGCGTAGCCGTCCTCTTCCGGCATCTCGATGTCGGAGACCAGCACGTCGGGACGCCACTCCCGCACCTGCTTCAGCCCCTCCGCGGCCCGCGAGCAGCTGCGAACCTGCGCGCCGGCCGCGGCGAGGATCGCCTCGGCCAGCTTCACCGCGTCGCCGTCGTCGTCGACCACCAGCACCCGCACGCCGTCGAGGCGTGTGGTTCCAGGGATGGGCTCGATCGCTCGCGCGCCGGGGAGCGCGCGCTCGACGCGCTCGTCCGAAACGTCGGCGGCCGCGACGGGCAGCGTCACCACGAGGGTCGCGCCGCGTCCGGCTCCGGCGCTCTCCGCGAGGACCGTGCCGCCGTGCAGCTCGACCAGGTGCTTGACGAGGGCGAGGCCGAGGCCGAGCCCGCCGTGCGTGCGGGTGCTCGAGCTGTCCGCCTGGCGGAAGCGCTCGAAGACGTGCGCCAGCACCTCCGGTGCGATCCCCTGGCCGGTGTCGCTCACGACGATCTTGACGTGCGAGTTGGCCCCGTACAGCCGGAGCCGGACCAGACCGTCCTTGGGCGTGAACTTCACGGCGTTCATCAGCAGGTTCCAGACGACCTGCTGGAGCCGGGCGGGGTCGCCTCTCACCGGGCCGGCGCCGGGGTCGAGGTCGGTCTCGAGGTGGATGCCCTTGGCGTCCGCGGCCGGGCGGACGGCGTCGAGCGCCGCCTGCAGCACCTTGTCCAGCTCGACCGGCCGGATGTCGAGGCGCATCTTGCCGGCGCTGATCCGAGACAGGTCGAGCAGGTCGTCGATCAGCTGCACCTGCACGTCGGCGTTCCGCACGATCGCATCGACCGCGCGCTTCACGATCGCCGGGTCCTCGAGCTCGCCGCCCTGCAGCATCTTCGACCAGCCGTAGACGGCATTGAGCGGCGTGCGCAGCTCGTGCGACAGCACGGCCAGGAACTCCTCCTTGGCGCGATCGGCCGCCTCCGCGCGCTCGCGCGCGAGCCGCTCCTTGCGCAACAGCTCCTCGCGCTCGGATTCGCCCTTCGCCAGCTCCTCGCTCGCCGTCGTCAAGGCGGCGGCCACCTCGCGGATCTCCTGGATCGAGGTGACCGGCGGCTGCCACGCCTCCCTTCGCCCCATCGCCTGTGCGGCGGCCCGCAGGTCGGCGATCGGCCGGTTGATGCCGCGCGCGACCGAGAGCGCCGCCAGGGCTCCGAGCGCGAGCGACAGCAGCACGCTTCCGCCCAGGATCGCGAGCGAGCGGTCGAGCGACGCTCTCGACGGGGGCGGCGGGGATGCCGAGCACGGCGATCCACCCGCAGCTGGCGAGCCGGCTGTAGGGGGTGTAGATGCGATCGCCCTCGAGCGCGTAGGCGATCCCGAAGCCTTCGACCCCTCCCTTGTCGACGACCGCCTGCACGCTCTCCGAGAGGTGGCCTGCGAGGTTCTCCTCGTGAGCGCGCGAGCGCGCCACGCGCAGGCCCTTGGCGTCCACGATCGAGACGACCCAGTCGGCCGGAACGCGCTGGCGGGTGAGCAGGCCGCGGATCTCGTCGGGCTTGACGAGCGCGGTGACGACATAGCGCAGCTCGCCGCCGCGCACGACCGGTGCCCGCACCGGGAAGAGCCAGCCGCCGCTCGCGTCGCGCACGAGGTTGCCCACCACCGGTTTGCGCGTGCGCACGACCTCGTCGAAGCTCTCCGGCTCGATCATCGGCGGCAGCGGCTCCGTCGGGAAGCGCGCGCGTGTCGAAGAGCGGCCTCCCCGCGGCGTCCGCGAGCCTGAGGGCGGCCCAGCCGGGCTGCAGCTCGAGGATGCGCCGCGCGCGCTCCCGAAACCCGACGAGGTCGCCGCTGATCGAGCGTCAGCGTCGTGGCGAGCGCCGCGAGCACCGAGCCGGAGCTGTCGAGCTGCGCGTCGATCGCCGTGGCGACCGAGCGGGCGAGCTCCACGCCCACGCGTCTGGCGGCCGCCCGCTGCTGGGCGGCGAGGGCGTAGAGGCCGACGCCGGCCATCACGGCGAGGGGCAGGATCCCGGCCGCGGTGAGCACGAGCAGGCGCCGCCGCAGCGGGGTGACGGCTACGGCGGACGGGCTGTCCTCCACTGTCGAACGCTCCTGCCCAGGTCCGGCGAGAGAGCTCTCGCGCGGAACGTAGCGTCGACCAAGTGTATGGCACGGGCTGCCCCGTGTCGCCGGATCCCGTCAGCGCGCGCGTGCGCTCGCGGTGGCGCCGGTCACGCGCCAGACCGTGTTGCCGACGTCGTCGGCCAGCACGAGGTCGCCTCGCCGATCGATCGCGACGCCGACCGGCCGGCCCATCGCGTTGCCGCGCTCGTCGACGAATCCGATCAGCACGTCGACGGGGTCGCCGGCCGGCCGGCCGCCCTCGAACGGGACGAAGACGACCTTGTAGCCGCTGCGCGGCTTGCGGTTCCAAGAGCCGTGCTGCCCCACGAACATCCCGCGCTGGAAGCGCGAGGGGAGCGACGTGCGGGGCGCGTAGGCGAGGCCCAGCGAGGCGGTGTGGGGGCCGAGCGCGGAGCATCGGAACCTGACCCGGGCCAACAGGCCCCTGTGCGATCAGAAGCAGGAACCGGGCCAGGCTCGCGGTCTCAGGCGACGGCCCGCACGCCCGCGACCGAGAAGGCGGCGATGTGCCGGGCGGCGGCGTCGATCTGCGCGGGTGTGGGGTCGAGTCGCATGCCGAGCCGGATCGCGATCGGGTTGGGGAAGTAGGCGACCACCTGGGACTGCACGCTCGCGACGCAGCGCGAGCACGCGCGGGTCGCGCGCGTCGCAGTCGATGAGCTCCGCGATCACGCCGGAGAGGTACTCGATGCGCGGGCGCAGGCCCTGCTCGACGAGCACGTCGAGCGCGGGCGTGGGGTCGTTCATCTCGCGCGCGATCAGGCGGTGGACGGCATGCCCGCCGGAGAGCGCCCGGTGCATGAAGACGTGGACGAAGACGCGCAGCTGATCTTCCGGCGAACGGCCCTGGCCGGCCTCGCGGGCCGCCTCGGTCGTCTCGCGCATCGCGTCGACGGCGACCTGCAGCACCTCGCGGTAGAGCCCGAGCTTGTCGCCGAAGTGGTAGTTGACCGCGGCCACGTTCGCCTTCGCCGCCGCGCAGATGTCGCGCACCGTGACCGCCTTGAAGCCCCGCTCGCCGAACAGGCGCTGCGCGGTCGTGAGCAGGCGAACGCGGGACTCGGTCTTCATGCGCTGGCCTAAACATATGTATAAAACATATGTTTGACTCATGTCAAGGTCGAACTGGAGAACCAGAAGCTGCCTGGACGAGCCAAATCCGATCATTCGCTCGGATTTGCGAACGCCGAGCCGAGCGAATGATCGGGGTTAAAACTCGAACCGGTCGATGTTCTGGGCGGTGAAGACGAAGGGTGCGCCGAGCATCACCTGGTCGCCCTTGACCTCGATCTCACCGAGGCGGCCGGCGTGCCACTTTCGTGGCGCCCGCCTTCAGCTCGCCCGCGGCCAGCGCGCGAGCGGCGTAGACCGTCAGGTAGCCGAGGTCGAGCGTGTTCCAGAGCACGATGCTCTCGATGACCCCCGCGTGGACGTAGGGCTTGCACATGTTGGGCAGCGACAGCCCGGTCACCTTCACGTCCTTCCGCCCGGACTGCTTGCACCGCCTCGGCCGCGCCCGGCACCGCGGGGGCCGCGATCGCCATGATCACCTTCACCGTCGGGGTGGACCTTGAGCACGGTCTGCGTCTCGGCGAAGGCGCGGTCGCGGTCGCCGTCGCTCGGCTGGATCGCGACGAGCTTCAGCCCGGGGTACTTCTCGGCGAGGCGCGCCTTGATGTGCTTGATCCACTCGTTCTGGTTGGCCGCGCTCAGGCTGGCCGTGATGATCGCGAACTCGCCCTTGCCGCCGAGGATGCGCGCGGCCTCGTCGGTCGAGCGTCGTAGCCGATGCCCTGCGGCGTCGCCTGGTTGATGAAGAAGTCGCGCGCGTCCTTCTCCGCGTCGGCGTCCCAGGTGACACCTTGATGCCGCGCTCGCGCGCCTTGCGCAGCACGGTCGAGATCGCGACCTCGTTCTCGACGCTCACCGCGATCACGTCCACGCCGCGCGTGATCCAGGCTTCGACGACCTCGTTCTGCTTGGCCGGGTCGAGGTCGGTCGGGCCGTCCCAGAGCAGCTCGACGCCCAGCCTCGCGGGCCGCTTCCTCGGCGCCCTTGCGGCAGCTGATGAAGTAGGGATCGCCCTTGGCCTTGGGCATCATGCGCGACGACGGGCTTGCGCTCGCCCGCGGGCGCGCCGCGCTTCGAGCCGCGCCCGATCGGCCGAGCTCGCGCAGCTCCTGCCGCAGCGAGCGCACCAGCGAGCCAGTTGCTCGCCGGCGACGATCAGCAGCGCCGCGCCAGGATCACCGCGCTCAGAGCGGCGACTTGTGAGTTCTCTCACTTCGTTCCTCCCCGTGGTGACGGCGATGGTGCCCGCTTCGCTGCGCGGATCCGCCGCGACAGGCGGTCGAGCAGGATCGTGGCGACGAGCAGCGCACCCGTCAGGATGCCGGCCAGCTCCGCGGGCTGCGCCGCTCAGTCGCAGCCCGTTCTGCAGGATCACGATCGCGAAGAGCCCGAGCACCGTCCCGAGCACCGTGCCGCGTCCGCCGAAGATCGACGCGCCGCCGAGCACCACCGCGGTGATCGCCATCAGCTCGTAGCCGGTGCCGGCGTCCGACTTCGCCTGCCCGAGGTGCGCCACGTAGATCGATCGCGGCGAGGCTCGCCGCGAGCCCCGACAGCACGTAGACCAGCGCGATCCGCCGCTTCACGGGCATGCCCGCGTAGCGCGCGCCTTCGGCCGAGAAGCCGATCGCGTAGAGGCTGCGGCCGTGGCCGTGCGCTGCAGCCACCAGCCGAAGCCGAGGATCGCCGCGACGAGCACGAAGAGCTGCGCCGGCACGACGCCGGCCGACGTAGCCCTGCCCGAGGAACAGGAAGCCGGGCGGGAAGCCCGAGTAGTTCTCGATGCCGCGCGTCAGCCCCTCGGCGACGCCGCGGAAGAGCGAGTAGCGTGCCGAGCGTGACGATCAGCGGCGGGAAGCCGAGCCGCGCTGATCATCAGCGCGTTGAGCGCGCCGCCGCGCGAGCGCCGACGCAGCAGCGTGAGCGCGACGGCGAGCGCCATCGGCACGCCGGCGTCGCGCCAGAGCGCGCCGAGCATGACCGCCGCGAGCCCCATCATCGATCCGACCGAGAGATCGATGCCGCCGCGTGATGATGATCGGCGTGAGCGCGAGCGCGAGCAGCCCGACCTCGACGGCCAGCCGCGTGACCTCGAACGCGTTGGCCGCGGTCAGGAAGTTGCTGCCGGTCACGCTGAAGAGCAGCGCACTCGAGGACGAGCAGGAGCAGCAGCACCCACTCGCCGTTCGGGAAGAGCCGCTCGCGCAGCGGCGCCCGGCGTGCGGACGAGCGGCTCAGCGGGCGATGGCGAGGCGCATGCCGCTCCAGCGCGTCCGAGCACCCGTCCGAAACGAGCGCGCGCCAGGATGATCGCGCCCTGGATGGCCTTCTCCCAGAACGGGTTGATGCCGGCGTAGGTGAGCGCGGGCCGATCGTCCCGAGCAGCGCCACGCCGATCAGCGTGCCGACGAGCGTGCCGCGGCCGCCGCGAATCGCGGTGCCGCCGACCACGACCGCGGCGACGGCCTTGAGCTCGAGGCCGATGCCGACGTTGCTCGGCACCGCCGAGAAGCGCGCCGCGTTCAGCAAGGCGGCGAGCCCGGCGAGCGCGCCCATCAGCACGAACACGAAGAAGGTGACGCGCTCGGGCTCGATGCCGGCGAGCCGCGCGGCCTCGCGGTCCGACCCGACCGCGTAGACGGCGCGCCCGGCGGCGACGCGGCGCAGCACGAACTCGAGCGCCAGCAGCACGACGAGCGCGGCGGCGACGATCAGCCGCTGCCCGCTCGCCTGGCCGAGCCCGAACCACTGGAAGTGCGGCGGCAGGTCCTGCACCCAGGCGCCCTCGGTCGCCCAGCGCAGGCCGTCGCGCCAGGCCACGAGCGTCGCGAGCGTGGCGATGATCGACGGCAGCCCGAGGCGCGCGACCAGCAGGCCGTTCAGCGCGCCGAGCCCGGCTCCGACGCGCGAGCACGCTCAGCGAGCAGCAGCGGCGTGCCGGCGCCCGACCTTGGCCAGCAGGCCGGCGCACACGCTCACGATCGCGAACTGCGAGCCGACCGAGATGTCGATGTGGCCGACGAGGATCACGAGCGTCATCCCGGTCGCCACGAGCAGCACCGGCGCGTTGTTGAGCGCGAGGTCGCGCAGGTTGTCCGCGCGGAAGAACGACGGTGCCACGACGGCGACGGCGACGAGCAGCAGGCCCCAGGCCGCGGCGGCGGCGAGCTCGCGCTGGTAGCGCCGCAGCGTCATCTAGCGCGCGGCTCCCGGCGCGCGTGCTCGCCGAGGGCGAGCGCGAGGATTCCTTCGGGCGTCGCCGCGGCGCGGTCGAGCACGCCGGCGAGACGCCCGCCGCGCATGACGCCGATGCGGTCGCTCATCCCGAGCACCTCGGGCAGCTCGGACGAGATCATCAGGATCGCCGCTCCCTGCTCGGCCAGGTCCACCATCAGCGCGTGGATCTCCGCCTTGGCGCCGACGTCGATGCCCTGCGTGGGCTCGTCGAGGATCAGCACGGACGGCTTCGTCGCCAGCCAGCGGCTGAGGGCGACCTTCTGCTGGTTGCCGCCCGAGAGCGTCGCCACCGGCGCGTAGAGCGCCGGCGTCTTGATGGCGAGCCGCCGCACGTAGTCGAGGGCGAGCTCGCGCTCCCGGCGCACGTCGAGGCCCGACGCGCGCGACAGCCGATCGAGCGACGCCAGCGAGATGTTGGCGTCGATCGGCATCTCGAGGATCACGCCGTGGCGCCGGCGGTCCTCGGGCAGGTAGGCGATGCCGGGCGCGAGCGCCTGGCCGGGCGAGGCGATCCGGAGCGGCCGGCCGCGCAGCAGCAGCTCGCCCGCGTCGGCGGGGTCCAGCCCGAAGAGGATGCGCGCGAGCTCGGAGCGGCCCGCTCCCACGAGACCGGCGAGGCCGACGATCTCGCCCGCCCGCAGCTCGAGGCTGACTCCGCTGCACGCCGACCGACCGGCTGCCGAGCCCGCGCAGCTCGAGCACCACGTCGCCGCGCGCGACCACGCGCTTCGGGAACACGGCCGTGAGCTCGCGCCCCACCATGAGCTGGATCAGCTCCTGGCGGCTCACGCCGGCCACGTCGCGGGTGTCGATGGTGGCGCCGTCGCGCATCACGGTCACGCGGTCGGCGATCGCCGGCAGCTCCTCGAGGCGGTGCGAGATGTAGATCATCCCGACGCCCTCGTCCCGCAGGCGCCGGAGGACGCGGAAGAGGTTGAGCGCGTCGTCCTCCGAGAGCGAGGCCGTCGGCTCGTCGAGGATCAGCACACGGGCGTCGGCCCCGAGCGCGCGCGCGATCTCGACCAGCTGCTGCTCGGGCATGCTCAGCGCGCCCGCCTCGGTCTCCGGATCGATCCTCGCGCCCGCGAGCGCGAGCAGCTCCCGGGCGCGGCTCCTTCGCTTCGTCCAGTCGACGCGCCGCCAGGAGCCTCCGGGCTCGAGGCCGAGCGCGATGTTCTCCGCGACGGTCAGGTCCGGAAAGAGCGCCGGCTGCTGGTAGATGGCGGCGATCCCGAGCGAGCGGGCGAGGCGTGGAGAGTTGTGGGGGATCGCTCGTCCGCGGAGGAGAAGCTCCCCTGCGTCCGGCTGCACCGCGCCGGTGACGACCTTCACGAGCGTCGACTTGCCCGCGCCGTTCTCGCCGACGAGCGCGTGGATCTCGCCGCTCCGAAGCTCGAAGGAGGCGGAGCGCAGCGCGTGGACGCCGGCGTAGGCCTTCTTCACGCCTCGGGCGGCGAGCAGGACCTCCGTCATGCGCGATAGAGTATCCGCGAAACGAACATGGGCAAGCGCATCGTCTTCACCGGCGGCAGCGGCAAGGCCGGAAAGCACGTCGTGCCGTACCTCGTGAGCCGGGGATACGAGGTGCTGAACCTCGACCTCCGGCCGCTCGATCATCCCGGCGTGCACACGCTGATCACCGACGTCGCCGACGGCGGGCAGGTCTTCAATGCGCTGACCAGCCACCTCAACATGGCGGGGTTCGAGAAGCGCGGCGGGCGGCGGCCGCCGGACGCCGTGGTGCATTTCGCGGCGATCGCCCGCAACATGATCCAGCCGGACGCCGAGACCTTCCGCGCCAACGTGATGAGCACCTACCACGTGATCGAGGCGGCGACGACGCTCGGCGTCCGGAAGATCGTGATCGCGTCGAGCGAGACGACCTACGGCGTCTGCTTCGCGGACGGCGACAAGGACTACGCCTGCTTCCCGCTGGAAGAGGACTACGCGGTCGACCCGATGGACAGCTACGGGCTTTCGAAGGTGGTCAACGAGCGCACGGCGCACGCCTTCGCGCTCCGGACCGGCGCCGACATCTACGCTCTCAGGATCGGCAACATCATCGAGCCCCACGAGTACGAGCCGCTTCCCGGGCTTCCTGGCCGACCCGCTGTCGCGCAAGCGCAACGCCTGGAGCTACGTCGACGTGCGCGACCTCGGGCAGATCGTCCGCCTCGCGATCGAGAAGGACGGGCTCGGCTTCCAGGTCTTCAACGCCGTCAACGACACGATCACCGCGGAGCTGCCGACGGCCGAGTTCCTGGCGCGCTACTCGCCCGGCGTTCCGATCAAGCGCCCGCTCGGCGCCTTCGAGGCGCCGATCTCGAACCGCAAGATCCGCGAGGTGCTGGGCTTCCGCGAGGAGCACGACTGGCGGAAGTACGTGAAGCGCTAGCGCGTAACCAGTCAAGCGTCAGACGAAGGTGTCGGATGCCGGGCACGCGCTAGAATGGCGGCGTGACCACGCAAGGCCGACCCGACTCGCGCTGGCGGCTGATCGGGGCGCGGCCGTGTCTCGACTTCGTGAACACGGTGGGCGGCCGGGACGAAGCCGACCGCATCCGCCGCGACGACATCCCGGACTACGACAGCCTCCTGCGCTGGAGCGCGTTCGCGGCGATCGTCGGGCCTTCCGAGGTGAACCGCCTGCGCGGGCGGGCGCGTCACGCACAGCCGGGGGCCCGGCGCGTCCTGCGCCGCGCCGTGCGCTTTCGCGAGGCGCTCTACCGCATCGGCAAGGCGCTGATCGAGGGGGAGACGCCGAAGGCCGGCGAGCTGCGGATCCTCGAGCGTGAGCTGCGCGAGGCCCGCCAGCACCAGCGGCTCGTCGCGCGCCGGCGCCGGCTCGAGAGCGACTGGATCCCGATCCGAAGCGGCTCGACCGCGTGCTCTGGCCGATCGCGCTCTCGGCGGCGAGCGTCTTCGGCTCGGACGAGGTGGGCCAGCTCAAGAAGTGCGGCGGCACGTCCTGCGGCTGGCTGTTCCTCGACACGACGCGCAACCACAGCCGCCAGTGGTGCCGGATGGCGGACTGCGGCAACGTGGCGAAGGTGCGGCGATTCAGGAAACGTCACCGGCGCGTGCGGGCGCGCGCGAAGAGGGCTTCCTCGTGAGCGCAAGCGCTTCTCGCTCCGGCCGATCGGTCGCATCCGCTCGGTCCTCAAGAAGCGGGGTGGCGCGCCGCGGCAGGGATCGGAAGGCGCTCCGGATGCCTGGCTGGACGTGGAGCCCGCCGTGCTCGACGGGCTCGAGGGCTTGAAGGCCGGCGACGAGATCCTCGTCATCACCTGGCTCCACCGTGGCAAACGCAACGTGCTCCAGGTCTACCCGCGCGGAGACAGACGGCGTGGACTGGCGGGCGTCTTCGCGACGCGGTCGCCCGACCGGCCGAACCCGCTCGGGCTGCACGCGGTCACCGTCCGCAGGATCGTCGGCCGACGCCTCCGGATCGGCCCGATCGAGGCGATCGACGGCACGCCGGTCGTGGACGTGAAGCCGCTGCTGAACGCGCGCGAGAGATAAGAGGAGGAGAACCGGCGAGAGGCGGGGAGGCCAACGTCTTCCTCGACCCACGAATATTGTAACACTCGTGCCCTTCGAGACCAAGCAAAAACATCTCGTAACCTACTAATAAATAGGGCTTTACAGGAATGGCTCCTGCTGCCTATCTTGTGGCGGCGAGGTGCCATGTCCGAAAGAAATCTGCCGGCGCGAGCCCCGCGCGATCTGATCGGTCGGATCCTCGAGACGCCCGATCTTCCGAGGGTGGTCCAGGGCCTGGAGCCCGCGGTTCTGCATCAGCTCGTCCAGAAGTGCGGTCTCGAGGACGCCGGACCGATCGTCGCGCTCGCCACCACCGAGCAGCTGATGGGCGTCTTCGACCACGACCTCTGGCAGGCCGCGCGAGCCGGCGCGGCGGACGAGTTCGACGCGGACCGCTTCGGCCTCTGGCTGGAGGTGCTGGTAGAGGCCGGCGCCGAGCTCGCCGCCAGCAAGGTCGCCGAGATGGACTTCGACCTGGTGACAGCCGCCTTCAGCAAGATACCTGCTCGTCCTGGACGCGGAGTGGAACGCCATCGAGCGAAGGGATGCAGCGCTCCTCGACGAAGTGATTCCGGACCTGGCCGAGCAGCTCGCGCTCGCGGAAGCGGTGCTCGAGAACGGCCTCGAGCTCGGCGGGTTCCGCATCGTCCCGCGGCGGGGAGCGCCCTGGGACGCCCTGATCGAGATCCTCGCGCGACTGAGCTCCGACCATCCCGCGCTCTTCGGGAAGCTGATGGTCCGCTGCGGCGCGCTCTCGACGGAGTACATCGAGGACAACGGCGGCCTCTTCGACGTCCTGACGAGCGACGAGCAGGTCCTCTCGGACGTGGCCGGCGAGCGCGACGAGCGCCGCGCCGCAGGAAGGCTACGTCGGGCCCCCCGAGGCCGCGGCCTTCCTGAAGCTGGCCCGGCAGCCGGTCGGCAGCGCTTCCTCGGCGGACCCGCTGACGACGCGCTACTTCCGCAAGCTCGACGCGCGTGCGGCCACGAGTCGAAAAGCGACGCGCCATCGCGCAGGCGAGTCGCGAGCTGTCGGGCCGCGACGAGGCCGAGGGGCGTCGCTTCCTTGCGATGCTCCAGGAGGAGGGGGTCCTTCCAGCTTCGCAGCCTCCGCTCCTTGCCGCGGGCGAGAAGGACGCACCCGATCGCCTCGCGCGCATCCGGGCGCAGCTGCTCTACGCGCGCGAGCACGATGCCTCCGCCTACGCGCGACGGACGGACGAGCTCGGCTATCTCGCCAACGTGCTCGTCGCCGGCTGCTCCTTCCAGTCGCGGCGCTTCCGGCCCGTGGAGGCGACCGACGCCGCGCTCGCCGTCTGCAACCTGGGGCTCGAGAACCGACCGCACGCGGCGGGACGCGTGCTGCCCGCCGCGTTCCTGGTCGAGCAGGAGCTCGTCACCGTCTTCCGGTGGGGATGGAGCGTCCTCCACGAGCGCGTGTGTCTCGACCTGGCCCGCCGGCTGGTTCGTGCCCTCGCCGATCTGAGAATCGACGACGTGCAGCTCCAGCACGATCTCACGCAGCTGCGGATCCGGATGGCGGCCCAGCTGAAGGAGGGGACTCCCTGGCGCGAGCGCGACAGGCTCGACGTGCTGGCGATCCTCGACCCGCCCTCCTGGGCCACGCTGCTCGGTCTCGTCGACGAGTGCCCGGTGGTGCCGAAGCCTTCGCCGACAGAGCTCCGGCCGACCTCCGCTGCGCGTGACGGCGGAGTTCGAGTTCATCTCGGAGAACGCCCAGATCGAGTGGGCGCGCGACTTCGTGGACTCGTTGCCGGCCCGGCTCGCGGCTTGAGCGGCTAGCGGGCGCGCGTGCGCGCGGCCTTGCGGGCGGCGGCTTTGCGTGCGCGCGGTCCGCGCGACTTGGCGCTCACCCGGGCCTGGCGCGCCAGCGACTTCCTGGACGCCGCGGCCCGGCCCTCGCGCTTCAGGGCCTGCCGGACGGCGCGCGAGCGCTTCGGCGAAGCCGTGCGCCCTCGGCCGGAACGGCCGCGGGCCGAATCGCGGGCCGCCTGCCGCCTGGTCTCAGCCGAGACGCTCCCAGCCTTGGGGCTGCCGAGCTTCACGCCGGCGCGCCGCGCCTTCGAGAGCCCGATCGCGATCGCCTGCTTCGTCGAGCGCGCGCCGTGCTTGCCCTCGCGGATGTGGTGGATCTCCTCGCGCACGAACTCGCCCGCCTGCGTCGAAGGGGATTTGCCCTCCTCCTTGTCCTGCTCGGCCCGGTCCAACGTCTCCTGATCTGGCATCTGCGAACTCTCCCTCCAAGCGACCTCGACTTCCGAAAGCTCGGCGCGGCTCTGCGCGAGCCGGGCCTCGGATAGCGAGGCAAGCCGCGTGCCATTTTGGAAGCGATGCGCAAGCGCCAGTCAGGCGGAGAGTCTGGCTCACCAGCCGGCGCCCTTTGTACAAACGGCCCGGGCGAGCGCGACGGAGAGAAGGGCAAGCTCCTGCGCCTCGGAGCGGCATCTCTCTTGCAGATACCTTCGGCGTAAGGAGGGAGCCTCATGAGATCTGCAGGCCTGACGACCCTCGCGCTGTCGAGTGCGCTTTTCTTCCAGGGCCAGGCGGCTTTGGCCCAGGAGGACCCGCGCCCGGGCTTCAACCTGTTCAGCGTGCAGCAGGACATCGAGATCGGCCGCCAGTCCGCCGCTCAGGCGGAGCGAGAGCTGCCGGTCATTCGCGACGCCTCGCTCGAGCGGTACCTGAACGACGTCGCACAGCGCCTCGTCGCGGTGGCGCCCGGCGCGCGCTATCCCTATCGCGTGCGGGCCGTCGACTCGTCCGACATCAACGCGTTCACGTTCCCCGGCGGCTTCCTCTACGTGAACCGCGGGCTGCTCACGGCCACCCGCAACGAGAGCGAGCTCGCGGGCGTGCTCGCGCACGAGATCTCGCACGTCGCGCTGCGGCACGGGACCCACGAGGCCTCGAAGGCCTACGGCGCGCAAGCCGGGCTCGGCATCCTCGGCGGCCTGCTCGGCCGCGGCAAGAGCGGCACGACGCAGCAGATCATTCAGGCGGTCGGCGGCCTCGGCCTGAACGCCGTATTCATGAAGTTCAGCCGCAACGACGAGCACGAGGCGGACCTGCTCGGCATCCGCATGATGAAGAAGGCCGGCTACGACCCCACGGCGATGGCCAGCTTCTTCGAGCTGCTGAAGCAGCAGGAGGCGCGCGACCCTGGTCGGCTCCAGCAGTTCTTCAGCAGCCACCCGGCACCGGCCGATCGGGCCTCACGCATGCGGGCCGAAGCCGAGCGCCTCGGCCCCGGGAGCCGACGCGACAGCTCCGGCTATGCGCAGATGCAGGACGGGCTGCGCGGCCGCGCATCCTCGTCGGGGCGGACGGCAAGGCTCCAGGATCGCGAGGAGCGCCAGCGCGGAACCGTCGGACGCGCGGAGCCGGTGACGATCGACGCGCCGTCCTCGAGGATGAGCACCTTCGCGCAGCGGAGCGGCTTCTACCAGATCGCGTATCCCACCAACTGGCGCGCCTATCCCGCGAGCCGCGGCTACGGCGTCGTGATCGCACCGCCGGCCTGCATCCAGTCGATCAGCGGGGGTGGTGAGAACATCGCGTGCGGCGTCATCGTCAACCACTACGAGCCGTTCGACACGGGCTACGACTTCAGCCTCCAGGAGGCCACGGACGACCTCGTGGCCCAGATCCGGCGCTCGAGCCCTCACCTGCGTGAGAGCGTTGGCCGCCAGCAACGCCAGCAGGTCGACGGGGCACGCGGCCTCGTGGTCGAGCTGCAGGGCGTCTCGCCCGTGACGGGCGAGCAGGAGCGGGTCAGGGTCGTGACACGCGAGCTGCTCGACGACCACGTGCTCTACGCGCTCTTCGTGACGCCGCGCGACGAGGCCTCGCGGCTCGAGTCGACCTTCGACCGCATGGTGGACAGCCTGCACGTCGACGACCGGGTGGCGCACCGCTAGCGGCCCACTCGTCGTGAGCGCTTCGGCTTCGCCCGCGGCGAGGGACTTCCTTCCCTCGCGCGGGCTGCCTCTGCTCTATCTCGCGACCGGGCTCGCCAGCCTGGCGGCGGCGTTCGCGGTCGTGGCAGCCGACCCCGCCGGGGTCGCGGGCTTCTTCTACCACCCGCGGATGCTCGCCGTCGTTCACCTCGTGACACTCGGCTGGATCGGCGGCTCGGTGCTGGGCTCGATCCACATCGTCGGCCCGCTCGCCCTGCGGATGCCGCTGCGGGCGACGCGTGGCGACCTCGCGGGGTTCGCGGCCTTCGTCGTGGGCATGCTCGGGATGGTCAGCCACTTCTGGCTGGACACGGCGAGCGGCATGGCCTGGAGCGCCGGCCTCGCGAGCCTCGCGTTCCTGCGGGCCGCCCTGCGCGTGCTGCCTCGGCTCGCTCGCGCGCCGATCCCGGCGGCGGTGAAGGTGCCCGTGGGCCTGGCGTTCGCGAACGTGGTGCTGGCCGCGGCGCTGGGCGTGCTGCTCGCCGTCAACAAGCTCGCGGCCTTCCTGCCCGTGTCCCACCTGCAAGCGGTGCTCGCTCACGCCCACCTGGCGGCCCTCGGCTTCGGCACGCTCATGGTCATGGGGGCGGGCTACCGCCTGCTGCCGATGATCCTGCCCGCAGGGATGACGCGCGGCAACGGCCCGCTCGTCAGCTCCGTGCTCGTCGAAGCGGGTGTCCTCGGCCTCACGGCCTCGTTCTTCCTCGACGGTCGCGGCCGGCCCGGATTCGCCCTGGTCGCCGCCGCGGGCGTCTTCGTGTTCCTGGCGCACGTCGTCGCCATGCTGCGCGATCCGCGGCCGGCGCCCGCCGAGCGGCCGCGTCCGGACCTGCCGCGGGCGCAGGCGCTCGTGGCGCTCGGCTGCCTCGCGCTCGCGACCGTGCTCGGCCTCGCCCTCGTCCTCGCGCCGGGCCTCGACGCCTCGAGCCCGGTCGGCATGGCCTACGGCGCGCTCGCGCTCGTCGGCTTCCTGGCGCAGATGATCGTCGCCGTCCAGCAGCGGCTGCTGCCGCTCGCCGCCTGGCTCTGGGCTTTCGCGGGAGCGGAGTACCAGGCGATGCCGGGCTCGCTGCACGAGGCGCCGGGGCGCGTCCTGCCCGCGCTCGTCTTCGCGGGCTGGGTGCTCGGCGCGCCGCTTCTCGCCGCGGGACTGGCGCTCGAATGGCTGCGCGTGCCTGCGCGCAGGAGCGGCCTTGCTGTTCCTGGGAACGGTGGCGCACGGGGCGGGCCTCGCGAGGACGCTGCGCCGGCTGCGGACTTCCGTGCCCGCATGACGAGCGAGAAGCGCCCGTCGCACCTCCGGGAAATGCGTATACTTCGAGAGGTGTACTCGGTGACCTCCCCGCAGGGCAGGGGAGTCGCGTGACGCTGATGCTGACCGATCTCGACCGCCTGATCGACGTGCTTCCGATCGGGGTCTACGTGTGCGAAGCACCGGGCGGAGCGATCCGCCTCTACAACCGGCGCGCGGTGGAGCTGTGGGGGCGCGAGCCGGTCGCCGCGGACCGCTTCTGCGGCTCGCACCGGCTGTTCGACGCAGCGGGGCACCCGCTCGCGCACGCGGCGTCGGCGGTGGCCGTGGTGCTGCGCGGCACGGGCGCCGTCGCGCAGGAGGTGATCCTCGAGCGCCCCGACGGCTCGCGCGTCACGGCGTCCATGACCGTCAGCCCGCTTCACGACGCGGGGGGCCGCCTGGTCGGCGCCGTCGCGGCGATCGACGACGTCTCGAACCGCAAGGCGACGGAGGAGGCGCTGCGCGTGAGCGAGCGCCGCTACCGTGCGATGGTCGAGGGCCAGCCCGAGATGGTGTGCCGCTTCCTGGACGACGGCACGCTGACCTTCGTGAACCCGGCCTACCGGCGCTACTTCGGGCTGCCGGCCGACGCGAAGCCGGACAGTTTCAAACCGCGCATCTTCCCCGACGACCTGGCGCGGGTTCACGAGGCGGTCGCGAGCCTCACCCCGACACGGCCGGCGACCACCGTCGAGAACCGCGTGTTGCGCGGCGACGGCCAGGTCCGCTGGACGCAGTGGGTGAACCACGCCGTGTTCGACGACGCGGGGCGAAAGCTGGAGCTGCAGGCGACCGGCCGCGACATCACCGATCAGCGCCGGGACGGCGAAGCCGCGGCGCGCCTGGCCGCTATCGTGGCTGGCGCCGACGACGCGATCGTCAGCAAGACGCTCGACGGCATCGTGACGTCCTGGAACCGCGGGGCCGAGCTGCTGTTCGGCTACCCGGCCGCGGAGGTCGTGGGGCGCTCGATCACGCTGATCATCCCGCCCGAGCGCATCTCGGAGGAGCGGGACATCCTCGCGCGGCTGCGCCGCGGCGAGGCGATCGAGCACTTCGAGACCGAGCGCGTGACGAAGGACGGACGGATCGTGCCGATCTCGCTCAGCGTGTCCCCGGTCCGCGACGCCCACGGGCGCGTGATCGGAGCCTCCAAGATCGCGCGCGACAACAGCGAGCGCCGGCGCGTGCGAAAACACCTCGAGGCGAGCGTACAGACGCTCGAGACGCTCTATCGCCTGGCGGCGCAGATCGGCCGCGCCCGCGGCCGCGGGGAGGTGGCGGACGCCGGCACCCAGGCGATCCTGTCGCTGGCGCGCGCCCAGCGCGCGAGTGTCCTCGCCTTCGACGACGCCGGGGTGATGCGGTTCCTGTCGTGGTCGGGCCTCTCCGACGGCTATCGTAAGGCCGTCGAGGGGCATTCGCCCTGGACGCGCGAGGCGCGCGACCCGCAGCCGATCCTCGTGGAGGACGTCGAGTCGGCGCCGGAGCTCGCGGCGCTCCTGCCGACGATCCGGGCCGAAGGCATCCGCGCGATGGGATTCATCCCGCTCGTGTACCAGGGACGCCTGCTCGGAAAGTTCATGCTGTACTACGACAAACCGCACCGCGTGCAGCCCGAGGAGCTGCGGCTCGTGACCACGGTGGCACAGCACGTGAGCTTCGGGCTGGCGCGCGTCGAGATCGAGGAGGCCTCCGAGCGCCTGCTGCGGCGGGAGCAGGCCGCGCGGCGCGAGGCGGACGCCGCGCGCAAGGAGGCCGTGCGCGCCAACCGCGGCAAGGACGAGTTCCTCGCCATGCTCGCCCACGAGCTGCGCAACCCACTGGCCGTGATCGTGAATGCGATCGCGCTCATCGACTCGAGCCCCGCGCTGGAAGCGGGCGCGAAGCGCGCGAGCGGCATGGTGCGCCGCCAGGCGGACCATCTCGCGCGGCTGCTCGACGACCTGCTCGACGTGGCGCGCATCACCAGCGGCCGCATCGAGCTGGAGCGAGCGGCCGTGGACCTGCGAGCCGCGGTCAGCTTCGCGGTCGACACCCAGCGGCCCCAGCTCGACGCGAAGGAGCAGAAGCTCGACCTCGCGCTTCCGGACGGGCCGGTGACCGTGCTCGGCGACCCGGTCCGGCTGCAGCAGGTGCTCGGCAACCTGGTGAACAACGCCTCCAAGTACACGCCGGCCGGGGGCTCGATCCGGGTCTCGCTCGAGGTCGAGGACGGCCAGGCGGTGCTGCGCGTGCGCGACGACGGCGCCGGGATCCCAGGGGACCAGCTCGACTCGATCTTCGAGCTCTTCGCCCAGGCGAATCCCACGCTGGCGCGGACCGAGGGCGGGCTCGGGATCGGGCTCACGCTGGTCAAGCAGCTCGTCGAGCTGCACGGGGGCACGGTGAGCGCGGCGAGCGAGGGGCTCGGCAAGGGCGCCGAGTTCACGGTGCGGCTGGCGGCTCGCGGGCGCGCCGGCGCTCGCCGCGCCGCGTGCCGGGCAGAAGCCCCGCGCGGCCCCGCTGCGCGTCGTGGTCGTGGAGGACCAGATCGACGGGCGCGAGGCGCTCGCCGCGTACCTCGAGCGGCAGGGCCACGAAATCCGCCAGGCCGCGCACCGGCCAGGAGGGTATCGACGCGGCGATCGCGAGCTCGCCCGACGTGGTGCTGGTCGACATCGGCCTGCCGGACATCGACGGCTACGAGGTGGCGCGCCGGCTGCGGAAGCACCTCGGCCGCCGCGTCCAGCTGGTCGCGCTCACGGGCTACGGCCAGCCGCAGGATCGCACCCGCGCGGAGGAGGCCGGCTTCGACGCGCACCTCGTGAAGCCCGTCGATCCTCCGCGGCTCATCGAGACGCTCGGACAGCTCACACTGTCACAGCAGCGCTGAGCCGCCCGGCGCGCTCGTCTTCGGCGCTCGCTCCCGGCAGAAAAGCCCTTGACGGGCGGCCGCACCGGGCCATATATTACTATTCAGTTATGCAACTGATCGGTTATGAACGGCAGGCCGCCGGCCCGGGGCTCGACGCGACGTTCGCGGCGCTCGCCGACCCCACGCGGCGCGCGATCCTCGCCCGGCTCGCGACGGGGGAGGCGTCGGTCGCGGAGCTGGCCGAGCCGTTCGCGATGACGCAGCCGGCGATCTCCAAGCACCTCAAGGTGCTCGAGCGCGCCGGGCTCGTCTCGCAGGGGCGTGACGCGCAACGGCGGCCGCGCCGGCTCGAGGCCGCCCCGCTCGCGGAGGCGACCGAGTGGCTCGAGCGCTACCGGAAGTTCTGGCAGGGCCGCTTCAAGGCGCTCGACGACCTGCTCGCGGAGCTCAAGCAGAACCAGAAGCAGCGCGGGCGCGAAAAGAACAGGAGAGGGAGCCGATGAGCGACGCAGCCTGCTCGTCGCGGACTCATTCGGAAGGAGACGGGAATCATGAAGAACGCGGACACGCTGAAGGTCACGACGCCCTCGGATCAGGAGATCCAGATCACGCGCCTGTTCGACGCGCCGCGGCAGCTGGTCTTCGACGCCTACACGAAGCCCGAGCTGCTGAAGCGCTGGCTGTTCGGCCCGGACGGCTGGTCGCTCGCCGTGTGCGAGGTCGACCTGCGGGTCGGCGGCAAGTACCGCTACGTCTGGAAGCACCTCAAGAACGGCAAGGAGATGGGCATGGGGGGCGAGATCCGCGAGCTCGTCGTGCCCGAGCGCCTCGTCTCCACCGAGAAGTTCGACGAGGCCTGGTACCCCGGCGAGGGTGCCCTCGGCACGGTCCTGCTCACCGAGCAGGGAAAGCGGACGCTCGTGACGCAGACGATCCGCTACGGGTCGAAGGAAGCCCGCGACGCGGCGCTCCAGACCGGGATGATGGACGGCATGAAGGCCGGCTACGATCGCCTCGACACGGTGTTCGCCGAGATGCAGCAGTGACGCAGGAGGAGGTTCTGGCGTGGCTGAAGCGCAGCGGGACCCGTCGTGACGTCCTGGGTCTCGCGCGCTACGGCATCGTCGCGCCGCGCGCGTTCGGAGTGCCGATCAGCAAGCTGCTCGCGATCAAGAAGCGGATCGGCACGGACCGCGCGCTCGCCGCCTCGCTCTGGAAGAGCGGGTGGTACGAGGCGCGCCTGCTGGCGGCGATGGTCGACGATCCGAAGCAGGTCACGCGCCGGCAGATGGACGCCTGGGCGCGCGAGTTCGACAACTGGGGCGTCTGCGACACCGTCTGCTGGCACCTCTTCGACTACACGCCGTTCGCGTTCGAGAAGGCGCGGCTGTGGTCGCGCTCGCCGCGCGAGTTCGTCAAGCGCGCGGGCTTCGCGCTCATGGCCGGCCAGGCCGGCCACAACAAGATCGCGACCGACGCGCAGTTCCTGGCGCTCTTGCCGCTCGTCGAGAAGGGCGCCCGCGACGAGCGCAATTTCGTGAAGAAGGGCGTGAGCTGGGCGCTGCGCCGGATCGGCGGCCGAAGCCGCGCGCTCCACGAGGCGTCGCTCGCGCTCAGCCGGAAGCTCGCCGCATCGGAAGACGCGTCTGCCCGCTGGGTCGGCAAGGACGCGCTCCGGGACCTGTCGCGGCCGCTCGTGCGCGCGCGCGCCGCCCGGCGCTAGCGCGCCCCCTGCGGGTTTCGCGGGCGGGCTAGCTCCGCGCGGGACGGCCGCGCAGCAGCAGGGCGAGGAAGCCGGGCAGGAAGGCGAGCGTCCAGCAGGCGAAGTTGTAGGCGTAGCGCGGGCCGCCGGGCGCGGGACGCAGCCAGATGCCCGAGATCGCCCAGAAGGCGAGGCCGGAGCCGATCGCCGCGAGCACGCCCCGCAGCAGCGTCTCGCGCGGCGCCGCGGGGCCGCGAAGCCGCGCGTCGAGGAAGGCGAAGCCGATCCAGAGCGCCATCCAGCTCACGAACATGGCGGAGTAGCCGAGGAGCGGCGCGAGCGCATAGAAGGAGGCGGCCGCCAGCAGGCCCACCGTCGCGCCGGCGAGGGCCCCGAGCGCCGGCCGGCCGCGCAGCACGCCGAGGTAGAGCCCGACGGCCATCAGCAGCAGCGTGCCGTGGACGAGCCCGAACACCGCGCGGTGGGACGAGATGAAGCGCGCCCAGACGAAGTCGCCGAAGGTGTTGAGCGCGCCGAGCAGCAGCGCGCCGGCGACGGCGGTGAGCGCGGCAGGCATCCGGATCAGCTGTGGGGGCTCTGGATGTAGCGGACCATCCGCAGCACCACGCTGCGCGGCAGCGTCTGCGCGAGGGCGGCGCCCATCCGGTTGCGCGCGCCGGTGACGACGACGCGCCGGTTGGCCTGCCAGCCGCGGTATCCCTGCTCGGCCACTGGCATCGAAGGCATGGCGGTCGAGGTGGTGGCGAGACGCGTCTTGCCGGTGCCGGCGCGCTCGCGGAAGCGGCTGACCGTGGGGCCGGGGCAGAGGCACGAGACCTTGAGTCCCGTGCCGCGGGCCTCTTCCCAGAGCGCCTCCGAGAACGACAGCACGAACGCCTTCGACGCGTAGTAGACGGCCATCAGCGGTCCGGGCTGGAAGGCCGCCGTCGAGGCGACGTTCAGGACGCCGCCGCGCTTGCGGGCCAGCATTCCGTCCCACAGCAGGTGGGTGAGCTCGACGAGCGCGCGCACGTTCAGGTCGATCATGCCGACCTGGGTGGCGAGGTCGCTCGCGCTGAAGGCGCCGGCATGGCCGTAGCCCGCGTTGTTCACGAGCACGTCGACGGTCAGGCCCTTCGCGTGCAGCGCGCCGACGAGAGCCTGTCCTCCGCCTTCTGCGCCGAGGTCGTTGGCGATCGGCGTGGCCTTGACTCCGTAGCTCTTTGCCAGCCGGTCGGAGACTTCCTGCAGGGGGCCGGGGGAGCGGGCCGTGACGACGACGTCGTAGCCCTCGCGCGCGAAGCATTCCGCGAGGTCGACGCCGATCCCGTACGAGGCGCCGGTGACGAGCGCCGTCTGGCCGGAGCCGGGCTTCTGGTCACTCATGGCCAAGCGTCGGCATTCTGGTCCGCGAGGCGAGCCGCCGGCAACAGCCGCCGAAGTCAGCCGGAAAGCCCGAGGTCGCCCTCGCTCGCGGCGCGCTCGAGACGCGGCGTCTCGCCCTTGCGCCAGAGCGCCACGCGGTGGGAGACCTGGTAGCGCAGCGGCCCGCCGTCCGGCGTCGCGCTGCGCGCGAGCGGGCGCGGGAGGCAGACGAAGTCGCAGCGGGCCGCGTCGGCGTCGACGCGCACCGCCGCGTAGCCGTGGCCGCCCATGTCGAGGAAGGCGAGGTGCGGGGCGAGGTCCGGGTTCGACGCCGCGCGCGCCGCTTGAGGTCGCCGGTCCGCTGCGTACTCGAGGCAGGAGCGGACGCCGTGGCGAGCAGCAGGTTGATCGCGGGCTGCTGCCGGCCCGCCGACGTCGGCCAGGTAGAGCGCGCGCAGCGGATGGTCCTTCGGGAAGCGATGCTCGTAGGCCTCGACGATGCCGGGCGCCGAGACCGAGCCGGCGACGAAGGTGACGCCGACCGGCTCGAAGGCCGCGGGCGGAAGCGCCTTCGCCGAGAGGCCGGCCCAGAAGCTGTGGCGATCGCCGGAGACGATGGCAAAGCCGGTGATGCCGGCCTCGCGCACGAGCGTCGTAGATCTCGCCGCGCTCGACGTAGGCGGTGCCCCAGTCGCCGCCGCCGCCGAAGCAAGCGTAGCCGGCGCCCGGCCAGGGCTTCGTCAAGCCCGGCGGGCAGGTTCTGCGGATCGGCGCGCCAGTCGAGCGCGCCGAGCGAATTGCCCCAGATCTTCCAGGTCGCGCTCGAGCGCGCGCAGGCGGTCGAGGAACCAGGCTTTCTGCTCGGCGCCCAGGATCGTCTGGGGCGGCGCGTCCTTGCGGAAGTTCGGCACCTGCTTGTCGCCGAAGCGGATCGTCGTCCGGCGGATGGCCGCCGTCGTAGGCGCGGCCGGCGTCGAGGATCTCGCATCGACCTCTTCCGGGAACAAGCTCGGGGAAGTCGTGGCTCGAGAGCGTGTCGGCCTCCGGCCGGCTCGGTCGGCTCCTCGGAGCGGTAGCTGTGCTGGTCGGTGATGATCAGGTCGAGGTGGCGGCCGTAGCGCAGCGCGCGGTAGGCGGTGAGGCTGCCGATCGCGGCGAGGTTGTTCGGCTCCTGGCCCAGGCCGTGGTCGTCGAAGCGCTCGATCGGGCGCGTCCGTGACCGCCGGCGCATCGAAGCGCTCCAGCGAGGCCCGCTCGGCTTGCGCCACGCGGGCCGGCTGGTATTCGAACCAGGCCTGGTTCGCGGCGACCTTGAGCGTCTGGGCCGGCCGCGCGCTCGGCCGCCGAAGCGCTGGAACGACTGCCAGCCCTGCCAGGAGAATTCGTGGTTGTCCCACATGGCGCACGAAGGGCCAGCGCGCGCGCGCGTCCTGCAGGTCGGGATCCTGGAGGTAGGCGCGGTAGAGCGCGCGGTAGTCGCTCGAGGCGTCGCCGGAATGTGGAAGTCGCGCGGCACCTTCTCGCCGTCCGGGATAGCGGACGACGTCGCGGATGCGGCGGTCGTAGCGGTGGCCGCCGGGCTGTCCTCCGGGTACTCCACGACCTCGTAGATGAAGTCGCCGAGGTGCAGCACGAAGCCGAGCTGGTCGTCGGGCGCGGCGCGCTCGTCCTCGAAGATCATCCGGCGATAGGCGTTCAGCGCGCCCTCGTAGACGTTCTGGCAGCTGACGAACGCGAAGCGCACCGGCCGCGGGTCGTCGCGGCCGGGCGCGGTGAGCGTGCGGCCGATCGCGGCTGCCGTGTCCCGTCCGCGTCGATGAAGCGATACCAGTAGGTGCGCGGCCGGGCTGGAGCCCGCCGACGAGCACGCGGCAGGTGCAGTCGGCGGCCGCCGAGCGCGCGCGGGGGCTGCGCGTGGCGACGACGCGCTCGAAGGCCGCATCCTCGGCAACCTCGACGGTCAGCGGCACGACCGCAGCCGGCCGCCCGCGGACGCGGCGCGTCCAGAGGAGCACGCTGTCGGGAGCGGGATCGCCGGAGGCGACGCCCTGCGGGAAGAGGTCGCGCCGTTCCGTGAAGCGCTCGCGCGAGCGCCAGGGGCGCGTCTCGCCCCAGGCGAGCGTCGCGCCCATCGCTGCGGCACCCGCCACGAACTCGCGCCGCGTCATTCGACTCACACGGGCCTCGTTTCCACGCGAGACGACGACGGAAGGTATTCCAGCAGACGCGTTGGTTCAGGGAACGATCTGCCCGCTTCGGCAGACTGTGGAAAGGTCCGGGTGCTCGATACAAGACCTGCCGCTCCGGCGTGATCCCCGCGCCGCAAATGCGCTCGGCCCGCTCGCGCAGCGTCCGCAATCATCCGCTACCGCACGAGATAGCTCCGCGCCTTCGTCGGGTGACGTCGTTTGACGCGGCCGTTGGCTCGCGCACGCGACATCGTGGCCGGCATCTTGCTGAACAAGGCTCCATGGCAATCGATCACCCAAAGAGGGGGTGTGCTCATGCGTAGACTCGTGCTCGTGCTGTTCGGCTTCGGGCTCCTGGCGGTGCCCGATGTCCAGGCGGTGAGCTTCACCATCGACGGTTCCTGGAGTGGCTCCGAAGGTCCAGGCGCCGCGACGGTGAGGAACGTCTTCGTCGCCAGCGGCCCTTCCCAGGAAGACCAGATCTTCTGGGGCCAGGCCACGAGCGGGGGCGAGCGAGCGGACTCGGCTTCACCCCGACGGTCGAGATCATGGTCGTGAACCCCGGGGTGCCGTTCGAGTCGGCCGTACGACGCGGATGAGCCGGCCGATCCAGGGCGGCTCGGAGATCACGTCGGCGGACCTCACGCTGTCGCTGGTCTTCGACGATCCGGCCCTGGCGCTCTTCACGCCGACGTTCAGCTTCGCCGTCGGCTCGCCGGCGAGCGGCGGGCGCAACGCCTCGTGCTCCAACAGCGCGAGGCACCCTGCCCCGACGTCATCAGCTTCCCGGCGTCGGGCGCGACGGCGGTGGCGGGGACACCCTATTCGTTCACGCTGCTCGGATTCGGAGACCGGATGAACGGGCCGCTCGTCGACCAGTTCGTCACGCAGGCCGGCCACGACGGCCACACCCCGGTCTGGGGCGTGTTCACGGAGGCGCCGCCGCCCGACGCCTCGTCGCTGCCCGAGCCGAGCTCGCTCCTGCTGCTGGGCTCCGGCCTCGGCTTCCTGCTGGGCGCCGTCCGGCCCTGGCGTGGCGGCCGTCCGACGTAGACTGCAAGAATGGCGGGGAACGACTCGCTCGTGGCGCTCTTCCGCGAGCTCGTGCAGCTCGACCATCCTCGACGAGGGATCGCCGAACTCGTTCCGCGCGCGCGCCTACGAGAACGCGCTCGAGGCGATCACGTCCTACCGCGGCGACCTCGGCGCGCTCTCCGAGCGCGAGCTCACGGCGATCGGCGGCATCGGCGACGAGCACGGCCAAGAAGATCCGCGAGTTCTACGACAAGGGGACGATCGCCAAGCTCGAGGAGCTGCGCCTGAAGTACCCGCCGGCGTTCGTCGAGCTGAGCCGGATCCCCGGCGTGGGTCCCAAGACGCTGCTGCGCCTGCGCAGCGAGCTCGGCGTCTCGAACCTCGACGACGCTCAAGGCCGCCCTCGCCGGCCAGCGCTGCGCGAGCTGCGCGGCCTCGGCGCGAAGACGGAGGAGAAGCTCCAGCACGCGATCGAGCGGATGGGCGGCATCGGGCACCGGAGGAGCGCCGGCCGATCGCGGTGGCGATGCCGATCGCGGGCGAGTTCGTCGCCGCGCCTCGAGGCCCTGCCCGCGGTCGAGCGGGCCCAGTACTGCGGCAGCCTGCGACGGCTGCGCGAGACGGTGGCCGACGTCGACATCGTCGCGGCCTCGAGCGAGCCCGCGGCCGTGCGCGAGGCGTTCGTGACGATGCCGACGGTGCGCGAGGTGATCGGCAGCGGCGACACCAAGACCTCGGTCCTGACCGACGACCGGGCTGCAGGTCGACCTGCGCGTCGTGGACCCGGAGCAGTTCGGCGCCGCCTGCCAGTACTTCACCGGCTCGAAGGCCCACAACATCAAGCTCCGCCAGCGCGCGCTCGACCGCGGGCTGGCTGCTGAACGAGTACGGCCTCGACCGACGTCGACGACCGGCGAGGTGATCGCGTCCGAGTCCGAGGAGGCGATCTACGCGCGCGCTCGACCTGCCGCTGATCCCGCCGCCGATGCGCGAGGACCGCGGCGAGATCGAGGCGGCGGAGCAGGGCGCGCTGCCGGCGGCCGTGCGGCTCGCGCGACGTGCGCGGCGACCTGCACGTGCACACGACGCTGTCGGGCGACGGGCGCAGCACGCTCGAGGAGATCGTCGCGAGCGCCGCGGAGCGAGGCTACGAGTACCTGGCGCTCACCGACCACGCCGAGAACCTCGCGATGAGCGGCGTCAGCCGCGAGGCGCTCGCGCGCGCAGCGCAAGGAGATCGACGCGCTGCGCGGCCGCTATCCCGGGGCTGACGCTGCTGCACGGCAGCGAGCTCAACATCGGCCGCGACGGCAGCGTGGACTACGACGCCGGAGTTCCGGCGCACGCTCGAGTGGCGCGTGGCGGGCGTCCACTCGCACTTCGACCTCGGCCGCGGCGCAGCAGACGCGGCGCATCCTCGCGCGCGATGGAGGACCCGACGGTGGACGCGATCGCGCACCTCTCGGGCCGCAGGATCGGCCGCCGCGCCGGGCATCGATCTCGACGTCGACGCCGTGCTCGCGAAGGCGGCGGCGACGAGCACGGCGATCGAGATCAACGCGTCGCTCGGCCGGCTCGACGCGTCGAGCGAGGTGCTCTGCCGCGCCCGCGGGATGGACGTGACGTTCGTGCTCAGCACGGACACCCACCACACGCGCGAGCTCGCGCGGATGGAGTGGGGCGTGCTGCCACGCGACGCGGGGCTGGGTGGATCCGTCGCGCATCGCGAACTTCTGGCCGCGCGAGAGGTTCCTGGGATGGCTGCAGGCGCGCCAGAGCTGAGGGCGCCCTCCGCGACGTATCGCGTCTTCCTGCTCTCGCCGGCGGACTGCTCCGGCCGGCGCGCGCGCCTGCTGCGCAAGCCCGACCCGGGCCACGATCTCGGCCGCCGGCTCCAGGGCGAAGCGGGCGCGGCCGTCGGCGAGGTGTTCGCCTTCGTCAGCAGCCTCTACTTCCGCGGGAAGCTCGCCTACGCGCGGGCGTTCGCCCGGCCTCCCGCCGGAGGCGCCGGCATCCACGTGATCACGCCGTGCGACGGGCTGCGTCTCGCCCGAGGCCCTGCTGCGCGCGCGCGACCTCGAGCGCTACGGACGCGTGCCCGTCGACGTCTCCGAGCCGCGCTATCGGCGGCCGCTCGTCCGACATCTGCGAGGCGCTCGCGCCGACCTGGGCCGAGACCGAGGTGGTGCTGCTGGGGAGCGTCGCGTCGCCCAAGTACGTCGAGCTGCTCACGGCGGTGCTCGGCGATCGCGTCGCCTTTCCGTCGGACTTCGTGGGGCGCGGCGACATGAGCCGCGGCGGCCTGATGCTGCGCTGCGTGGACGAGGGACGCGAGCTGCCGTACGTCCCGCTCGTGGGCGCCGTGCGCCACGGCCCGCGGCCGGCACGGCTGCCTCCCGCGAAGGCGAAGACTCCGAGGTAGGCTAGTTGGCGATGCGGATCGCCACCTGGAACGTCAACTCGCTCCGGGCCCGCCTCGACAAGGTGCGCTGGTGGCTCGAGCGCGCGCGGCCCGACGTGCTGATGATGCAGGAGACGAAGCTCGCTCGATGCGGACGCGCCGGCCGCGGCGTTCCGCGACCTCGGCTACGAGCTGGCGCACCACGGCGAAGGGCGCTGGAACGGCGTCGCGATCGCGAGCCGCCGCGGCGTCTCCGCGACGTGGTCACCAACTTCGGCGAGCCGCTGCGCCCCGCGCTGACGCGACGAGCAGGGCGACGACGAGCCGCTCGCGGAGGCGCGCATGATCGCGGCCGAGTGCGGCGGCGTGCGCGTCGTGAGCCTCTACGCGCCGAACGGGCGCGTGGTCGGCTCGCCGTTCTACGAGGCGAAGCTCGTCTGGTACGAGCGCCTGCTGCGCTGGCTCGAGGGTGCGTCGAGCCCCGACGCAGCCGCTCGTGCTGGGCGGGGACTTCAACGTCGCCCCCGAGGACGCGGACGTCTGGGACGCGCGCGCCTGCCACGGCGGCACGCACGTGTCGCCCCCGGAGCGCGAGGCGTTCGCGCAGCTCTGCCGCTGGGGGCTCGTGGACGCCTACCGCCGGCACCACCCGGAGCCCGGCCGCTACACCTGGTGGGACTACCGCGCCGGCAACTTCCACAAGAACTTCGGCATGCGCATCGACCACCTGCTCGCGACGCCGAGCCGCTGGCGCGCGCGCACGCGTGTGGGCGGAGATCGACCGCGAGGCGCGCAAGGGCAAGCCCGATCGCCCTCCGACCACGCGCCGCTCCTCGTCGACCTCGACGAGCCGGGGCATCCGCTCGACGCGGGGTGGGCGTCGGCCGACGGGCGGATCGCGGCACGGCTCGCGGGCACGCGCTGATGGCCGCTGCGGACGCCGCGAACTTCCCGATCGCGCCGCCGATCGAGCCCATGCTCGCGAAGCTCGCGACCGAGCTGCCCGAGGGCGACGGCTGGCTCTTCGAGCCGAAGTGGGACGGCTTCCGCGCGATCGTCTTCCGCGACGGCGACCGCGTCTACATCCAGAGCCGCGACCTGCGGCCGCTCGACCGCTACTTCCCGGAGCTCGAGGCGCTACCTGCGGGCGAGCCTGCCGGAGCGCTGCGTGGTGGACGGCGAGATCGTGATCGTGGGCGAGCGCGGGCTCGACTTCGACGCGCTGCAGATGCGGCTGCACCCGGCCGCATCGCGGGTGCCGCAAGCTGGCGGCGGCGATCCCCGCGTCGTTCGTGGCGTTCGACCTGCTCGCCGAGGACGGCGACGACCTGCGGGCGCTGCCCGCAGGCCGAGCGCCGGGCGCGGCTGGAGCAGGCGCTGGCGCGGCGCGGCCGCAGGCGTGCACCTCACGCCGTGCCGCCGCGAGCGCAGCCGTCGCCGAGGAGTGGTTCCACCGCTTCGAGGGCGCGGGCTTCGACGGCGTGATCGCCAAGCACGAGAGCACGACCTACCAGCCCGGCAAGCGCGCGATGGTCAAGGTCAAGCACGTGCGCACGCGCGGACTGCGTGGTGGCGGGCTTCCGCTGGCACAAGCAGGGCCCGGGGACGCTCGTCGGCTCGCTGCTGCTCGGCCTCTACGACGACGCAGGGCGCGCTCCACCACGTCGGCGTGACGTCGTCCTTCACGATGGCGCACGCGGCAAGGCGCTCGCTCAGGAGCTGGAGCCGCTCCGCAAGGACGCGCTCGCCGAGCACCCCTGGCGGCACTGGGCCGAGATGGCCGAGGGCGGCCACCAGCGCATGCCCGGCGGCCAGAGCCGCTGGAGCGCGGGCAAGGACCTCTCGTGGGAGCCGCTGCGCATCGAGCGCGTGTGCGAGGTGAAGTACGACCACCTGCAGGGCGACCGCTTCCGCCACGCCGCGATCTTCCTGCGCTGGCGCACCGACAAGCGGCCCGAGGACTGCCGCTACGACCAGCTCGAGGTGACGCCTCCCGCCGAGCTCTTCGAGATCTTCCGTCCAAACCTGAGGACGCTCCGCACCGACTGAGCCGTGCGGAGCGCTGCCTCGCCTCAGGCCTGCTTCAGGCTCGCGTTGTCGATCACGAAGCGGTAGCGCACGTCGGCCTTGATCGTGCGCTCGTAGGCCTCGTTGATCTTCTGGATCGGGATCAGCTCGACGTCGGAAACGATCTTGTGCTGGCCGCAGAAGTCGAGCATCTCCTGGGTCTCCTGCATGCCCGCCGATCCCGGAGCCGGCGAGGCGCTTGTTGCCCCAGATCAGCGAGAACGCGATTGACCGCGGCGGGCTCGGTGGGTACGCCGACGATCACCATCGTGCCGCGCGGGCGCAGCAGCTCCAGGTACTGGTTGAGGTCGTGGGGCGCCGAGACCGTGTCGAGCAGCAGGTCGAATTGCCCGGCGAGCTTCTTGAACGTGGCGGCGTCCTTCGTCGAGCGCGAAAGCCGTCGCGCCGAGCCGTCGCGCGTCGGCTTCCTTCGAGGCCGAGGTGCTGAGCACGGTGACCTCGGCCCCCATCGCGGCGGCGAGCTTGACCCCCATGTGGCCCAGCCCGCCGAGCCCGACGACGCCGACGCGGTCGCCCTTCTTGACGCCGAACTGGCGCAGCGGCGAGTAGGTCGTGATGCCCGCGCACAGCAGCGGCGCGGCGCCCGCCGGGTCGAGGCCCGCGGGGATCTTCAGCACGAAGTGCTCGGTCACCACGACCTGCGTCGAGTAGCCGCCCTGGGTCGGCGTCTTGCGGTCCATCTCGGTCGCCGTTGTACGTGATCGCCGCGCCCTTCTCGCAGAACTGCTCCATGCCCCGGCCGCAGGTCGCGCAGCTCGCGGCACGAGTCGACCACGCAGCCGACGCCGACGAGATCGCCCGACCTTGAACTTCTTCACCTCCGGCCCGACCTCGACGGCGCGGCCCACGATCTCGTGGCCGGGCACCATCGGGAAGGTCGAGTTGCCCCACTCGCCGCGGGCCTGGTGGATGTCGGAGTGGCAGACGCCGCAGAACAGGATCTCGATCCGCACGTCCTTCGGGCCCGTGGGCGCGGCGCTCGATGCTGAACGGAGCGAGCGGAGCTCGCGCCGAAGTCGCGGCGTACGCGGCGGTCTTCAGCGTGCCTCCCGTCGAACGTTGCGTGGAGCTCGAAACAGCAGTCGTCATGGTTCAGTCCTCTGCTTTGGGGTCCGGGGAAGGAATGCGGACCAGGGTTCGATCGTACACCCACGGCTGCGCTCTCGGTTCGTGTCTTCGCTTTGTAGAAAGGAACGTTCGGAACGTCAGCGCTTCGGCGCGCTTCGCTCGGCCTTCTCGGACGGCGGGCGGAATCCGCGCCAGGGGTCGTAGTCCGGATCGAGGGGCTCCTGCGGCGGCCGCAGCTCCTCGGGCACGTGCTCGAGGTTGACCCTCACGCGTGTCCATGTCGACGAGCGCCCGCGCATCGAGTCGACGAGCACGTCGGCCTCCTCGAGCCGCGCGGCCGCCTCGGGGTGGCGCGCCTTCCAGCGCTCGAGCCCGAGCAGCGCGTCCTTCTTCGCTCGCGCCCGGCCGATCTCGACGAGCGGCTTGCTGGAGACGCGGCGGCCGGTCGGCGAGGCGCCCGTCCGCTCGCTCTTCGACGGCTGCACGCGCGGCGGCTCGTCGGCCTGCTTCATGTAGTGCGGTGGCCAGGGGGCGTCGCCCAGGCCTTCGGCCTCTTGCCGGGCCGACAGCTCGAGCAGCGCGTCGAGCGAGCCGGGGCTGTCGTTCATGCGCTCGTGGCGGTCGCCGATCGCGGCGAAGCGCGCGGGCATCGTGCGCAGCGTGAACTCGCCGGGCTGGCAGGCGGAGAGCTCGTCCCAGGTGAGCGGGGCCGAGACGCGCGCGTCGGGCTTGGGGCGCACCGAGTAGGCGCTCGCGACCGTGCGGTCCTTGGCGTTCTGGTTGTAGTCGAGGAAGACGCCGTGGCGCTCTTCCTTCCACCACTTGCTGGTGGCGAGCTTCGGCGCGCGGCGCTCGACCTCGCGGGCGAGCGCCAGCGCGGCGCGTCTCGTCTGCGAGAACGACCAGCGCGTGTGGATCCGCACGTTGACGTGGACGCCGCGCGAGCCCGACGTCTTCGGCCAGCCGACGAGCCCGAGCTCGCCGAGCAGCTGCTGGACGACCCGCGCGACCTCGACGATCTGCGTCCACTCGATCCCGGGCATCGGATCGAGGTCCACGCGCAGCTCGTCGGGATGCTCGAGGTCGGAGACGCGCACGGGGTGGGGGTGCAGCTCGAGGCAGCCCAGGTTGGCGATCCAGGCGAGCGACGCGGCATCGCGGGGCACCACCTCCTCGGCAGTACGGCCGGAGGGGAAGCGGATCTCGGCGACCTCGATCCAGTCGGGCCGCTTCTCGGGAGCGCGCTTCTGGTAGAAGAACTCGCCGTGGATCCCGTCGGCGTAGCGGACGAGCACGTTCGGACGGCCGCCGGCGCCGCGCAGCGCGCCCTCGGCCACGGCGAGGTAGTACTGGACGACCTCCAGCTTGGTGATGCCCGCCTCGGGAAAGTAGATCTTGCTCGGGTTCGTGACCGTGACCTCGCCGGCCCGACGACCTCGAGCACGATCTTCTCGCCGCGGCTCGCCATGGTACGAGGATAACGCCGCCCGGCACGCAAGCTGCATGAAGGTCCCCTGAGCCGCTGCGAATGCCACAACTTTTTTGGTCCGGGCCGGTCACAGAGAAGGGCCTTCCGACTCCATCAGGTTGGGGAATCCCCTTGACCTGGGCGTGAGGAGGCCGAAATGACGCCGAAGAAGTCGGTCGTTCGATGGAAGACGGCACTCGTCGCGGCTGGGGTGGCGGCTGTCGCGCTCCTTTCCGCGTCGTCGCGCATGGTGTCGGCGCAGACGAGCAGCGGGCGACGACCGCGCTCAGCTACGCCGATCAGCTGATCCAGGAGGGACGCAAGGCATTCCGCGACGACACCTTTGGAGACGAGGCCTTCTGGGGTGGCCAGCTGCGGCTGCACCAGGCCATCGCGGGTGCGGCCAACGGCGGCGTCGGCCCCGGCGTGAGCCCGGAGACGGCGCTCGCGGTCGGCCTCAAGGTGGACCTCGACAGGCTGCCTCCAGCCCTGGTGCTCGCGCTCAAGCTAGGACAGGTGAACCTCAAGGACCCGGCGACGACGATCGCCCTGCTCAAGCTCAACGCCGTCGTGGGCGTGCGCGGGTTCTTCGACCCCAACAGCGGGTCGGATCGCGGCGATGGGGATCCAGTGCGCGCTCTGCCACTCGACGGTCGACAACGCCCTCGCGGCGGGCATCGGACGCCGGCTGGATGGCTGGCCGAACCGCGACCTGAACGTCGGCGCGATCGTCGCGCTCGCGCCCAATCTCTCGCCCTTCACGACGCTGCTCGGCGTCGAGCGACGCCACCGTGCGCTCGGTGCTCAGGAGCTGGGGTCCGGGCAAGTTCGACGCCGAGCTGATCCTCGACGGCAAGGCCTTCCGCCCCGACGGCAAGTCGGCGGCGACGCTGCTGCCGGCCGCCTTCGGGCTCGCGGGAGTGAACCTGCACACCTACACGGGCTGGGGTGGGGTGTCCCACTGGAACGCCTTCGTCGCCAACCTCGAGATGCACGGCAGCGGGACCTTCTACGACCCGCGGCTCGCCGATGCGACGAAGTTCCCGATCGCCGCGGCGAACGGGTTCGACGACGTGCGCGTCAACAACGACCGCATCACGCCCAAGCTGGCGGCGCTTCACTTCTACCAGCTCTCGCTGCCCGCGCCGAGGCCGCCAGCCGGCAGCTTCAATCGCGCGGCCGCCGCGCAGGGGCAGAAGCTCTTCAACGGAAGCGCCGGCTGCGCGCGCTGCCACGTCCCGCCGCTCTTCACCGAGCCCGGCTGGAACATGCACACCGCCGCCGAGATCGGCATCGACGACTTCCAGGCCATGCGCTCGCCGGACGAGCGCTACCGCACGACGCCGCTCAAGGGCCTCTGGACGCACCAGAAGGGCGGCTTCTATCACGACGGCCGGTTTGCCACGCTCCGCGCCGTGGTCGACCACTACGCCACGGTGTTCGGGCTCACGCTGAGCCCGACCGAGAAGGCGCAGCTCGTCGAATACCTGAAGAGTCTCTGAGTCTCTGAGGAGGCGAACGTGGACGAGGCCACCGAGACGCTGCCCCGATCACCCGAGGCCGGCGAGCGCTTCGAGAGCGCGGGAGAGCGCCTCGGTGGCCGTCCGTCCGCCAGCGACGAGGAGGTCGTCGCCCGCGTGCGAGCGGGAGAGACGCCGCTCTTCGAGCTTCTGATCCGGCGCTACAACCAGAGGCTCTACCGCGTGGCCCGCTCGATCCTGCGCGACGAGCAGGAGGCCGAGGACGTGATGCAGCACGCCTACGTGAGCGCGTTCGTGCACCTCGGCCAGTTCGAGGGCCGCGCGCGCTTCTCCACCTGGCTGACGCGCATCGCCGTGCACGAAGCGCTCGCGCGAGCCAGGCGGCGCGCGCGCGTGAAGGGGTTCGACGACATGTCCGACGCCAGTCCTGTGCCGTACGGCTCGCCGAGAGACGAGCGGCCGGACCCGGAGCAGCAGGCGCAGGCGGCAGAGCTGCGCCGGCTGCTCGAAGCCGCGATCGACGAGCTGCCCGACATCTATCGCACCGCCTTCGTTCTGCGCGAGGCCGAGGGGCTCGACACGCCGGAGGTGGCGGAGTGCCTCGACATCAGCGAGGTCGCCGTGCGCACGCGCGTTCACCGCGCCCGCGTGCTGCTGCGGCGCGGGCTCTACGAGCGGACGGGAGCCACGAGCGCGTCGGCCTTCTCGTTCCACCTGACGCGCTGCGACCGGATCGTGGCCGGGGTCTTCGCGCGCCTGGGCGAGGCTAAGACGGCTGCGGCGCCCGCGCCAGGAGCGCGCTGAGCCGGGCGAGCACTCAGCTGCGCGGCACCGGACGCGCCAGGAAGGCCGGAGCCGGCAGGCGAGCGCCCGCATAGGCTCGAACCTCTCCGAAGCGGCGGCCGGCCTGCCAGTCCTCGCGCGCGGCGACGATCTCGTCGGTGGTCCGCGCCACGAAGTTCCACCACATCAGGATCGTCTCGCCGAACGGCGCGCCGCCGAGGAGCAGCACGCGGCACGGCTCGCTGCCCGACGCGAGCACGAGCTCGCTCCGACCGCAGCCGAGGTAGTAGAGCGTGTCGACCGCGAGCGACTCGCCGTCGAGAGTGCAGGCGCCAGCGAGCGGCACGAGCGCGTGCTCGAAGTCGGGGTCGAGCGGCAGCGAGACGCGCGCACCGGCTCTTCCGTGGACTTCGGCGCCGACGATCGGCGAGAAGGTCTGCGCGGGCGACGCCACGCTCCCGAGCCGACCGACCATGACCGTCGCCGCACCGCCCGGGAGCTCGAGCGACGGCAGCGAGCGGTGCGACGCGAAGGCCGGCTCCGTGGCCCGGCTCGCCTCGGGCAGCGCGACCCAGAGCTGGACGCCGCGCAGACGCCCTACGTTCGCCGCCGGCGTTTCCTCCGCGTGCGCGATGCCGCGTCCCGCCGTCATCAGGTTGAGGACACCTGGGGCCGCCGTGCCTTCGAGGCCCAGGCTGTCGTGGTGGATCACCTCGCCTTCGAGCAGCCACGAGACGGTCTGGAGGCCGATGTGCGGGTGCGGCGCGACGTCCATCGGCTTGCCCGACGCGAAGCTGAGCGGGCCGTACGAGTCGAGGAAGCACCACGGGCCGACCAGGCGGCGCTGGCTTCGCGGGAGCAGGCGCCGGATCGCGAGCCCGCCGAGATCCGTGAGCCGGCCGGGGAGCGCCTGGAGCGTGGGGCGGGCCGGGTCGGCGGCGCAGGGCTCCGCGGTCGTCGTCGGGGCGAGGTTGCTCATGGACTGTCCGCCCTCGGGAGAAGCACGGGGGAATGATCCCGTACTGCGGGCCGCGCGCACAAGGCGCCGCGGTTCTGGACCGGCTCGCCGGGCAGCTTCGTACTACCGTGTGAGGAGGTCTCATGGCCCGCTATGTCGACGGTTTCGTCCTGGCACTGCCTCGCAAGAACGTGGCCGCGTACCAGCGCCTGTCTCGGAGGGCTTCCGTGGTGTGGCGCGAGCACGGCGCGCTCGAGTATCGCGAGTGCGTCGGCGACGACCTCAAGGTGAAAGGTGGCGTGGCGTTCCCGCGGCTGGCGCGCTGCAGGCCCGGCGAGACCGTGGTCTTCGCCTGGATCGGCTACAGGTCCCGCGCGCACCGCGACCGCGTCAACGCGAAGGTCATGAAGGACCCGCGGATCGCAAGAATGATGAGCCCAAAGGTGATGCCGTTCGACGTCAAGCGCATGGCCTACGGAGGCTTCCGGGTCTTCGTCTCCGCTTGACGCCGCGCCATCCTTAGGGGCGTTGTCGATTCCGGCGCCCCTCGATCGTCGTGCCAGTAGAGGGCGAGAAGAAGGCCGCATCAAGAGGATGGGCCGGCCGTTCGCCCGGGGGCCGTAACTTGCGAGGAATGAGAGCGATGCGATTCATGATCCTGGTCAAGGCCACGAAGGACTCCGAAGCGGGAAAGATGCCCGACGAGACGCTCCTCGCCGAGATGGGGAAGTTCAACGAGGAGCTCGTGAAGGCCGGCGTCATGCTGGCGGGCGAAGGCCTCCACCCCTCCTCCAAGGGCGCGCGGGTCCGCTTCTCGGGCGCGAAGCGCACCGTGATCGACGGGCCGTTCACCGAGACGAAGGAGCTCGTCGCGGGCTTCTGGCTCTGGCAGGTGAAGTCGAGGGAAGAGGCGATCGAGTGGGTGAAGCGCTGCCCGAATCCCATGCCCGGCGACAGCGAGATCGAGATCCGCCAGATCTTCGAGGCGGAGGACTTTGGAGCAGCGCTGACGCCGGAGCTGCGCGAGCAGGAGGAACGGCTGCGGGCGAAGCTCCAGTCGAAGTCCTAGCCATGCTCGGCAAGCGCGTCTCGCAGTACCTCGCGTTCCAGTGGCCGCTGCTCGTGCTGACCGCGGCCGTCGGCCTGGCGCGGCTCGGACTGTCGCTCGCGGGCACGCCCGACGCCACGGTCAGGTGGCTTTCGATGAACGTGCTGCTCTGGGCGGGGGCGGTCTACTACGGCGTCGCGGTCCACCGCGGCGGGTTCGGGAGCTACAAGCAGCTCCTGCCGCTCGTCACCTTCCAGGTGGCTGTGCTGCACGCCGTCGCCGTCACCGGGATCCTGCTGTCGATCGCCGGCGCGCCCAACATCTTCGCGGCGCCCGAGTACAGCGGGCCCGCGGCCCAGAACCAGTGGCTGCACGCGCTGGCGCACCTCACGATCGGGATGGTCGTGGCGTCGCTCCTGCTCTGGGGCGTCGCCTCGCTGGCGCTGTGGATCGCGAAGCGCGCCGCGCCGACGGCCGAGCGCTTCGGGCGCCGCTCACGGCGCACCTCTGGCTTGACCCCTCGAGAAAGGACGATCCGATGCGATTCATGATCATCGTCAAGGCCACGAAGGACTCGGAAGCGGGCGTCCTGCCCGACGAAACGAGCATGGCCAGGATGGCGCAGTACCACGAGGAGCTCGCGAAGGCGGGCGCTCTGCTCGACGCCTCGGGGCTGCAGGCGAGCTCCAAGGGCTGGAAGGTGAAGTACTCGGGAGAGAAGCGGACCGTGATCGACGGGCCGTTCACCGAGTCGAAGGAGCTGATCGCCGGCTACACGCTGATCCAGGCGAAGTCGCGCGAGGAGGCGCGGGAGTGGGTGCGCCGCTTCCCGAACCCGGCGCTGGACGGCAAGGAGGGCGAGATCGAGGTGCGGCAGCTCTTCGAGCTCGAGGACTTCGGCGCGGGCGACGCGGTCGAGCGCTTCAAGAAGATGGAACAGGACCGGCGGCCATGAGTCGGGAGTACCTCGGAGCCGCCTGAAGCGAGGCCTGCGGCGCGGTTGTCCCGCGGCGGCGAAGGTGGTGTGATCGGTGGTGGTGACCGCCACCGAAGTCCACCGCACGATCGAGGCCGTCTACCGCATCGAGCAGGCGCGGCTCATCGCCGGCCTGACGAGGATCGTGCGTGACGTGGGGCAGGCCGAAGAGCTCGCGCAGGACGCGCTCGTGGTGGCGCTCGAGCGCTGGCCCGAGTCGGGCGTGCCGGACAACCCGGGCGCCTGGCTGATGGCCGCCGCCAAGCGCCGAGCGATCGACCGGCTGCGCCGGGGCCGCATGCTCGAGCGCAAGCACCAGGAGCTGGGGCGCGAGCTCGAGGGCGAGCAGGGGCGGGCGGCGGCCGAGATCGAGGCGGCGCTCGACGACGACGTGGGTGACGACCTGCTGCGGCTCGTGTTCATCGCCTGCCACCCGGTGCTCTCGACCGAGGCCCGCGTCGCGCTCACGCTGCGCCTCGTGGGCGGCCTGACGACCGAGGAGATCGCGCGCGCGTACCTGGTGCCGGAGGCGACCGTCGCCCAGCGCATCGTGCGGGCCAAGCGGACGCTCGCGGAAGCGCAGGTTCCATTCGAGGTGCCGCGCGGGCCCGAGCTCGCGGAGCGGCTTTCGTCCGTGCTCGAGGTGGTCTATCTGGTCTTCAACGAGGGCTACGCGGCAACCGCTGGAGACGACTGGATGCGGCCATCGCTCTGCGAGGAGGCGCTGCGTCTCGGCCGGATCCTCGCGGGTCTCGTGCCGGGCGAGCCCGAGGTCCACGGCCTCGTCGCGCTGCTCGAGATCCAGGCCTCGCGCATTGCCGCGCGCGTGGGCCCGCACGGCGAGCCGGTGCTGCTGCTCGACCAGGACCGCGGGCGTTGGGACCCGCTCCTGATCCGCCGCGGCCTCGCGGCGCTCGACGAGGCCGAGCGCCTCGGCGGCGCCCGCGGCATGTACGCGCTGCAGGCCGCGATCGCCGCGTGTCACGCGCGGGCCCGGCGCGCCGAGGACACCGACTGGCAGCGCATCGCCCGTCTCTACGACGAGCTCGCCTTCGTCGCGGGCTCGCCGGTCGTCGAGCTGAACCGTGGCGTCGCTCACGGGATGGCGTTCGGGCCCGCCGCGGGCCTCGCGATCGTCGAGCCGCTCGCGGCGCTCCCGTCGTTCGCCGGCTACCACCTGCTGCCGAGCGTGCGCGGCGACCTGCTCGCGAAGCTCGGCCGAAGGGACGAGGCGCGCTCGGACTTCGAGCGCGCCGCCACGCTCACGCGCAACACGCGCGAGCGCACGCTGCTGCTCGAGCGCGCGGCCGCCTGCGCGCGCCAAGACTAGGAGGGGAGCATGAACAACATCGTCACGTGGTGGTCGTCCTGGCATGGGCGAGATCCGGAGCGTGATGCGCATCGTCGCGGCCGCGACGTTCATGCTGGCCGGCACCTCGAAGCTCTTCGCCTTCCCGATCGGGATGCCGCCCAACGGTCAGACGGCCACGTTCGGGACGCAGATCTGGATCGGCGGCGCGCTCGAGGTGTTCGGCGGCTTGTTGATGCTCGCTCGGCCTCTTCAGCCGGCCGGTCGCCTTCATCCTGTCGGGCGAGATGGCCGTCGCCTACTTCCAGTTCCACCAGCCGCAGGCCTTCTGGCCCACCGTGAACGGCGGTGTCGGGGCGGTGCTCTACTGCTTCATCTGGCTCTACTTCTCGGCGGCCGGCCCCGGCCCCTGGAGCCTCGACGAAAGGCGCCCGCGTCGATCGTACTCGTGAGCCCGGCGCCAGACGGCAGAGTCGGTCGACTCGCCCCGGGGCGAGTCCACAGCCTTCAATGCGCTGAACATCCGCTCCGCCAACCATCCGCGTTCGAAGCCGCGTCTTAGCAGCAGGGCCGGTCTCTGCTCACAGGGGAGGGTGCCATGCGCCATCTGCTGCGGGACGTCCAGTTCGGGCTGCGGCTGCTGACGAGGAACCCCGGGTTCACGGCCGTGGCCGTGCTCACGCTCGGGCTCGGGATCGGGGCGACCACCGCGATATTCAGCGTGGTGTACGGCACGATCCTGGAGCCGCTGCCGTACCACGACCCCGAGCAGCTCGTGATGGTCTGGTCGAAGCCGCGGCCGGATTCGCGCAACAGCGTCGCGGCGGGCGACTTCCTGGACTGGCGGGCGCAGAGCACGGTCTTCCAGGGACTGCACGCCTGGACGGGGCGAAACGTCAGCCTCGCGGTCGGGAACGATCGGCCCGACCTCATCGATGCCGCCCCCATCACTCCCGGGCTGGATCCACGAACTTCGGACTGCAGCTGCAGCTCGGCCGCGACTTCCTGCCCGAGGAAGGCGAGGTCGGGAACGACGACCGCGTGATCCTGAGCAACAGCCTGTGGCAGGAGCGATGGAAGGGCGATCCGCGCCCTCGTCGGCCAGGCGATCCGGCTCGACGGCAAGCCGTACACGGTCGTGGGCATCCTCGCAGCCGGGCCCGTCCGACCGCATCCAGCATCGGCTCTATCTGCCGCTCGCCTTCACGCCGGAGCAGATCAACCACGAGTTCCACTGGCTCACGGTGATGGGCCGGCTCAAGCCGGGCGTGACCCTCGCGCAGGCGAACGCGGAGATGGACGGAATCGCGAAGCGGATCGCCGAGGCCTATCCCGGACTCCAAGAAGGGCTGGGGCATCAGCGTCGAGCCGCTGCAGAACAACTTCCTCCCGCGCAACACGATCCTGGGCTCTGGTTCCTGCTGGCCGGCGTGAGCTTCGTGCTGCTGATCGCCTGCGCGAACGTCGCCAACCTGCTGCTGGCGCGCGGGGCCGTGCGCCAGCGGGAGGTGGCGCTGCGCTCCTCGCTCGGCGCGTCGCCGCGCCGCATCGTCGCGCAGTTCCTGGTCGAGAGCCTGGTGCTGGCGCTCGCGGGCGGGCTCGTGGGCGTAGGCCTCGCGGTGGGGCTGATGCGCGCGTTCCTGGCGGTGATGCCGGCCTTCACGCTGCCGTCCGAGGTCGACGTGCGGCTGAGCATCCCGGTGCTGCTGTTCACGATCGCGGCCGTCGTGCTCTCGGGCGTGCTCTTCGGCTGCGCGCCCGCCTGGCAGGCGCTGCGGCTCGACCTGAACGAGACGCTGAAGGAGAGCGGCCGCTCGGCGCAGCTCGGCCGCAACCGCGTCCAGCGCGCGCTGGTCGTGGCCGAGTTCGCGCTCGCGCTGTCGCTGCTCGCGGGCGGCGGCCTCGCGATGCACAGCCTGATGAACCTGAGCCGCGTCGACCTCGGCTTCCCGACCGAGCGGCTGCTGACCTTCTTCCTGCCGGTGCCGCCGGCGCGGCTCGAGGGCGCCGAGCGGGTGCTGCTCTTCTACGACAAGCTCCACGACGACATCCAGGCGCTTCCCGGCGTCCAGTCGGTCACCGTCTCGACGGGAGGGCCGCTCCAGGGCGGCTTCGGGATGGCGTTCAACGTCGTCGGCCGCCCGGTGGCGCAGGGCTCGCAGCGCGACGCCGCCAGCTTCATCATGGCGACGCCGGACTACTTCCGGACCTTCGGCCTGCAGATCGTGAAGGGGCGCGGCTTCAGCGAGCAGGACACGGCCTCGAGCCCGCGCGTCGCCGTCGTCAACGAGGCCTTCGTCCGCCGCCACCTGCAGGGCGTCGATCCGCTGACGCAGCGCGTGGCGGTCGACGAGCTCGTGCCCGGGCAGGCGCGGACGGCCAGGCCCGTCGAGTGGCAGATCATCGGCGTCGTGCGCGACGTCAGGAACCGCGGGATCGCGCAACGACGCGCGCCCCGAGATCGACGTGCCCTTCGCGCAGAGCCCGTGGCCCTCGGCGTGCGGTGAGCGTGCGCTCGACGCGGCGACCCCAACGCGCTCCGCAACAGCATCGGCGACGTGGTGCAGCGGATGGACCCCGACCTGCCGATGGCCGGCGTGCGCACGATGGAGCAGCGGATCCACGAGGCGCTCTCCAACGACCGCTTCAACGCGCTGCTGTTCTCGGCCTTCGCGGCCCTGGCGCTGGTGCTCGCGGCGATCGGGATCTACGGCGTGATGTCGTTCGTGGTGGCGCAGCGCAGCCACGAGGTCGGGCTGCGCATGGCGCTCGGCGCCGACCGCGCGCAGGTGGTGCGGCTCGTGATGCGGGACGGGATGACGACGGCGCTCGTCGGCACCGCGCTCGGCTTCGTCGGCGCGTACCTCGTCGGCCGCGCGATGCAGGGCATGTGGTTCGGCGTGGGCGCGCTCGACGTCGGGCCGCTTCGCTCGCGATCGCCCTCACGCTGATCGCCACGGCGCTCGTCGCCTGCTACGTCCCGGCGCGCCGTGCGTCGACGGTCGACCCGGCGGTGGCGCTGCGCGAGCGCTGAAGGGCCTTCCCGGTCGCGACGCGCTCAGCGGTAGGCCTTCGCCTGGATGGCGTAGAGCTGCGCGTACGGGCCCTTGCGCGCGAGCAGCTCCTCGTGAGTGCCGACCTCGGCGACGCGCGAGGCGTCGAGCACGACGATCAGGTCGGCCATCCGCACCGTGCTGAAGCGGTGCGAGACCAGGATCGTGATCTGGCCGCTCGCCGCTCCGGCGCTCGTCCCGCGCAGCGCGCCCGCGTAGCGCTCGAAGAGCGCGTGCTCGGTCTCGGCGTCGAGCGCCGCCGTCGGCTCGTCGAGGATCAGCAGCAGCGGCGCCTCGCGCATGAAGCCGCGCGCGAGCGCCAGCTTCTGCCACTGGCCGAACGAGACCTCGACCCCGCCGGGCCAGGTCGGCCCGAGCTGCGTCTCGAGGCCGCGGGGCAGCCGCGCGACCACGTCGTCCGCCCCGGCCCGCGCGACGGCCGAGCTGACCGCCGCTCGGTCGTCGAGGCGCCCCACGTCGCCCACGCCGACGCTCTGGCGCGCGGGCAGCTCGAAGCGGAAGAAGTCCTGGAAGGCTCCGGCGAGCCGTGCGCGCCAGTCGTCGGCGCGCACGCGCGCGAGCGGCGCGCCGTCCACCAGGATCCGGCCGGCGGTGGGCTCGTAGAGCTTGCAGAGCAGCTTCACGAGCGTGCTCTTGCCCGCCCCGTTCTCGCCGACGAGCGCGATCACCGCGCCGCGCGGCAGCGTCAGCTCCACGCCCTCGAGCACGAGCCGGTCGGTGCCGGGATACGCGAAGGAGACGCCTTCGAGCCGGATGCCGTCCTCGATCCGCGCCGGCGCCTGCTGGTCCGCCGACTCCACCACGGAGGCTGCGTAGTCCTCGAGCCAGGCGAGGCGCCGTGAGCCGTCGATCCAGATCCCGCGCAGGAAGCCGATCTCTCCGACAGCGGCGCTGACGTACGCGGACAGCCGCGATCCGGCCGCGAGCACGAGCAGCACCGTCTCGGGCGGCGCCTTCTGGCCCGCGGCCACGAACACGATCGCGCCGACGTAGCCCGCCCCGAAGACGGCCCACGCGAGCGCGTGCCAGAGGGCGCTCGCAGTGCGCGCCCGCGCGACGGGGCGGTACCAGGTCTCCCAGGCCTCGCGCCGCTCGCGGACCAGGCGCTCGCCGATCCGCGCGACGCGCACCTCCTTCCCGGGCGGGGCGCTGGACGCGAGCGAGAAGAGATGGCGCGCGATCCGGCCCGACGACGCGACGCCTTCCTCGACGCCGCGCTCGACGCCGGGCCGCCAGCTCGAAGTCAGCACGGTGGGGACGGCACAGAGCGCGAGCAGCCCGAGCGCGGGATGCACGTGGACCAGGATCGCGATCACGACGCCGAGACGCAGCAGCCAGCCGCAGGTCGAGAAGACCGACATGTACATGTGGTCGAGCACGAACACCTGGCTGCGGAGCACCGAGAGGCGGTCGAGGTACTCGGGCCGCTCCTGGTGGGCGATCGTCGCGACCCTGGCCTGGAGCCGCGCCACGTGCGCCTCGAGCGCGATCGTGACCTTGTCGCGGAAGCGCCGCTGCAGGCGCCCGCTGGTCACGACCAGGAACCAGGTGGCCGCGGCCGAGACTCCGAGCAGCACGGCCGAGACCATCACGAGCCTCGCGTCGCCCGCCAGCAGCCCCTTGCCGAGCAGCATCAGCCACACGGCGAAGAGCGCGTCCGGCAGCGCGGCCAGCAGCGCGAGCAGGAAGGACGCCGTCATCAGCCCGGGCTCGTGGCGATGGCCGAGCTTCGAGCAGCCGCCACATCGAGGGCAGCGCCGGCGGCAGCGCGTCAAGCGAGCGAGACGTAGGCGGCTCCTTCCTCGTCCATGTCGGCCGTGAAGCGCTTGGCCTGCAGCTCGAACATCGTGCGGTAGCGGCCGCGCGCGGCCATCAGCTCGTCGTGGCTGCCGAGCTCGACGACGCGGCCGTGCTCGATCACCGCGATGCGATCGGCGTGGCGCACGGTCGAGAAGCGGTGCGAGATCAGGATCGTCGTGACCTGGCGCGTCGCGGCGAGGATGCGCTCGAAGATCTCCGCCTCGCCGCGCACGTCGAGCTGGGCCGTGGGCTCGTCGAGCAGCACGAGCCCGGCGCCCTGGCGCACGGCGCAAAGGGCGCGCGCGAGCGCCACGCGCTGCCACTGGCCGCCCGAGAGCTCGGTCCCGCCCGGGTAGCCGCGCGCGAGCGGCGTGTCGAGCGCGGCCAGCCCCTGGGCGCCGGCGTCCTCGAGCGCCGCGAGGACGGCGTCGTCGGGCGCGCCGCCCGGGGCGACGTTGTCGCGGAGCGAGCGCTCGAAGCGCGTGAAGTCCTGGAAGACCGCGGTGACGCGCGAGCGCCAGTCGTCGACCGCGAGATCGCGCAGGTCGACGCCGTCGACCTCGATCGCGCCCGCGGTCGGGTCGTAGAGCCGGCAGAGCAGCTTGGCGAGCGTCGTCTTGCCCGCGCCGTTCTGGCCGACGATGGCGAGCGACGTGCCCGCGGGAATCACGAGGTCCAGGCCCTCCAGCACGGGCCGCTCGCTGCCGGGATACGCGAAGCCGACGCCGCGGAAGCGAACCTCGCGCGCGGGAAGGCCCGCGGCCGGGCGCGGGTTGGGCCGCGGCGGCGAGAGGGCGCCGGCCGCGGCCATCGCCGGCTCGAGGCGCCGCACCGCAGCCACGGGCGCGGCCGCACCGTCGAGCGCCCAGCTCAGTCCACCGAAGGCGATCCCGCTCACGCCGACGGCCAGCTGCGCGAAGGCCACCACCTGGCCGATCTCGAGGCGGCCCGCGCGCGCGTCGAGCGCGAGCGCGGCGAAGACGCCGACGTTCGCCGTGGTCACGAGCAGCAGGCTCCAGGCGAGCGGCCGCTCGCGCAGGCGGGTCGCGCGGTAGATCCGCTCGAAGAGCAGCGTGCGCCGCTCGACGAAGCGGGCGAGCGTCCAGTCGGCGAGGCCGAAGAGCCGCAGCTCCTTGGCCGCGGGCGGCTCGACCGCGAGCCGGTAGGCGTAGTCGGCGTGGCGCTGCGCCTCGCGCACCTCCTCGGTGTTGCGGTCGCGCCAGACGCCGCTCTCGCGCAGCAGCCAGTGCGTCGCGAGCCATGCGCCCGCGAGCACGGGCGGCACCCACCACGCGTAGCCCGAGAGCAGCAGCGCGCAGCCGAGGCCGGAGAGGAAGACGACGAGGCCGTCCGCGATGAAGTCCATGTTGATGTCCATCGGGGGGCCGGTCATGCCGAGGTCGAAGTCGCGCGCGACGGTGAGGTCGCCCGTCAGCCGCGGGTCCTCGAGGTGGCCCATCCCCGGCGGGCGGACGCAGGCGGCGGTGAGGCGATCGTAGAGCCAGGCCGCGAGGCGGCTGCCGAGGTTGGCGCTCAGGGCCTTGTGCAGCGGGCCCAGGACCTGCAGCAGCACGAAGACGGAGCCGGCGATCGCGAGCGGAGCCCCGAGGCTCGATCGGCGCACGACCGCGGCGACGAGCACGCCCATCGCGACCGCGAACAGCGGCGGCAGCAGCGCCCGCAGCGCGAGCGTCGACCACCAGGCGAGCGCCAGCGCGGGCGCCGCGCGCGGCAGCGCCGCGAAGAACTGCCATTCCTGTCGCTCGCGCAAGCGGCGCAGCATCTCTCCTGCTCTCCGGGCGGAAGCGAAATCATGGCACACGCGAGCGCGCGGGTGGCATATTGGAGACATGGCGACGGGCGAGCTGTTCGAGAGCGAGCCACGCGATCTGGTGCTCGCGCCGGGAGCGGTCGTGCTCGGCGGCTTCGCGCGCGCCGGATGAGGCAGAGCTCGTGGACGCGGTACGCCGAGTGACGGCGCTCGCGCCCTTCCGGCACATGCTGACTCCCGGAGGCAAGCGCATGTCCGCGGCGATGAGCAACTGCGGCGCTTTCGGCTGGGTCACGGATCGCGCGGGCTATCGCTACGCGAGCGAGGATCCGGAGAGCGGGCAGGCGTGGCCCGCGATGCCGGAGGCCGTCTTCGGACTGGCGGCCGCCGCCGCGGCGCGCGCCGGCTTCCCGGGGTTCGCGCCGGACGCGTGCCTCATCAACCGCTACGAGCCGGGAGCCCGCCTCACCCTCCACCAGGACAAGGACGAGCGCGACTACTCGGCGCCGATCGTCTCGGTCTCGCTGGGCCTGCCGGCCGTCTTTCTATTCGGTGGCGATCGCCGCGCCGATCGCCAGCAGGCCGTGCGGCTGGTTCACGGCGACGTCGTGGTGTGGGGCGGACCCGCGCGGCTGCGCTATCACGGCGTCCGGCCGCTCGCGGACGGCGTGCACCCCCTGCTCGGCCGCTGCCGCATCAACCTGACCATCCGTAAAGCTCGCTGACTGGCGCATTGACTTTCGCTTTTTCTTTGCCTATGTTGTCGGAAACGGAGGGCCTCATGACCAGTTTGGAGCTGTGCCGGAAGCAGCGCGGGGAGGAGACCGCGAAGTTCGTCAAGGTCCTGAAGGCGGTGCCCGCCGGCCAAGGTCGACTACCGTCCCGATCCCAAGTCGCGGACCGCCGCCGAGCTCGCGTGGCTGCTCGCGCAGTCGGAGGCGGCGCTCGTCAAGCTGCTCGACACTGGCGAGATCCAGTGGAGCGAGTCGAAGCCGCCCGCCGGCCTGGACGCGATCGTGTCGGCCTACGAGACGAACGCGAAGGCGGTCAACGAGCGCCTGACGAAGGTAGACGAGGCCGGCTGGGAGAAGAAGGGCCGCTTCCTGATGGGCGGCGACGCGCCGCCTTGGGAGGACAGCGTCGGGGCCTTCGTGTGGGGCTTCCTGTTCGACTCGATCCACCACCGCGGGCAGCTCACGACCTACCTGCGGCCGATGGGCGGAAAGGTGCCGGCGATCTACGGCCCGTCGGCCGACGACTCGGGGCAGTAGCGACGGCTACGGCGCGATCTTCTTCGCGCGCTCGCACGCGGCGCTGACGCCGCCCGTGCACGCCCTCTGGTAGAAGGGCAGCGCCTTCATCGGCTCGTGACCGGTGTCCCAGGCCTGCGCGACCTCGTGGCAGGCGGCCGGGACGTTGCCGGTGCAGCCCTTCGCGAACAGGTCGAAGGCCGGCTTGCGGCCGTTCGGGTCCTTCACGACGATGCGGCCGAGCGTATAGCAGTCGGCGGCGATGCCGCCCGCGCAGGTCTTCTCGTAGAGGGTGCGGGCGCGCGGCAGGTTGCGGCCGATGACGTCGCCGGCGTCGAGCATCCCGGCGTGCGCGCTGCAGCCCGGCAGCGAGCCCTTGGTGCAGGACTCGTCGAAGAGGGCCGCGGCGCGGTTCAGGTCCTTCACGACGCCGCGCCCGGACTGGAAGAACTGGCCGAGGGTCAGGCAGCCGCGCGGATCGCCGCCCGTGCAGGCCTCACGCAGCAGCGCCGTCGCCTGGGCCAGGTCGGCCTTGACGCCCTGCCCGCGGGCCGTCTGCAGCGCGAGCTCGTAGCAGCCCCCGCCGACCCTTCCGTCGCAGGCCTTCTTGAAGAGCTCGGCCGACTTCACGGGGTCGCGCGCGACGCCCGCGCCGTCGCGCACGCGCTCGCCCTCGCCCAGGCAGCCGCGCGGCTCGTTGCCGGCGCAGGCCCTGGTGAAGAGCTCGAGCGACTGCTTCGGGTCGGCGGGCAGCCCGTCGCCGGTCTGCAGCGCCTGCGCCAGCCCGACGCACGCCGCCATCTGGCCGGCGTCGCAGCTCTTTCGGGCGAGCGCCGCGGCCTTCACCATGTCGCGCGGGACGCCGCGGCCGTCGCGCAGCATCTGGGCGAGGCGGCCGCAGCTCAGCGCGTCGCCGGCCGTGCAGCTCTTGTCGTAGAGGGCCGCCGCCTTCGCCTCGTCCTTCGGCATCGGCGAGCCATCGGCGTACATGGCAGCGAGCTGGCCGCAGGAAGCCGCGATTCCTGCGTCGCAGGCCTTCCCGTAGAGCTCGACGGCGTGCCCGAGGTGCCTTTCCACCTCGCGCCCCGCGAAGTACATCGAGGCGAGCTCCGCGCAGGCGGGCGGCACGTCGCCGTCGCAGGCCTTCTGGTAGAGCGGCACGGCCTTCAGCGGGTCGCGCTTGACGCCCTCGCCGGTGCGGTAGGCGGCGGCGTAGTCCAGGCAGGCGGTCGCGAGGTTCAGCTCGCAGGCCTTCTTCAGGAAGTCGGCGGACTTCTCGAGGTCGCGGGCGGCACCGCCCTCTCCGCGCTTGTGGAAGCCCGCGAGCTTGTAGCAGTCGGCCGCGACCTTGGCGTCGCAGGACTTCTTGAGCGTGACGGCTTCGGGTGGGGGGTTCTGGGCCGCGAGGGCCAGGAGCAGGATCAAGGGTGTCAACATCGGAACCTCCTTGCGAGGGCCGGCGTCAGTGTACTAGGTTTGTCGCCCCATGCCCGACAGCGACGTGCTCTCGCTCACAGGCCGGGTTGCGGTGGTGACCGGGGCGGGGCGCGGCATCGGCGCCGCCACCGCCCGTCTCCTGGCCCAGGCGGGCGCCCACGTCGCGCTCGTGGACCGCGACGCGGCTGGCGTCACCCAGACCGCCGAGCAGATCGGCGTGGCGGGCGGCGAGGCGCTGCCGTTCACCAACGACGTGACCGACGCCTTCGCGGTGGAGCGCACCTTCGACCGCGTGGCCGAGGAGTGGGGCCGGCTCGACGTGCTGGTGAACAACGCCGGCACGCTGCGGGAGGCCCCGCTCGAGGACCTGACCGACGACGATTTCCGCGAGACGCTCGACGTCAACCTGCGCGCCGCGATGGTCTGCGCGCGCGCGGCGGTGCCGCATATGCTGCGCCAGGGCCGCGGGCGGATCCTGTCGGCGGCCTCGGGCTCGACGCGGCTCGGCTCGCAGGGCCTCACCGCGTACGCCGCGGCCAAGGCCGGCATCGTCGGCATGACGCGGACCTGGGCGCGCGAGCTCGGCCCGCGGGGCATCACCGCGAACGCGGTCGCGCCCGGGCTGATCGAAGGCGAGACCGTGCGCACGGTCGCGAGCGAGGAGCTCGAGCTCACGCTCGCACGCATCCCGGCGCGCCGCCTCGGCCGCCCGGAGGAGGTGGCGGCCGTATACCTCTTCCTGGCCTCCGACCTCGCGGCCTTCATCAACGGGGCGGTGGTAGGGGTGGACGGGGGCTTGCTGCTCTACTGACGTCCGCCGGACGGAGTTGGGCGCGCAGCAACGACACCAGTCGTCCACCCCACGAGAACTAGCGACGCGAAGAGGCCAGCGGCTCGTTACCGGCTTTCTTTGAGACGAGGGGGCTCCGCCCCCTCGAGCACCCCCGGGTTATCGAGGGCCAGATGGCCGATCGGACTTCGGCCTATCGATCCCTTCGACTCATGGCCTGCCGCGCCTCGCGCTCCTGGTCCTTCTTCTTGATCGCCTCGCGCTTGTCGTGGGCGCGCTTGCCGCGGGCGAGGCCGATCTCGACCTTGACCTTGCCGTTCTTGAAGTAGGCGCGCAGCGGCAGGATCGTGAGGCCGCGCTCGGTGGCGCGCGTGCCGAGCTTGACGATCTCGCGCTTGTGCAGCAGCAGCTTGCGCGCGCGGTCGGGCGCGTGGTTCATCAGGTTGCCGTGGCTGTAAGGCGCGATGCGGCAGCCGACGAGCAGGAGCTCGCCGCCGCGCGGATCGACGTAGGCGTCCTTGAACTCGAGCCCGCCCGCGCGGATCGACTTCACCTCGGTGCCGACCAGCACGATGCCGGCCTCGGCGCGCTCGAGCACCTCGTAGTGGAAGAACGCCTTGCGGTTGGTCGCGAGCGCGTGCTCGCCGGATTCGCCCTTGGCCACGTCGCATACTAGCCCGTCACATCGTTTAACCGCGAGCCGAGGGGCCCGGGGCGGAAGGGCGCGCGCCGGTGGTAGATTGATCCGAAGGCGATGGCCGACATCACGAAGCGCCTCGCGGCTCCCGACTCGCGCGGACGGATCGTCTCCATTTTCGTCGGCGCCGTGCTGCTGCCCTCGATCGCGCTCTCGGTCGTCTCGTTCAACGCCGTGCCCAAGCAGGCCGAGAACCTCAAGCTCAGCCTGCTGCGGCAGGCCGAGCAGCTGCTCTACTACGTCGAGGAGGATCTCGAGCAGGCGACGCGCAAGAAGGCGCTCGAGGCGGCGCGCGCGGTCGACCCCGAGGTGCTGCTCGAGGGGCGGCCCGACGCGGTGAGGCGGGCGCTCGCCGAGGCCGGCCTCGCGCAGATCGGCTTCGACTCGCTGCGGCTCGAGGCCTGGTCGCGCACCGGCAGCGGCCCCGACGCGTCCGACCGCAAGAGCGCCGAGATGCGCGCGCTGAGCGCGGCGCTCTCCGGAAAGCCGAGCCGCCCGCAGCCGCGCGACGAAGGCGAGGAGGACGCGGTACCGCTCACGACCGCCGGCGGCGAGGAGCTCGGCGTCGTCCGCTTCCGCTTCTCGTGCGACTACGCGCACCGGCAGATCGTGCAGGAGTTCTTCGAGACGGGCTTCGCCAACCCCGGCGGGGCCTGGGTGATCCGGCTCAGCGAGCCGACGGGCGAGCTGCTCTACGAGAACGCTGCCACGAAGAGCGGCGAGCGCTTCGAGGTCGAGCGCGTGATGGCGGCGCCCTCGTTCGAGGGCGTGCGGCTCCAGCTGCGCTACCGCGACCGCTCGATCGAGCAGGAGGTGCGCCGGCTCGCGATCGCCAAGACCGCGCTGATCGGCTTCATCGACCTGATGCTGCTGGCCGGGCTCGGCCTGGTGTGGACCAACGTCCGCCGCGAGCTGCGCCTGTCGCGGCTCAAGAGCGACTTCGTCGCCAACGTCAGCCACGAGCTCAAGACGCCGCTCGCCCTGATCCGGCTCTACGCCGAGACGCTCGAGCTGCGGCGCGTCCCGAGCGAGGAGCGCAAGGGCGAGTACTACCGCGTGATCGGCAAGGAGAGCCGGCGGCTGACACAGCTCATCAACAACATCCTCGACTTCTCGCGGATCGAAGCCGGGCGCCGCGAGTACCGGATGGTGCCGAGCGACATCGGCGCCGTCGTGCGGGACGTGGTCGAGTCGTACCGCTTCGCGATCGAGAAGCTCGGCTTCTCGCTCGAGCTTTCGGTCGGCGACGAGCTGCCGCCGCTCGAGCTCGATCCCGAGGCGATCTCGCAGGCGGTCATCAACCTGCTGAACAACGCGATCAAGTACAGCTCGGAGGAGAAGTCGATCAAGGTGAGCGTGCGGCGCGAGCTCGACCGCGTGCTGCTGTCGGTCAGCGACCGCGGGATCGGCATCCCGCGCTCCGAGCACCGCCGGATCTTCGAGAAGTTCTACCGCGTCGAGACGAGCCTGGTGCACACCACCAAGGGCAGCGGGCTCGGATTGGCGCTCGTCCAGCACATTACCGAGGCCCACGGCGGCAGGGTCGAGCTCGCGAGCGCCCCCGGCGAAGGGAGCACCTTCACGCTCTCGCTGCCGGTGCCGCCCGAGCCGGTCGCCGCCGAGGAAGAGGGCCCAGCCCGGGGTACGATGGAGCCTCGCGAGGTCGAAGAGCGCCCATGAGCAAGATCCTGATCGTGGAAGACGAGCCGGACATGGTCACCGGACTGAAGGACAACTTCGAGTTCGAAGGCTACGAGGTGGCGACGGCGCAAGACGGCCAGAGCGGGCTCGAGCAGGCGCGCACGCTCAAGCCCGACCTGCTCGTGCTGGACGTGATGCTGCCGAAGCTGTCGGGCCTCGAGGTGTGCAAGACCCTGCGCGGCGAGGGCTACGAGGGGCCGATCCTGATGCTGACCGCGCGCGGCCAGGAGATCGACAAGGTGGTCGGGCTCGAGCTGGGGGCGGACGACTACGTCACGAAGCCCTTCTCGATCCGCGAGCTGCTGGCGCGCGTGAAGGCCGTGCTGCGGCGCACCGACGGCAAGGCCAAGCGCCTGGCGCGCTACAGCTTCGCGGACGTCGACCTCGACTTCGAGGCGTACAAGGCGACCAAGGACGGCGAGCTGCTCGAGCTCAGCCCCCGCGAGTTCGAGCTGCTGCGCTACCTGATCGAGCGCAAGGGCGAGACCGTGAGCCGCGACCAGCTGCTCGAGGACGTGTGGGGATACGAGAGCTATCCCTCGACGCGCACCGTGGACACCCACATCGCGAAGCTGCGCGCCAAGATCGGCGACAGCGGCAGCGAGCCGCGCTACATCCTCACCATCCACGGCATGGGGTACAAGTTCATCGATCCATGACATGCGCTCGGGCGAAGCCCAGCGCATCTCTGGCTATTTCGTTGTCTCGTTGCTCCGCGTTCGTCGTCTCGTTGCTCCAGCAGTCCCCGCATGTTCTTTCCGGTCCGTCGCCCGTCCGTCGGCTCGTTCCTTCCGGCTCTCGAGTGCTCCGATTGTGGTCACAATGGGGGTCACTTTTGTGGCGCCTTGTCTCGTGTAAGTCCTTCAAGCCTTGATGGATAGAGGTCATTCTGATACAGTGAGGCCATAAATCCGGATGGAGTACGTCTGCAGGGTCGGCACACCGTCGGGCGAGGTGGTCGAGCGCAGGTTCGAAGCGCCGGATGAGCGGGCGCTTCGCGCCGAGCTCGAGCAGCAGGGCCTCTATCTGCTTTCCCAGCGCCGCGGGCTGTCCCTCGGGTCGTTCCGGCTCCGCCGGACGGCGCGTCGACACCAGCCTGCTCCTGGTGTTCTCGCAGGAGCTCGCGGCGCTCCTGAAGGCCGGCCTGCCGCTCTTCCAGTCGCTCGACGTGATGCTCGACCGCCAGAAGGACGTCCTGCTGCGCCAGTCGCTCGTCACCGTGCGCGAGAAGGTCAAGTCCGGGATCGCGCTTTCGGAGGCCTTCCGGCAGGAAGGCGAGCTCTACCCGCCGATCTTCGCGGCGAGCCTGGTCGCGGGCGAGCGCTCGGGCAACCTGGACTCGGTGCTCCGCCGCTTCTCCCAGCACCTGCGGCTCAACCAGATGCTCCGGAAGAAGGCGATCTCCGCTGCCGTCTACCCGGCGGTGCTGCTCACGATGATGACGGGGCTCGTCGCCGTGATGCTGATCTTCGTGATCCCCAACTTCAAGAGCTTCTACGAGGGGCTGGGCGCCGAGCTGCCGCTGCCGACCCGCATCCTGCTGGCCGTCGCCACGACGCTGCGCGCGAACCTGCTCTTCATCGTGCTCGGCCTCGGAATAGCCGGAGTGTCCGTCCTGTACTGGCTCCGGAGGGAGGGTGCGGGCGTCGCCCTCGACGCGGCGCTGCTCCGCCTGCCGTACTTCGGCGGCTTGATGCGGATGTACGCGACCAGCCAGCTGATGCGCACGCTGTCGACGCTGCTCGCGGGAGGCCTCCCGCTCGTCAACGCGCTGGAGGTGGCGGCCCACTCGATCGGCAACCGCGCGATGGCGCGCGCCGTGGCCGGCGCCACCAGCCGGATCCGCGAGGGCGCCAGCTTGACGACGGCCCTCGAGTCGACCGGGATGCTGGAGGCGCTGCCGCTCGAGATGGTGAAGGTGGGCGAGCAGACGGGCGCGCTCGGCGACATGCTGAACGCGATCGCCGAGTTCTACGACGAGGAGCTCGACACCCGGATGGCGACCGTGCTCGCGCTCGTCGAGCCGGTCCTGCTCGTGCTGATGGCGGTGATCGTGGCGGTCATGCTGCTCGCGTTCTACCTGCCCATGTTCCAGGCGATCTCGGCCGTGCAGGGGCCGGCCCGGTGAGCGGGACGCCGAGCCCCGCCGACGCGAGCTGGGCGCTCGCGTCCTCGGAGGAGGAGCAGGCGCGGGCGCTCGCGCTGCGCTACGGGCTCGAGTACGTGGACGTGGCGTCGTTCGCGCCGGACCCCGAGCTGCTGAAGTCGGTGCCGGTCGAGCTCATGTTCCGCTACGCGTTCCTGCCCTACCGGCGCGAGGGCGACCGGCTCGTGCTGGTGATGGCCGACCCGACGGCGCTGCCGGTGGTCGACGAGCTGAGCCTGGTGCTGCAGACGCAGGTGCAGCCCGCGGTCGGCACCCCGTCCGCGATCCAGGAGGCGCTCAAGCGCAGCCAGGGCACCCAGCGCGTGCTGGAGCAGGCCTCCGAGTCCTTCAAGATCCAGCTGGTCCGCGAGGAGGACAACGGCGACGAGGTGCTGTCGATCGACAAGATCCAGGCGGACCAGTCGCCGATCATCAAGCTCGTCGACTCGACGGTGTTCGACGCGCTCAACCGCCGCGCCTCGGACATCCACATCGAGACGCGCGACAGCGAGGTGGTGATCAAGTACCGGATCGACGGCGTGCTGCAGCCGGCGATGAAGCCGATCGCCAAGGAGCACCACGCGACGATCATCAGCCGCATCAAGGTGATGTCGGAGCTCGACATCGCCGAGAAGCGCGTGCCGCAGGACGGGCGCTTCCGCGTCAAGATCCAGGGCCGCTCGATCGACTTCCGCGTCTCGATCATGCCGTCGGTGCACGGCGAGGACGCCGTGATCCGCATCCTCGACAAGGAGAGCCTGTCGAAGCAGTTCGCGTCGCTGCGGCTCGACGTGCTGGGCTTCGACGACAAGGAGCTCGCGCACTTCCGCCGCTTCATCCGCGAGCCGTACGGCATGGTGCTGGTCACCGGCCCGACCGGCTCGGGCAAGACCACGACGCTCTACGCCGCGCTCAGCGAGATCAAGACCGAGGAAGACAAGATCATCACGATCGAGGACCCGGTCGAGTACCAGCTCAAGGGCATCACCCAGATCCCGGTCAACGAGAAGAAGGGGCTCACCTTCGCGCGCGGGCTGCGCTCGATCCTGCGCCACGACCCCGACAAGATCATGGTGGGCGAGATCCGCGACCCGGAGACCGCCGACATCGCGATCCAGTCGGCGCTCACCGGCCACCTGGTCTTCACGACCGTGCACGCCAACAACGTGATCGACGTGCTCGGCCGCTTCCTCAACATGAAGATCGAGCCCTACAACTTCGTCTCGGCGCTCAACTGCGTGCAGGCGCAGCGGCTGGTGCGCACGATCTGCGCGCACTGCAAGCGCGAGGTGCGCGCCTCGGAGCCGCTGCTGGTCGAGTCGGGGCTCGACCCGCAGCTCTACCGGGACGTGCCGTTCTACGAAGGCCAGGGCTGCATGGAGTGCGGCGGCACCGGCTACAAGGGCCGCACGGCGATCTGCGAGCTGCTCGACGTGACCGACACCGTCCGCGAGCTGATCCTCGAGCGCCGCTCGAGCGCGGACATCAAGCGCCTGGCGCGCGAGGAGGGCATGATCTTCCTGCGCGAGTCCGCCGTGAACAAGGCGCTCGCCGGCCGCACCACGCTGCAGGAGATCAACAAGGTGACCTTCGTGGAGGTCGTGTGAGCGCTTCGCGCGGCTCTGCCGCGTCGCCGCTGCGGCGCGCCTCCGACTGGCTCTCGCGCACGCTCGTGGAGCCGCCGCTGCCGCTCGTCGCGGTCGAGGTGCGCCCGCGCGCCGTGGCCGTGGTGCGCCTGGCGCGCGACGGTACGCGGGTCGCTCTCGCCGCCGCGGCGGCGGTCGAGCTCGCGGCCGGGGCGCTCGAGCCCTCGCTCAGCAAGCCCAACGTGCTCGACCCCGACGCGCTCCGGGCCGCGCTGCGGGCGGCATTCGAGCGGGCGGGGGCGCTCTCGGGCGGCCCGGTCTCGCTCGTGGTGCCCGACCCCGCGGTGCGCCTGACGCTGCTGCCGGCGGCGGACCTGCGCGGCCGCCGCGCCGAGGTCGAGGAGACCGTGCGCTTCCGGCTGCACAAGGCGCTTCCCGCCGACTTCGACGTGCGCGCGGCGCGGCTCGCCTGGCGCGCAGTGAGCGCCGACGAGCTGCTGGTGGCGGTGGCGCGGGACGAGGTGATCCGCCCGTACGAGGACGCGCTCGCCTCGCTCGGCTTCGAGGCGGGGCTCGTCGAGCCCGCGGGCCTCGCGCTGTCGACGCTCGACGGCGGCGAGCCGGGCGACGCCGAGAGCCTGCTCGTGAACTGGGACCACGGCTACGTCTCGTTCCAGGTGCGGCGCGGCGAGCGGCCGCTCCTGATCCGGACGCTGCCGCGCGAGGACGGCAAGGAGGCGGTCGCGCGGCATGCCGGGGCAGACGCTGCGCTTCCACCGCGAGCAGCTCGGCGGGCGCGGCTTCGACGCGGTGACGCTGCGCGCCGGGGCGCTCGACCCGGCAGAGGCGAGCGAGGTGGTCGAGCGCGCGACCGGTGTGGTTCCGCGACTGGTGCGGCCGTGGGCGGCGCTCGGCGACGCCGAGGATGGCGAGGAAGCGCAGTCGGTCGCCGGCGCGGCGGCCAGCGTGCTGCGGAGGGTGGCATGAAGGCGCCGCTCAACCTGGCGCGCCAGCCGTTCCGCAACGAGCGGCTGCCGACGCTGCTGTTGGGCCTCGGCACGTTCGTGCTCGCGCTCGCGACCCTGCGCCAGTCGGTGATGGCCTGGGAGCTGCTGCCCGGCCGCGCCCGCGACGTGGAGGCCGAGGTGCAGTCTCTCGAGGCCGAGGCCGCGCGGCTCAGCAGCGAGTCCGCGAGCCTGCGCAGCCTCGCGGCGTCGAGCGAGGCGCTGCGCGAGTGGTCGGCCGTGAAGAGGCTCGTCGACCGGCGCGCCTTCTCCTGGACCGGTCTGTTCGCCGCGCTCGAGCAGGCGCTGCCGCCGGGCGTGCGGCTGGTCGCGGTGCAGCCGGCCGGAGGCGCTTCCGGCACCGAGCTGTCGCTGACCGCCGTCGGCCGCAGCAGCGAGGACGCGCTGGCGCTGCTGAAGGCGCTGCAGTCCCACGGCGAGTTCGAGGGCGCCTTCCTCAACAGCTGGAGCGAAGGCCGCACGACGGCGTCGACATCTCCTGCAGCGTGCGCTATCAGCCGCGATCGGATGCGAAGTGACGCGGCCCTTCTGGCGCGCGAAGCTGCTGCCGCTGTTCCTGGGGCTGCTGGCCCTGAACGCGCTCGCCTTCGTGGCCTGGACGCTGCCGCGCTCGCTGCGGCAGCGCAACGCCCAGGCACGCGCCGCGAGCGCGCGCGCCGAGCTTCTGCTCGAGAAGCAGCGCGCGCAGGCGCTCGTCGACCGCGCCGAGGCGATCCGCGCGAACGGGGCGGACCTCGAGCGCTTCTACGCGACGCTGGCGGGGGACGAGAAGCAGGACCTGTTCCAGTCGCTCGAGGCCGTCGAGGAGCTCGCGCGCGAGCCGGGGCTGCAGCTCGCGACCCGCAGCGTGCGCCGCGAGGACGTCGACGGCGCGCCGCTCGAGCGAGTGGTGATGACGCTGCCGCTCGAAGGCTCGTATCCGCAGCTCGTCGGCTTCCTGCGCGGCGTCGAGCGCTCGAAGCGCTTCCTGACCGTGGACGGCGTGGCGCTGCGCGCCGACGCCGAGTCGGGGGGCTCGCTGCAGGTCGATCTCAGCACCTACCTGCGCCAGTCGCCCGAGGCGAGGAAGTCGAGGCGGCGTGGACGCTAGGGGCTCGCGCGGCGTCACCTACCTGGAGCTCGTGGCGGTCGCCACGATCATGATGATCCTGGCGTCCGCGATCCTTCCGCTCGGCCGCGTGGCGGTGCGGCGGGAGCGCGAGCTGGAGCTGCGCCGGGCGCTGCGCGAGATCCGGCGGGGGATCGACGCCTACAAGGGAGCCGTGGACGCGGGGCAGATCGGGGGCACCGAGGTGAAGCTCGGCAGCGAGGGCTATCCGCCGGACCTCGAGACGCTCGTGAAGGGCGTCAACCGCGTGGGGGCGCTCGACCGCAAGCTCAAGTTCATGCGCCGGGTCCCGCTCGATCCGATGACGAGCAGCGCGGAGTGGGGGATGCGCTGCTACCAGGACGATCCCGACAGCAACTCGTGGTGCGGCGAGAACGTGTACGACGTCTACTCGAAGAGCACGGCCAAGGCGCTCGATGGAAAGACCACCTACAACACCTGGTGAGCCCCGCGGCAGCGCGGGCTTCACGCTGATCGAGCTGGTAACCGTGATCGCGCTGGTGGCGATCCTCGCGGCGATCGCCGTGCCCAACTACCGCGTGGCGATCGTGCAGTCGAAGGAGGCGGTGCTGAGGGAGAACCTGTTCCGTCTGCGCGACCTGATCGACCAGTACTACCTCGACAAGGGCCAGTACCCGGCGACGCTCGAGACGCTCGTCGAGGACGGCTACCTGCGCCAGCTGCCGAAGGACCCGATCACGCAGGACGCCGACTGGACGCCCGTGTTCCAGGAGCCCGACCCCGACCGGCCGGGCGATCCGCCCGGGGTGTACGACGTCAAGAGCTCCTCGGAGGCCCCGTCGCTCTCGGGCACGCCGTACAACGAATGGTGAACGCGGTGGGAGGCGGAATGAACTCGGCCCCGATGCGGACCGTGCTGGCGCTCGTGCTCGTCGCCCCGCTCCTGACGGCGGGCTGTGCCGCGCGCTGGGCTTATCGCCAGGGACAAAGCGCGTCGGAGATGGGGGACTGGGACCTCGCCGTGGCGCGCTACACGCGCGCGCTCGAGAAGGACCCGGACAACATCGGCTACAAGATCGCGCTCGAGAACGCGCGGCTGCAGGCGAGCCGGCTGCACTACGACGCGGCACGCAAGGCGCTCGCGGCGAACGACTTCCCCAAGGCGGCCGAGGAGCTCGAGATCGCGGTCAAGTTCGATCCCGGCAACCGCTCGGCCGCGGACGACCTGCAGGTGGTGCGCGACCGCACGCGCAAGGCGGAGGAGGACAAGGCGGAGCGCGCCGAGTTCGAGGCGACGCGGGCGCGGGCGCAGGCCGCGGCGCGCGCGCCGCTGCCGGTGCTGTCGCCGCGCAGCCCCGTGCCGATCACGATGAAGTTCGAGGGCGCGAGCCTGCAGAAGATCCTGGAGAGCCTGGGCAAGATCGCGGGCGTGAACGTGCTGTTCGACGAGAGCTTCCGCGACAAGCGCGACGTCACGGTCAACCTGAGCGGCGTCACGTTCCAGGAGGCGCTCGACCGCGTGACCTTCGTGAACCGGCTGTTCTACAAGGTGCTCGACCAGAACACGCTCATCATCGTCCCCGAGTCGCGCCAGAAGCGGCAGGCGTACGACGAGCTGCTGCTGCGGACCTTCTTCGTGCAGAACGCCGACATCAACGAGACCGTGAACCTGGTGAAGACGCTCGCCAAGGTGCAGACCGTGGCGGGCAACCAGGCGCTCAACGCGATCACCGTGCTCGGCACGATCGACCAGATCGCGATGGCCGACCGCCTGATCGAGCTCAACGACAAGCCGCGCGGCGAGATCCTGGTCGAGGTGCAGATCCTCGAGGTCAACCGCAACGCCACGAAGGAGTGGGGGATCAACCTCTCGAACTACAGCGCCGGCCTCACGCTCTCGCCGACGGGGCGCGAGGACGAGATCACGGCCGGCCTGCTCAACATCCGGGCGCACCTGCTGTCCTCGCTCAACCAGGCCGACTGGATCGTAAGCCTGCCGTCGTCCGTCTTCGCGCGCTTCCTGCAGACCGACTCGACGACGCGCATCCTGGCCGCGCCGCGCCTGCGCGCGGCCGAGGGAAAGAAAGCCGAGCTCAAGATCGGCACCGAGGTGCCCGTGCCGCAGACGAGCTACACGGTCGGGACGGGGGGCACGACCGGCTACCTGCCGGCGACCAGCTTCTCGTACCGGAACGTGGGCGTGAACCTGACGCTCACGCCGCGCGTCGCGGCGAGCGGCGACATCACGATGGAGCTGACGGCCGAGTTCAGCCTGCTGGGCGCTGACCGCAACGTCGGCAGCAACGACAACCCGGTCAACGTGCCGACGTTCCTGACCCGCAACGTCACGGGCACGCTGCGCCTGCGCGACGGGGAGACGGGTCTCATCGGCGGCCTGCTGCAGGGCAACGAGGCCTCGAACTTCACGGGCGCGCTCGGCATGAACAGCATCCCGGTCATCGGGAAGCTGTTCGGCCACGCGAAAAAGACAGAAGGACGAGTCGGAGGTGCTGATCTCGATCACGCCCCGCATCGTGCGCGGCCCGAAGGTCTTCGAGGGCGACATGGTGCCGCTGCGCGTGGGCACGCAGGAGGTGCCGCGGGTGGAGGGCCTGCGCGGGTCGATCTTCGGGCCGGCGCCCGAGCCCGCGGCAACGCCGCCAGGTCCCACGGTTCCCCAGGCGCCGCCCAACGGCGGCCCGACGTCCGTGCCCGGCACGCGGCCGCTCGCGAACTCCCCGGCCGCGGCGCCGCCGATCCTGGGCGCGCCGCCGCGCGCAGCAGCCGCCGGCGCCGCTCACGGCGACGCCCCAGCCGCCGGGCGCCGGGCCCGAGGGCGCGGCCGTCTCGACGCCCGAGCGCCCGCCGTCCGCGATCCTGAGCCCGCCCGAGGTCGACCTGCGCGTGGGCCAGAATGGAGCCGTGGCGATCGTGGTGGTCGGCGCGCGCGACGTGGTGGGGATCGACCTGTCGCTGGCCTGGGACGGGGCGCTCGCCGAGATGGCGGACGCCACCGCCGGCTCGCTGCTGAGCCTCGACGGCGTTCCCGTGCTGGCGGAGCGCGCGCTCGAGGTGGGCCACGCGCGCGTGAAGTTCTCGCGCGCGAGCGGCGTGACGGGCTCGGGAGCGGTGGCGACGCTGACGCTCCGCGGGCTGAAGCCGGGCTCGGGCGCGCTCAGCGTGGAGTCGCTGACGCTGCTCCACGCCGGGGGCGGCGAGCGGCCTGCGGTGCCCGCCGCCGGCCGGCTGGTGGTGACGCCATGACGGGCGGCACGTGGAGGGCAATAGTGCGTGAGCGAACGAGCCTGACCCTGGGCTTGTGCCTGTTGGCCGGCACGACCCTGCTGCTGCCGGCGTGCGAATCGGTCCCGCTGACGGCCCCGCCCGGCACGAGCCTGACCCTGATTGCGAATCCCGACGTTCGTGGTCGCCAACGGGGGAATCTCCGTCCTTTCCGCGATCCTGGTCGAGCCGGCAGGCACGTTCGTGCCGGACGGCACCGAAGTGTTCTTCTTCACGAACCTCGGACGCGTCGACGAGGTCGGCAAGACGCGCAATGGGGTCGCCCGGGTCAACTTCGTGTCCGACGCCCGCTCCGGGAGCGCGCCGTGACCGCGATCTCGGGAGGCCCGGCGCCCACCCCCCGACCACGACGACGGATGCCCACGGGGCGCGCTGGCGCCGTTGCAGCGGCCTCGGGTGAGCCATCGCTGGCTCCGGAAGCCGCGGCCGCCAGCATCGCCACCGGGGAGAACTCCGACGACCGTGATCATCGACATCGGCAGCGCGCTCCCGGACCGCGTGGTGGTGACCGCCGACCCGGCGCACATCTCGGCCGGCCGGCCGTCGACCCTGCGGGCCACGGTCTTCGACGAGAGTGGCAACCCGGTGCAGAACGTGCCGGTCTCGTTCTCGGTCACGGGCGCGACGGAGAGGCTCGACAGCGGCGGCGCCTTCCTCTTCACGAACTCGAACGGCCAGGTCACGGACACGCTGCGCATCGAGCGCGGCGCTCGGAAGCGTGGGGACGGTCACGGTGACCGCGACCACCGCGAACGGCGTCACCGGCACGGTGACGGTGGCCCGCGAGTGAGCCGATGCGGCGCACGCCCCCTTCCTCGTCTCGCCGCGCTGACGCTCGCCGCGCCGGCGCGCGCCGAGATCGCGCTGCTCGCGAGCGGCCAGACGCTGAAGCTGTCCGGGCACCGCAGCGAGAACGGGCTCGAGGTGCTGATGCTCAAGGGCGGCGGCGAGGTGCAGCTGCCCGCGGCGGCCGTGCGCGGCTACGTGCCGGACGAGGTGCTGGACGAGGTGAGCCAGGCGAGCGGGCCCGAGCTGACGCGGCTGGCCGAGGACGCGTCGCGCCGCTACGGACTCGAGCCCGCGCTGGTGCTGGCGGTGGTGGCGGTCGAGTCGGGCTTCCGGCCCGAGGCCGTCTCGCCGAAGGGCGCGCAGGGGCTGATGCAGCTGATGCCGCGCACCGCGGCCGCGCTCGGCGTGTCGGACCCGCTCGACCCGGAGCAGAACCTGGACGCGGGCGTGCGGCACCTGGAGGCGCTGCTCAAGCAGTACAACGGCGACCTGCGCAGAGCACTCGCGGCGTACAACGCGGGCCAGGGCGCCGTCGCGAAGCACTCTGGCGTCCCGCCCTACCGCGAGACGCGCGAGTACGTGAAGCGCGTGCTCGAGCGCTACCGCGCGAAGAAGGCGCCGTGAGCGTGCGTCGCGCCGAAGCGGGCTACGCGCTCGTCGCGCTCATGGCCACCGTTGCGACGATGCTGATCCTGATGGCCGCGGCCGGCCCCTACTGGAAGTACCTGATGAAGAACGACGCCGAGGAGGAGCTGCTCTTCCGCGGCGGCGAGATCGCCGACGCGATCGGGCGCTACCAGCGCAGGAACGGCAACGCGCTGCCGACCTCGCTCGAGGTGCTGGTGAAGCAGAAGTTCCTGCGCAAGGAGTACAAGGACCCGCTGACGAAGGACGGCAAGTGGCGCTTCCTGCGGCCGGGCGACGCGCTCGTGCCCGGCATGCCCGGCGCCCCGGCCGCGCCCGGCATGGGTGGAGGCGTCGTCACCACCACGACCACGACGACGCGGCCGTCGGCTTTCTCGCAGCCGGGCCAGGGCATCGGCAGCGGATTCCAGGGCGTCGCCACCACCAACACCGACAAGAGCCTGCGCGTCTTCAACGGCCGAACGAAGTACAGCGAGTGGCTGTTCGTCGCGGGTCAGCCGCGCGTGATCGGCCGCGCTCCGGCGGCGGGGCCGCGTCCGGGGAGCGTCCAGCCGGGGTCGACGCGCCCGGGCACCCCCACGTATCCGCGCTAGCCCTGCGGCGGGGCCGCCGGCTCCTGCGCTGCGGTGGTGGCTGCTGCTGGGGCGCGGTTGGCGCACCGGGCGCAGGGACGCCGCCGGGAACGACAGGCGCAAGCGGCGCGTACGGCTGCGGCATGTAGGGCGCGGGCTGCGGCGCGAAGGGCGAGACCGGGAACGGGTTCGTCGGCGCCTGGGGCTGGGGGTTCGGAGCGCGCGGTCCGGGGACGGGCACGCCGGTCGGGTCGGCCTGCGTGCTCGGCGCGGGCTGGCCAGGCTGGCCGGCCGCGACCCCCTCGGGCGTCACGAGCTGCGGCTCGACGGGCTGGTCGAACGGCTCGTCCTCCTCGGGATCTTCTTCCTCGCCGTCGATCGCGTCGGGACTGGATCCGGGCGGCGGCGCGTTCGGCCGGCGGAGCGCAGCGCTCGGCGTGGTCCGGCCGGTCGCGGACGGTGCGCTCGTGCCCGTCGAGGGAGCGGTGCCCGTCACCAGCAGCGTCTGCGCGCCCGCGCCAGTCGGATCCCCCAGCAGCGCGTAGTTCAGGCCCTGGCCTTCCAGGAGCGCGAGCACGGTCTCGGCCGGCGTGCGGCCCTGCAGGCTGAGCGTGACGAGCTGTCGCGGCGAGCCGCCTTCGTAGACGACCTTCATCCCGATCTGGCGGCCGAGGCGGTCGAGCACCTCGTTGAGCGGCGCCGCGCGCGCCACCAGCTCGACCTGTGCCGGAGCGCCGGTGCTCGCCGGCACGACCCGCACGCTCACTTCCGCCGCGGCCGGCGCGGCCAGGAGCGAAAGCGCTATGAGCGCCCCTGCGGATCTCACGAAACCAGTCTACGCCCCCGGGCGGGGGTCGTAAACAAGGTTCCTACGGCCTCGCCGGTTCGGGCTCGTGCGGCGCCGCCAGGTCGAGCGTGGGCTCGCCGTCCCAGTAGTAGTCGAGCGCGCGCAGCCGCTCGGTGATTTCCCGGCTCTGCGGGAAGCCGCGGCGGACGTAGTAGTAGTGCGTGTCCCACTCGTTCCTTCCGAAGCACGCGGCGAGCTCGTAGCCGCGCTTTTCCGCGTAGCCCTTGAGCGTCATCACCATCCGGTACCAGGGCCGCCCGAGCGAGCGCGTCTCGACGCGCTCGCCGTGGTCCGCGACGCGCGGCGAGAAGTAGGCGTGGAACACGATCAGCTCGGGCCGGTAGCGGTCCAGGTAGGCCTCGTCGATGCCGCCGTGGTGAGCGACGTACTGGTCGTTCAGGCCCCAGGCGTCGACCGCGCGCCACTCGGAGACGAGCGGCAGCAGCCCCGCCTCGGTCGTCACCAGCGCGAAGCCGCGCGCCGCGTAGTCGCGCAGCACGAGCCCCGCGTCGTAGAGCCCGAGGCGCTGCGGCGCCACGAAGCGGTAGCTCTGGTGCTGCGCGACGGCGAGCGCGCCCGCGAGCGCCAGCAGCCACGAGCGGCGCGACCGCGAGCCGGGAGCCGGTCGGGGCCACCCGGCCAAGAGCGCCTGAGCGACGGGCACGCAGCCCGAGCAGCAGCACCGGCAGGATCGGGTAGCGGAAGCGCATGACGTAGTTGGTCTCGTCGGAGATCAGCACGAAGAGCGTGACGAACAGCACGACGGGCAGGGCCACGAAGAGCGCCGCCTTGCGCGCGCCGCGGATCGCGAGGCCGAGCGGGACGAGCCACAGGAACGGCCAGCCGAGCGCCCACAGGTTCTTCCAGGACTGGCGCAGCGAGTGCCAGTAGAGCGTGCCGCCGCCCTTCTTGTAGAAGGGGTTCGGCAGCGGGTAGCCGAAGTACTGCCAGCGCCAGAGGAAGTAGAGAAGCCCGAGCGTCAGGAAGACGACGAGAAAGCGCGTCAGGATCGCCCGCGTTCCGCGCCCGCCCCGATCGACGAGCACGGCGAGCAGCATGAAGCCGCCGAGGAAGACGCCCTCGGGCCGCGCGAGGCCCATCACCAGCGCCGCGAGCGCGAAGGCGAGCGCGGGGCGCGCCTCGCGCCCGCTGTCGGCGCGTGCGAGGTGGCAGGCGAGGACCCACGTCACGGTCGCGGTCAGGGCGAAGAGCGGCGTGCCGTAGCCCGCGGCGAGATGCCGGAGGCCGGGGCCGACGCCGATGAAGACGGCGGGGACGAGCGCCCATTCCCGGCTCGCGCCGAAGACCCGCCGCGCGCTCCAGAACACCAACCAGACGGTCGCGGCGTGGGTAAAGAGCCCGATGGCGCGCGCCGCCGTCTCGAGGCTCAGGCCGAGGCCGTGGACCGCGGCGAGCACGACCATGAACAGGAAGTCGGTCGCGCCGTCGACGGGCTTCTCGCCGATGTTCCAGACGATGCCGTGCCCGGCCGCCAGGTGGCGGGAGTAGCGCATCAGCATGGCGGCGTCCTCTTCGGGACGCCCGCGCAGGTCGAGCTCGGCCCACACGTAGCAGCCGACGAAGAGCAGCAGCAGCAGGCCCGTCGCCGCGTCGCGCCAGTCGAAGCGGGCCGGGCGCTGCTCGGCCATCAGTGCGTCTCCCCGCTCGCCCGCGCCGACGCGCGCCAGCTTCGATAGCCCGCCGTCTGCGTCACGAGCCCGTCCACCGCGGGGAGGAAGACCAGGGCGAGCTGCTCGATCCCGGCGGGCGTGAAGTGGCAGACGTCGATGAAGAGCGAGGGATCGCTGAGCCGCTCGTGCACGAGCACGTGGGCGACGTGCTGGTGGTGGACGAACTCGACGAAGCGCTGGTTGTAGCGTCCGACGACCGCGCGCGTAGGTCGCGTACGAGTGGAGCGGGAAGCGCCGGCCCCAGAACTCCGTGTTCACGTCGAGGTGGCTCTTCATCTCGGGGCTGAGCCTCCGGGGGTCGGGCCCGGCGAAGGACGCCGCGAGGTACGCGGTGCCGCGCTCGCGGCAGGCGGAAGCGATCCGGCCGAGCGCGTCCAGCGAGTCGGCGATGTAGGGCTCGAGCGCGTCGAGGGGGAACGGAACGAGCCGCGAGTAGAGCAGGCTGCGGTACGCCGCGCGCCACCCGGGATGCGCCCGGGCGAAGCGGGGGAACTGGCGCCAGGCGAGATCGTTGATCGCCTCGTAGTGCACGACGACGTCGGGACCGTAGGCGAACACGCGGTCGAGCCGGTCGAGCCAGTGCTCGTGGCTCACGCCGCTCACGCCGAGGTTCAGCACCTCGAGCGGCAGACCGGGATAGCGGGCCCGCAGCTTCGCCTCGAGCAGCGCGGGGTAGGTCTCCTCGTTCGTGCGTCCCGCAACCGTCGTCGAGCCGCCGATGCACACGACCCGCACCAGCCCCGCCGGCTTCGGCACCGCGAACTCGTGGGTGCGGAAGCCCTGCGAGTTGATCTGGATCACGAAGCGCTCGCCTCCGGCCACGACCTCGGCGCGCGCGCCCGGGCGGTACTTGAACCAGGGCTTGGCCCAGAGCGTGCGGTTGCCGGCGTTGAGCTCCATCGAGTTGGCGAAGAAGACGTTCGCATCCTGGAAGTGCTTGGACGCACGGGCGTCCTCGCGCAGCTCGAGGCGCAGCCAGAGCTCGCCCGCGAGCGCCAGGATCGCCGTGGCGGCGACCAGCAGCCAGCCGGCGGCGAGCGCGCGAAGCGATCAGGGGCCGAGGCGACGAGGTCATGGTCAACGGGCGGACGCGTGTCGTGGCCGCGAGCGCCCGCGCCGCGAGGAGCACGGCCGCCACAGTAGAGCGACGCCGCGGTCAGGAGCGCGACGTCGAAGCCCCAGCGCATCGCGAGCGCGACGGCGCCGACCGAGCCGAGCACCGACGCCGCGCCGTTCACGCCCCAGGCCCACGGGACGAGCTCGGGCGCGCGCCCGGCGAGCAGGCGGATCCCGGTGGGCATCGGCATGCCCAGCGCGAGGCCGAGCGGGCAGAGCGCCAGCACGGTGATCAGGATCCGCAGCGGTGTCGCGAGCTGCACGAGGCCGTAGAAGATCGGCGCCAGCCCGAAGGCACGCGAGCACGACGAGGCCCGCCACGGCCGGCAGCATCGTGGGCAGGGCACGCGGGGCGTCCTCGTCGCTCACGCGTCCGGCGAGCCAGCTGCCGACCGCGCTCCTGAGCAGCACGGCGAACAGCACGACGGTGAGCGCGTAGACGGGATGGCCCAGGAACAGCACGCACTTCTGCACCAGCACCACCTCGACCACGATGAAGCCGGTGCCGAGGCGCGGCGAAGTAGAGCAGGAACGGAAGCCGCCCGCGCGTGGCGGCCACGCGGCGCGCGGGCGAGCACGAGCGGGCCGAGGATGAAGAGCGCCACCACCGCGCGCTGATCCCGACGACGCCGAAGCAGCACCAGCGTGCCGAGGTTGGTGCGCCGCCACTCCCCGCGCGACCAGCGCGTTCGAGCAGGCGCGCGGGCCGCGACCGACTGGAAGAAGAACGGCCGGTCGTCGGAGGGCGGGGAGACGTCGCTCGGAAGCCGTTCCAGAAGGCCTCGGGATCCGAGGCCTCGACCAGGCGCGCGAGGTCGTTGTCCGGGTCGCGTGCGCGGCGTGTAGAGCACCTCGAACCCGTGCCGCTCGGCGAACGCCTCGGCGCCGCGCGATCTCGTCGTCGGTGAAGGGCTCCTTCTTCAGCAGCAAGGTCGACGGTCGCGAGCGGCTGGCCGTCCTCCGGCCTTCCCGCGCACGACGATGAGGTGGCGCCGCGGATCGCGGACGCCGCGCTCGGCCAGCGCGACGCCGCGCGAGCGAGAGGAGGCGCAGCAGCTGGTCCGGCGGCGTCTGGTGCCAGCGCGTCAGGCTCAAGATGCCGCCCGGGGCGAGCCGCGCGAGGTAGTCCCGAAAGGCCTCCACGCGTGTAGAGGTTGTTCTCGGTGAGCGCGAACGCCCCGGCCGCGGTCGCCGCCCAGGTGTCGACCATCGTGCCGAGGATCGAGGTCGTACTCTCCCGCGGATCGGCGCAGGAAGCTGCGGCCCTCGTCGACCACCAGCCGCACGCCCGGCTGCTCGTAGAGGCGGCCGGAGAAGCGCGGAAGGGCTCGCTCGACATCACGCCGCGGGCGACCAGCGGGTTGACCTCGACGGCGGTCACGTCGCGCGCCCCGTGCAGCCGCGCCACGATCACGTCGACGCCGGCGCCGGGCCCGATCATCAGCACCTTGTCGCGGTCGCCCGATCTGGTACGCGAGCGACTCGATGCGGTCCCGCTCGGCCGCGTGCCGCTTCAGGTCGGCGGCGTCCGGTGGATGATCGTGGCGGCGTCGGCGTCGATGTAGATGCAGCAGCCGGTCCGGGTCGGGCGTGCTCGTCACCGTCACGCGCGAGAAGGAGTTCCAGCGCGAGAAGACGACCGCCTCTTCCGAGAGGCCCTTGGCCTCGCGCAGCTGCCGAAGGGCCGTGGTCTGGTTCCAGGCGAGGAGGCACGGCCGCGGCAGCCGCCGAGACGCCAGCGCGCAACGCGGCCGGCCGAGAGCCGCGAGACCACCCCGGCGAGCGAGGCCAGCAGCGCCGACCAGCAGCACGGTGTCGATCGCGCCGAGCAGTTCCAGCGCCGGCACCAGCAGCAGGCAGCCGAGCGCGGCGCCGGCGAGGTCGAAGAGATAGAGCCGGCTGATCTGCCGCGTCCAGGCGGAGATGGCCAGTGTGATGACGCAGCCCGCGAAGAAGAAGGGCAGCGCCGCCGCTCCGTAGATCCGCGGCGAGCGACGAGCAGGATCCCGAGCCCGGGGCTGAAGGGCGAGAGCGGGTTGGCGAGGATGACGAGCGAGCGCGGCGACCGTGCTGGCCGCGAAGAGGGCGCAGGCGAGCGCCATCAGCGACGCCGTGCGCTCGTCGTCGAGCCGCGGGCGCGCCAGGTAGACGAAGACGCCGCTCGCGCCGGAGCCGAAGAGCGCGAGTGAGATCGCCAGGAAGGCGAAGTGATAGAACATCGTGGCCGAGAACAGCCGGGTGAGCGTCAGCTCGAGCATCAGCGTCGCGAGGCTCACGGTGAAGACACCGATGAGGCGCGCCAAAGGCAGGGGAGGCACGCGTTATGCTAATCTCTCCTCGACCCGCTGACCGCATGGTCGGCAAGCCCGACCCGAGGTCCAGGGACGGGCGCCCCCGGAGAGGTGATGGCGACACTCGCAAGCCCCGCGCGCCGGTCCGACACCGCCCTGGAGAAGGTTCGGGAGAAGGTTCTCGCCGGACGCAGGCTCGACTTCGAGGACGGCGTCGCCCTCTACCGGACGCCACGATCTGCTGGGCCTCGGCAGCCTCGCCAACCACGTCCGCGAGCAGCGGCACGGCGACGCCGCCTACTTCGTCTGGAACACCCACATCAACCACACGAACGTCTGCGTGGCCACCTGCGACTTCTGCGCGTTCGCGGCGAAGAAGGACGAGCCGCGCGCCTACACGATGGCGCCTCGACGACATCGTCGAAGAACGTGCAGCGGGCTGCCGAAGCAGCGTGCGCGAGGTCCACATCGTGGGCGGCCTGCACCCCGACCTGCCGTTCGCCTACTTCACGGACATGATGCGGGGGATCAAGACGGTCCGGCCCGACATCCACATCAAGGCCTTCACCGCGGTCGAGATCTTCTTCTTCCATCGGCTCTACCGGATGAGCGTCGAGCAGGTGCTGCACGAGCTCAAGGCCGCCGGGCTCGACTCGATGCCGGGCGGCGGCGCCGAGATCTTCGCGAAGGAGACGCGCGACAAGATCATCCAGGGCAAGGCCGACGGCGCCGCAGTGGCTGGACGTGATGCGCAAGGCGCACCAGCACGGGATCCCCACGAACGCGACGATGCTCTACGGCCACATCGAGTCGGTCGAGGACCGCGTCGACCACCTGTTGCAGCTGCGCGAGCTGCAGGACGAGACCGGCGGCTTCGTGACCTACATCCCGCTGGCCTTCCAGCCCTGGGAGGCGCCGGCGATGAAGCTGCCCGAGACGACCGGCTTCGAGGACCTGAAGGCGATCGCCGTCGGCCGGCTGATGCTCGACAACTTCCCGCACATCAAGTCGTACTGGATCATGATCGGCGCCGCGGCTGGCGCAGGTCGGCCTCTCGTTCGGCGCCGACGACATCGACGGCACCGTGACCGAGGAGAAGATCGCCCACGACGCCGGGCGCCGCGACCGCCGCAGTCGATGACCGTGCACGAGCTGTGCCGGCTGATCCGCGAGGCGGGCCGCCGGCCCGTCGAGCGCGACACGGTCTTCAACGTGGTGAAGGAGTGGTGAGCGCGACAGCGGTCGCCCGTCCGGGCGCGAGTGCCGCACGGTTCTCGGCGAGCGGCGTGCTGCGGCTCGGCGCCGTCTCCTACCTGAACGCCGAGCCCTCGGTCTACGGCCTCGAGCGCGAGCCGGGCTTCCGGCTCGAGCGCGACCTGCCCTCGCGGGTGGCCGAGCGGCTGCACGCGGGCGAGGTCGACCTCGGCATCGATCCCGTCGATCGAGTACGCCTTCGGGCGACTACGCGATCGTGCCGGGCGTGGCGATCGCGAGCCGCGGGACCGGTGCGCTCGGTGAGCCTGTTCCACCGCGAGCCCCTCGAGCGCGTGCGGCGCGTGGCCGCTCGACACCTCGAGCCGCGACCAGCGCGGCGCTGGTGAGGTGCTGCTGCACGAGCGCCTCGGCCGCGACCCCGAGTACGTGCCGATGGCGCCCGGCCTCGACCGGCATGCTGGACGAGGCCGACGCGGCGCTCCTGATCGGCGATCCGGCGCTCTACTTCGAGTGGCGAGATGCCGCGGCTCGACCTCGGCGAGGAGTGGACGCGGCTCACCGGCCTGCCGTTCGTCTACGCCTTCTGGGCCGGGCCGCGCGGGCGTGGTGAGCGCGGCCGAGGTGCGGCGGCTGCAGCAGGCGCTCGCCGCGGGCCTCGCGTCGCTCGGCGAGATCGCGGCGCGGCTACGGCGGGCGGCGACTCCGGCCGCGCGGCGCGGTACGAGGCGTACCTGCGCGAGAACATCGTCTACGGCTCGGCGAGCGCGGAGCGGAGGGGCTGCGCGAGTTCTATCGCCGCGCCCACGCCCTCGGCGCTCGTTCCCGGGGTCCCGGAGCTGAGGTTCCATGGCCAGGCCTGAAGCGATCGCGCAAGAAGGTCGAGGACGGCGAGCCGGCTCTCGCGCGAGGAGGGTGTCGCGCTGCTGCAGCGACGCCGACCTGCTCGAGCTCGGCGCGCTCGCCGACACCGTGCGCTGGCGCCTGCACCCCGAGCGGGTCGTCACCTACATCATCGACCGCAACATCAACTACACGAACGTCTGCACCGCGCAGTGCGCGTTCTGCGCCTTCTACCGCGACCTGCCCTCGAAGGAAGGCTACGTCCTGCTCGCAAGGAGCAGCTGGCGCAGAAGATCGAGGAGACGATCGCGCTCGGCGGCAGCCAGATCCTGCTGCAGGGCGGGCTCCACCCCGACCTCGGGATCGAGTACTACGAGGAGCTGTTCCGCTGGATGAAGGCGAGCTACCCGATCTGGATCCACGGCCTGTCGCCGGCCGAGGTCAGCACATCGTGCAGCGTCTCGAAGCTCGGCCTCGAGGAGACGCTGCGGCGGCTGATGGCCGCCGGGCTCGACTCGATCCCCGGCGGCGGCGCCGAGATCCTGTCCGACCGCGTGCGGCAGGATCATCGGCATCGCCAAGGGCTCGACCGCGGAGTGGCTCGAGGTCATGGAGACCGCGCACCGGCCTCGGGCATGACGACGACGGCCACGATGATGTTCGGCCACGTCGAGACGCTCGAGGAGCGCGATCGAGCACCTGCTGCACCTGCGCGAGCTGCAGGACCGCACCGGCGGCTTCACCGCCTTCATCGCCTGGACCTTCCAGCCCTCGAACACCGCGCTCGGCGGGCGACGAGCTGACGTCCTTCCAGTACCTGCGGACGCTCGCGGTGGCGCGCCTGATGCTCGACAACTTCCCGAACGTGCAGGCCTCCTGGGTCACCCAGGGCGCGAAGATCGGCCAGGTGTCGCTGCGCTTCGGGGCCAACGACTTCGGCAGCCTGATGATCGAGGAGAACGTGGTCTCGGCGGCGGGCGCGCACTTCCGCCTGACCGAGGCCGAGATCGCGCGCGACGATCCAGGACGCCGGCTTCGTCCCGAAGCGCCGCACCATGCACTACGCGATCGTCGGCGACCCTTACTGCTGGAGCCACGAGACGCCGACCCTCCCCGGCGGGCACGCCGAGGCGACGTCCTCGCGAGTTGACGCCCTCGCGCGCCGATAAGGCGCGCGAGCTCTCGGCAATGGAGCTCCGATCCAGGCCGGCTGGCTGCTTGCCGATCACGGGTCCGCCCGATCCGCGACGGGCGCGTGGCCGTCGACGGCGGTCGCGTCGCCTGGGTGGGCGCGCCGGAGATCCGGGCGCGCCCGCCGGCCGCGTCCAGCGACCTCGGCGACGGCGTGCTGCTTCCCGGCCTCGTCAACGCGCACTGCCATCTCGAGCTGTCGCACCTCGCCGGCCGCGGTGCCGTCCGGCGGGCCGGCTTCGTGCCGTGGGTCGAGGCGCTCGTCGCGAGCGCGCGGCCGGCACGACGCGACGCCGAGGTCGCGGCCGCGGCCGCGGCGGCCATCCGCGCGCTCGAGGGCGCGGCACCGTGGCGGTCGGGGACGTCTCGAACAGCTCGCGCACCTCGACCTGCTGGCCGCGTCGCAGCCTGCGAGGCGGTGGTCTTCCTCGAGCTGCTGGCCTGGGACCCCGCGCGCGCGGCGGCGACGCTCGCGTGGCCGAGTGGCTGCGTCGCGGCACGCGGCGGAGGCGCTGCGGCCCGAACGTGGAGGTGCGCCTGGCCGCCCACGCGCCGCACTCGGTCTCGCCCGCGCTGTTCGCCGGGCTCGTGGCGCGCGGGCGGGCCGGCCGCCATGCACCTGGCGGAGTCGCCCGACGAGGCGCGGCTTCCTGGCCGACGGCGACGGGGCGTGGCCGGGCTTCCTGGACGCGCGCGGCCTCGGGCCACGTCGCGTTCGATCCGCCCGGCATGAGCCCGGTGCGGCTACTGCGACGGGCTGGGCGCGCTGCACCGCGGCCTGGTGGCCGCGCACGGCGTGCAGGTGGACGGGGCCGACCGCGCGCTGCTGGCCGAGCCGGGCGTGCACGTCGTGCTCTGCCCGCGCAGCAACCGCAGCCTCGGGGTCGGGACGCGCCGCGTGCCCGCAGCTGCTGGCCGCCGGCGTGCGGCTCTGCCTCGGCACCGACAGCCTGGCCAGCGTGCGCCTCCTGGACGTGCTCGAGGACGCCGTCGCTGCTGCGCCGGGCAGTTCCCGGAGCTCGACGCCGCGGCGATCGTGCGCATGGCGACGCTCGGCGGGGCCGAGGCGCTGGGCCTCGCCGACCTGGGCGCGATCGCGCCGGGCCGGCGGGCCGCGCTGGCCTACGCGCCGGCCGCGGACGGTCGCCGGGCGACCCGCAGGCGTTCCTGCTGTCGGGCGAGGCGCGGCTCGCGCGCGGTCGGCCGCCGTGACGCCTCGCGCGAGCCGCGCGGCCGTGGCCTACGGCCGGATGATCAAGCTTCTCCCACTCGGTGTTCGCGCTGCCGTTCGCCCTCACGTCGGCCGCGCTGGCCGCCAGGGCGGCGGGCCACCGCGCGGCCAGGTCTGCTGGATCGTGGTGGCGATGGTGGGCGCGCGCAGCGCGGCCATGGGCTTCAACCGCCTGGCGGACCAGGAGATCGACGCGCGGAACCCGCGCACCGCGGGGCGCGAGCTGCCGCGGGGCGTCGTCTCGCGCGGCGAGGTCGTGGCTGTTCGTGCGTCGCTGTCCGCGGCCGCTCTGGTGGTGGCGGCGGCGCATGCTGAACCCGCTCTGCCTCGCGCTGTCGCCGGTGGCCCTCGCCGATCGTGTTCGGCTACTCGTACACGAAGCGGTTCACCGCCCTCTCGCACCTCGTCCTGGGCCTGGCCCTGGCCGTGGCGCCCGTGGGCGCGTGGCTCGCCATCCGCGGGCGCTTCGCCGCCGTCGCCGGTCGTGCTGGGCCTGGCCGTGCTGCTCTGGGTGGCCGGCTTCGACACGATCTACGCCTGCCAGGACGCCGAGTTCGACCGGCGCGGAGGGCCTGCACTCGCTCCCCGCGCGCTGGGCGTGCCGCGCGCGCTCCTGGCTCGCGCGGCTGCTCCACGTCGGGCGCCGTCGCTCCTGCTGGCCTGCGCTCTACTGCGCTGGTCCCGCTGCATCCCGCTGTACCTGGCGGGGGTGGCGGCCGTGGCCGGGCTGCTCGCCTACGAGCATTCCCTCGTGCGGCACGACGACCTCTCGCCGGGTGGACGCGGCCTTCTTCACCGTGAACGGCTGGATCAGCGTGGGCTACTTCGCCTTCACGGCTGGCCGGCCTGTGGCTGGCCTGGCTATGATCCGCGGCGCCATGGCCGTCGCGGTGACGCCGTGACCCGTGCCGAGCTCCCACGCCCGGCGCGCCCGAGAAGGCGGCGGTGCGCTCGATGTTCGACCGCATCGCGCCGCGCTACGACCTGCTGAACCGCCTGCTGTCGGCGGGGACGGACGTGCGCTGGCGGCGCGCGCGCGCGTCGACCTCTCTGGGCCTGCCGCCGGGCCGCCCGCGTCCTGGACGTCTGCACGGGCACCGCGGACCTGCTCGTCGAGGTGCTCGGGCGCGACCGCGGCCACCGCGGCCTGGGCGTCGACCTCTCGGCGCGAGATGCTCGCGCGCGGGCGTCGACAAGCTCGCGCGGCGCGGCCTGGCGCGCGCGCGGCCTGGCTCGTCGGCGGCGACGCCGAGCGGCTGCCGGTGCGGACGGCGCGCTTCGACGGGGCGCTGGTCGGCGTTCGGGATCCGCAACGTCGGCGACCGCGCGGCGGCGCTGCGCGAGATGCGCCGCGTGCTGCGGCCCGGCGGGCGCCTCGGTGGTGCTGGAGTTCTCGATGCCGCGCGGGCCTGCTGGGCGGCTCTACCGCTCGTACTTCGCGGCGCGTCCTGCCCGCGGATCGGCGGCCTGGTGAGCGGCGACCGCGCGCGCCTACTCGTATCTGCCCGCCTCGGTGGCGCGCTTCCCGACGCCGGCGGCGTTCGGCGCGCTCATGGAGCAGGCCGGCTTCGACGCGGTGCGCTGCGAGCCGCTGACCGCGGGCATCGCGTACCTGCACCGCGGCGGAGAAGCCGCGATGACGCCGGCTCGGCGCAGGCGCTCCAGCAGCGCGGCCGGCTGCGATCTCGGCCGCACCGGGAGGCCCTGCTCGCGGCCTGGGTGCGCGGCCTGGCCGACGCGCGCGGGACGGCCGAGGCCGAGGTGCGGGTCGTTCTGCACGGGCGCCTGGACGCCCTCGCTCGACCGGCTCTCCGCGCGGGGAGGTCGAGGAGCCTGCTGCGGGACGAGGCGGCAGGCGGCGGCCAGCGGTCCGCGGCGCGGCGCCAGCCTGCTGGACCCTGGCGCTCGGCATCCGCGTGCTGGACCGCTGCTGCCTGCCGTTCTGCTCGCGGCCTGCCCCGAGCCGGGACGCTGGCCGAGGCGCTCGTCGCGCTGGACGAGCTGCGGCGCGCGGCGCCTGGAGGTGCTGCTGCGCGCGCAGGAGCAGGAGTCGGCGCGGCGCCTGGTCGAGGCCCAGGAGCAGGCGGCGCGGGCCGCGGAGCAGCGCGCGCGAGCTGGAGCGGGCCAACGAGGCGCTGCGCCGCGCCGAGGCGCGAGAGCCAGCCACCGCGCCGAGCAGATCGCGCTCTTCTCGCTCGGTGGCGCACCGCATCGCCGCCGTGCTGCGAGCCCGAGCGCCTGATGCAGGAGGCGGCCGAGACGATCCAGGCGCGCCATGAACCACACCTACGTGGCGGTGGTGGTGCTCGACGACGAGGGCGTCCTGGTGGGGCGCTGGGCGGGCCGCCCGGGCGTGGGCCGGCGCAGCGCGGGGCGCGCCCAGGGGCCGGCCGGGCGGCGTCATCGGCCGCGCGCTCCGGAAGCGGGCGCCGCAGGTGGTGCGCGGACGTCGCGCAGGATCCCGACTACCACCCCGACGTGCCGGGCACGCGCTCCGAGATGGTGATCCCGCTGCTGGAGGGCGGAGAGGTGGTGGGCGCCCTCGACTTCCAGAGCGAGCACGGCCGCGCGCGTTCGACGCTCGACGACGTGGCGGCGGGCGAGACGCTCGCGGAGTTCCTGGTGGTCGCGCTGCGCAACGCGCGGCTCTACCCGGAGGCCCGGCGCCGGTGAGGGCGCGGGGGTGAAGAGCCTCGCCCGCGAGCGCGACCAGGCCGAGCTCCTCGCGCGCCTGAAGCTCGTGCGCTCCGACAGCGTGCGCCGCTGGGGGCGGATGTCCGTGCACCAGATGGTCTGTCACGTCGCCGACACCTTCCGCATGGCGCTCGGGCGCAAGGCCGCGACCTCGCCTTGCGGCCTCTTCCAGCGCACCGTCGTCAAGTGGATGGCGCTCTACGCGCCGCTGCGCTGGCCGCCGGGCATCACCACGTCGCCGGAGCTCGACCAGCTCGGCGTGATCGCGACGCCGCCGACCGACTTCGCGGCCGACCTCGCCGAGGTCGAGCTGCTGATGCGGCTGATGATCGCAGAGACGCGGAGCCTGACGCTGCCGCACCCGGTCTTCGGGCCGATGAGCCAGGCCGCGTGGCTGCGCTGGGGATACCTGCACACGGACCACCACCTGCGCCAGTTCGGCGCCTGAGGCTTCGCGGGGTCAGCGCCCGAGCAGCCGCTCGCCGCCGCTCTCGCGGAAGTCCGCGAGCGCCTGCTGCGCGCCGGACTCGGCATCGGCCAGGAGCTGCTGGAACACGGCGTCGCCGCGGAGCGCGTCGAAGGCGGGCGCTCCGCGAGCGTCGTGGCCACGGTGTAGCCCTTGTCGATCGCGCGCCTCAGGAACTTCATCCCCTCCGCGTGCTCGCCGACGTCGCAGAGCAGCCAGCCCTCCTGGAACATCGCTTCCGGGTCGTTCATGATCTTCAGCCCCTCGAGGGCCGCGACGTTCGTGCGCATGTCCGCGGGGCGCCTCTCGAGCCAGGCGAGCAGCGTGTCGGCGTAGGCGTGGAAGATGTCGAGCTGCGCCTGCCGGCGGTGCTCGGCGAGCGCGCTCATCGCCTGGTCGCGGCGGCCCGCGAGCCCGAGGCCGATCACGTCGATCACCGAGTCGCTGCCGGTCGCGCTCGCGATCCGCGGGAGCGCGAGCAGCCGGTCGACGTCGCCCGTCATCAGCACCGTCTGCTCGATGCTCGACGGCACGTTCGGGTCGAGGCGCCGCGCCTCCTCGTGCGCGGCGATCGCCTGCTCGAAGAGCCCGCAGTAGCGGCCGGCGTGGACGAGCCCCGCGAAGAGCTCGGGGTCGTTGCCGTGGCGCTTCGCCTCGCCCACCAGGCGCACGAGCGCGGCCCGCGGCTGGCCGGTCTCCGCCTCGAGGTGCGCGTAGTACTTGTGCGCGAGCGTCAGGTGCGGGTTGAGCTCGAGCGCCTTGCGCAGCGCCTGCTCGGCGCGGGCGTCGCTGTCGTCCGAGCCGTCGATGAACTTGCCGATCACGCGGTGGCAGCGCCCGATCTGCGCCCAGGCGGGGGCGAAGCTCGGGTCGAGGTCGAGGCTCTGCTGGTAGAGCTCGCGCGCCTTCTGGAGCCCGCCGTAGCTGCGGGCGTGCTGGTTCGCCTGCAGGTAGAGCGCGTACGCGCGCGCGTTGTGCGGCTGCTGGGGCGTGGGCGTGTCGCTCCTGCCGCCGAGCGGCAGCGCGAGCGCGTCGACGACGCGCTGCGCGATGTCGTCCTGGAGCTGGAAGAGGTCCCCGAGCGGCGCCTGGACGGTGTGCGAGGTCACGAGCGTCCCGCCCGGCGTCTCGACGAGCTGCGCCACCGCCCGCAGCTGGTCGCCGGAGCGCACGCAGCGTGCCCATCACGACGCGGTCGACGTCGGCCTCGGAAGCGAGCGCCTTCAGGTCGGGGGCCTCGGCCGGCGAAGCGGGCGGCGGTCGCGCTCGACCGCACCACGAGCGACCCGATGCGCGAAAGCGAGGTGGCGATCGCGTCCGGCAGGCTGAAGGCCAGGAAGTCGGTCTCCGGATCGGGCCGCAGGATGCGGAACGGCAGCACGACGAGACGGGTGAGCGCGCGCGCCATCGCCGGCGTGCTGTCGCCCTCGCATCCCGCTCACGGCGCGCAGCTCCTCCGCCATGGCGTCGGCGGACGCCGGACGCTCCCTGGAGCGCTTCGCGAGCGCGCGGCGAATCACGCGGTCGACGGCGGCCACGGCCGGCGAGCCGCTGAGCGCGGGCGGCTGCTCGTAGAGCGTCGCGTGCAGGATCTCGACGGCATTCTTGCCGGTGAAGGCCGGCCGGCCCGCCAGCATCTCGAAGAGGATCGCGCCCATCGCGAAGAGGTCGCTGCGCGCGTCGAGGCCGTCGCCCGTCACCTGCTCCGGGGCCATGTAGCGCGGCGTGCCCAGCACCATGCCCGTGCGCGTCAGCTCGGTGCCGGCGGCGGGCGACGCGGAGGCGTCGGGGTCGGTGGGATCGCTCGGGCGCGCGAGGCCGAAGTCGAGGAGCTTCACGCCGTGGGGCGTCAGGAACACGTTCGACGGCTTCAGGTCGCGGTGCACGATGCCGCGCGCGTGGAGCGCCTGCAGCGCCGCGAGGATCGAGAGCGCGATCGGGACCGCTTCGGCCACGCTCAGCGCCCCGCGCTTCAGCCGCTCGCCGAGCGGCTCGCCCTCGAGCAGCTCCATGGCGATGAACAGCTCGCCGTCGTCCTCGCCGATCTCGTACAGCTGGCAGATGTTCGGGTGATTGACGCTCGCCGCGGCCCTGGCCTCGCGCTCGAAGCGCTTGCGGGCGGTCTCGTCCCCGCCGAGCGAGCTCATCGTCTTGAGCGCGACGGAGCGGCCGAGCCGCTCGTCCCGCGCCGCGTAGACGATGCCCATGCCGCCCTGGCCCAGCTTGCCCGTGACCGTGTAGTGCCCGATCCGGGCCGGAACTGCCGAGCGCTGTCCGCTGTCCGACGGATCCGTCGCCGGCGGGGGAGTCGCCGTGCCTCTTAGCCACTCCGAGATCGCGCGCAGCCGCCCCCGCGCCGTCTTGTCGCCGGGCTTATCCAAGTAAGACGATTCTACCGTGGCGATCGCACTATACTGGCTTCCTCGGGCTTTCTAGGAACAAGGGAGGTCGTGCATGAGGGCGGTATCGAAGCTGACTTGCGCTCTTCTGCTGGGGACGGCGGCGCTCGCGCCGGCCGCGGAGCTCCAGGTGGGCGATCCGGCGCCGGACTTCTCGCTCGTCGGCAGCGACGGCAAGACCTACACGCTGTCGCAGTTCAAGGGGAAGAAGGCCGTGGTGCTCGCGTGGTTCCCGAAGGCGTTCACCTCGGGCTGCACGGTCGAGTGCAAGTCGCTCGCGGCCAACGGCGACAAGCTGCGCCAGTACGAGGTCGCCTACTTCATGGCGAGCGTCGACGCGGTCGAGGGCGAGAAGGGCAACAAGGCGTTCGCCGAGTCGGAGAAGGCTGACTTCCCGATCCTGAGCGACCCGACCAAGGAGGTCGCGACCGCCTACGGCGTCGTCCACCCGGAGCGCGGGTTCGCGATGCGCTGGACCTTCTACATCGGCAAGGACGGCAAGATCGCGGCGATCGACAAGGCCGTGAAGCCGCCGACCTCGGCCGAGGACGTGATCGCGCAGCTCGACGACGCTCAAGGTCCCGAAGGCTCACTAGCGGGGGCGCGGGGGGCGCTCAGCCCCCCGAAGACCGTCCAGCCTGCCGCTCAAAGACTGCGCAGAAGTTCGCAGTGAGCCGGCTCCATGACCTCGTCGAGCGGCACCGGATGCCCGAGCCTCCGCTCGAGGCTCGTGACGCCGCGCTCGCGGATGCCGCAGGGCACGATCAGGTCGAAGGCGGCGAGATCCGTGCCGACGTTGAAGGCGAACCCGTGCGAGGTGACCCAGCGGGCGATGCGGACGCCGATCGCGCCGATCTTCTCGTCGCCGAGCCAGGTGCCGGTGAGTCCCGCGACGCGCGAGGCGGCGAGGGCGTAGTCGGCGCAGGTCCGCATCATCACCTCCTCGAGGTCGCGCACGTAGCGGTGGACGTCGCGGCGATCGGGCGACAGGTCGAGGATGGGGTAGCCGACCAGCTGGCCGGGTCCGTGGTACGTGACGTCGCCGCCGCGGCCGGTCTCGAACACCTCGAAGCCGCGCTCGCGCAACGCCTCAGCGGGGAGGAGCACGTTCTCGCTTCGCGCGTTGCGCCCGAGCGTGAACACCGGGTCGTGCTCGAGCAGCAGCAGCTGGTCAGGAACTCGCCCCGCCTGCCTCTCGGCGACGAGCTGCTCCTGCAGCTCGAGGCCGCGCGCGTACGCGACACGGCCGAGGCGCCGGACCTCCAGAGGCCTCACAAGGCCGCTTCGTCGAACTCCTGGAGCGTCTTCTTGATCTGGGCCATGAAGCGGTCGGCGTCGGCCCCGTCCACCAGCCGATGGTCGAAGGTGAGCGCGACGTAGGCCATGGTGCGGATGGCGATCGCGTCGTCGCGCACCACGGGCCGCTTCTCGATCGTGCCGAGGCCCAGGATCGCGACCTGCGGCTGGTTGATGATCGGCGTGCCGAAGAGGCTCCCGAAGACGCCCGGGTTCGTGACCGTGAAGGTGCCGCCCTGCACCTCGTCGACCTTCAGCTTCTTCGCCCTGGCGCGCTCGGCGATGTCGTTGACGGCTCGCGCGAGCCCGAGGACACTCTTCTCGTCCGCGTGGTGGATCACCGGGACGATCAGCCCCCAGTCGAGGGCGACGGCCACGCCGAGGTTGACGTCCTTGCGGTAGACGACGTTGTCGCCGTCGATGCTGGCGTTCAGCACCGGATACGCCGCGAGCGCGTCGACCACGGCCTTCAGCACGAACGGCACGTACGTGAGCCGCACGCCGCGCTCCTCGAACGAGGCCTTGTGCTTGTGGCGCAGGTGGTCGATCCGCGAGAAGTCGATCTCGAACACGGTCGAGACGTGGGCCGAGATCCGCTTGGAGAGCACCATGTGCTCGGCCGTCTTCTTGCGGATCGGCGACATCGGGACGATCTGGACGCGCGGGCCCGCGACCGGCGCCGGCGAGGGCGCGGCGGGTGCCGGCGGGGCAGGTGTCGGTGCGGCTGCCGGGGCTGACGGAGCGGCGGCCGGAGCCGACGGAGCGGCCGCTGGCGGTGCCACCGGCGCCGAGCGGCCCTCGATGTGTCCGAGGATGTCCTGCTTCGTCACGCGGCCGCCGATGCCGGTGCCGGGGATATCGCTGATGTCGAGCTGATGCTCGGCGGCGATCTTGCGCACCACCGGCGACGAGCGCGTCTGGCGCAGCTCTTCAGCAGTCATCTCGGCGCGCGTCTTCTCGCCCGCAGCTGCCGGCGAGTGCTCGCCCTCGAGCTGGTACTCGACGGGCGGCGCTGGAGCCGGCTGTGGTGGCGGCATCGGGATCGGTGGCTGCGGGGCCGGTGCCGCCGACACTCGGGGAGCCGCCGGCACCGGCGCGGGAGGAGGCGGGGGAGCGGGCGGTGCCGGTGCGGGCGCAGGCGGAGCGGATGGCGGGATCGGTGGCAGCGTGATCACGCCGGCTGCGGCGGACGACGCATGCTGCGCCGACGAGGGCAGCGGCGGCGGGTTGAGCGGCGCGCCCTCCGCGGCGATCACTCCCACGACGGTATTGATCGGGACCGTGGTGCCCGGGGCGACGCGGATCTCCTTGAGGATGCCCGCCGCCGGCGAGGGGATCTCGGCGTCCACCTTGTCCGTCGAGATCTCGAACAGCGGCTCGTCGCGCTCGACCTTGTCGCCGACGTTCTTGAGCCACTTGGTGACGGTGCCCTCGGCGATCGATTCCCCCATCTGGGGCATGATGACGTCGGCCATGGCCTCCCTCGGTCGCCTTTCGTCCTAGGCGTCGATCGCGTGGCCGTAGACGGCTTCGGCGGCCTGCATCAGCGTCTCGGGCAGAGTCGGGTGCGCGTGGATCGTGCGGAAGATCTCCTCGGTCGTCGCCTCGAGCCGCAGCGCTATGCACGCCTCGGCGATCAGGTCGGTCACGTGCGGTCCCACCATGTGCACGCCCAGCACCTCGTCGTACTTCGCCTCCGAGACGACCTTGACCAGCCCCTCCGGATGCCCGACGATCCGCGGCTTCGCGAGGTTGCCGAAGTTGAAGCGGCCGAGCGCACGTCGTAGCCGCGCTTCTTGGCCTCGGCCTCGGTGAGGCCGACGCCGGCCACCTCGGGACGGCAGTAGGTCGCCGAGGGAACGCGGTCGTAGTTGAGCGCCTCGACCGCGTGCCCGGCGAGCCGCTCGGCGACGCCGATACCCTCGAAGGACGCCACGTGCGCGAGCTGGGGGTGCGGACGGTCCGGCAGCGCCACGACGTCGCCGATCGCGTAGATGCCGGGCTCGTCGGTCGCCATCAGGTGGTTGGTCTTGATGAAGCCGCGGTCGACCGCGACCTTCGTCGACTCCAGGTCGAGCCCGTCGGTGACGGGCCCGCGGCCGACCGCGACCAGGAGCGCGTCGGCCGTGATCGTCTTCGCCTCGCCCTGCGCGGTGCGGAAGCCGACCTCGACGCCGTTCGGCGTCTTGAGCGCGGCCTCGGTGCTTGGCGCCCACGTGGATCGCCATCTGCTTGCCGAGCACCTTGCGCGCCTCGTTCGACATCTCCTCGTCTTCGAGCGGCAGGATGCGCGGCAGCATCTCGATCACGGTCACGGCGACGCCGAAGCGGGCGAACATCGACGCGAACTCCATGCCGACGGCGCCGGCGCCGATCACGATCAGGCTCTTCGGGATCTCCTTGAGCTGCAGGATCTCGTCCGAGGTGAGCAGCTGCTTGCCGTCGGGCGCCATGCCGGGCAGGCTCTCGGGCCGCGAGCCCGTCGCGATCAGGACGTTCTTGGTGTCGACCTTCGTCTCGCCGGCGTCGCCCTTGACGACGACGGCCTTCGCGGCCCTCGAGCCGGCCCTGGCCCTTGAAGAGCGTGATCTTGTTCTTCTTGAAGAGGTAGCTCTCGATGCCCTTGCTGAGGCGCGCCACGATGCGGTCCTTGCGGCCCATCGCGGCGGCGAAGTCGATCCCACGTTGTCGGCGACGATCCCGTACTCCTTGCGATTCTGGAGGTCCTCGTAGAGATCGGCCGTGTGCAGCAGCGCCTTGGTGGGGATGCAGCCCCGCAGCAGGCAGGTGCCGCCGGTGCCCGCGGGATCCCGCTCGACGACCGCGGTCTTGAGGCCCATCTGCGCGGCTCTGATCGCCGCCACGTAGCCGCCGGGGCCGGTCCCGATCACCGTGACGTCGAAGATCTCGCCGTTCGCCAAGCTCCCCTCCCGCCGTGCGTTGCCGCGCGCGGCGCGCACGGCAGAAAAAGCACGCTACCAGAGCGGGTAGGGGCCTGACAAGGCGAGGCGCGGGTCGGTCTGATAGAATCGGGCCCCCTTCGCGATGCCCGAGCCCCTCCTGATCGCGGCGTCGATCTTCCTGCTGCTGCTCGGGAACGGCTTTTTCTCGGGCGGCGAGATCGCGATCATCTCGGCCCGCCGCGAGCAGCATCGAGCGCGCTCGCCGCGCACGGCAGCCGCGCCGCGGCGCGCGTGCAGCGAGATGCAGGACAACATGGACCGTTCCTGGCCACGGTCCAGATCGGCGTCACCTTCTGCGGCACGCTCGCCGGCGTGCTGGGCGGCTATCCTGGCGTCGCGCTACCTCGAGCCGCTCCTGGTCGCCGCAGGGCTCTCGCGCGCTGCGTGCCCGCCGGCGCTCGTCGCGAGCGCCGCCGTGGGCGCCGGGATCGTCTACGTCGAGCTGGTGCTCGGCGAGCTGGTGCCGAAGGCGCTCGCGCTGCGCTACACCGAGCGCATCGCGCTCCTGGTCTCGGCGCCGTTCCGGCTGATGTTCAGCGCGCTCCGGCTGGCTGGTGGAGATCCTGGCGGCCTCGACGCGGCTCGTGCTGCGGCTGTTCGGCGTGCGCGAATCGGCCCGCGCACGTTCGTCTCGGAGGAGGAGATCAAGCACCTGGTCACGGAGGGCCGCCAGCAGGGCGTCCTCGACCAGACCGAGATGGAGATCATCCACAGCGTCTTCGAGTTCACCGACACGCCCGTCCGCAAGGTGATGGTGCCGCGGCCGAAGATCTTCGCGCTCGAGGCGGACACGCCGCCCGGCGAGGTGGGCACGCTGATCGTGGAGAGCGGCTTCTCGCGGATTCCCGTCGTACGAAGGCGCGCTCGACAACGTGCTGGGCGTCGTCTACGTGAAGGACGCGCTGCGCCTGCTCGAGAAGCGCCAGCCGGTGGTGATCCGCAAGATCCTGCACCCCGTGCACCTCGTGCCGGAGACGAAGAAGGTGGGCGAGCTGCTCGAAGGAGCTGCAGAAGCGGCGCAGCCACATGGCGATCGTGGTCGACGAGCACGGCTCGGTCGAGCGGCCTCGTGACGCTCGAGGACCTGCTCGAGGAGATCGTGGGCGAGATCCAGGACGAGTACGACTGGGAGGAGCGCGCGGTCGAGAAGCTGCGCGACGGCTCGCTGGTGGTGGAGGGCACGCTGCCGGCGGCCGAGCTGCGCGAGGCGCACCAGGTCCCGCTCCCCGAAGGCGAGTTCGAGACGGTCGCCGGCTTCATGCTGGAGCAGCTCGGCACGGTCCCGAAGGGCGGCGAGGTGGTGCACATCGCGGACTGGCGCTACACGATCGTCGACGTCGAGAAGAACCGGATCAGCAAGGTCAAGATCGAGAGATTCCCGCAAGCCCCGGCTTCGGTCACGGTGCCTACCGAACCCTCGCAGCCCGTTCTCCAAGGGCAGCTCCACGACAAGCGTTAGCCGCCGTCGCTGTCCGCGCGTGCCGTCCTCTTGCCCCGCAGCTTGGCTTGTCTGACTATCGGACTGCAGAAGAAGTGTTCGGCGGACCCGAGGCCTGGGCGTAGGTCGAAGAAGGGAAACGGCCCTGACGCTATAGGTCTGGCTGGCACCGATTGTGGTGGCGACTCTCGGCGAAGACGACGTCGACTACACCCAGATCGGTCGTTTCGATCGCGCGAGGACTGTAGTGCTATTGACGGTCGGCATCCTCGAAGAGCACGGACCGTTTCTGCCGTCTTATAGCGACGGCTATCAGAGCGAATTCATCGCCACCCGCGTCGCCGACGCGATAGCGGCCCGATCTGGATGGACGGTCCTTCGTTTCCCGGAGTTTCCACTCGGCGCATTCCCGGCCAGTTACGTCGGCGGGAAGTATGTGTTTCCAGGGAGCTATCCCATCCGCATGACGACACTGCGAGCGGTCTTTATGGACCTGGCGACTGACCTCGGCGAGGCCGGGTTCAAGTGGGTGTTTGTCCTGACCATGCATGGCGCGCCGACGCACAACCAGGCGCTGGATCAGGCGGCGCAGTACTTTAACGAGACCTACGGCGGCCGCATGGTCCACGTGACGGGGCTCACGAGCGTCGTCGGCGCCGTGCCGCCTGATCTCTTCACGATCGAGCAGCGCGCAGCCGAGGGCTTCAGCATCCACGCGGACGCCGATGAGCATAGTTGCTTGCTGTTTCTCCGGCCGGATCTCGTGGCGCCGGGGATTCGGTCGGCGCCGGCCGTCGTGTCGCGCGATTTCGCCGAGCTCGTTGCGACAGCTCAAAAGCCGGGGTGGACGGGCTACTTCGGCACTCCGGCAATCGCCACGCCTGAAGCCGGGCGTCGCGCCTGCAAGCCATCGCGCAGGCGGCTGTCGACCTCGTACTGAAAGTGCTCGACGGCGGTAGCGACCAGGGGCCGCGCGTGGCGCATCCTTGAAGCGGTTGAGGGGCGAGCGCCAGCGCAGGGGCAGCCGAACGACGAGATGCACCTGACGGTCGCCGTGCCAACGACGGGCGCGCCGCGGTGATCTCGGTTGTTCAGCGAAGAAAGCCAGAAAGCGAGCGCCCTGTGAAGGGTGGACTTTGTCTCGCAGTCGCCTTGGCTGGCCTCGGTTGGGCACAAGGCGTCGCGCCGCCGCCTCCACCCCCTGCGCCGCCGACGGCACCGACCAAGACGCAGGTCGTGCTGCTGGGCACCGGAACTCCTCCTGCCGATCCCGACCGTTCCGGGACCGCAACCGCGGTCGTGGTCAACGGCACGCCGTACCTGGTGGACTTCGGCGCCGGAGTGGTGCGACGAGCGAAGTCGGCGGTCGTCGACAAGGGTATCGCCGCGCTCAACCCGGTCGAGCTGCGCGTGGTCTTCGTCACGCATCTGCACTCGGACACACGGTCGGATACCCGGATCTGATCCTCACGCCGTGGGTCATCGGACGGCGCGTGCCGCTGGAGGTCTACGGTCCCAGCGGCATCAAGGCGATGACCGAGCACGTGCTCGAGGCGTACCGGGCCGATTTCGAAACCCGGACCAAGGATCGCGCGCTGTACACCGTGGGCGCGTTTCCGGAAGGCCACGCCGTGAATGCGCACGAGATCTCGCCGGGCGTCGTCTACAAGGACGCCAACGTCACCGTGACGGCGTTCGCGACGAAGCACACGATGGAGAGCTACGGCTATCGCTTCGACACAGCCGACCGCAGCGTCGTCATCTCAGGCGACACCAATCCCGACGCAGGCGACGATCGACGCGTGCCACGGGTGCGACGTGTTGATTCACGAGGTGCTGACGCTGGAGTGGCTGGCGAAACGGCCCGATTTCCAGGACTATGCCGCGCAACACCACACGACGACGGCGCAGCTCGTCGAGCTGGCGACGAAGGCCAGGCCGCGCCTCTTGATTCTCTATCACGCCTCGCTGTCGCTCCGGCCGGCCGTCGATTCCGGAGCGGTCGACGCCAGCGGCGCTGCTGCGCGAGATGTCGGGGTACGCAGGACAGTCGTCGTGGGCCGGGACCTGGAGTCTATTGACCGGCGCGGTCTAGCGCTGGGGCGGCGTCGTCGGCTGCGGCGGTCGGATCGGCTCGACGCGCGGCGGGTCCGGGCGCGTCGGGGCCGGCGCAGTGGGGCTGCTCGACGGCACCTCAAAGAGGAACGGCGAGACCTCGCCGCCGACCAGGAACGAGCGCAGGTCGCCCTCGCCGATGTCGCTGCGGCGGATCACGTGCGGGGTCAGTGTCATCACGATGTCGGTCTGTGACTTGTCCTTGTTCCCGCGAACAGCCGGCCGATGAACGGCACGCTGCGCGGCACCCGGCAGCCGGGTCAGCCTGTGCGCTCGTCGTCCAGGATCAGCCCGCGAGCAGGTTGGTCTCGCGGTCGCGCAGCCGGATCGTCGAGTTGACGGTGCGGCAGTTGAAGGTCGGGCAGGCCCTGGTAGCCGGCGCGCCGACGGCCCGAGATGTCGAGCTTGAGCGTGAGCGTGACCTCGCCGTCGTGCGCGCGCGGCGTCATGTCGATGTTGACGCCGACGTCTTGTACTCGTACGAGGTGATCGGCTGCTGGCGGCAGCCCGCCCGTCGCGATCTGGGCGAAGGTCGTCACCGGGACGGGGACCTGGTCGCCGAAGCGCGCCTGCGCGGTCTGGCCTTCCGAGATGCGGAGCCGCGGGTCGCGAGCAGCCGTGTGGAGGAGTCGGTCTGAGCAGCCGCAGCACCGCGCCCGCAGCGAGGCGACCACCAGGTTGTCCTTGTCGTAGGGGTGCTGCGTCAGGTTGGGACGCGCGCGGGTCGGGGAAGATGCCCGAGGCGATGCCCTCGATGCCCTGTGCGTCGAGCCCGTAGGTCAGGTAGACGCCGTACTCCTCGAGCCGGTTGCGCACACCTCGAGGATGCGACCTCGACCACGATCTCGGCGCGGCGCTTGTCGATCGCGATGGTGATGCTCGTCGCGGTCTGGGCGACGTTGGTCAGGGTCACCGAATAGGCACCGACACGCTCCGTCCCGTTCATCAGCTGCGTGCCGACGAAGGGCGAGAACGTGGGCCCACCCGCGAACAGGTTCGTGAGACCTCCCAGCGGGGCGGCCATGGTGCTGTTCGCCACCGCCGCGGAGAGGAAGTTGATCCCGCGCTCGACACCGGCCTGGGCGAGGTAGTCGCTGCGCACCTCGTTGACCATGCGGCGCGACTGCTTGACCTCGATCGTCGACATGCTGCTGGCCGCGAAGAGCAGGCCCACGAGGCTCACCATGACCACCAGGGTGATGATGAGAGCGCTGCCGCGCTTCGTGCTCTTGCGTGAAGTACTAGTTGCGAGTCTGAACATGGAAAACGGTCCTTATCCCTGCCTGCCCCTCACTCCGTCCGGTCGTCGAGAGGGTGACTTCCCAAACGTCACCCACTTGAGCTACGCGGAACCCCGCCGGAGCGACCCCGCCTGGGCGCAGTCCCTGCGCCATGACCTTCTCGCGCTGGACGTTTCCGCCGTCGTCCAGGATCTGCCTCACGAGCTGCTTGTTCACCGCGCCGCTCAGGCTGACCACGTCGCGCACCGTGTAGCGCAGATTCCAGTTGACGCGGTTCTGCAACGCCCACGTCGATCCGAGAGTGCGATCGAACACACCCCACGCGGCGGTACCCGCGTCGTCCATCGGCATCTGGAACGTGAGTCGGGTGTTCCCGTCCGGGAGCGCAAAGGTCGCGATCGTCGCGTCTGCCGACATGCGCAGCTCCTTCATCAGCGTCATCGTGGCTGCGCGCAGCTCGCGATCCTCCGACGCCATGTTCAGCACCATGCGCTGCGAGTGGTTGCCGACGCTGACGGCGACTGTAGAGCGCGTATCCGATGATCCCGAAGAGCGCCACGCTGACCATCGATTCGATGAGGGTCAGACCGGATCGCGCCGTTCGACCGCGAAGTGCTGCGATCCTCATCGCGAGCACCTCAGGGTCGTGACCCGCCCGAGCTCACGGTTGCCGCGCATGTCGCGCAGCACGACGTCGACCTGACACAGGTCGACCGCGGCCGTGAATACCGTCAGGTTGCAGCTGTAGTTCGAGTTGGCGGCCGTGACCTGATCGAAGATCGTGTCGCCGTTGAATGCCAATAGGTTGTCGAACGGTTGCGCGGCCAGGTCTTCCATGACCGTCTCGAGGAAGACGGTCGCGCGACTCGTTCGTGCCGCGCTCGACACGGCCGAAAGGCTCGACAACAGCGCTCCGGCTGCGGCCATCAGCACCGTGGACACGATCGTCAGGGTGATCGTGATCTCGAGCACGGTGAGTCCGGCCCTGGAGCGGGCCGCACGCGTGCGAGACCAGCGCCGACGCGCCGGCCGTGAGCCTTGCGGCTCATCGGATTCGAGGACTCCCATCATTTCTCCCATTGCCCTTCTTCCGGGCCGAGGTCGAGATCGACGGCCACTTCCGCGTGAGTGAACGTGAATTGGGTTTTCCTATAGAGGCCCAAGTTTTCCGCCGTGAAACGGAGCCCCGGACCCTCCTTCCAGGAGCCGGCGAAGCTCTTTCGGGAAGGTCCTTCTCGTGACCGAACGGATAGTCGTCCGCGGGTCGTGCGCGCCGCGCTCCGGGAAGTTCGTTCCACCCCCCCGCGGAGCGCGCCGATTCAGGTCAGCTGGCAGGGCGGACCGTTCGCGAGCACGTCCTTCACCGCGCGCAGGAGCTCGGCCGGTCGACCGGCTTCGCGAGGTGCACCTGGAAGCCGGCGCGAGCGCGCGCGTGCGGTCCTCGGGTCGCGCGAAGGCCGTGAGCGCGATCGCCGGCGACGTCCGCCGCGCTCGGGCGGAAGGCGCGCACCGGCGGATCAGGGCGTAGCCGTCCTCGCCCGGCATGCCGATGTCGCTGACGAGCACGTCGGGCCGGCACGCGCTCGAGCATCTCGAGCGCCTCGCGCGCCGACGCGGCGGTCCGCACCTCGCGCGCCGCGAGTCGTCGAGCATCGCTGGCGAGCAGGTCGCGCGCGTCCGGCGTCGTCGTCGACGACCAGCACGCGCACGCCGTCGAGGACGGGCATCGTCGAGCGTCGACTGCGCGTCCGCGTCGCTGCCGCCGGTCGATCTCGATCGCGCGGCCGCCTCGCGCGCAGCGGCGCCGCGAGCGGCAGCGTGACGGTGAACGTCGCGCCCTGGCCCTCGCCCGTCGCTGTCGGCCGTCGACCGTGCCGCCGTGCAGCTCGACGAGGTGGCGCACGATCGCGAGCCCGAGCCCGAGCCCGCCGTGCGCGCGCGTGGTCGACGCGTCGGCCTGCCGGAAGCGGTCGAAGACGTGCGGCAGGAACTCGGCGGTCGATGCCCGCGCCGGTGTCGCTGACCGTCGAGCTCGACGTGCGAGTCGACGCGCCGCGAGCGCGCACCTCGACGCGGCCGCCCTTGGGCGTGAACTTGATGGCGTTGGAGAGCAGGTTCCAGACGACCTGCTGCAGCCGGCCGGGATCGCCGCGATCGACCGCGGCCGGCCGCGGGTCGAGCGTCGGCTCGAGCCGGATCGCCTTGGCCTCGGCCGCCGGGCGCACCGCGTCGAGCGCCGCCTCGATCACGCGGTGCCGAGGTCGACCGGCCGCAGGTCGAGCCGCAGCTTGCCCGATGATGATGCGCGACACGTCGAGCAGGTCCTCGATGAGCTGCGCCTGCGCGCGCGCGTTGCGCTCGATCGCCTCGAGCCGCGCTGCGCGCTCGGCCTCGCTCGAGCTCGCCGCCGCGCAGCAGCTGCGCCCAGCCGAGGATCGCGTTGAGCGGCGTGCGCAGCTCGTGGGAGAGCGTCGCGAGGAACTCGTCCTTGAGGCGGTTCGCGTCCTCGGCCTCGCGCGCGCGCTGCGTGCTCGCGCTCGAGCGCGGTCGAGCTCGGTGATGTCGCGCGCGATCGACGTGAACATGCGGCGCCCGCCGACGAGGAGCTCGCTCACCGACACGTGCATCGGAAACGTGCGGCCGTCCTTGCGGTAGCCGACGACCTCGCGCCCGATGCCGATCGCCGGCCCGCTCGCGGCGGCGAGCTCGCCCGACGGAACGGGCGGGCCTGGTCGTGCGAAGAGGGCGACATCAGCTCGATGGCGCTCTTGCCGATCAGCTCGCCTTGCTCGAGCCGAACAGGCGGTCGGCCGCGTTGTTGACGAACTCGACGAGGCCGTTCTCGCGATCGTGATGATCGCGTCGAGCGCGGTCTCGACGATCGAGCGCAGGCGCTCTTCGCTGCGCGCGGCGGGCCTGCTCGAGCGCGCTCGCGCTCGGCGATCTCGGCCTGCAGGCGTGCCGTTCGCCTGCGCGAGCTCGGCGTTGGCGCGCTCGAGCCGGCGTTGAGCTGCTGCAGCTCGCGCGTCTTCTCGGCCTGCAGCGTGCTGTTGGCGTCGCGCGAGCTCCGCGTTGGCGCGCTCGAGGCTGTCGGTTGAGCCGCTGCGAGCTCGCGGCGCTTGCGGTACAGCTCGACGAGCACCGCGACCTTGCTGCGCAGGATCTCCGGGCACGACGGGCACGTAGACGTAGTCGACCGCGCCGAGCTCGTAGCCCTTCAGCCGGTCGAGGTCGGTGACGTGCACGCCGGTGACGAAGATGATCGGCGTCTTCTCGAAGCGCGGGTGCTGGTGGATCAGCGCCGCGGTCTCGAAGCCGTCCATGCCCGGCATGTTGACGTCGAGCAGGATCACGGCGAACTCCGTCCTTCATGAGCCGCTGCAGCGCCTCGGTGCCCGACGCGCGCGTGCACCAGGTTCTGCCCGAGCTCGCTCAGGATCGCCTCGTAGCTCAGCAGCCGCGCCGGCTGGTCGTCGACCAGCAGGATGTTGACCTTCTCGGTCGCGGCGTTCGCGTGCATCGGCTCGGCTCAGCGGTGCAGCCAGATGCGCAGCAGCGACAGCAGCTGCTCGGTGTTGACCGGCTTGGCGATGTAGTCCGAGGCGCCGGCCTCGAGGCACTTCTCGCGGTCGCCCTTCATGGCCTTGGCCGTGAGCGCGATGATCGGCAGCAGCCGGAACTGCGGGTCCTGCGCGGATGCGCCGCATCGTCTCGTAGCCGTCCATCTCCGGCATCATGATGTCCATCAGCACGAGCGACGATGTCCGGCGTCGCTCTCGAGGAGCTCGATCGCCTCCTGGCCGGTCGTCGCGCTGAGCACCTTCATGCCGTGCCGCTCGAGCAGGCTGCGTCAGCGCGAAGATGTTGCGCACGTCGTCGTCGACGACCAGCACCTTCTTGCCGACCAGCGCCTCGTCGGTCTGGTGCAGGCGCTCGAGCATGCGCTGCTTGGCCGGCGGCAGGTCGGCGATCGACGCGGTGCAGGAACAGCGCGGTCTCGTCGAGCAGCCGCTCGGGCGACTGCACGCCCTTGAGCACGATGCTCTTCGCCATCTTGCGCAGCTGCGTCTCCTCGTCCGCGCGACAGCTCCTTGCCGGTGAACACGACGATCGGCACGTCGCGCAGCGTCGGGTCCTTCTGGATCTCGCTCGAGCAGCTCGAAGCCGGAGATGTCGGGCAGGCGCAGGTCGAGCACGACGCAGTCGAACGGCTGCGTCGCGCAGCGCCTCCAGCGCCTCGGCGCCCGTGCCGACCGTCGTGATCTCGCACGTCGTCGTGGCCGATCAGCTCGACGATGCTCATGCTGCTCGGCCGGGTTGTCCTCGACGACGAGCAGCTGCGCGGCGCGCGGCTCGGCGAAGCGCTTGATGCGGTCGAGCGCCGCCTCGAGGCCGTCGGTCGTGAGCGGCTTGTTCAGGTAGGCGAAGGCGCCGCGCTCGAGCCCGTGCTGGCGCTCCTCCTCGACGGTGACGATCTGCACCGGGATGTGCCGCGTCGTCGGGTCCTGCTTGAGCTGGCTGAGCACCGTCCAGCCGAGCATGTCGGGCAGGAAGATGTCGAGCGAGATCGCGGTCGGCAGGTACTTGCCGCGCCAGCGCCAGCGCCTCGCTGCCGCGCATCGCGACGAGGCCCTTGAAGCCGCGGTCGCGCGCCAGGTCGAGCAGCACGCGCGCGTAGTGCGGATCGTCCTCGACGATCAGCAGCACGGCGTCGCCGGGCTGCGAGGTCGTCGCGGTCGTCGGGGACCTCCTCGACGCGCGGCGCCGGCAGCACGATCGGCTGGAAGCGCCGGCGCGTCGGCGCGCCGGCGCGGCGCGCGGCCGTGCGCCGGACGCCGGGCCGACGTAGTCGAGCGGCAGGTAGAGCGTGAACGTGCTGCCCGCTGCCCGGCACGCTGTGCAGGCGGATCTCGCCGCCGAGCAGGTTCGCCAGCTCGCGGCTGATCGCCAGGCCCAGGCCCGTGCCGCCGTACTTGCGCGCGGTGCCGGCGTCGGCCTGCTGGAACGCCTCGAAGATGATCTGCTGCTTGTCCGGCGGGATGCCGATGCCGGTGTCGCTCACCGCGAACGCGACGACGGTCGGCGCCTTGCTCGAGCACCGGATGATCCGGGCGTCCAGCCGCCCGTCGCGACGCGCGACGTCGCAGCCGCACGCCGCCCTGCTCGGTGAACTTGAAGGCGTTCGAGAGCAGGTTCTTCAGCACCTGCAGCAGGCGCTTCGGGTCGGTCGTGATCGCGCGGCCGAGCTCGGCGTCGAAGTCGCGTCGTGAAGGCGAGCTTGCGGCGCTCCGCCTCGTGGCGGAAGTTGCGCTCGACCGTGTCGCGCAGGTCTGCGAACGGCAGCTCCTCGCGACTCGACCGTGACCGTGCCCGACTCGATCTTCGACAGGTCGAGGATGTCGCTGATGAGGTTCAGCAGGTCGGTGCCGGCGCCGTGGATCGTCTTGCGCGAACTCGACCTGCTTCGGCGTCAGGTTCCCGTCGGCGTTGTCGGCGAGCTGCTGGCCGAGGATCAGGATGCTGTTGAGCGGCGTGCGCAGCTCGTGCGACATGTTCGCGAGGAACTCGGACTTGTAGCGCGAGGTGAGCGCGAGCTCGGCGGCCTTCTCCTCGAGCGCGCGGCGGGCCTGCTCGATCTCCTGGTTCTTGCGCTCGACTTCGGCGTTCTGCTCGGCGAGCAGCTTGGCCTTCTGCGCCAGCTCCTCGTTGGTCTGCTGCAGCTCCTTCTGCTGCGTCTGCAGCTCGCCGGCGAGCTGCTGCGACTGCTTGAGCAGGCCCTCGGTGCGCATCGTCGCCTCGATCGTGTTGAGCACGATGCCGATCGATGCCGGTGAGCTGCTCGAGGAAGGCGAGGTGCGACGCGGTGAACTCGCTGCAGCGACGCCAGCTCGATCACCGCCTTGACCTGGCCCTCGAACAGCACCGGCAGCACGATGACGCTGCGCGGCGCGCGCGTCGACCAGGCCCGAGCCGATCTGCGATCGAGTCGGCCGGCACGTCGGTCGAGCAGGATGCGCTGCGTCTCGACCGCGCACTGGCCGACCAGGCCTTCGCCGATGCGGTAACTGCGCGCGGTCGTCGCCGGTCGCGCGTGTCGGCGTAGCCGGCGAGCTGCTGCAGGCGCGGCTCGCCGTCGTCGCCGTCCATCACGTACATCACGCCCTGCTGGGCGTCGACGAGCGGCGCCAGCTCGGAGAGCAGCATCTGCGCCGACCGTGATCGAGGTCGCGCTGGCCCTGCATCATGCCGGCTGAACTTGCGCGAGGTTGGTCTTCAGCCAGTCCTGCTCGGTGTTGCGCTCGGTCGTGGCGCGCAGGTTGCCGATCATCGCGTTGATGTTGTCCTTCAGCTCGGCCACCTCGCCGCGCGCGTCGACCTGGATCGAGCGCGTCAGGTCGCCCTTGGTCACGGCGGTCGCGACCTCGGCGATCGCGCGCACCTGCGTCGTCAGGTTCGCGGCGAGCAGGTTCACGTTGCCGGTGAGGTCCTTCCACGTGCCGGCGGCGCCGGGCACGTTGGCCTGGCCGCCGAGGCGGCCTTCGACGCCGACCTCGCGCGCCACCGTCGTCACCTGGTCGGCGAAGGTCGCGAGCGTGTCGGTCATGTTGTTGATCGTGTCGGCGAGCGCGGCGACCTCGCCCTTCGCTTCCACCGTGAGCTTCTGCTGCAGGTCGCCGTTGGCGACGGCCGTCACGACCTTCACGATGCCGCGCACCTGGTTCGGTCAGGTTCGCGGCCATGACGTTCACGTTGTCGGTGAGGTCCTTCCACGTGCCGGCGACGCCCGGCACCTGCGCCTGGCCGCCGAGCTTGCCTTCGGTGCCGACCTCGCGCGCCACGCGCGTCACCTCGGCGGCGAAGCGCGTTGAGCTGGTCCACCATCGTGTTGATGGTGTTCTTCAGCTCGAGGATCTCGCCCTTCACGTCGACCGTGATCTTGCGCGACAGGTCGCCGCGCGCGACGGCGGTCGTCACCTCGGCGATGTTGCGCACCTGGCGGTGAGGTTGCCGGCCATCGAGTTCACGTTGTCGGTGAGGTCCTTCCAGGTGCCGGCGACGCCGGGCACCTGCGCCTGGCCGCCGAGCTTGCCTTCGGTGCCGACCTCGCGCGCGACGCGCGTCACCTCGGCGGCGAACGCGTTGAGCTGGTCGACCATCGTGTTGATGGTGTTCTTGAGCTCGAGGATCTCGCCGCTGCACGTCGACCGTGATCTTGCGCGAGAGGTCGCCGCGCGCGACGGCGGTCGTCACCTCGGCGATGTTGCGCACCTGCGCCGTGAGGTTCGCCGCCATCGAGTTGACGTTGTCGGTGAGGTCCTTCCACGTGCCGGCGACGCCGGGCACCTGCGCCTGGCCGCCGAGCTTGCCTTCGGTGCCGACCTCGCGCGCCACGCGCGTCACTTCGGCGGCGAAGCCGTTGAGCTGGTCCACCATCGTGTTGATGGTGTTCTTCAGCTCGAGGATCTCGCCCTTCACGTCCACCGTGATCTTGCGCGAGAGGTCGCCGCGCGCGACGGCGGTCGTCACCTCGGCGATGTTGCGCACCTGCGCGGTCAGGTTGCTCGCCATCGAGTTGACGTTGTCGGTGAGGTCCTTCCACGTGCCGGCGACGCCGGGCACCTGCGCCTGGCCGCCGAGCTTGCCTTCGGTGCCGACCTCGCGCGCCACGCGCGTCACTTCGGCGGCGAAGCCGTTGAGCTGGTCCACCATCGTGTTGATGGTGTTCTTCAGCTCGAGGATCTCGCCCTTCACGTCCACCGTGATCTTGCGCGACAGGTCGCCGCGCGCGACGGCGGTCGTCACCTCGGCGATGTTGCGCACCTGCGCCGTCAGGTTGCGACGCCATCGAGTTGACGTTGTCGGTGAGGTCCTTCCACGTGCCGGCGACGCCCGGCACCTGCGCCTGGCCGCCGAGCTTGCCCTCGGTGCCGACCTCGCGCGCGACGCGCGTCACTTCCGCGGCGAAGCCGTTGAGCTGGTCCACCATCGTGTTGATGGTGTTCTTCAGCTCGAGGATCTCGCCCTTCACGTCGACCGTGATCTTGCGCGACAGGTCGCCGCGCGCGACGGCGGTCGTCACCTCGGCGATGTTGCGCACCTGGCGGTCAGGTTGCGTCGCCATCGAGTTGACGTTGTCGGTGAGGTCCTTCCACGTGCCGGCGACGCCGGGCACCTGCGCCTGGCCGCCGAGCTTGCCTTCGGTGCCGACCTCGCGCGCCACGCGCGTCACTTCGGCCGCGAAGCGCGTTGAGCTGGTCCACCATCGTGTTGATGGTGTTCTTCAGCTCGAGGATCTCGCCCTTCACGTCGACCGTGATCTTGCGCGAGAGGTCGCCGCGCGCGACGGCCGTCGTCACCTCGGCGATGTTGCGCACCTGCGACGGTCAGGTTCGTCGCCATCGCGTTGACGTTGTCGGTGAGGTCCTTCCACGTGCCGGCGACGCCGGGCACCTGCGCCTGGCCGCCGAGCTTGCCTTCGGTGCCGACCTCGCGCGCCACGCGCGTCACTTCCGAGGCGAACGAGCGCAGCTGGTCGACCATCGTGTTGAGCGTCTCCTTGAGCTGGAGGATCTCGCCGCGCACGTCCACCGTGATCTTGCGCGAGAGGTCGCCGCTCGCGATCGGCGGTCGCCACCTCGGCGATGTTGCGCACCTGGCCGGTGAGGTTGCCGGCCATCGAGTTGACGTTGTCGGTCAGGTCCTTCCACGTGCCGGCGACGCCCGGCACCTGCGCCTGGCCGCCGAGCTTGCCCTCGGTGCCGACCTCGCGCGCGACGCGCGTCACTTCCGCGGCGAACGCCGTTGAGCTGGTCGACCATCGTGTTGATGGTGTTCTTGAGCTCGAGGATCTCGCCCTTCACGTCCACCGTGATCTTGCGCGAGAGGTCGCCGCGCGCGACGGCCGTCGTCACCTCGGCGATGTTGCGCACCTGCGCCGTCAGGTTGGTCGCCATCGCGTTGACGGAGTCGGTGAGGTCCTTCCACGTGCCGGCGACGCCCGGGCACGATCGCCTGGCCGCCGAGCTTGCCCTCGGTGCCGACCTCGCGCGCGACGCGCGTCACCTCGGACGCGAACGAGCGCAGCTGGTCCACCATCGTGTTGATGGCTTCCTTGAGCTGGAGGATCTCGCCGCGCACGTCGACCGTGATCTTGCGCGAGAGGTCGCCGTTCGCGACCGCGATCGTCACCTCGGAGATGTTGCGCACCTGGGCGGTCAGGTTGCTCGCCATCGAGTTGACGTTGTCGGTCAGGTCCTTCCACGCGCCCGACACGCCCTTCACCTGCGCCTGGCCGCCGAGCTTAATGCTCGTTTCGACGCAGAAGTAGCTCTCCGTCCTACCGTCGAATTTCTGGTGCCAGGATGAGCTCGCGGTGCTCAGGCGGGATCGCGTCGAGCACGGTGAGGCCCCTTTCAACGTCCCCGACCTCGCTCAGGCACTCGGCCAGGAGAGCGAGGTTGATCACTCTCCGCCACGCCGGGCTCCCCAAGGCCGCGGGCAGCCGCTCGTACAGTTCGTTGAGTCGTCGGTAATTGCCATGTTGGCGTGCCTCGACGCAGGCCAGGATCACCAGACCAGCGTCGATCAACTGAATGATCTCGTGCGCCTTGGCGAGCGCGATCATCTGCTGGCGGTCTTGCGAGCCGCGTCGTGGTCGCCCATCTGATATCTGAGAAACGCGCTGGTGCTCGTGATGGTCATCGTCAGCGGCTGCGCGAGTTTCTCCGCGCGACCGAGCGCATCTTGGATGGCACCGGCCGCGCGCTTTGGATACCCAGGGAACCAGTGGGCGAGTGCAAGCTGGTACCGGCAGCAGACGCCCGGGTCGTGGCCGCCATAGAGCCGCGCTTGGGGGGCGTGAAGGGCCGGATCGTACAGCGCGATGCCGCGCTCGCAATGTGGAATGGCCGCGACGGCCTCGCCCATCGCTCCCATCGTCGTCCACAGCGAGTGATGCGCCTCCAGCAGCCTGCCGCTGTCGCCGTCCGGCTCGGCCACCGCGAGCAGCCGCTCCGCCAACTCGAGCGCCTCGCGATATCGGCCACGGCCGTTGGTCGAGAGCCATACTCCCCAAAGTGCGGGAAACAGACGCCCGGCATCCCCGAGACGCGAGGCCAGTTCGTGCGTGTGAAGGACAGCGGCCTCGACCTCGGACGATGCGACCCCCTTCGTCGCGATGACCGCGCTGGCGTGAGCGATCCGGACGTCGACGGTCACGGCGAGCGTGTCCGGTGTCTCGGAGAGCTCCCCGAGAACGCTGAGCGCCTGCTCAAAGAGGGCGGGACCGACTCCTGCATTCGCAGCGCGGCATAGCACCCCCGCACCGCGTGGTCCTCGTGGGCGAGCGGCGCCCCGAAGAGGGCCATGATCCCGTCGCCCATCACCTGGTTCACCGTGCCCTCGTAGCGGTGGACCGCCTCCATCATCCGCTCGAGGACGGGATCCAGAAGCTTGCGTGCCTCCTCTGGGTCGCGATCAGCGAGCAGCTCCATCGACCCCTTCAGGTCGGCAAACAGTACTGTCACCTGCTTGCGCTCGCCTTCTAGGGCGCTCTTCGAGGTCAGGATTCTCTCGGCCAGATGTTTCGGCGTGTAAGACGCCGGGGAGCCAAAATTCGGCGGCGCGACTGTCGGCGCCGCGAGCAGCGGGGCGCCGCATCCACCGCAGAACTTCTCGCCGGCCTCGTTCGAGAACCCACAGGCGGAGCAGGCGAGCGCGAGCGATGCCCCACATTCGGCACAGAAGCGGCGGCCCTCGCGGTTCTCGGTTCCGCAGCGCGCGCAGAGCATCAGCCCAACACCTTCATCTCCGCCGCCGCCTGCTCCAGCCAGAACCGCATGTCCATCTGGCGGTACATCGTCGTGGCGGTGGTGAGGTGCTCCTGGGCCTGCTGGCGGTCGCCCGTCCGCCGCTCCAGCTTGCCGAGGCCGAGGTGGCAGTGGGCGACGAGGGGGCGCATGCTGAGCTCGTGAGCGATCGAGAGTGCCTCTCGGTATGCCGACTGCGCCATGCCCGGATCGCCGCGATCGGCGTCACTCTCGATCTTGCCGACGACAGTCAGAATCGTGGCCTCGTCCCCGCGCTCTTTTCTGCGCCGCGCCTGCTCGAGCGCGTCGATCACCACCTCGCGAGCACGCCGGACTCGACCAGCAGCCAGGTGCGTATCCGCGAGCCGTGCCACGAGAATCGCATGCCATGACGCGCGCTTGAGCGATGCGCTGAGCTCCACCGCCTCCTCAGCGAGCTCCACCGCCTCGGCAGTCCTTCCGGTCAGCGCACAGGCGGTGGCAAGCGGGCCAGCGACATGGGGCACCATGAACGGGAGATCGGCGGCGCGAGCGAGATCGAGCGCCTGCGTCAGACGCCGGATCGCCTCGGTCAGATCGCCCTTTCGGAGCCGTACGTCACCCAGATAGCAATAGGCAAGACTCTTGGTAAACGGATGGTCGGCTGCCTCGGCGATGTCGACGCCCTCCTGGGCGATGCGAATCGCTTCCCCGAGCCGGCCGAGCTCCGCGAGCGCAGTGGCCAGTAAGGACCGGGAGAGCACGGCGGGCAGGACCGGCTCGCCCAGCCACTCACGTGCTCGCTCGTCGGTCAACATCGCCACGCGCGGGCTGACGAGGTCGATGGTGCGCTGATAATCGCCGATGGCGAGATATGCTTCGCTCAGGTGGATGCAGGCGATGATTTCAAGCGCCCGATCACCGAGCGCGCGAGCAATCTCGACCGTTGGCTGGCCGATTTCGATCGCGCGCTCGTGCTCGCCTAGGAAGAAGTGGTGATTGAAGATCTGTAGCCGCACCTTCCCCAACCGCGCGCGGTCACCGAGCCGCTCGGCCAGCCGTTCGGCCTCCTGCAGCGTCTCGAGGATCAGCGTCATCTCGCCGAGGGCGAGGAGCGCGTTGCGCAGATCGAGGCGACGTCGATCGCCTCCTCGAGGGTGGCCCTCGCCTCGGCCTGATGCCCGAGCGCAGCAACCGCCTGCTCGAGATGCGTGACTGCCTCCCGGTTCGCCGCACGCGCAGCCGCTCTTGCGGCGGCCTGGCGGAGGTAGTTCACCGCGTGGTCCCACCTCTCACCTCGAACACTGTGATGGGCGAGCCGCTCCACGTGCTCGGCCAGGCGTTCCGGGTAGAGCCGCTCGACCGCGTCGGCGATCCGCGCGTGAAGCTCGCGTCGACGCTCCTGCAAGAGGCTGCCGTACGCGACATCGTGCGTGAGTGCGTGCGTGAAGGAGTACTCAAGATCCAGGAATAGCCCGGTCTCGTAGAGGAACTCGGCTGATTGGAGGTGGTCGAGTCCGCCGCAGAGCGCTTCGTCCGGAAGGTCGCCGACCGCCTGGAGCAGTACCCATGGCACGTCCTTGCCGACAACGGAGGCAACCTGGAGCAGACGCTTGTCCTCCGGAGCCAGCCGGTCGATGCGGGCCGCCAGCATCACCTGGACGGTCGGCGGGACCTGGATCGCCTGGACCGGCCGCGTCAGCCGATATCGGCCCCGCTCCCCCGCCAGCGCCTTCGTCTCGACCAGCGTCCTGAGCGTCTCCTCCAGGAAGAACGGGTTCCCGCGCTTGACGAGGAGCTGCTTGACCGGCGCGAGCCTGGGATCGTGGCCGAGGAGCGCATCCAACATCTCTCCGGCGCTCTCGGCCGGGAGCGCGTCCAGCCTCATCTGGCTGTAGGACGTCTTGCCGCCCCAGGCGTGCTGGTACTCGGGACGGTAGCTCACGAGCAGCAGCAGGCGCGCCGAGCCCAGGCTATCCACCAAGCCGTCGAGCACCGCCTGGGTCTCGCCGTCGATCCAGTGGAGGTCCTCGAAGATCAGGAGGAGGGGTTGCTCGCGCGCTTCGCGCAGCAGCAACCGCCGCACGGCGTTGAGCATCTGCTGGCGCCGTTGAGCCGGCTCGAACGTCTGCCACGAGGCGTCGTCCATGGGCACGTCGAGCAGGGCCAGCAACGCCGGCAGCGTCGGCTCTAGCGCGCGGTCGAGCGTGAGCAGTTTTCCGGTCACCTTCTCCCGGATCTCGCGCAGGTCGTCCCGGTCTTGGATCTTGAAATAGCTCTTGAGCAGGTCGATCACCGGCAGGTAGCTCGCCGCCTTGCCGTACGAGACGGAGGCGCTCTCGAGGACCAGCCAGCCCTGCAGGCGATGCGAGTGGGTAAACTCATAGATGAGGCGTGACTTGCCCACGCCCGCCTCGCCGACGACCGCCGCCACCTGCCCGTGCCCGCTGCCGGACAGTTGCTGGGCCCGGCGGAGCTGGTCCAGGTCCGCGTCGCGGCCGACGAACCGCGTCAGACCGCGCCGGGCGGCCACCTGCAGGCGGGTCCGCGCCGGGCCCGCTCCCGTCACCTCATAGACCTCCACGGCGTCGGCGAGGCCCTTCACCGGCACCGGGCCGAGCGGTATCACCTCGACGTAGCCTTCGGCGAGCGCGAGGGTCTCCCCGGTGAGGCGGATCGTCCCGGGGGTTGCGAATTGCTCCATCCGCGCCGCGAGGTGCGTCGTCTGCCCGACGGCGGTGTAGTCGATGCGGAGGTCGCTCCTTACCGACCGCACTACGACCTCGCCCGAGTTGATCCCCACGCGGATCTGCACCTCGACGCCGTGCGCGCGGCGGACGTCTTCCGTGTAGCGTCGGATCGCCTCCTGCATCCGGAGCGCCGCATAGCACGCGCGGACGGCATGGTCCTCGTGAGCGAGCGGCGCACCGAAGAGCGCCATGATCCCGTCGCCCATCACCTGATTCACGGTGCCTTCGTAGCGGTGGACGGCTTCCATCATGAGTTCGAGGACCGGGTCGAGGAGCT
>CAVUTB010000007.1:0-113057 GCA_963744315.1 uncultured Acidobacteriota bacterium
CTACCTCAGGAAGCCGTCCTGCAGCCCGCCGTCGACCGGGATCACGTGGCCCGTCGTCTTGCGCAAGGCGCGCTGAGAGCAGGAGGAAGACCGCTTCGGCCTGGTCCTCCGGCTCGATCGGGAGCCTGGTGAGCGACCGTTTCGCATAGAACGCCGCGAGCTTGTCTCGAAGCTGCTCGTCCGACTCCTTCTCGTCGAAGGCGATCTCGTACTTCGTCAGCGAGGCGATCACGCGGTCGCGGGGGAACATCGTGCTGCCCTTCACCACGGTTGCCGGCGCCACGGCGTTGACCCGGACGAGCGGGGCCATCTCCACCGCGAGCTCGCGCACCAGGTGGTTGGCCGCCGCCTTGCTCGTGTCGTAGGCGAGGCTGCCCTTCTTCGCCACCACCGCGTTGGCGCTCGTCGTGAGGACCACGTTCGCGGGGAGGCCCTGCTGCTGGAAGATCCGGTTCGCCTCGTCGGCCACCACGTACGCGCCCGTCACGTTGACTCCGAACGTCAGGCCCCACTGCTCGTCCTTGATCCGCCCCGAGCTGATCCGGCGGCACGAAGACTCCGGCCGTCACCACCACCGCATCGAGGCCGCCGTAGGCGAAGAGGACGTCCTCGAGCATCGCGGACGACGCTCGACGGTCGGTGATGTCACAGCCGAGGCCGATCGCGGGCCCGCAGTTGCTGATCCCGGTGCCGGCCACCCCGATCCCCTCGCCGATGGATCTTGACGATCTCGTCGGCGGTCTCCTGCGCGCTCCTCGCCTCGCGATCCACGCACACGACGTGCGCGCCTTCCCTGACCACGCGGTGCGCGGTGGCCTTGCCGATGCCGGCGCCGGCCCCGACCACCACCACGATCTGGCGCGCGAGCTCCTTCTCGGGCGGCAGCCGTCGGAGCTTGGCATCCTCGAGCGACCAGTACTCGATGTCGAAGGCCTCTTGCTCGTCCATCGCCTCGTAGCGGTCGATGGCCTCGGCCCCTCGCATCACTTCGATCGCGCAGTTGTAGAACTCGGCCGTGACACGCGACTCGCTCTTCGTTCTTGCCCCAGGCGATCATCCCGAGCCCCGGGATGAGCACGACGGTTGGATTGGGATCGCGCATGGGCGGCGAATCCTTGCGCTTGCAGCGGCTGGTAATACGCGGCATAGTCCTTCCGGTACTGCACGAGCCCGCCTCCAGCGCGGCCTGGAGCGCGTCGATATCGCGGCTCGCCGGGTCCCAATCGACGAAGAGCGGCTTGATCTTCGTGCGCAGGAAATGGTCCGGGCAGGACGTTCCGAGCGCGGCGAGCCGCGGACCGTCGACGCTGTTCACGAAACGCAGCATCTTCGGGTCGTCCTGGACCGTGCCCACGAAACGTCGCTCGGTCGAGATCCGCCCCGCAGCACTGGCGCGATGCGAGCGATCAGGCTCCTCCGCTCGCCGTCGGGCAGTGGCGCGTGCTTCTGGCCGCCGAATGTTCGATTCCCCTTGTCACGGGCCTCGATGACGCGGCGGCGCGGTCGATGATTTCGAGCGCCGTCTCGTAGCACGTCTTGTCGTCGTCGTCCCACGAGCTCATCCCGTGATGGCCGAGCAGCATCCCTTTCGCCTTCGGGTTCTTCGCGATCAGGGACTCGATCAGGAGCCCGATGTCGAAGCCCGGCCGCTGCCAGGGAATGTAGATCACCTCGTCGCCGTAGATCTCGCGGCACAGCCGCTCCTGATTCACCGACGCCGCCACCGCGATCACCGCGTTCGGGTGAAGGTGGTCGACGTGCCGCTTCGGGACGAAGGTGTGGAGCGGCGTGTCGATCGAGCACGCGCGCGGGTTGAGGTTGTAGACGCAATGGCTGTAGAGGTCGTACATCTCGATCCTCGACTGCCGTCTTCGGGCCGCGCTCGGGCGCTTCGAGGTATCGGCGCTTCATGGCCCGGATCTTCTCGATATAGAGCGAGGCGAAGCCGTCGCGCTTGGCGGTGCGCAGGTCGCCGCCCGAGCCCTTGACCCAGAGCACCTCGACGTCGTCACCGTCGAGGGGGTCCGGCTCGAGGAGCTTCGACGAGGTGTTTCCTCCCCCGGTGTTCGTCAGCGTGAGGTCACTCCCCAGGGCGTTCGACCGGTAGACGAGTCGGTCGACCCCGTGGAGCTTGCCGGCCTCTTCGTCACTCCAGAGATAGTCGACGTGCTTGAACCGGCCGTGCTTCGTGCTCAATCGATCTCCTTGCGCGGCGATGGGTCAGCGTCGGTTCAGTTGAACTGCGCGAGATTCCCCCGAGTCACGATGTGGCATCGGCCCAGCCGGATCTCGTCTTTCTGTACCAGGACGGTTCCCAGCCGACCGGCGCGCAGGGAGGCATTGCCCGGAACGAGGCCACCCGTCGCCAGCGCGTGCGCGCTCATGCCAACAAGATACCCGAGGTTGCGCGTCTTCCAGATGACGACGCTGTCGACGACTCCATCTTCGATGTGAGCATGACAGAGGGACGGAAGCGACACACCCGTCAGGCGGACGTCCGATCGCCGAGCGATTTCAAGGCCTCCGCGGCACCCGGAACGGCGGGAGAGCAGAACCCGACGATCGCCTTGATGTCGGCGTGCTTCTCGAGGAGCCGCAACGTCTCGCTGCGTGCGTTCTCGGCGCGATCGTCGCAGGGGACGACATCGAGCAGCCTGATGCCGGGATAGTCTTTCGCTATTCGCGTCTTGAACTCGGCCAACCACACCTTCTGGTTCGGCGCGGAGAGTGTCGAGGTGATCGCGGCGAAGCTGCCGTGGCCTCTGAGGACTCGGCCAACCTCGAAGGAGAGCGCGTGCCCGATCGCCTCGGGCGTGGCGTGCACGACCGTAAAGTCGCGCGCCTCCACGTCGCCGTCCGAGTCCCAGGTCAGGATCTTGGTTCCTCGGGCACGCGCCTGCTTGAGCACCGGGCTGAGCGTCGTCCTGCTTTCTACGCTCACGGCGATGACGGGTAGCCCCATCGTTTGACCACGACTCGACGATCTGCGCCTGTCGATAGGCGTCGGGCACGGGCGGACCGTCCCAGCTGAGCTTGAAGCCGAGCTCCTCCGCCGCTTCCTGCGCACCGAGACGGCAGTCCTCGAAATAGGGGTTCCGGGTGCTCTTCGGTACGACGCCGACGGTCAGCACGTGGGCTCACTGCCGCCCCGCGCTTGCCGCCGGTGCGGCTCCTGCTGTGACCTGGAGCAACCGCACGGGTCCAAGCAGACCCGACGGGAGCAACGGTGAGTTCGCCTTGTAGAACACCGGCCGAGTGAACGTGTATTGGGTCGACGCTCCGGCTGGCGGTCACCAATCATGCGATTGACCCACAGGTTCGTGACCTTGACCTCGAGAGTGTTTGCGCCGGGCTTCGCGGCGCTGGTGATGTCGAGCGCGGAAAGGCCTCTTCCACACGATGCCGACCGGCGTGCTGTTGACGGAGACCTCCGCCAGGTCTCTGCACGTCGCCCAGGTCGAGCCACAGGTGCGCGCCGGTCGCAAACCAGCCGGCTGCGGCTTGAATGGTCTTCGTGTAGGTCGCGGTGCCCGAGAAGTACTTCACGCCGGTGTCGCTGTGTCGCTCCACGAGGTGAGCCTGTCGAGGGTGATGTCGCCGGAGCGCCACGGTCCGGCCTGGAAACGACCTCCCACGCATCCGTCTACGCTCGCGACTGCCACCTCGGCGGCCTTCGGCAGCATTCGGTCGGCGTCCGCGGCTGGCTTGCGGAAGACGACGAACACGGCGCCCCAGGGTTCGAGGTGCAGCGGCACGGTGGTGCGGCCGCCCGCGATCCGGAACGAGGCGGCCTCACGTGTGCCAGTGTCGGCAGGCCAGAGCTCGGCTTCCCTGCCGCTCACGCGAAACGTGGCGTCCACATCCTCCGCCCGGTCGTTCCGGTTGTTGACGTAATAGAGATCGCCGTCGGCCAGCACGCGATGAACGAACAGGAGGGTGGTGTCGGCCTTCGGCTTCGTGAACTCGAAGTCCGGCGTCACCCCGAGCCGCGACAGCACGTCGCTCAGGCTGCCGTCGCCGAAAACGGTGCCCTTGCCGGTTCGACGTTCAGCGGCGCCGGGATCCGCGCCCCCACAGCTCGTCGGCGATGGCGCCGAACGCGGCCTCGTCGTCGCTCAGGCTCGGTGTGGCGGCCGGCTTCGGTCCGCTGACGACCGCACCGGCCGCGACCAGCTCCCGGATCTTGCGCAGGACCGGAAGCGACATGTGCCGGCTGTTCGGATCGAGCGCCAGCACGCGATAGCGCATGCCGCTCGGGGCCGCGAGCTGGCCGTCCGACGACCGACAGCAGGTGCACGAGCGCATCCGCGTTGACATAATCGAAGTTGTAGCCGGCCGGAATCGGCGGAGCCTTCTTATCGAACAGCGCCGTGATGTTCGAGTCTTCACCGTAGTAGTACGCGATGTCGGCGACGAATCGGCCCTGCTGCAGCATGAACGAGCTGCGGGCGAGATAAGTCGACCCAGGCCTTCGCCGGTTCGGCCCAGGTCTCGTTCCGGGTAAACCACTGGCCGAATGGCCCGAGGCTCAGGCCCGGCCCTTTGTCAAGGAGCGGCTGATGGACCGACGTATGGATCACGAACCGGTTCAGGCCCATCGCCAGCTCTTTGTCGGCGGTGGGCTTGAGCGCGCGGGCGACCAGGCCCAGGCGCCGAAGCCGGCGGTGAGGGATTCCGCCGCGACGAGGTTCTTGCCGTACAGGTGCGCGACCGATGCCGATTCGCGGATGTCCGCGTTGTAGCCGTGCTGCTCCGTCGTTCACGCCCGGGCGCTGCGTCCACATCGCCGCCATGGGCACGTCGTTGGTGCGCTTGGCTTCCATGCCGTCGCCGATGAACGCCCGTCCGCCTTCGTGCGCCTCGCCGTAATGCCCCATCCCCCGCGCCTTCAGGATCGTGGTGATCTGGTCGTAGTGATACTCGGCGAGCATGTCCGAGAGCGCGCGCGGAAGTCCCAGAGGAAGCGATCCGTGGCCTCCGCGCTCTCGACCACGCGCCCGTGAGCACGGGCAGCCACGGGCGCGGGTCGTAGCCGCGCCGCCTGGTGAACTCCGCGATCATGCTGTCGGTCCAGTTCTGCGCGCCCGCCTCCCAGCTGTCGCTGATCAGGAAACCGAACCCGCGCGTTCCCATCAGCGGGCCGACCGCGCTCTTGTAGTTATCCAGATACGTGTCCATGTACGCCTTGACGTGCTCCGGGTTCAGCTTGTCGACCTCTAAGCCCGTCCCTTCGGGCGAGGCCGGGTGGTTGGTGACGCCCAGCAGCGAATAGCCCATGCGCAGCACGACCCATGGCCCGGCCGGCGGCGTCCAGTCGAGCGACCCGTCAGCGCCCCATCTTCGACGTCAGGTCGATGATCTGCCCTTGGCCACCGCCTCACCCGGCGCGACCACGGGCGTCGCCATCTCCGAGAGCCCGACGAGCGGCACGAACGCCGCCTTCTCCTCGAACCGGGTCACGCGCGCGCCGGTGTGCAGCACGAGCTCCGCAATCTGGTGCTCGGTCGGCTGGCGGGGGAAGCGGAAGGTCGATGTCACCGGCCCAGTCGGCGGGCGGCGGCGTCAGGAAAGCCACGCGGAAGAAGCGCGCCCGGACCGGCGCAAACGACACCGTGTTCTGCTCGGCCGTGCTGCGCGGGAATGTTGGCGGTCTTCCTGTAGGTCTGGCCGTCGTCGCTCGCCTCGAGATCGGGACCGGGCGGCGGCGGACCAAACGGCCACTTGAAACCTGCGATCGCAAGCGACACGCCGCGGATCGTCGCCGGCTTTCCGAAATCGAACTGGATCCAGGCCTTCTTTCCCACGGGCGCCATGGGGAGCGCAGCTGGACTTGACGAAATCGCCGTCGGCGAGCGAGCCGGATCGATCGTCCCGCCGCTCGACGTGAGCGCCGGGCGAAGCTCGCTCATCGGCACGTCGCCGGCGGGCACGCTGATAGGCGATGACGGCGCTGTCCTGGTAGAACTCGGGCCGCGGCTTCGGGGCCTGACGCGACAAGACGCGAGGTAGGTCGATCCGCGGCGCGTTCTGGAAAGGTCCGTTGGTCGTGGGCGGCTTCGGCAGCGCGCCGGTGAAGCGCTGTCCCCCGGGACGCGCGTCTCGCTCCAGACGAGCTTCTTCATGGCCTGCGGCCGGTGTCACCCAGGGCCCGCCGGACTCGCTCCAGCCTGGCGAGCCGGCGATCGCCATCTCGAGGCCGAGCTGGTCGGCGAGCGTCGTGGCGTACGAGAACGCGTCCTTCCACTCCGGCGTCATGTAGACCAGCCGCTTCTCGACGACCTGATCGGCGAAGAGCGACGCGTCGAAGTTCTGGAAGCCGCCGATGCCGACGCGGTGCATCCACTCGAGATCGAGCTTGATGCCCTTCCTTGGTGATGTTGCCGTTCATCCAGTGCCACCAGACGCGCGGCCTCGCCTCGTTCGGAGGCTTGGCGAAGCCGGCCTCCAGGGGATCGTCGGCGCTCTGGATGATCGGCAGGCCGGGGTTGGCGAGCGCCCCGAGCACGAGGACGACGAGAGTCACCAGACGGCCGATCGATGCGTTCATCGCGCCTCCAGGTAGGAAAACCGGTACCGGCCCGAGCCCACTTCGACGACGGCGTCGTCGCCGTCCTGCCGTCGGCCGCTGATGCCGTTGCCGTCGCCGAGCGGGCTTGCCCCCTTCCGTCACGCTGCCGAGCTGCGCCTTCGGCAGCCGCACCGTCGCCCTCGTGTTGGGCGGCACCTCGACCAGAAGCTCGAAGCGCCCGTCGGCGCGCGTCCACGCCGACCCGACCTTTCCGTAAGGCGTCTCGTGGCTCGCCTTGACGCTCGCGAATCCGCCGCCGGGCCGCGGCTGGATCAGGACGTGCTTGTAGCCGGGCGCCGCCTCGTCCATCTCGATGCCGGCCATCACGCGGTACATCCAGTCCCCGATCGCGCCGTAGGCGTAGTGGTTGAACGAGTTCATCTCGACCGTCCTGGAACGAGCCGTCGGGCTTCTGCCCGTCCCAGCGTTCCCAGATCGTGGTGGCGCCCTGCTTCACGGGGTAGAGCCACGACGGGTACTCCTCGCGGTTGAGAAGCAGGTAGGCCTCGTCGAGGTAGCCGTAGCGGCTCAGCACGTGGCACAAGGGCGGCGTACCCAGGAAACCCGTGGTCAGGTGCTTCCGCGTCCGCACGTCCTCGGCGAGCCGGCGCGCCGCCGCCGCTCGCAGCTCTTCGGGCAGCAGGTCGAACTGCAGGGCCAGGGCGTAGGCCGTCTGCGTTCCCTCGCCGACGCGGCCTGCCTCGGTCACGAACTCCCGCCGGAAGGCGGCCTTGATCTTCGCGAGCTGGTCGGCGTAGCGCGCCGCGTCCTCTTTCTTGCCGAGCACCTTCGCGGCGCGCTGCAGCAGGTCCGTGGAACGCGCGAAGTACGCGGTGGCAATGAAGTCCTTCCCCGTCGTCGCACCCGGATAGTCGTTGGCCGCCATGCCGGCCGAGGCGAAGGCGAGCCAGTCGCCGAAGTGGAAGTCACCGTCCCAGATAGGTCGTCCCCGGCCCGCGTCCTCTGGTAGCCGACCCAGCGCGACATGCTCTCGTACTGGCTCTCGAGCACGCGCTTGTCGCCGTAGGCCAGGTACATGTTCCACGGGATGATCGTCGCCGCGTCGGCCCAGCCCGCCGCTCCGCCGGCATCGCGGCCCTCGAAGGCGGGCAGCACGTTCGGCACCACGTGGGGTACCGAGCCGCTCGAGAACTGATCGGCAGCGACGTCCTTCAGCCACTTCGTGAAAAAGCCCGCCACGTCCATGTTGAAGGCGGCCGTCGGAAAGAAGGCCTCGGCGTCGCCGGTCCATCCCAGCCGCTCGTCGCGCTGCGGGCAATCGGTGGGAACGTCGAGGAAGTTGCCCTTCTGGCCCCACAGGATGTTGTGCTGGAGCTGGTTGAGGAGCGGCTTCGAGGTCACGAGCTCGCCCGTCGGCCGCATCTCCGAGTGGACGACGATCCCCGTCAGCGCGTCCGTGCGTGAGCTCCCCCGGGAATCCGGCCACGGCCACGTAGCGGAAGCCGAAGAAGGTGAAGTGAGGCTCGAAGGTCTCGGCGCCTCCGCCCTTGAGCGTGTACTGGAGCGTCGCCTTCGCCTTGCGCAGGTTGGCGGTGTAGAAGTTCCCGTCCTTGTCGAGCACCTCCGCGTGGCGCAACGTGACGGTCGTGCCGGCCGGGCCCTGCACCTTGAGCCGGGCCCAGCCGACCATGTTCTGCCCCATGTCCACGACCGTCTCGCCCGCCGGCGTCTTGATCACCTTCGCGGGCTTCAGCTCCTGGATCCGGCGCACCGGCGGACCTTCCGGCGCGATCAGGATCTCCTTGCTGCCGGCGGCCTCTCGAACCGCCGTCCAGCCCTTGTCGTCGAAGCCGGGCGAGCTCCAGCCCGCCTTCTCGAGGCGCGCGTCGTAGGTCTCGCCGTGGTAGATCTCCGACATCAGGACCGGTCCCGTGCTCGCCTTCCACTGGCCGTCGCTCGTGACGAGCTCCTCGCTTCCGTCCTTGTAGGTGACTCGGATCTGCAGCAGGAGGCCGAGACGGTCGCCGTAGATGTTGCGGCGTCCCTCCCAGGCCAGGTCGCCGCGGTACCAGCCGTTGCCGAGCTGCACGCCGACGGCGTTCGCTCCCGCCTGGAGAAGCGCCGTGACGTCGTAGGTCTGGTACTGAAGGCGCTTGTTGTAGCTCGTCCATCCGGGCGTGAACAGCTCGTCCCCGACTCGGCGGCCGTTCAGGTACATCTCGTAGAGGCCGTGGCTCGTGACGTACGCCCGCGCCCGCGCGACGCCGCCCTTCACCCGGAACTCGCGCCGCAGCATCGGCGAAGGCCCGCTCTTCGCGGCGTCCTCCGGCAGGCCGGGCTCGATCCAGCTCGCCTTCCAGTCCGAAGGCTCGAGCAGGCCCATCTCCCAGGAGGAAGGCGCGCTCCAGGCCGAGACGCGACCGCCGCCGTCCCACACACGGACCTGCCACTCGTACTTCCCTCCCGAGCGCAGCGCGGGGCCTTCGTAGACGCGCTGGATCGAATCGTCGGACGCTACCTTGCCCGAGGTCCACACGATCTTGCCGGGACCGCGGTCGCCGCCCGTCACCCGGATCTCGTAGGCCGACTGGACGACACCGCGCGCCTGAGACTCGAGGCGCCAGCTCAGCCGCGGCTTTCGAGTGTCGATCCCGAGCGGGTTCTCCTTGTACTCGGTCCGCAGCCCGACGACCCGCAGCGCCGCTTCGGCGGCTCGAGCGTGCGCAAGCGCTGGCGCCCGAGCCCCATCGACGACACGAGCCCCGCCCACGCCACCAGCACCGGAGTGAATCCTGTTCGCGATCGCATCGTCGACATGTCTCGGGGCTCCTCCTGCAACCGTTCGCTGCTTCCGGGCTGCCGTCGCTGCTCTAGGGCGGCGTAGTCTTCAGCTCGGCATCGAGCTCCTGCTGGGTCACGACGTGCGCGCGGAGCAGGTCGCGACGCTCCGCTTCACGCTTCTGGGCTCGCAGTCTCTGGAACTCGGCCTGCGCCTTCTGCGCCTCCTCGCCACGGCCGAGAGCGCGGTACGCCTGGTAGATCTGGAAATGCGCGACGTCGTCCTTCGGGTTGATGGCGACCGCCTTCTTGAGAGGAGCGAGAGCGAGCTCGGCCTTGCCCTGCGCGACGAGCACACGGCCCAGACCGACGAGGCCCTCCTCGAACTCCGGATAGTGCTTGACGGCGGTCGCGAACAGCTCGCGCGCCTTGTCGAGCTCACCGGCTTTGCGCGCCAGCTCTCCGAGCTCGTAGGCCGCGTCGGCGTTCGTGGGATCGATGGCGAGCTCCTGCTCGAACTCGCGTGCGGCATGCGCCTCGGCATCGGCCTCCGAGAACGGCGGACGCGCGCGCGCCAGGTAGACGCGACCGATGCGGTAATGGACGCCGGGACGCCCCGGAGCGAGGGCGAGCACCTTCCGGTACTCCTCGAGCGCCGAGTCGTAGTTCTTGATGCTCTCGTTGGCCTCCCCCGCCGCCTGGTGCATCCAGACGGAGGCCGGCGCCACCTCGGCGAGCCTCATCGTGAGGAGGTACGCGTAGTTCGAGATGAGGCGTCCGCTGTGGTACAGGATCTCCGGATCGTCCTTGTAGAGGCGCGTCAGCTGAAGCGCCACCTCCACCGCCTTGTCGTCCTGACCCAGCCCCGTGTAGGTGCGTTGGAGCTGCAGGCCGCTCACGCGCCGCAGCGCCGCGTCCGCCGACTGGCCGAATCCCTTTTGCAGGCCCGGCAGGGCCTCCTTGTACTGACCGAGCTCGGAGAGGCACATCGCGAGGAGAACGTCCACGTTCGGCAGGCCGGGCTTCAGCTTCTGCGCCTGGCGCAGAGGTGGAACCGCGCGGGCAAAGTCGTTTTGCTGGAAGTAGATCATCCCGAGCTGGGCGTGCACCTCCGCCGTCTCGGGGCTGAGCTCGCGGAGCTTCTCGTAGGCCCGTGCGGCGTCCGCCCAGCGGCGCTCCGCCAGCGCCTTCTGTCCCTCGGCCGCATGACGCTCGAGCTCGGTCGGGGCGGGAGCCTGGGCGATGACCGAGGACGTCGACAGGCAGAATCCCAGGAGCACGATCAGCCGTTTCATGAAGAACGTTCTACACCCGAACCGATCGCCGGCCGTCGGAAATGCATCGACATTCCGACGGCCGGCGACCCGCAAGGGCCCGCCGGCGGGGGAGCCGGCGGGCCCTTACGGGAGATCCGTCACCAGAGAAGCTTCGCCCCCAGCTGGACGATGCGGCCGGTCTCGGGCGGATGTGATCACCCCGTAGTTCGCGGCGGTGAGGTTCTGCGACACTCCCAGGAACTTCGGATGGTTGAACGCGTTGAAGGCCTCCACCCGGAACTGCAGCGTCGCGTTCTTGGGAAGCGAGAAGTTCTTGAAGAGGCCCAGGTCCAGGTTGTTGATGCCGGGCCCGCGCAGGATGCTGCGGCCGGAGTTGCCGAAGGAGCCGAGCGCGGGCTGCGCGAAGGCAGCCGGTGTTGAACCACTGCTCGATCGTGCCGCCGCCGGAGTGGATGTCGCCCACGATGTCCGCCCGGTTGGTGCCGAAGCTGTCGAGGACGCCTCCCACGTCGGCCGCAAACACCGAGATCGGGAAGCCGCCCTGCCAGAGGTAGATCCCGTTCATCTGCCAGCCGCCGATCAGCGCCTGCTTGAGGCCGGAGGCGTCGCCGCCGAAGCGCTCGCCCTTGCCGAAGGGCAGGTTCCAGACGAAGCTCGCCACCACGCGGTGGGCCACGTCGAACGACGAGAGGCCGTGGTCGCGCGCCACGTCGTGGTTGTTCAGGAACCCCTGCCAGCCGGCGGACTCGTTCGCGCCGATGCCCGCTGCGGCGGACTTGCTGTCGGTGCTCTTCGCCAAGGTGTAGGCGACCGACCCCAGCAACCCCCGGCCACGATGCGTGAGCGTGGCGTTCATGGCGTGGTAGTCCGAAAAGCCATTCCAGACGCTGTCGATGTATGGTGGCGAAGTTGGGGTACGGCCTGCGCCCGAGAACGGTCGGGTTGTCCGGCGTGTACTGGAGAGCCTGGGCGATGTTGATCCGCATCAAGAGGTTGTCCCCGTGGGCGCCGACGTAGTTGAGCTCCGCGGTGGTGGACTGCCCGAGCTGCCGCTGGATTCCGAGAGACCACTGCTGGACGTAGGGGTTCCTGGGCTCCGGAGACTGGTTCACGGCGAGGAAGCCGTTGACTGCGGGCGTCGCCACACCGCCGCCCGTGAAGCTCGGGAAAAGCTGGTCGGTCGTCTGGAGCGGCGCCGTCTGGCCGAGGGACTGCTGGTAGTTGTCCGCGGCTGACATACGGATAGACACCCGCGGCGCCGTCGATCTCGCGTAGCTCGGCGGAGTCGTAGAAGATCCCGTAGCCGCCCCGGATGACCGTGTTACCGGACGCGTCGGGACGGTACGCGAAGCTGAGCCGGGGAGCGAAGACCTTGTAGCGGTCGGGGTTCTCGGGGCTGCGTCGCCCGGCTTCCTGGTAGTACGCGCCATCGACGAAGCCGGCGGCTGCCAGGCTCTGGTCGGCCACGAGCAGGCCGCCCGGCGCATAGTCGAGGTTCCGCCAGGCCATGTGGTCGTTCGTCTCGTAGGGCACGTTGCGGTAGTCGTAGCGAAGGCCCAGGTTCAGGGTGAGCTTGGAGCTGACCTTCCAGTCGTCCTGGATGTAGGGGGCGAAGTACATCCAGTTGAACTCGTAGGGGTTGCCCACCGCACCGGTGCCGGTGGTGGGCCCGGGCTGGAAGACGCTGGCGGCCCCGTAGTAGCCGAGCAGGAAGTCCGCGAACGCGTTCCCGGTGAAGAGAATGTTGAAATTCCCGAAGTCGCCGAGTAGGTCGGCGGCCGTGTCTCTCTGGAGCGACCACTTGCGGTAGTTCGCGCCGAAGTTGATCGTGTGATTGCCCGTCACCCACGTGGTCGTGTTGCTGACGTCCCACATCGGTTGATTGCTGGCGGTGTAGTCGTTGACGGCCCCGCCGGCTCTCGCGTATCCCTGCATGCCGACGCCGGGACATCCCCGCTGCGGGTCGGGGATGCTGCTGAAGATGCCCGTCAAACCGAGGAAGTCGAGGTCCGCCTGGGAGCAACCAATCCCCTCCTGGTTGGCCAGGGCTTCCACGCGGCCGAACCGGAACACGTTGACGACGTTGCTCTTGATCGGCCAGGTGTGGGAGACCTGCCAGTTCTTCGAGTCTCTGCACGAAGAGGTTGTCTCCGACGTCCGGGGTCACCGACCCGCTGGAGGTGTTCTCGTACGTCGTCTTCGTGAAGCGTGCGAACGCTCTTCCGAACCGGCCCAGGTCCTGGTCGAGGCGCACGGTGAACTGGTTCTGCGTCTGGGGAAGCGTCCGGATCTGCTGGTAGTTGCCTTGAGGCGCGTTGCTATTCGGAGCGGGGTACCACCCGTTCCGGATCGTCAGCTGAGCGAGGCGCGAGAAGCGCTCGGCCGGGATCGTGTTGTTCGGGAAAGGCTGCTTGGTGACAGGATCGATGATCGTCGTCGTGAAGCGGCCTGCCAGCTGGTCCGCGGTCGGCACGATGTAGAACGTGCTGGACCCCCGCTCGATCCGCGCGCCCTCGTAGTTGACGAGCAGGAAGGTCTTGTTCTTGATGATCGGACCGCTGATCGTCCCGCCGAACTGCTTCTGGTCCAGCTCGGGCTTCGGCCGGTCGTGGGGGTCGAAGAAGTTCTTCGCGTCGAGCGCCTCGTTCCGGCCGAAGTAGAAGAGCGAGCCGTGGAACTCGTTCGTCCCGGACTTGCTCACCAGGTTGATCTGGTTGGCGCTGAAGCCGTACTCCGCCGAGTAGGTCTTGGTCTGCTCCTTGAACTCCTCCATGGCGTCCACCGACAGGATCGACGGCCGGGGTGCCGAGAGCGGTGTCCACGTTCGACGTCCCGTCGATCATGAAGTTGTTCGAGGTCGGCCGGGCGCCCATGAGGCTGATCGCGTTCCCGACGCCCTGGCGCATTCCGCCTTGCTCGCCCGTAGTCTCGACCGCACCCGCGCCCAGGAACAGCAGCGACAGGAAGTTGCGTCCGTTGAGCGGCAGGTCCGTGATCTGCTTCTCGGTGATCACCTGGCCGACGGTGGCGGTCTCCGTGTCGAGGGCGACCGTGGCCGCTCTCACCTCGACGGTCTCGGTCCCGGCGCCCACGGCGAGCGTCAGGTCGATGCGGGCGACCTGGTCGACGTTGAGCCGGATGCCCGACTGCTTGGCGACGCTGAAGCCCGTGAGCTCGGCGCTCACCGAGTACACGCCGGTGGGCAGGAGCGGGAACGAGTAGTCGCCGCTCGGATTCGTCGCGCCCGTGCGCGTCAAGCCCGTCAGGTCGCTGTGAACGGTAACGCTCGCTCCCGGCACCACCGCGCCGGTCGTGTCCTTGACGGTACCGGTGATCTGGCCCGTGGCCGTTTGTGCTCTGGCCGTGTCTGCCATGGCGAGCAGGGCAAGCACGGCACCCAGCAGCAGCGCTCGTTTTCTCATCATCATCCTCCCAATGCCCGCCTGCAGACGCCCCACCTCGGAGTCAGCGCCAAGGGCGATCGACCCGAACGACAGGACTCATGGCGTCGTGAGGCGCACTTTCAAGCCGGGGGCTGCAAAGGGTCAAGCGCCTTTGACATGGGCCTCCCGCATTCCGTCTCGTGAAACGCCAAGCGGCGGTCGCTGATCGAGCCTTACGGCCTGTAATCAATGGGTTTGTGTAACTCTCGTACCCACTGACATTCATGCTTGCCATGCTCGCCCACGAGCCATTCTGTTCTGTCTGACAAAACGTAGGCGTCAAGCCCTGTATACAGGCCGTCGCCCTAGCGTCCCTGGAGGCCTCCACCTTGAGTCCGCGCTGACGGCGCGGCTACCATGGGCCGGCGATGGCGACCTCGGACCGTCGGAGGGTCGACGAAGGCGAACGACGCAGCCTCGCAGACGGAGCGCGCCGTGCTGGCGTTACGCGAGATCCTTCTGCGCGGCGACTTCGCCGCCGGACAACGTCTGACCGAGCTGACCCTGGTCGCGCGCCTCGGCGCTTCGAGGACCCCCGTACGGCACGCGCTGAACCGCCTGGCACACGAAGGCCTCCTCGAAGCGCTGCCGGCGGGCGGATTCTCGGTGCGGCAGTTCACGCTCGCCGACATCTGGGACGCGATCGAGATCCGCGGCGCCCTCGAGGGGATCGCCGCTCGGCTCGCGGCCCAGCGCTACCGCAAACCTGCCGAGCTGGCCCGGCTGCGGGCGCAATGTGCGGAGATGGAAGCCCTCGGTGTGGGCAAGGTCGAGGAGTTCGTCCGGTATCTCGAGATCAACCAGGCGTTCCATGCCGAGCTGTGGCGCCTGGCGCGTAGCCCGATGCTGGTGCGCAGCCTCGAGGCGATCACGGCTCTCCCGTTCGCCGCGCCGGGGGCGCTGGTATTCGGCGAAAGGGAGCAGGCCGTGGAGCAACGCATCCGCCCGGTCGCGCTCGAGCACCACCGGTCGATCGTCGAGGCGATCGAGGAACGGGATGGGGCGAGGGCCGAGAGCATTGCACGAGAGCACTCGCGCGTCGCCCGCAACAACCTGATGCGGGCCCGTCCCGACCCGGAACAGATCAGTCGCGCCCGGGGCGGCGCGCTGATCAAGTTTCGGTAACTGTCGGGTTGGAAGAGAGGCTCAGCCGGCTGCCCGCGCCGTCCCCCCGAGCAACGCGTCGTTCGGATAGAGATGGTCGACATTCGCAGTCGTGACGAGCTGGTGATGAGTGAAGAGGGCGGGCGGAACCGGGCGGTGCGCCAGGATGTCGAAGGCCAGCTTGATCAGGCCGTCTCCGTATCGCTCAGGGAAGAAGGCGACCGAAGCCACGAATGGCGTTCGCGGCTCTCGCAGCTCCGCCCGGGCGTCGGGCTCCGCGTTGTGCCCGACGACCGCACAGGTGCCCGCCTGGCCGGCTTCCTGAAAGGCCCGCGTGGCGCCCAGTGCGCTCGGATCGTTCGCGGCCCCGACCACCACGTAGCGGGCCTTGGATCGCCGGATGTGCTTGCGAACCTTCTCGAGGGCCGTCTTGAACTGACCGTCACAGTCGATCGAAACCACGGGGCAGGCTTCCACGGCCTCGTGCAGGCTTTCCCGGAGCCCGGCTAGCACACCGGCCGTGCGCGCACGGACGAGCGAACCCGCGCGCGCCAGCTCCAGCAGCAGCACTTCCTCCACCCGGCCATGCCAGTGGCTCTTCGCCCACTGCCCCAGGTAGCGTCCCGCGAGCAGGCCGGCCTGGTAGTTGTTGGCCCCGAAGTACGTGGCTCCGGGATGGGGCACGTCGATGGCGATGAGCGGGATGCCGGCTTCCAGGTACGTGGAAGCGATGGCCGGCGCGACGGCTTCGTCCGTCTGGAACTCGATCACGAGATCGACGCGCTCCCGGACCAGGTGCTCGGCATTTCTGAGCGCCACCTTCGGTTGGTAGCGGTTGTCGAGGACGATCAACTCGACGTTCTCGCGATCGGCCGCCCGTTGCAGGCTCGCGAGCACCTCTCGCGGAAAGGAGGTGCCCTGGCCCTGCGCGGCATAGCCGATCCGGTGCCGCTTGCGGCGTCCGATCTCCGACGTGAGGCGATACCGGGTCGCGTCGACCTTCTCGACGAGCCCGATGTGGTGGAGCGTGTGCAGGAGGCGGAAGCACAGCCCCTTGCCGAGACCGGTTCGCTGGACGACGTCACGCAGCCTCAGCGCTTCGCCCGACGACTGAAAAGCCCTGAGCACCTGATAGGCGTGCACGACCGACCTCACGATGTAGGAGGCCCCGTCGGACGTTGGCATCGGACGCACCTCCTACCCGGTCGCGGAACGGAGTGCTGTATACAACATAACGAGAGCGTTTCGTACAACATAACACTCGCAGGCGGAACGGCCGCCGCGTTCATTCACGACTCTTCGGCCGCCAACGCCACGTAAGTTCAGCTGTTCCAAGGAAAAGCCGAGCCTGAGGCGGGGTTGTGCCTCGTTGCACCAGAGGGAACGTCGAGGCCAGACAGGAACTCGCTTGTCAGACCACCGACCTCGCCGAAAAACTGCATCACCTCCGGGAGGACGGGGCCAGCGGGTCACCCCACCCCGCCGAGCATCCGTGAGGACCGCCGCTCTCGTGCTTGGCGTGTTGCTGAGAGCCTGACTGAGACTGGTGGGATCGCGGAGGCGTCATGCCATTCGAGCTGGATGCTGAGCACATCGCTGCGGAGAATCGGAAGCAGCTCGCGGCGCTCGAGGACGACTACGATCATCTGGGGCGTCAGCTCGCGCGCCGCGGAATCGACATCGATGGCTTGACCGAGCGAGCGCAGGCCTTTCGCGTGTCGGTGCCGTCGTGGGGCGTCGGCACCGGAGGCACCCGGTTCGCGCGCTTCCCCGGACCCGGCGAGCCCCGAAACGTCTTCGAGAAGGTGGAAGACTGCGAGGTGGTTTTCAAGCTCACACGCTCCACGCCCGGCATCTCGCTGCACATCCCCTGGGACAAGCCGGACAGCGCCGCCGAGCTGCGGTCGTTCGCGCACGCGCGTGGGCTCTACATCGACTCCATGAACTCCAACACCTTCCAGGATCAGGCCGGCCAGCCCCTCTCCTACAAGTTCGGCAGCCTGAGCCACACCGACCCCGCCGTGCGCCGCCAGGCCATCCAGCACAACCTCGAATGCCTGGAGCTGGGCGAGAAGCTGGGAGCCCGCTCGCACACCGTGTGGATCGGCGACGGCGGCAACTTCCCCGGACAGGTTCACACGCGCAGGGCGCTCGATCGCTACCTCGACAGCCTGCGCCAGATCTACCGGGCGCTGCCTGACGGTTTCCGGCTCTTCATCGAGCACAAGCTCTACGAGCCCTCCTTCTACTCCACCGTGCTGAACGACTGGGGAGTCAGCTACTACTGCACGCGCGAGCTCGGGGAGCGGGCCTACTCGCTCGTGGACCTGGGCCACCACGCGCCGAACGTCAACATCGAGATGATCGTGGCCAGGCTGATCCAGTTCGGCAAGCTCGCGGGCTTCCACTTCAACGACAGCAAGTACGGCGACGACGACCTCGACGCCGGATCGATCAAGCCCTTCCAGCTGTTCCTGATCTTCAACGAGCTGGTCGAAGCCGAGATCGAGAAGCTGCCGGGCTTCGATCCCGCCTACATGCTCGACCAGTCCCACAACGTGACCGACCCGCTCGAGTCGCTGATGACGAGTGCTTCGGAAGTCGTGCGCGCCTACGTGCAGGCGCACCTCGTGGATCGTGCCCAGCTCGCCGAGCACCAGGAACGCAACGACGGACTCCTGGCGCTGCAGCTGCTGAAACGTGCGTTCCAGACCGACGTCGAGCCGGTACTGGGCATGGCGCGCCATCGCGCGGGCGGCGCGATCGACCCGGTGGCCGCCTACCGCGCGAGCGGTTACCGGCAGCGCGCCGCCGAGAAGCGGCCCGCAAGCGCACGCGTGGGCGTCGGCATCGTGTGATTCGCAAAGCCTTCAAGATGTCCGTGCACGAGGACCAGCACGAGGAGTACGCGCGCCGGCACAACCCCATCTGGAAAGACCTCGAAGACACGCTGTTGGCACACGGAGTGAGGAGCTACTCGATCTTCCTCGACCCCACGACGAGCGAGCTGTTTGCCTACGCCGAGATCGAGAGCGAGGAGCGCTGGAACGCCATCGCAGCCACGGCGGTCTGCAAGCGTTGGTGGCGCCATATGCGCGAGCTGATGCCGTCGAATCCCGATGACAGCCCGGTCTCGGAGGAGCTCAGGGAGGTCTTTCACATCGAGTGCGACTGACGCCCTCCCAAGACCGGGCCCGGTGCGAGTCGCAGAAACTTAGGAGCAAACCCATGAGCATTCGTGCTTCAGCGTTGCTGGCCGCTGTTGTGATTGCAGGCGGACCTGCCGTTGCCATCGCCGCCGATACCTACGTCGTCGACAAGGCGCCATTCGGAGGCGCTCTTCACCATCAAACACCTGATGAGTCGGGTCACCGGCCGCTTCAGCGATCTGTCCGGCTCGATCACTGTCGACGTCGCCAACCCTGCTGCCAGCGCCGTGGAGTTCACCATCAACACTGCGAGCATCGACACGAACAATCCGGATCGCGACAAGGATCTCCGCAGTCCGAACTTCTTCGACGTCGAGAAATACCCCACGATCACCTTCAAGAGCAGCAAGGTCACTCCCGCGGGCAAGGACAAGTTCACCGTGGAAGGCAGCCTCACGATGCACGGCGTCGCCAAACAAGTCAGCTTGCCGGTCGAATTCCTCGGCTTCGGCAAGGATCCCTGGGGCAACGACAAGGCCGGCTTCGCCGTCGAAACCGTCCTGAACCGGAAGGACTACGGACTCAACTGGAACAAGGCCCTCGATCAGGGCGGTTTCCTCCTGGGCGATGACGTCAAGGTCGTGATCAGCTTGGAAGCGGCCAAGAAGAAGAACTGAGCCGGAGGATGACGACTAGAACGATCGCTCTGCTGCTGGCGCTCCTGGGCGGCCTGCCCCAACTGGGCGAGGCGCAGCGGCGGCCCGAGCCTCGCGTCTTCACGAACGCCCCCGCCGCCCGCTGGATCTCGCACCCAACGGCTCCGCGCGAGGCGTACGGCGTCTTCCACTTCCGCCGTACGTTCGAGCTCGTCTCGCGGCCCGAGCACTTCGTCGTCCACGTGTCGGCGGACAACCGGTACCGGCTCTTCGTGAACGGCCAGCAGGTCTCGTCGGGCCCCCAGCGTTCCGATCTCATGCACTGGCGCTACGAGACCGTCGACCTCGCACCTCACCTGCGCCCTGGCCGCAACGTGCTCGCCGCCCTCGTCTGGAACTGGGGACCGCATCGCCCGGCCGCGCAGTTCAGCAGGCACACGGCGTTTCTGCTCCAGGGCGACAGCGAGCGTGAGGCCGCCGTCAACAGCGGACCTGCGTGGAAGGTGCTGCCGAACCAAGGCTACGCACCCATCCCCGTCGAGCTGCGCACGTACTACGCATCGCCTCCGGGGGAGTCGGTGGACGGGAGCCAGTACCCCTGGGGCTGGCAGGAGCTCGACTTCGCCGACGACGCCTGGCCAGCCGCGGTGGCCGGGCGCGGGTCCGGCAGCGAGCGGACCGAGCTTCGCGGCACCGACTTCACGGGCCAGGCCGGAGGCTGGCAGCTCGCTCCGCGCTCCATCCCTCCGATGGAGGAGAAAGCCGTACGCTTCGCTCGCGTCCGCCGCACGAGCGGCATCGACGCGAGCGAGGGGTTCCTCAAGCGCGAGGGCGATCTCGTGGTGCCCGCCCGCTCCCGCGGCCGCCTCCTGCTCGACCAGGCTCACCTCACGAACGCCTACGCGGTGCTGGAGACGAGTGGTGGCAAGGGCAGCACGATCAGCTTGACCTATGCGGAGGCGCTCAAGGACAAGGATGGCCTCAAGGGCAACCGCAACGAGATCGACGGCAAGACGATCGAAGGCGTCAAGGACGTGTTCCGCCCGGATGGCGGCGAGCACAGGAGCTTCCAGACGCTCTGGTTCCGAACCTATCGCTACGTGGAGCTGGAGGTCGAGACCCAGGACGCGCCACTGCGCATCCACGACCTGCACGGCATCTTCACGGCCTACCCGTTCGAGCTGCGAGCGCGCTTCGACAGCGACCTGGGCTGGCTTGCCGACCTGTGGGAGATGGATTGGCGCGGCGCCCGGCTCTGCGCATGGGAGACCTATTTCGACACCCCTTACTACGAGCAGCTCCAGTACGTCGGCGACACGCGCGTGCAGGCCCTCATCTCCCTCTACATGAGCGGAGACGATCGACTGGTGCGGGAGGCGATCCGTCACTTCGACCTCTCCCGGATTCCGGAGGGGATCACCGCCAGCCGCTATCCTTCGGACCTCGGCCAGTACATCCCGACCTTCTCGCTGATCTGGATTGCGATGGTCCACGACTACTGGATGCACCGCGACGACCCCGGGTTCGTCCGGGGCCTGCTCCCCGGCGTGCGGAGCGTGATCGGCTGGTTCGAAGCACGGGTCGACGAGAGCCAGATGGTGGGCGGCATCCCGTGGTGGCCCTACGTCGACTGGGTGCCCGCATGGCCGGGCGGTGTCCCCCCGGGCGGGCGGGACGGGCATTCGACGGTCATCAGCCTGCTCTACATGTACGCTCTCGAGCGGGCGGCGCAGATGGAGGACGCTCTTGGCCTGCCGGACGAGGCGGCGCGGAACCGAAAGCGCGCCGCCGTCGTGCGCGACGCCGTGCGGGCGAAGACCTGGGACGCCGCCCGCGGGCTGTTCCGGGACGCTCCCGGCCTCGACCTCTACAGCCAGCAGACCAACATCCTGGCCGTGCTGACGGACGCGGTGCCCGCTGAAAACAAGCGCGCCGTGATGGAGCGCGTGCTCAATGACGCATCGCTCACGCAGGCGACGTACTACTTCAGCTTCTACCTGTTCGAAGCGCTCGCGCATGCCGGGCTCGCCGACCGTTACGTGGAGCGCCTCGGGCCCTGGCAGGGGATGCTCGCGATGGGCCTCACCACGACACCCGAGAACCCCGAGCCGACTCGATCGGACTCGCACGCCTGGAGCGCGCACCCGAACTACGGCCTGCTCGCCACCGTCCTCGGCGTGCGGCCGGACTCGCCCGGGTGGCGAACGGTGCGGATCGCGCCAGCTCTCGGGCCACTGCACAGGGTCGATGGTCGAGTGCCGCATCCGCTTGGCGACATCGAAGTCCGTCTACAGCGTCCTGACGACCAGGCCCTGGTCGCCGAAGTGACCCTCCCGAAGGGGTTGAGCGGCTCTTTCCACTGGGCCGGGCGCCGGCTGCCTCTGCACGAGGGTTACCAGAAGCTTCAGCCCTGACGCGGGCGCAGCCAATGAAAGCACTCCACGCATTCGTCCGAGGCTTCTGGCGATTGTCATTGGCCTTCGCAGTCGTGGCAGCTGGCGGATGGACGGTGTGGCCGGGAGAGCCGGGAGCCACCGATCCGAGCACGCGTGAGATGGGGCGCCTTCTTGCCGAGCTGGCGTCGAGGGTCGACCCGCGCAGGATGCCCTTCCAGGTGGACGACCGTCGAGCGGACTTGCTGGCCGAGGACCTCACCCGGCCGCGTCCTATCCTCGAGCGGCTACAGCTGCGTTTTTCGTACGCGTCCACGCTCCTCCGTGCGGGGAGGACCACCGACTCTCTCGACGGCCATCGACGCGCTGGAAAAGGACGCGATCACGAACGCGCCGGATCAATGGGCAATCGACCGTTCCCTGGTCGAGTTGTTGAGAGCGACGGCCTAGCTGCGCCTGGGCGAAGAGCTCAACTGCCACCTCGCGAACAATCGCGCCTCTTGTCTCCTCCCCATTCGAGGCGAGGGGGTCCATCAGAAGCGAGAGGGCGCCACGCGCGCCAGCGAAGTGTTGAAGGGCATTCTCGATGAAGACCCCGGCAACCTCCAGGCGAGATGGCTGCTGAACGTCGCCCACATGACGCTCGGGAGCTACCCCGACGGCGTCCCGAAGCGCGATCTCATTCCGCCCAACGTCTTTGCCGCCGAGTACCCCTTGCCCGCCTTCGAGAACGTCGCGAAACAGGTCGGCGTCGACGTGTATGGCCTGGCGGGTGGCGCGATCCTGGACGACTTCGACAACGACGGCCGGCTCGACCTCATGGTGTCGCATTCGGGCTTCGACGAGCAGACGCGCTTCCTCTGGAATCGTGGGGACGGCACGTTCGACGACCGCACGGAGCGCGCCGGCATCACAGGGGAGATGGGCGGCCTGAACATGGTCCAGGCCGACTACGACAACGATGGTCTCGTCGACGCGCTGGTGCTGCGCGGCGGGTGGATGGGGCCCGGAGGTGAGGTTTCCCCTCTCCCTGCTGCGGAACAAGGGCGACGGGACCTTCACCGACGTCACGAAGGCCGCAGGACTGCTGGCTCACCTCGCCCCGACGCAGACCGCGACGTGGCTCGACTACGACGGGGACGGCTGGCTCGACCTCTTCGTAGGCAACGAGACTCGAGCAGGCGGATTCGAAGACCCGAGCCCTTGCGAGCTCTTCCACAACAATCGCGATGGAACGTTCACCAATGTCGCCCCCGAGTCGCGCGTCGACTTCGTCGGCTTCGTCAAGGGGGTCGCGAGCGGCGACTACAACAACGACGGCCGACCCGACATCTTCGTGTCGGTGCAAGGCGGCGACAACCTCCTGTTCCGGAACGACGGGCCCTCGAGCGACACGCGCGGTTGGCGCTTCACGAACGTCGCCGGGGAGGCAGGCGTCACCGCACCGATCAACAGCTTCGGCGCCTTCTTCTTCGACTTCGACAACGACGGATGGCCTGACCTCTTCGTGGCAGGTTGGGGCGCATTCGAGGCCAGGACGATGGCGGCGGACGTAGCCGCCGACTACCTTGGCCTGCCTACCTCGGCCGAGAGGGGACGCCTCTATCGAAACAAGGGCGATGGCACATTCGAAGACGTCACCAAGGCAGCCGGGCTCCACAAGGTGGTCCCCGCGATGGGGCTCAACTTCGGAGACCTGGACAACGATGGCTGGCTGGATCTGTACCTCGGCACGGGGAACCCGGATTTCGGAACCTTGATCCCCAATCGCATGTTCCGTAACGCCGATGGCCGCTCGTTCCAGGACGTCACGACGGCTGGCAACTTCGGACATCTCCAGAAGGGCCATGCGATCGCGTTTGGAGACGTCGACAACGACGGGGACCAGGACGTCTTCGAGGAGATGGGCGGAGCCTTTCTCGCGGACAAGGCCTACAGCACGCTCTATCTCAATCCGGGCGGGGGCAACCACTGGCTGCGCCTGGAGCTGGAGGGGGTGCGCTCCAATCGGAGTGCGATCGGGGCCCGAATCAAGGTCGAGCTGAAGACCGCAAGCGGAACACGCCATCTGTACCGCACGGTCGGGAGCGGCGGCAGCTTCGGATGCTCTCCGCTGCGCGCCGAGATCGGCCTCGAGGACGCGAGAGGCATCGGTTCGGTCGAGGTCTTCTGGCCGGCGACGGGACAGACCCAACGGCTCACCGGCTTGTTGCGGGATCGGGGATACCACGTCCGTGAGGACGCGTCGGCGGCGGTCGAGGTCGCTCGACGAAGCTTCAAGATCAAGACGGCGAAGTGAGAGTGCTCATGCGTCGAGCCTACTTCTTCGGCAGCAGGGTGCGAAGGTAGTTGACGATGTTCCACATGTCATCGTCCGAGATGGCGCCATCGAATCCCGGCATCATCGTCGACGGGACGCCCCTCTTCGTGACAGCGTAGATCTCGCCGTCGGTGGAGCCGTGGTCCCACTGATCGTCGGTCAGGTCGGGCGGCTGCTTGGCGCCCTGTTCCTCGATGATGGAGATCGAGAGCTTCGCCTTCACCGCGCCCTGCGCCCGGTCGCCGTGACAGGCGGCGCACGTGGCGTCGTAGACCGCCTTGCCGGCGGCGATCGAGGCCGGCGTCGCCGGCACCGGGTTCTTGAGGGCCGCGGCCTGCGGGCCGGTGATGTCCGCGCCGGCGCGGGCCCCCGGCGTGGTCGCGGGAGGAACCGACGCGGTCACCGCGGCCGCCGTCGTGACCTCGGCGCCCACGACCTTACGGATCACGCCGTCGGCCTTCGTCAGCACGTAGAGCTCGCCGGCGTCGTCCTCGGCGAAGCGCAGGTCCACGCGTCCACGACCGGAGATCTGGGCGGCGCCGGGGAGCTCTGCGCCCTTGCCGCCCCGCGCGCGGTAGGCATCGGTCACCAGGGCGCGCAGCCCCGTGTCGAGCTCGTGAATCGGTGCCAGCGTCGCCGGGTCGCCATCGTCCGCCGCGAGGACGTCTGTCCGCTCGGCGTACCACACGCGTCCGGTCGTGATGTCACCGAACACGAGCTTGCCTCGCAGCGCCGGGACCTGGCTGCCGCGATAGATGAAGCCGTTGGCGATGGCGTCGCCGCCGCCCGGCCGATGCGGATACTGCAACACCGGATACGTCGGCTTGACCGCCCCGCTCTGGACAGTGTCCGAGATCAGCATCGGAATCGTGTCGTCCGACGGAATCGGCCCCATCCCTTCCAGCGACCTCGCCTGGGTGCCTTCGCGCACCGGCCAGCCGTAGTTGGCGCCCTTGCGGATGACGACGACCGTCTCCCAGGACACGAGCCCGATGTGGAAGGCCAGCAGCCGCGGCTCCTTCGGCTGCGCACGGATCGACGTCCCAGATCAGCCGATGCGGATTGCGCAGGCCGTAGGCCCAGATCTCCTTGCGCGCGCCGGCGAGTGTCGCGAAGGGATTGTCGTTGGGGATCCGGTAGCGGCCGTTCTCGCTGACCGTGCTGGTCGCCGCATGCTCGCGCAGGTCGGGCACGATGCGCAGGATCTTGCCGACGAGCGTGTCGAGCCGCTGCGGATTGATCCGGCGGCTGTCGCGCTGATCGCCCGAGCCCGAGTCCCCCGCGCCCAGGTACATCACCCGCCAGTCGGGATCGCCGTTCCGAGCGACAGGATTGAAGGTCATCTCGCCCAGCGGATGCTGCGGCAACGGTTGCTGCAGCCGCATCAGCTCACGCGCCGTGCCCTCGAAGGTCGCGTTGGCCGGATTGCGATCCCTCCACTCGATCAGCACGACCTCTCGATCGATCCGGCCCGTCCACCGTCGGCGTGGGAATCGCCGGCGTCGTCGTGTAGCCGGCCAGATCGAGGCCTGGCGACCACACCGGCTTCGGCGCCGGCGAGCCGGCACCAGCCGGGTCTTCCATGTGCATGGTGTAGAAGACGCCGTTGCGCGCGTAGTCGGGATCGAACAGGAAGTTGATGAGCCCGGTCGCGAAGTTGCGCTCGAAGGTGAACTTCGGGAAGAGGCCCGGCCGGCCGCCGGCCCCGTTGAAGTCCAGGTAGACCGTGAACTGTCTTCGTCTGCTTGTCGAGGATGTAGAGCGGGCCGTTGAGGTCGTTGACGAAGAAGCGCCGGCCGCCCGGCTCGTCGCGCAGGAAGTTGACCCGGGCCAGCAGCCCTCGCGTGTTCTGGCCATCCAGCTCGCCGGTGATCGGCAGCTGCGCGTAGTCCTGCATCTGGAGGCGCAGCCGGGTTGCCGGCTGAGCCGCGAGCGTTTGAACGACCGCTACGGTCGCGGCCCACACGAGACGGCTCGACCTTCGTCATCGCTCGTGTCACAGAAATCCTTTGCCCATTCGAGTGCCGAGCTTTCGGCCGCGATCGATGGCCTTCTCCCAGAATCCAACGGCGAGGTCGAGCCACCTTCGGCGCTGGTGCCGAAACCGGGACCGAAGCCATGGCCGAGACCACGGTAGCGATGAAACTCCACCTCCGCGCCGGTCGTGCGCAGTGCCGCTGACTCGTTTTTCCATGACGGATGGGCGAGCGATTCCATCGTGCTCGCCGACGACGACGAAGGTGGGCGGCTCGTCGGGCGCGACCTCCGAGTGGCCCGTGTAGGCCATCACCACTGCCGAGGGCCTAGGAAGGTCGTCGCCGCCGAAGCTTTGCCGCGCCGTGCGAGCCAATCGCTGCCGCCATTCGCGCGCCCGCCGAACTGCCCCACAAGGAATAGCCTCGGTGCTCCACGCCCAACATCGTGGCGTTTCGGAAGACATAGGAGATCGCAGCGGCGAGGTCGCGCGTAGCCAGAGGCACCGCCAGACCCGGCACGGTACTTCAGGACGAAGGCGTTATATCCCTGCTTGCGAATGGCCGACGGCGTAGGGAAAGCCTTCGTGGATCGAGCCGACATACGAGAAGCCGCCGCCCGGCGCTATGACGGCAAAGGGCGCGCCGGGTTTTCCGCGGAAGAAGAACAGGCCCGTGTTCGATTTTGCCGCGCTCGCTCCCCTCCTTCTCCTTCTCTGTGTAGAAGTCGTAGAACACAGTTCGGCCGCTTCTCACTTCGTCGATCATGTGATTCAACGCGCTCATTACCGTCGCCGGCATCCACGTTGCTGTGGTATGGCAGCAGGGAGCCGACGTCGCGCAGCCGCATGCCGTTGTCATACGTGCGGTCATCCCACGGCAGGAGCAGACGGGGCGAAGCCGGCGAACGCCGGATGGTTCAGCAAATCCTGAATCGTGTCATCGGCGCGTCAGATGCTCGCCCTGCAGGTGTCGTTTTTCAACCCCCGTGGCTGCGGAGGCGAGCAGCAATGAGAGTACCGGCGCTGGGGCTCACTGGCTCCCAGCAGGTCGCTTGCTGACGGACTCGTCGATCCACTTCAGGATCAGATCGGCGATCTGCAGGTGGTTCTTGTCCTGCATGATCATGTGGCTGTTGCCCTTGATGCCCCGTTGCGCCGGGTCGAGCATCTGCGCCTGGCCGCCAGCAGCCTTGAGGCGACCGATCAGCTCCTGACAGCCATCGAAGGAGAGCTGCCACGAGGGCCGCGACCCGATGCCCGTCGGTGTGTCGCGGTGATCGCCGAAAACAACGAGAACCGGCACCTTTGCCAGCGTCTTGACCTGCTCGTCCGTGTACCTGTTTTGAAAGACACCCGGCTCGACCAGCACGAGACCCTTGGCGACGTGGGATCGAGAAGCGCCGCTTCCAGCGGGAACCGGCCGGATTGCGAGTGCCCCATCAGCACAGCGCCACCCAGTTGACCGGCGAGATCCGACAAGCGCCTTGAACGTGGGGTTGGGCGTGGGCAGGCCGCCAAAGCTGACGTCGGGCACACCCTGCTTCGCGAGCTCGTCCACGGCGGTCACCGGAAACTGACTGTCCGCGAAGGGCTCGCCGGGCTTCGAGCCGAAGCGGAAGTTCGGCCAGACGACCTCGTCGCTGAATCGCAGCCAGGGGGGAAGGTTGGCCGCGGGCGCCGAGCCCGCGCGCACGTTGTTGAAGAGGGCCTGATTGAAGCCCGAGCGCCCGCGTCCCACCTGGTCCGGCACGTACACCGGATGGCCTTTTCGCACGAAGTACTCGTCCCAGCCCATCCGACCGTCCGGGGTGGTCTCCCAGGACTTGCCGGTCAGGGTCGCACCATGAACCATCACCACCGGGACGTTGCCGTCACCGCCCTGCGGCACCATGTACCGCACGTACATCTGGTTGACGGTGATGTGCCCGCCAGGGCCGAGGCCGCCCAGCTCCACCTGCGTCTGCTCAGCCTTGTCGCCGCCGACGAAGAAGCTGCCCTGTGCCTTCAGCACCAACGGTGCGTCAGGCGTCTGTAGATCCTTGAGGGCCTGCGCCTTCACGCCGCTGGCCGTGCCAAGAACGCCCGCAAGCGGCGGCACCGACAGGACGGCCGATCGGCACAACGTCGAGACTCGCTCAGTTCTCATGTCGAATCTCCTCTCGTGATCTCACGGCTCCTGCCGATCGAGACTGGGAGCGGCCGCATCGCTATGGCGTCAGCAGCCGGGTGAAGGACAGCGAGCCCAGCTTCCAGGTGCCGCCCTGCTGCACATACACCTCCGTCACCACGAAAGGATTGGTGACCTCGTTGCCGCCAACCACGGCTACCAGGCGAATCCTGTTCAGGACGATGGCGGTCGCGCCGATGAGCTGCACCGACGCTTCCAGAATCTCCGCGTGCTTGTACTGGATCCGTCCGCTTCGGATGACGTCGAGCTCCTGGCTCCTCGACATGGTTCCGCCCATGTGGACAAAGACAGCCTTCTCATGGAAGAGAGCGGTCAGGGCATCGACATTGCGCTCTGACATCCAGCGCCACTTGTCCTTCGAGAGATTGAGTACGTCCTGTTCCTCCTTCGTGCTGCTCGCGGCGGGAGGATCTGCTGGCTTTTGTGGTGCGCCGGCCGATTGCACAGTCGCGATCAGGGCAAACAGTCCAAGAATGATGCGTTCATCTCGCTTCAGCTCCTTCCCCTTCCCGTGAGCCCTTCACTGCGCGACCTGCAGCGCTTTCAGCTCCTTCTGTCCGCGCACGAGCAGCTTGCCGTCAACGAGCGCCAGCGGCGCCCAGTTGTCGCCCGCCTCGAGGATCACGGCGCTCGCGAGCGGCTTGAATCCGGCGGGGCTCGGCTCGACGAGATACAGCTTCGTGTTGCCGTCCGTCATCAGCAGCAAGCCGTCGGCGAGAATCGAGCCGCCGCGGACGAACGGCGGCTGCTGGTCGGTCTTCCACTTGATCTGGCCGTCCATGCTCATCGCGACGAGCCCGTCGCTGCGCTCGTTGATCGTGTAGTGAGCGTAGAAGTGGCCCTCGTGCAGGACGGGCGGCTGGGTGTGGGCGCCGAAGTCCGGATTCTTGAACAGCTCGGACACGGCGAAGGTAGAGTCGCCCTTCTTCTCCACCTTGATCATCGCCGTGCCCGCGCCATAGGCGCCTGTGATGAGCACGCGGCCCTCGCCGGCGTCGACGGCCTGCGGAACCGGGATGATGCACTGCCAGTTGCCATAGGTCCACAGCACTTTGCCGCTGCGTGGATCCAGACCGTTGACGCTCCCGTCCCTGGCGTTGCGGCCGCGACCGACGGCAGCGGTGATCATGACGAGCTGATCCTCTCCGGCGACCTTGACGATCGAGGGCGTCACGTACCCGGGAATGCCGGACAGGGCGGCAGACTTCCATTTGAGCGCGCCGGTCAGCTTGTCGTAGGCCACGACGCCGGCCTCGGCGGTCTGAGGCGCGACGATCAGCAGATCGCCGTAGATCAACGGGTTCTGCACGATCGCCCAGCGTGGCAGTTCGGCGGCGCCGCCGAAGTCCTTCCAGATGTTCTTGCGCCAGGCGGGCTTCCGTGTCTTCGTGCTGATCGCGTGCAGATCCCCCATCGGCCCTACGGTGTAGACGTACTCGCCGTCCACGGTCGGCGTCGTGCGTGAGCCGGCGAACATGAAGCTGCCGGGAGCCTCGTAGGCGAACGTCCACAGCTCCTTGCCACTCGCCAGGTCGAGCACGCGCAGTGTGTCGCCAACCTTCTCGTCGCGGTCCAACAGATACACGTTCCCGCCACTGACAGCGGGTCCGCCGAAACCGGCGGCCATCGGGAACGTCCAGAGCACCTTCGGACCTTCCTGCGGCCATGTCCGCAAGAGTCCCTTCTGCTCCGAGGTGTGGTTCCTCCGCGGTCCATACAACCAGGGCCAGTCCGCAGCGAACGACAGAGGTGACCGACAACGCAATCATGACCGTGACGAGCTTCACCATGTTCTTCATCGAATACGTCCTCTCGATTGCACTGGGAATTCGGACGTAGCGATCAGAGTACCGGGCAGCCGCCCGGCTTTCTTGCCTATTCCTACGAGAATCGAAAGCCCACGAACGCGCTCGAGCGCAGGTTTGGGCAAACAGCAGCCCTGCACGCGCTGTACCATTGCCACCATGCCTCCTACTTCTCTCCCAGCACGCGAGCGCACGCGACGTCGTGCCGGATATGCCCCCGGGCTTGAGTCCTTCCGTGGCGGCTTGGGCGACCGCTCCGCAGCATCGCCAGCCGAGACGGCGCCAGCCGACATCAGCCTTGCAGCTCCTGGCGCGGTGGCCCTCCGAAGGCTGGCCAGCCTGGTCGCGCGATACGCTCCGCACGACGGCGTGTTTCCGCTTCGGCTCCCGGGGACCTATGCGCTGCGCCGTGCACGGATGACGTCCGTGCCCGTCCACCTGACGATGAGCCCGTCTCTTTGCATCGTGGCGCAGGGCGCCAAGGTCGTGATGCTCGGCAGTGAAGTGCTCGAATACGATCCCGCGCGCATGCTCGTCTTCGCGGTGGATCTGCCGGTCTCCGGCCAGGTGACTCGAGCGAGCCAGAGAGACCCGTTTCTCGGCTTCAGGCTGGACCTGGATCCGGCGCGCGTGGCGGAGCTCGCCGCGCGGGTATTCCCGAATGGCGTCCCCAAGCCGCCGGACAATCGCGGGCTCTATGTCGGACGCGCGACCGACGCCATGATCGAAGCCGTCACGCGCTTGCTGGATCTGATGGGCCGGGCGGAGGATGCCGACCTGCTCGGACCGCTCGTAGTCGACGAGATCCTGATTCGTCTGCTTCGCACTCCGATCGGGACTCGTGTCGCCCAGATCGGAGCGCCGAAGTCCGGAGTGCAGCGGGTTGCCGAAGCCGTGTCCTTCATCCGCACGCACTTCGCGCAACCCGTCACGGTCGAGGAGATGGCCGCCTCGGTCCACATGAGCGCGTCGTCCTTCCATCAGCGGTTCAAGGCCGTAACCTCGATGAGCCCGCTCCAGTTCCAGAAAGTTCTCCGGCTGAACGAGGCGCGGCGGCTGATGCTGTTCGAGAGGATGGACGCGAGCGACGCGTGCCAGCGCGTCGGCTACCTGAGTGCGTCGCAGTTCACCAGGGAGTACGGGCGTTTCTTCGGGAGTGCCCCGACCAGGGACGTCGCCCGGCTGCGTGAGGAAGGGTTCGCGCCCAGCGAGGCCGACCGCTAGCTCAGGGGTCGCGGCTGGTGGCTCAGGAAATGTCACGTTCTCCACGAGAGCCGTGAGTAATTTGCGTGCGGCCGTGGACTTCTTCCAGATTCCGTTCCGCACGTAGGTGATGATGCAGATGGACTCGCCCGCCCCCACGACCGTCAGGTTGCGCTGGCGCCACTTCTTGTCCCCGTCGATGACCGCGTCGTACTCCACGACGAACGCCGAGTCCAGGGCGCGGCGCTCGCCGATCTCGCCGCCGACGAAGTCGTACTCGTAGCGGACGTCGAGGCTCGTCTCCATCGGGCCCGCCAGCCGCTGCAGCATGCATTCGGCGTGCGTGCTGTCGAGGCCCATGTCGATCGGCCAGCGCACCAGACGCAGCCTCATCCCGTCGCCGCGCGCCTCCGTGAGCTCCACCTGCCCCGACGTGTTCTGGACCAGCCAGCCCTCGGGAGTCTTGAAGCGCAGCGTGCGCGAGCCGTTCCAGTGCTCCTGCGCCAGCGGCTTGATCACGATCTTCTCGCCCGCGGCGAGGCCGGCCGACTGCGCGACGAGCGACGCGAGGATGACCGCTTTGATGGCCTTCATCTGGATCTTGTCGGTTAGGGTACCGCAACCCGGCGCCGTTCCTGCTTAGTTCGTGACCGCATTCGCGACATCGCCAGACGAACAAAGCGCTGTCCTGCGGATAAATCGTACAATCGACCCTTGCAAACGCCCTTGCATCAACGACCTCCGAGCGGCCACGCCGCGGGGCCGGCGTCCGCAGCTGCGGAGCCCGCAATATGGGTGAGCCCACGCCGAACGCCTCGCCGCTCCCGGCTCGGGATTCGACACGGCGACACTGCTCGTCGACGGCCGCGAGTCCCGATGGGGCGCGAGCACTTGCGGAGCTGCTGCTGCTCGAGCGCATCCGGGTGCTCGCCGGCGCCCGCGACGTTTTCATCGGAGAGGGGCGGAGGTCCCGGCCCGGGAAGCGCTCCGAGTCTCTGAACGGGTTCGGCAACCCAAGAGCACGCTCACCCAGCCTCGCCTTCTGTCGGGAGAGCTCGTACGCCTAGACTGGATCGAGACGAGGCCGTATCCCCGTGGCACCGATCTGTCAATAAGAAGTAAGCCCTGTTGGGGGCGCGCGGGACTATGCGCGAAGGCGAGCGGAAGCCGAGCAGCGCCTGAAGGTGGGCTGCGGGGACATACCGGCATACCTTGCGCTCTCCGAGCGGCACCGGACGCCTTATTCGGGTTGCGACCTGCCGCATGCTCGGCCCTCACCCCCTGGCCGAGGATGTGACCCCTGAGTGTTTCCTGCCGACCTCCGCCGCCGGAGGCGCTCCGGGCCGAGCGGGCCTTCGTTGCGGACGTACCTGTGCGCTCATCGCGCGGCACCTGGCCCTAGAAGCAGCTCCGAGAAGAGAGGCGAGGAGACGACGGTGGACGACGCTGCCGGACGACACCCCCGCTGAAGCAGGCGGGAGCTGAGCCCTGCTGGTACGTGGTGCTCAGCAGGAGAGCCGGAGGGCCGAGCGGAAGGCGGTCGGCGGCGTTGCTCGGCGCTCCAGCGCGAGGCCGATCGTCCTGATCGAGTACGCGGGCGCATGAGCCTCTGCGGGGATCGCGGCTCGTCTGCGAGATCGACGATGGGACCGTGAAGTCACGGCTCCACCGTGCCCGCGAGTCGACTGAGACGGACGCTGGCGCCTGTGGCTGGCCGGACGGGCGAGGCGTGGCTGCCGCGCTACGCAGGAGAAAGGGACACGAGACTCATGACGCGCGACGAGCGGGACGGCGAGCGTGGAGACTCCAGCGGGACGAGGAGTTGCAGCGCCTCCTCTGCGCGCTGGAGCGCCTACTGCGTTGCCTGGACGGGATGGACGATCGGATGCTCTCCGCCTACCGGCGCCAGACCGGAGGCGGCCAGCCGTGGTGGTAGCTGTCCTCACCGCCAGCGTGCGCGTGCCGCTGCCGGTGGCGGTGGGAGTGCTGCTGTTGCTGATCGTGCCGCGGCGCTTGCGCGGCGGTCGGCGCCGCCCGCGCCCACCGCGGGTACGGCCGCACCTTCGGAGCCGGTCCAGGCGGTCCGCCACGCCGAGGCCCCGGTGGTCACGCCGACGAGCCTCGCCGGCTTTCAGCCGGTAGACCGAGGTCACGGCAACCGTCGTCAGCGACGTGACGCAGACTCGCCGATGACCACGACGGGGATGCGCGAATGACTGGCATGGCGGCTGCCGTCCTGCTGGCGGCGGCTCTCGCACCCGCCTCGGGCACCGGAGAGCGCTTCGCGTTCGCCAGGCTCCAGAACGGGGCCTCGATCGGCTTCGCCCTGCTGCGCAGCGGCGGAACCCGGGTCCTCGGTGGAGGATCGGCGAGGCCGCGCTGCCGCGTTCGAACTCCGTGAGGCGCGTGCATGTGGGACAGGACGAGCGGCGCGTACTTCGGCTATCGCGTCGAGGTGGAGCGACGCGACGGGCCCCTGCCTTTCCGGGTCTCGTTCAAGGCGCTCGACCGCGGAGCGGTGGAGCGCGAGCTACAAGCAGCGCGGCGACTGCCGAGACTGCCCCCCGCCGGCGCCGCTCGGCACGTCGGCCCGCATTTCCCGCAACCGCAGTCGATCGGCGAAGGTGAGGCGCTCACGCTGGAGCTGCTCGCGAACCCAGAAACGGGAGAGCGCATCTTCGACGTCGTCAAGCTCTCCGCACGCTCCGTCACCGCCGAGGCGATGCACGCGGCGAGCGCACGGGCGAGCGAGGGGCAGGAGGCAGTCCGGCGCGCGGAGATTCTCGGCGCGCGCGGCCTCTACGCCGAGGCGGCCGAGGAGTACAAGAAGGCGCTCGCAGTCCAGCCCCTCGACGCCGGCGTGCACAACAAGATCGGCATCTGCTACCAGTACCTCCAGGACGACGCCATGGCCAGGCGAGAGTACGAGCGCGCCCTCGAGCTCAGGCCCGCCTACGCCGAGGCGTGCGAACAACCTGGGCACGCTGGAGCAGTCCAGCCGACGCTTCAAGCAGGCCGTGCGCGCCTACAAGAAGGCGATCGCGATCAAGCCCACGCTCGCGACGTCCTGGAAGAACGTCGGTCACGCCTATGTGGCGCTCGGGCAGATCCAGGACGCATTCGAGGCCTACCGTGAAGCCTTCCGCCTCGACCCGCGGTGCTCGAGAGCCAGGCGCTCGGCGACCCCTCCGCCGGAGTCGACGTCGCCATGCAGAACTATTACCTTGCCAAGCTCCTCGCCCTGAACGGGCAGAACGACAAGGCGATCGAGCTGCTGCGGCTCGCGCGCGAGGCCGGCTTCCGTGACTTCGCGCGCGTGCAATCGGATCCCGACTTCCGGACCGTCGTCCAGGACCCGCGCTTCCGCGAGCTCGCCCAACCGAACTGAGAGGGCCGTATCTCCGCGCCCCTTCGCGAGCAACAACGGCTGAGAGGAACACTCTAGGAGAACGCGATCGTGGCGAATCCGGAGGACGCGGCCCTCCACAACCGCCTGGGGATCTGCTACCAGAGGATGGGGGACGCCAAGGCGGCCCGCAAGGCCTACAAGAAGGCGATCGACTTGCGGAGTGACTACGCCGAGGTCTGGAACAACATCGGCACGCTCGATCACGCCCGCAGCCGGTATAAGCAGGCGATCTCAGCCTACAGCAAGGCGATCCGCCTGGACCCCAGGAGCGCCGTCTTCTACAGGAACCTCGGTGCGGCGTGGCTCGCGCGCGGGGAGGTGCACAAGGCGCTCGGGGCCTGGAACGAGGCGTACCGGCTCGACCCCGCGATCTTCGAGAGCAAGGGCATCTTGGCGGTGGCCGGCCCGGATCTCGCGCGCCGGTACTATCTCTACGCGAAGCTCCTTGCGGCACGCGGCGAGACGGGGAGGGCCTTCCATTACCTGTCCAAGGCTCTCGGCCTGGGCTTCAAGGACTTCTCCAGGATCGAGCACGATCGAGAACGACGTTCGCCGCCGTCGTCGTCGACCCGCGCTACGCGGCGATGAAGTAGGGAGTTCGCGCGGACCCTGAACAGTCGGTGTACGCCGGTCGATGCGTGCCTCGGACGTCGCTGGCCTGCGCGTCGTGGCGGAAGGAGTGGAGGAGCTCGGCCAGATGGAGTTCCTCCGCAGCCACGGCTGCAGCGAGTACCAGGGGTTCCTGTTCTCACCGGCGGTCCCTCCCGATGCCTTTGCCCACATCCTGCGACACGGGCTCGACGCGATCTCGCGCGTCGCCCTACGCATTCCGGTTCGGAATCTGCTCCAATACACGCCGAGCGAAACGAACCGGAGGGCGAACATGAAGCGGGCTCTTCTTTTCTGCGCCACTGCGATCCTGGCCTCCGGAGCGGCCGCGAGCGGCCAGGATCTCTTCGACCTGCAGAAGATCGCGGACGGTGTCTACGCGGCGATCGCGAAGCCGCGCACGCCGATCAACTGCAACGCCGCGGTGATCGTGTACGACGAGGGCGTGCTCGTCGTCGACACGCACTCGCGCCCCTCGAGTGCTACGGCGCTCATCCAGCAGATCAAGACCGTCACCGACAAGCCGGTGCGCTACGCGGTCAACACCCACTTCCACTGGGACCATGCGCAGGGGAACCATGCCTACCCCGTGGCCTTCCCGCGCCAGGTGGCGATCGTGGCGTCCGAGGCGACGCGCGAGAACCTGATCCAGATGGGGATGAAGCGCGTGAAGGACCAGATCGACGCGGGACCCGGCCAGGTCGCGGAGCTCAAGAAGCGGATCGCCGCGGCGGCGGATGCCGCGGCCAGGACCAAGCTCCAGGACGAGCTCGCGCAGCAGGAGGAGTATCTCGCCGAGATCCGCAGCCTGGAGCTGAAGCTGCCCGACCTCACGTTCGACAAGTCGCTGATCCTGCACCGCCCGGATCGCGACATCCTGCTGCTGTTCCTGGGCCGCGGGCACACGAGCGGCGACGTGGTGGCGTACCTTCCGAAGCAGAAGGTGGTCGCGACCGGCGACCTGCTCCACGGCTGGATGCCGTTCATGGGCGACTCCTACCCGCCGGAGTGGGTCGCGACGCTCGACGCGCTCGACAAGCTGGACTTCGAGCACATCGTCGGCGGCCACGGCCCGGTCAAGCCGCGCTCGCACCTGCGCTTCTTCCGGAACTACCTCGCCGACCTGATCGAGGCGGTGCAAGGCGGCGCGCGGCCGCGGCGAGACGCTCGACCAGGCGAAGAAGTCCGTGGCGGCGGCACTGGCACCGAAGTACGAAGCGGGCATGGACGGGCGCTTCGGCGACTCGGTCGGCGCCAACATCGAGAAGGTCTACAAGGACCTCGAGGAGAAGCGCTACTAGGCGCCGAGCGTCACCACCAGCCCGTAGACGCCGGCCGCCGCCATCACCAGCGTCGCGAGCCAGAGCCCGGCGGTCACGACCGGCGACGGCCGCAGCGCCGCCGGCAGGTGGCGGTGGTGGAGGTAGATCGTGCCGAAGCCGGCGAGCGGCAGCAGCAGCGCCTGCAGGATGCCGCCCGCCACCACCATCTTCACCGGCGACGCGAACAGCAGGTAGAGCGTCGCCGGGACGGTCGTGAGGATCACGACGAACGCGCGGCGGTAGGCGACGCGCTTCGCGTAGTCGTCCCGAGCGAAGCGGCCGAGCAGCCGGCAGAAGTCGGCGTAGACGCGCGAGTGCGCCGCCGTCGCCGCGAAGATCGTGCCGTAGAGCGTGACCGTGGCGCCGAGGTAGAAGAGCGGCAGCGCCCAGTGGCCGAGCGTCTGCGTGTAGAGCTGCGACAGCGTCGGGATCATGTCGCTGCCGCCGGGCACGCGCCCGAGGCCGTGGAGCACACCGGCACCGAGCAGGTAGAAGGCCACGGTCGCGATCGTGTAGACGACCATCGACAGCGCGATGTCGACGTGCATCAGGCGGATCCAGCCGCGCGCCCGCGCGAGCCACGGCTCGCTGTCGTCGCGCCGGCCGACGAAGCGCGCGTAGCCCTTCTCCACGCACCAGTACGGATACATGAAGAGCTCCGGTGCCGCCGACGCCGGTGATCCCGAAGACGGCGACGGCGGTGACGAGCCCGCTGCCCGGCAGCTGCGGCCGCAGGCCCGAGGCGGCGCGCTCCCACGAGAACGCTTCGGGCATGCGCGTGAGCACGATGGCGGCGAGCACCGTCAGCAGCGTGAAGAAGCCGACCTTCACGAGCGCGAAGCGCTCGATCCGCTCGTAGGTTCCTCCGAGCAGCAGCAGCTGCGTGAGGCCGAGCAGCACGATCACCCAGAGCCAGACCGGCACCGCCGGCATCAGCAGGTTCAGGATCTGACCGACGCCGCCGAACATGCCGCCCACCTGCACGAGGCTCACGAGCACCATCAGCGCCCAGGCCCAGAGCAGCCAGCTCACGCCGAGCCGCGGGCCCGGGACGCGGTTCAGGCCCTCGAGGCCCGTCTCGCCCGAAGCGATCGTGTAGCGGCCCATCTCGGCCTGGACGACCGGCTTCACCGCGCAGCTCAGCAGGATGATCCAGAGCGCGGCGTACCCGACCTGCGCGCCGAGCGTCGTGGTGGCGATCAGCTCGCCCGAGCCGACGATCGCGGCCGCCAGCACCATGCCCGGTCCCAGCCGCGAGAGCGCGCGAGCGAACGAGGCGGGCGGCGTCTCGACGTCTTCCGGCCGCAGCTGGTAGGGATCGCGCTCGATGCCGCGCGCGGCGGCCATCAAACGAGCGCCACGGGGTTCGCGAGCTCTCCGATCTGCGGGCACGACAGCGTCACGACGTCCCCCGCCTCGAGCCCCGCGTCCATCGGCTGGATGATGCCGGTGCCGGTCGAGAGCACCGTGCCGGTGCGGATCTCGTTCGAGCGCAGCAGCCAGGAGACGATCTCCTCGAAGCGGCGCTTGAGCTGGGCGGTGCTCGCCTCGCCGGCGAACACCTCGCGCGCGCCGCGCGTCACGCGGCAGCGCAGCACGAGCGCGTAGGGGTCCGCGATCTCGTCGGGCGTGACGATCACCGGGCCGAACGAGAAGCAGCCGTTGTAGACCTTCGACTGCGGCAGGTAGAGCGGGTTGTCGCGCTCGATGTCCCAGGCCGACACGTCGTTCGCGAGCGTGAAGCCGAGGATCGGCTCCGCGCGAGTCGAGCACGATCGCGATCTCGGGCTCCGCGGCCGTGAAGGCCGAATCGCGCCGCTTCCCGATCGGGCCCCCCGGCCCGACGCAGCGCCAGGCCGAGGCCTTGAAGAAGAGCTCGGGACGTTCGGCGCTGTAGACGCGGTCGTAGAAGCCCGTGCCTTCCTCGCGAAAGTCGGCGCTCCTGCGGTAGGTGACGCCGGCGCCCCAGGCCTCGGGCGGATCGACGGGCACGCTCAAGCGGGGCAGGAGCTCGGCCCACGAGGCCGAGGCGAAGCCGCCGTCGCGCTCGGCGTCCGCGAGCCAGGCGGCGGGATCGAGGCCGCGCTCGGACTGCGCGACCAGCAGCTCGAGCACCGTCGCGATCCCGGCCTGCGGCCGCTCGAGCACGATCGCCTTCTCGCCGCGGCGCACGCCGAGGCGGGAAGACCCGCTGCCGTCCTTGACCTGGAAGAGCTGCATGGCCCGGGCACGGATTCTCGTGGACAAGGCGGCGCGCGCGCAACTCCCGCCGCCTTGCCGGCGCACGGCGGCCTCGGCTAGTCTGACCTCCCCATGCCCGTTCTCACCGGCGCTCCTCGCGTCACGCTGCGGCACGCCTCGGCGCGGCCTTACGACGCGGCGATCGCCGCCGCGCGCACCTGCTACTCGCCGCGCGTGATCGGCGCCGACGAGATCACCGCCACCCAGCGCGAGACGATCGGGCCGCTGACGTTCGAGGGCGGGCACCACACCGTGTGGCAGCACGCGCACTTCGAGTTCGGGCTCGAGAACGTGAGCCGCCAGTTCGTGTGGTCGTTCCTGCACTCGCACCCCTTCTACAACTCGGAGCAGTCCTCGCAGCGCTTCGTGCGGCTCGACGAGGTGCGGGCGCTCGTCCCCGAGAGCCTGGGCGGCGAGGCCCGGAGCGTCTACGAGGCCGCGATCGAGGGGGCGTGGGACAGCTACCGCCGGTTGACGGAGCTCTTGAAGGTCGACACCCACCGCATCCTGGGCGAGCTGCGGCACCTGACGCCGAACGCCTCCGAGAAGCGGCGGAAGAAAGTGGAGCGAGAAGCCGAGAAGAAGGCGATCGAGACCGCCCGCTACGTGATCCCGATCGCCGCCTTCACCTCGATGGTGCACACGCTCAGCGGGATCGTGCTGCACCGGCTCTACAGGATGATGCGCACCGGCGACGCGCCCGCGGAGACGCGCGCGGTCGTCGAGGCGATGGTGGGGCTCGTGAAGGAGCTCGATCCGGCCTTCTTCGACCGCATCGGCCAGGGTCCGCTCGGCGAGACCGAGATCGTCGAGACGCGCCTGCCGCGCTTCGCGCAAGACGGAGACGCCGAGGCCGCGCGGCTCGACGCCAGCCTCGGAAGCCGGGTGTCCCTGCTGGTCGACCACATGGGACGGGCCGAGCAGACGACCGCCGACGCCGTTCGCGCGGTGCTCGGCGCCACGCCCGAGACGCTCTCCGACGACGACGCGCTCGAGCGGCTGCTCAACCCGGGCCAGAACCGCTACCGGCTCGAGACGCTGCAGCTGTCGGTGCACTCGCCGCTCGCGCGCGCGATGCACCACGCGAGCTACACGTTCCTGAAGAAGCTCTCGCACACCGCCGACAGCCAGGACCAGCGCCACCGCATGGTGCCCGCCTCGCGGCCGCTGATGACGCTCACGGACACGCGGCGGCCCGACGTCGTCACTCCCCCGCTCGTGGCCGCGAACCGCGAGGCGCTCGCCATCTACGAGGAAGCGATGGAGCGGGCCTGGGCCGCCAAGAACCGACTGCTCGAGCTGGACGTCCCGCTCGAGACGGCGCTCTACGTGCTGCCCAACGCCAAGGCGCTGCGCTTCCACGAGAGCGGCAGCCTGCTCTATCTCGCCCACAAGTGGGTGATGCGCACCTGCTTCAACGCGCAGGAGGAGATCTACCGCGCGTCGATGGACGAGCTCGAGCAGGTGCGGGCGCTCCACCCGCGGCTCGCGCGTCACATGGGCCCGCCCTGCGTGCTGCGCTACTCGCGCATCACGCCCACCTGCACCGAGGGCGAGCACTTCTGCGGCGTGCCGGTGTGGCGCTCGTTCCCCGACGTCGTGCGACCCCTGTGAGGTGGCGATGAGACCGCTGGCCGGCCGGCTCGTGCCCTGCTGATGCTGCTGGCATCGCCCTGGGACAGTAACCGCGCCGTCGTCGAGCCGGGACGCGCGACGCATCTTCCGGCGACCGCGTTCCGACGCGTCTACATCGAGAATCGCCGGGTCGCCGGCCTCGACCCCGCCGATCCGATCCGGGTCGACTACGACCAGCAGATCGGCGACTGAGCCGACCGGGCGAGAGAATCCGGATCGGCTCGAAGCTACACCCGAGCCACGGCCACGACATGACCATCGTGAACGGCATCAGCCGCATCGGCTGGATGACCGGCGGGCCAGGCGGCGCTGCTGGAAAGACGAGGACATGGCCGACGTGTTCGCGGGCAAGGCCGTCGCTTTCATCGAGCAGCAACGCGCCAAGGCGTTCTTCCTCTTCTTCGCCATGCACGACACCGCACGTGCCACGAGCGCCGCATCCCGCGCTTCGTCGGCAAGAGCGACACTCGGGCCGCGCGGCGATGCCATCGTGCAGGCCGACTGGTGCGTCGGGTGAGATCGATGGCCACACTCGATCGGCTGAAGCTGGCGCGAGGAGACGCTCGTGCTGTTGACCAGCGACAACGGGGCGGTGCTGGACGACGGCGACGACGGCGTGCCGTTGCTGTTCGTCGCCCTGGGCGCCGCTCACGGCGCTGCGCCGCGGCGAGCCGTCGCATTCGTCGACCACGACCTCCTCGAGCCGTTCGGGGTCGACTTCGACGAGGCTGGACGCGCCTACATCGTCCAGATGGGCGGAAACCGCGTCAGCGTGCTCGACGAGAAGCGGTCGCCTGAGCGTGCTGGCGGGAACTGGCGAGAAGGGGCTCGAGCGGCGACGGTGGGCCTGCGCTGCGGGCGCAGTTCAACGGGCCGCACCACCTGCTCGTAGGGCCGGACGGGCTGCTCTACGTCGCCGACACCTTCAACAACTGCGTGCGCCGGATCGATCTGAAGACGGGCCTCGTCACGCGCTTCGCGGGAACGGGCGAGAAGGGCTACGGCGGCGACGGCGGGCCGGCCGTGAAAGCGCTCTTCGACGGCGTCTTCAACATCGCCTTCCACGGCCACGCGCTCTACATCTGCGACCTCGGCAACCGCCGGGTGCGCGCCGTCGATCTGAAGACTGGCGTCGTCAGGACGGTCGCGGGCAGCGGAGCGAAGGGCGTCCCCCAGGACGGCGGCGACGCGCTCGGCGAGCCGCTCGTCGACCCGCGCGCGATCGGCCTCGATTCCAAGGGCAACCTCTACATCGCCGAACGCTCGGGGCACGCGCTCCGCGTCGTCGACAAGGCTGGCCGGATCCGAACCGTGGCCGGCACGGCGAGGCCGGCGGCACCGGCGACGGCGGGCCGGCGCGCGAGGCCCGCCTCAACGGGCCCAAGCACCTGTTCGTCGAGGCCTCGGGCGACGTGCTGATCAGCGACACCGAGAACCATGCGATCCGGCGCTACTCGCCGCGCGACGGAACGATCCGGCGCGTCGTGGGAACCGGCCGCCAGGGAAAGGCCGGGCTCGGCGGCCCCGCCGAGGCGTGCGAGCTCGACCGTCCGCACGGGGCCCAGGTCCACCCGCGCACGGGGGAGCTCTACGTCTCGGACAGCGCGAACCACCGGGTGCTGCGGATCGAGCGGTGAGCGACCACGGCCGCCGTTGAAAACGCTGCCGGACCGGAACACACTTCCGAAACCGCGATGACCCCGGACCGCACCCGCGATTCGGCGAAGCACCTCCTGCCCGCCGCCGCTCTTGCCGCCTCGTTCGTCTCCCACGCCTGGACCTCGAGCTCCGGCAACGTGGACTCGGGGAACGCTGCGGCGCCGCCCGTGCCGGCCGAAGTGCGGGCGGCATGCGCCCATTGCCACGCGCTGCCTCCTCCGGACAGCCTGCCGCGGGACGCCTGGCAGAAGACGGTCTACGCGATGACGGGGCTCGCCCTCGAGGGCGTGGGCGCGCCGACGACGGGGCCGTTCCTCGTCGACTTCGACCACAAGCGGGTCGTCGCCTACTACGAGTCCGCGGCCCCCGTGTCCCTGCCCGCTGCGGAGCCGTGGCCCCCGGAGAGCCCGTCCTTCTTCGCCCGCCGCGCGCTCCGGGCCCCGGTGAGCGGGCGCCCGCTCGTGGCCAACGTGGCCCTCCTCGACCTCGACGGGAGGCGGACCTCGACCATCGTCGCGGCCGACATGCGCGCCGGCATGGTGATGGCCGCGTCGCCCGAGCCGTCGGACGCGCGCCTGGAGGCGCTCGCACGCGTGCCTCACCCGTGCCACGTCGCGGCCGCCGACCTCGACGCGCGACGGGCGCGTCGACCTCCTCGTCGCGGACCTCGGGATCGGAAGGGCCCGGCGACGACCTGAAGGGGAGCGTGGTCTGGCTGCGGCGCGAGGCGGCCGGCGGCTTCCGCGCCTTCACGCTCGCCTCGGCCATCTTCCGCGCGTCGCCGACGTGGAGGCGGCCGACTTCGATGGAGACGGCGACCTCGACCTCGTGGTGGCCGCGTTCGGGTGGCGGAGGGTGGGAGGCATCCACCTCCTCGAGAACCGGACCGAGGGACTGGGCGCGACCCTTCTTCGTGCGACGGGAGCTGGACCCGCGCACGGGCGCCATCCACGTCCCGGTGGCCGACCTGAACCGCGATGGTCGCCCCGACTTCGTGGCCCTCCTCGCCCAGCAGCACGAGACGGTGGTCGCCTTCCTGGGAGACGGAAAGGGCGGGTTCCGAAAGGAGACGCTCAACACGGCGCCCGCACCCCGCCTGGGGCTCCTCCGGCCTGGCAGCTCGTCGACTTCGACCAAGACGGCGACCTCGATGCGCTGGTCACGAACGGCGACATGCTCGACGACGCGTTGGTCAAGCCGTACCAAGGCATACGCTGGCTGGAGAACCGCGGCGCCTTCCCGTTCGTCGCCGCACGACCTCGCTGGCCTGCCCGGCGTCGAGCGCGCGCTGGCGGAGGACCTCGACGGGGACGGCGACCTGGACGTCGTGGCCTGCGCCTTCGTCCAGGCCCGGGAGGGCAGCGGCGAGCCCGGCCGCGCCCCGGCCTGGCCGTCCCTCGTCTGGCTCGAGCAGACGGCCGCCGGGACGCTTCGTCCGCCACACGCTCGAGCGAGGCGGGCAGCACACGTCAGCCTGGACGCGGCCGACTACGACCGGGACGGCGACATCGACATCGTCGTCGGGACGTTCCAGGGAGAGGGCGACGTCTCGCTGGAAGTCTGGGAGAACCGATCCGCGAGGCCGTCGGCACGATAGCCGACCTGTAAGGGTCAGCGCCGCGACAGCTCGTCCTTGTAGACGACGCCGCCCTTCATCACGAAGCCCACGGCTCCAGCACCTGATGTCCGCGATCGGGTCGGCCGGCACGGCGACGAGGTCGGCCCACTTGCCCGGCTCGACGGTGCCGGCGCGGTCGGACCAGCCCAGGATCTCCGCGTTCAGGCGCGTGGCGGACACGATCGCGGCCATCGGCGCCTCTCCGAGCCCGACCCGGAACACCAGCTCCTTCGCGTACTGCCCGTGCGGCATCACGGGGGCGTCCGTGGCCAGGCCGATGCGCAGGCCCGCGCGGAGCGCCTGCTTGAACGACTCGATCGCCAGCTGATCGATCCGCCGCGAGCGTTCCTTCTCGGATTCCGGGACGATCGGGTGTCGACGACCGTTTGCGTGACGTACATCGTCGGCACGTAGTAGGCCCGGCCGGCCTTCAGCATCTCGATCGCCTCGGCGTCGAGCAGCGAGCCGTGGTCGATCGTCCGCACGCCGGCCCGCATCGCGGCCTTGATGCCCGCGGTGCCGTGCGCGTGCGCGGCCACCTCGCGGCCCCAGCGCTTCGCCTCGCCGACCGCAGCCTGGATCTCCTCGTCCGAGTACTGCTGCTGCTCGGGCGCCGATGCCCTTCGAGGTGACCGCGCCGGTGACGAGGATCTTGATGAAGTCGGCGCCGTTCTTGAAGTTCGTGCGCACGGCCTTCACGATCTCGTCGGGGCCGTCGGCGAGGTTCCGCACGATCGGCACGTCCACGAAGATCGAGAACTGCCGGGCGTCGCCCGCGCCGCCCGTCGACGAGACGTAGTTCCCCGCGACGAGCATGCGCGGCCCCGGCACCACGCCCTTCGCGATCGCGTTGCGCAGGTCGACGTCCACGTAGGGCCAGGTCGGCCCCATGTCGCGGCAGCTCGTCACGCCGGACTCGAGCGTGAGCTTCGCGTTGTGCGTGCCCCAGATCGCCGCCTCGCCCGGCGTCGTCTTGACGAGCGCCTCCTCCCAGTGCATCCCCTCGCGGTCGGTCAGATGGGTGTGGAGGTCGATGAAGCCCGGGAGCAGCGTCGCCGCTCCCAGGTCGACGAGCTTCGCCCCGGCCGGCGCGTCCAGGCGCTCGGCGACCGCGGTGATGCGCTCGCCTTCGACCCGCACCGCGGCGGGGGCCATCACCGCGCCTCCGCGCCCGTCGACGAGGCGCGCCGCGCGCACGATCGTGACGGAGGGCGCTGCCGTGGCCACGGCGAGCACGACGTACGAGAGCCCGATCATGGAGACCTCCGAGGCGCCGGATCGTATCCGATCGTGGCGTCGGCGGCCCTCACGCCGCTGCGTACGGCGCCCTCGATCGTGGCGGGGAGCCCGGTGTCGGTCCAGTCCCCGGCGAGGTAGAGGCCCGGGACCTCGCTCACGGGGCCCGGGCGCAGCGCCTCGAGCTCGGGCGTCGAGGCGAACGTGGCCTGCGGCTCGCGCTGGACGAGCGAGCGCGTGACGACGGCGTCCGCCATCGCCGGGAAGTAGCGGCGCAGCGCGGCCGACGGCGGCGGCCACCAGCTCGGCGTTCGGCTTGGCCGCGCTGCGGTAGGCCGCGCTCGCGATGAAGGCCAGGTGCTGCGGCGCTCCCGGGCGTCCGTGGAGCCGTCCCTTGTCGAACACCCACTCCATCTCGGAGTCGCGCAGGCCGAGCATCGGCCGCTCCACGACCACGCGGTCGAGCCAGAGGTCGACCGAGACGATCGGCGATCCGCCGAACTGCGCGAGTCCCGCGAACGCGGGGCGCTGGCGCAGGTCCTCGCGTCAGGAGCGCGAGCAGCGCGGGCGGCGGCAGCGCGCTGACGACGGCGTCGGCCGGCTCGACGCGCTCCTCGGCTGCCGTCCCGACGACGATCTCCTCTCGTTGCAAGGGCCGCTGCGCGAGGCGGACGCCGCGCGCGCGTCCGGCTTCGAGCACCAGCGCCTCCGCTCGCGCGCCGCGCCGGACGACGCCTCCGCGCGTCTCGAAATAGGCCGCGAGCCGCTCGAGCAGCGTGCCCCAGCCGCGCCGCGGGAACACGAGCCGCGAGGCGCGATGGTCGCGCAGGAAGGCCTCCTGGTAGACGCGGTGGAACAGCACCGCCGCGGCGCGCTCCACGGACTCGTTCAGGATCGCGATCGCCAGCGGATCCCAGAGCAGGCGGCGCGCGGCCTCGCCCTGGCCCGAGCGGCGCAGGTACTCGGCGAGCGTCAGGCCCACGGGAGGCCGGCCGAAGCGCACCGCGAGGCCGAGGCGGATCGCCTGCAGCTTGACGGCGAGCGGAAGCCTCAACCCCAGCAGGCCCACCAGCAGGTGGAGCGGCGCTACGAGCGGCGGGCAGTCGAGCGCGCTCACGCCGCGCTCGTCGATCCACTCGAGCTTCAGCTCGTCCTGGAACGACAGCAGATCGCCGGCCCCCGCGCGGCGCAGCAGGTCGAGCGTCGCGTGGTAGCCGCCGATCATCAGATGGGTGCCGTTGTCCACCTCGTCGCCGGTCGCCGCGTCGCGCGAGGAGGTGGCGCGGCCGCCCAGGATGCCGCGCCGCTCCAGCAGCACGACCTCGTGCCGCCGTTCCTGGAGCCGGATGGCCGCGGCGAAGCCGGCGAAGCCGCCGCCGAGGACGACGACCTTCATGCGCCCCAGGCGTCGCGCGCGAGCGTGCGCAGCGCGATCCAGAGCTTGCGCGGCTTCGAGAGCTGGACGCGCGGTCCCGCGACCGGATGGCCGCGGCGGGCCCATTCCTCGAGCACCGCGCGGTAGACGGCCCCCATGATCTCGGCGGCGCGCATCGCGTGGCGGTCGCGCTCCGGCAGCGCGCGGGCGGCCGCCGCGTAGTGCGAGCGGGCGCGCTCGGCCTCGAAGGCGAGCAGATCCCGCAGCCCCGGTGAGCGCGAAGCGCGCGGATCGTCGACGGCGGCCAGCAGCTCCGCCTCGCTCACGCCGAAGCGCACCAGGTCCTCGAGCGGCAGGTAGATGCGGTCGCGCCGCGCGTCCTGTGCGATGTCGCGCAGGATGTTGGTGAGCTGGAGCGCCAGCCCCAGCTCGATCGCGTAGTCGCGCGTGCCGGGGTCGTCGTAGCCGAAGATCTCGATCGAGGCGAGCCCGACCGCCGAGGCGACGCGCTCGCAGTAGACGCGCAGCTCGGCGAAGGTCGCGTAGCGCCGCGTGGTCAGGTCCATCCGGCAGCCCGCGACGATGTCCTCGAACGCCCCGCGCGGGATCGGGAAGCGCGCGACCGTCTCCGCGAGCTCGCGCCCCAGCTCGGTCTCGGGCGCGCCGGCGTAGGCCTTGTCGAGCTCGGCCGTCCAGCGCGCGAGGCCCGCCTCCCGCTCGCCGTCGGGCTCGTCGACGCAGTCGTCCACGACGCGGCAGAAGGCGTAGAGCGCGTAGATCGCGCGGCGCTTCGCCTCGGGCAGGATCAGGAACGCGTAGTAGAAGCTGGTCCCGCTCTGCCGCGTGAGGCGCGCCGACGCGCTCGCGCTCATGCCGGCCGCCAGCGCCAGGCGCGCCAGGCGAGCGCGGCCTTGTCGAGCAGGCCGTGGCGCGGCCGCCGCTTGAAGACGTCCCCGCCCACGGCCTCGATGCGGTCCAGGATCGACGTCCCGCCGAGCCAGGTGAGCCGCATCTCGTAGCGCAGCTCGCGGCCCGACCTTGTCGCAGAGCGGGCGGCCCTCGTCGAACAGCGCGCGGCTGCGGGCGATCAGCTCGCGCCATCAGCCCGCGCCAGCCGTCGCTCACGCGGCCGCTCGAGAAGTCGAAGCTCGACACACCGTGCCGCCGCTGCAGCTCCTCCGGCACGTAGACGCGGCCGCGCGCGTAGTCGATCGCGGCGTCCTGCCAGTGGTTCGCGAGCTGCAGCCCGGTGCAGATCGCGTCGGAGAGCGGCGGCAGCGCGGGGTCCTTCTCCTCGAAGACGTGGAGCACGAGCCGCCCCACGGGATTGGCCGAGCGGCGGCAGTAGTCGATGAGCTCCTCCCAGGTGGCGTAGCGGCTCTTGACGGTGTCCTGCTTGAACGCGGACAGCAGGTCGAGCAGCAGCTGCTTCGGGATGTCGAGCTTGCGCACGGTCTCGGCGAGCGCCACGAAGATCGGGCCCTTCGGCCTCGCCGCGGTAGGCGGCCTCGAGCAGCGCCTCCCACTGGTCGAGCTTCTGCTGGCGCATCCCTCGTAGATCGGCTCGTCGGCGAAGTCGTCCGCGGCGCGGGCGAAGGTGTAGATCGCGTACACGTAGGGCCGCCGGGCGCGCGGCACGAAGAGGCCCACGGGGAAGTTCTCGTAGTGCGCCCTGGTGCGCGCCTCGCAGTACGCGAACGCCTCCTCGAGTGTGGCGGCGGGCATCGCGGCGATGATAGCGTGATCCGCCAATGACCCTCGCCAGCGACGTTGCCCTCGCTTCCCTGCTGCTCGCGGCGCTCGCCGCGCTCGCCGCGCCCGCCGGCGCGGCGAGCGAGACCCGCCGCCGACCTCGTGGTCACGAACGCCCGCGTCTGGACGGGCGACGCGCGGCGGCCCGAGGCCGAGGCGCTGGCGGTGGTCGGCGAGCGCATCGTCGCCGTGGGCTCGCGCGCCGAGATCGAGGCCTGGCGCGGGCCGGAGACCGGTCTGGTCGACGCCGAGGGACGCCGCGTGCTGCCCGGCTTCAACGACGCGCACGTCCACTTCTTCGACGGCAGCGCGAAGCTCGCGCAGGTGCAGCTCAAGGACGCGCGCTCGCCCGAGGAGCTCGCGCATCGGATCGGCGAGCAGCGCGAGCAAGCTGCCGAAGGGCGAGTGGGTGCTCGGCGGAACCTGGGACGACCAGGCCTTCGAGCGCCCGCGGCTGCCCACGCGCGCGGACGTCGACGCGCTCACGCCGGAGACGCCCGTGTTCGTCGACCGCTACGACGGCCACATGGCGCTCGCCAACAGCCTCGCGCTGAGGCTCGCCGGCATCACGCGCGACGACGCCCGCTCCCGCCGGAGGCGAGATCGTCCGCGACGCGAGCGGAGAGCCGACCGGGGTGCTGAAGGATGCGGCGATGAACCTCGTGTACCGGGTGGTCCCGCCGCCCTCGCGCGAGTCGCGCCTGCGGACGCTCCGCGAGGGCCTGCGCCACGCGGCCTCGCTCGGGGTCACGAGCGTGCAGGACATGACCACATCCGGTCCCGAGCTCGCCGCCTACGCGGAGCTGCTGGAGCGGGGCGAGCTGACCGTGCGCCTCTCGGCGGCGCCGCTCGAGACGCGCTTCGAAGAGCTCGCCGCGCTCGGGCTGCGCCGGGCCTTCGGATCGCCCTGGCTGCGGGTCGGCGCCGTGAAGGGCTTCGCGGACGGCTCGCTCGGCTCGACCACGGCTTACTTCGTAGCGCCGTACAGCGACGCGCCGCAGACGAGCGGCCTGCTGTCGGACGAGATGCACCCGGTCGAGGCGATGCGCGAGCGGCTCGTGAAGGCGGACGCCGCCGGGCTGCAGCTGTGCATCCACGCGATCGGCGACCGCGCGATCTCGATCGTGCTCGGGCTGTTCGAGGACGTGCAGAAGGCGAACGGCGCGCGCGACCGCCGCTTCCGCATCGAGCACTCCCAGCACCTCGCCCAAGGCGACTTCGCGCGCTACGAAGCACTCGGCGTGATCGCCTCGGTCCAGCCCTACCACGCGATCGACGACGGCCGCTGGGCGGAGGGGCGGATCGGCCCCGAGCGTTCGAAGACGACGTACGCCTTCCGCTCGTTCCTCGACGCGGGCGTCCGGCTCGCGCTCGGCACCGACTGGTACGTCGCGCCGCTCAACCCGATGCAGACGCTCTACGCCGCGGTGACGCGCGCGACGCTCGACGGCAAGCGGCCCTCGGGCTGGGTTCCCGAGCAGAAGATCACGCTCGCCGAGGCGATCGCCGCCTACACCGCCGGATCGGCGTACGCCGAGTTCCAGGAGCACGACAAGGGCCGCCTCGTTCCCGGACAGCTGGCCGACCTCGTGATCCTCGGCGAGGACGTGCTCGCCGTCCCGGCCGAGCGCATCAAGGACGTGAAGGTGGAGACCACGATCGTGGGCGGCCGCGTGGTCTACCGCCGCTCGCCGTGAGCGGCCGCCGTCAGGGACGCGAGCTCGGCTCCGGCGCCAGGTAGCGCCGCAGCCCGGTGCCGCCGAGGCTGTTGCGCAGCGCGAAGACGCAGAGCAGCGCGAGCAGCGGCAGCGCCAGCAGCGTCGGCGCCGCCTTCCACGAGGCGAGGTCGGTCGTGAGCGGGAAGACGTACAGCACGGTGTAGACGAGCTCGCCGATCCACGCCGCGAGCAGCCCGAAGCGCAGCAGCAGCAGGATCCAGGTGACCATCACCGCGACGGAGATCGGCACCCCGAGCCAGACCGACTCGCCCATGCTGAAGCCGTTCGGCCCGATCAGGACGACGGCGAGCACGGCGATGGCGAGCGCGTCGCGCCGCAGCAGCATCCGCAGCAGCACGAACAGCAGGAGCGCCCCGAGCGCCATGAGGATGCACTCGCTCGCGGCATTGAGCGCCACCGAAAGCAGCGGCCCGGGCCCGAGCAGCGCGTCGAGATAGCTGTACGACGGCTCGGGCGCCGGCTGGCCGAAGAGCGGCGGCACTACGTAGCGCAGCGTGTTCAGGAAGTAGACCAGGATCGCCCAGGCGACGCCGGCGAGGATGTCGCGGCCCACCACCGGGTCCGAGAAGCCGCCGCCAAGAAGGCGCGTCCAGGAAACGAGCGTCCAGGGGCGGAGGCGGCGGGCGTAGGGCTCGACGGCGAGGTACACGAGCCAGACGAAGGTCGCCTCGAGCACGACCGCGCCGGCCCCGCGGAAGACGAGGCCGACCTGCGCGTTCCAGTCGGCCACGTTGTGCGCGCCGAGCGCCCACGAGAGCAGACCGACACCCGCGAGCAGCAGCGAGACGCGGAAGGCGCCGCGGCGATCCCCCCGGCCCAGCACCAGGTTGCGGCGCGCCATGAAGCCGGCGGCGCCGAGCAGCAGGAACACCAGCGTGAGGAAGAGCGCCTGGCGCAGGATCTTGGCCGTCGGCCACGGCGAGGTCTCCATGCGCTCCGGACGCGTCCACGGCCAGACGATCTCGAACCACGCGGGGCGCCCGCCCTGGGCCGCGGCCTCGATCCGCACGGGGATGTCGGGCCGGCCCGGCCACGAGCCTTCCCAGGCGGCGCGCGTGTCCACGTAGAACGAGGGCGTCCAGCGCGGCGCGACCGGACGGAACGAAGCCGGATCGAGGCGCGCCTCGGCGAAGAGCGGAGCCCAGTCGGCCGCCGCGGCAGGCGCCGTGCTCTCCGCCTCGAGCTGCGGAGGAACGGCGTAGAACTTCAGCAGCCGTCCCTCCATGTCGTACTGGAGGCCCGCCATGCCGCTGATCTCGAGCGCCGGCTTGGTCCAGTAGATCTTGCCGTTCGGCTGCATCGAGACGATCGGCCGCGGGCTCTGCCGGTACCAGAACGAAAGCACCGGCGGGTTGCCGGTCGCGAGGTCGGCCCAGCGGTCGGGCGAGGAGTTCTTCTCCTTGATGTGCCCGGTGTAGCCCCAGTCCGCGCCGAGGCCCCAGCCGTCGTCCGTCACCGTCGCCTGAGGGGCGACGCGGTGGATGAAGTCGCGCGCGCGGTCCTCGAGCGCCGCCGGCGGCTTGCCCGCCGGCACCTTCTCGAGCAGCCGGAACGTGCTGCCGACGAGCGGCACCAGCGCCAGGCCCGCGAGCGTGAGCGCGAGCAGGCTCCAGGCCCACGCCGGCCGCAGCCCGGCCGACTCTCCCGCCGCGGCGACGAGCTCGGGCGAGGGCGTCTCCCCCGCCGCGAGCGCCGCCTCGAGCGGATCGCTGCCGGTGAGCATCGCGGAGACGACGTGCGGCGAGGAGGGCCGCCGGCGCGGCTCCTTCTCGAGACAGCCCAGGATCGCTCGCTCGACCGCGGGGTCGAGCCCGGCCACGAGCGCCGACGGCTCGATCGGCCGCTCGTCGCGGTGCTTGCGCGTGTACTCCGCGAGCGACTTGCCTTCGAACGCGCGCCGCCCCGTGTAGAGCTCGTAGAGCACCAGCCCGAGCGAGTAGATGTCGCTCCTGACTGTCACCTCACGCCCCAGCAGCTGCTCGGGCGACATGTAGCCCGGCGTCCCCGAGCGCACGTCGTCGCCCGAGAGCGTCTCGGCGAGGCCGGCGAGCCCGAAGTCGGTGATGCGCACGTTGCCCTGGCCGTCGAGCATCACGTTGGCGGGCTTGAGGTCGCGGTGCAGCACGCCCTTCTCGTGCGCGGCGCCGAGGCCGGCGCACAGCTGGCGCGCGATCTCGAGCGCCTTGTCGGTCGGCAGGCGCCCGATGCGCCGCAGCAGCGAGGCGAGGTTCTCGCCGTCGACCAGCTCCATCGAGAGGAAGAAGTGGGACTCGGCCTCGGCGACGTCGTAGACGCGGCACACCGCCGGATGCGAGATCTGGCGCGCGATGCGCACCTCGCGATAGAAGCGCCCGAGGCGCTCGCCGTCGCCGTCGAGGCCGTGCGGGAGGAACTTGAGCGCGACCGGCTGCTCGAGCCGCAGGTCGTCCGCGCGGTAGACCTCGCCCATGCCGCCGCGGCCGATCAGGCCGACGATGCGATAGCGGCCGGCGAGCACGGTCCCCGGCACGAAGCGCTCCCCCAGCAGCTTGCCGCCCGCGCCGTTCGAGGGCGTGCGGGGCCGGTCGCCCGACGGCGTCTTCGACGAGGGCGGGTGGGGCGCCGTGCCGGTCGGGCTCTCGGCGATGTCGAGCTCGGAGCCGCACTGCGGGCACGCGTACTGGCCCGAGGCGACCGGCGTGGCGCACGAGGGGCACGCGAACATGGCGAGGTCCAGGCTCTACAAAGAGACTACGTCAAATGCCCTGGAAAGTGCCGTTCCGCTAGGCGTCCAGGTCACGGGACGCGAGCGTCAGGCGGGGGTCGACGTGGACACGTCGCCCGTGAGGTAGCGCCGCATGCCCGCGTGGCCTCCGAGGGCGTTTCGGAAGGCGACAACGGCGACCAGCAGCAGCAGCGGCACCACGAAGTAGACGCTCGAGCCGGTCCAGCTTCGAGGGTTGTAGAGCAGCGACGGACCCACCAGCATGTCGGCGGTCCAGATGCAGGCGATCGCGGCGAGCACCCCGAGCCGCAGCAGCACCGCCATGAACACGCCCTGAGCCGCCGTCGCGATCAGCAGGAAGAGCCACAGGCTCTCGCGGGACACGCGCGAGTCGATCAGGTCGCCGGCGACCAGGAACGCCGTGATCAGGACCGTCGCGATCCAGTCTCGCCGCGTCGCGAGCCGCAGGATGAGGAACAGAAGCAGGATCGCGAGCCCGTAGAGCACCGCGGCGACGGGCAGGCTCACGGTAAAGCTCAGCAGCCGCGGCGTCGCGAGGAGCGTGTCGATGCCGTAGAGGTCGGGGGCGTGCTCGGGGCAGCCGAGCAGCGCGGGCGAGCGACCGCGAGAGCACACGCACGAACACGAGGCCGGTGCCGACCGCCACCCCCACCAGCAGGTCGCGGCCCACGACGGCGTCGCGCCAGCCTCCGTTCAGGAGGCGCGTCCACGAGACGAGCGTCCAGGGCCGCAGGCGCCGCACGTAGGGCTCGAGCGCCAGGTAGAAGAGCCAGACGTTCGCCGCCACCAGCACGGCGAAGCCCATTCCGCGCGCCGCGGAGGTGAGCTCGCCCACGGGGTCTTCGACGTGGTGCGCGCGCAGAGCCCAGCCGACGGTCGTGAGCGTCGCGAGCGCGAGCGCCAGCCGGAAGGCGCCCCGGCGGTCTCCGCGGCCGAGCGAGATGTTTCGATAGGCGAGCGCGCAGCCCGCGCCGACGAGCGCCACCAGCAGCAGGATCGAGAAGGTCTGCATCCGGCGCTGGCCCGGGGTCAGCGGAAAAGCCTGCTCGCGCTCGGCCCGCGTCCAGGCGTTCTTGATCTCGAACCAGACGGGCCGACCGCGGTAGCTCGCCGCCTCGATGCGCAGCGGCAGGTCCGGGCGCGCCGGCCAGCGCCCCTCCCAGGCGACGCGCGTCTCGACGTAGAAGGGCGGCGTCCAGAGCGGCTCGGCTCGCCGGAAGGCCGAAGGCTCGAGCCGCGCCTCGGCGAAGAGCGGCGCCCAGTCGGGCTCGGCGTCGTCGGCCGCGGCCGAGTCGCTCGGCTTCGCCTGCTCGAGCTGCGGCGGCACGACGTGGAACGAGACCAGCCGGCCCCGCAGGTCGTAGCTCGCGCCGCCCATCCCTGCGACGAGCTGCGGCGGATCGCTCCAGGCGACGCGCCCCCCCAGGTTCTGCGGTGCGAGCGGCCGCGGACCCTGCCGATACCAGAACGCCAGCACCGGCGGCTCGCCGGTGGCGAGCGAGCTCCAGCGCGTCGCGGAGCGGTCGCGCTCCTCGGTCCAGCGGAGGTAGTCGATGTCGGTGTTGAGGCCCACCTCCGAGTCGACGGGCTTCACGGGCGCGTAGCGCGCGAGGAGCTCGCGCGCCGCGGTCCTCGAGCGAGGCCGGGCTCTTCTCGACCGGGATTCGCGCCATCAGCTGGCGCGGTCCCATGAGCGCCGGCAGCAGCAGCACGCCGACCGCCACGAACGAGAGGCACCACCAGCCCGTCCGCGGGCGCAGCCCCTCGGTGTCGCCGGCCGCGGCGACGAGCTCGGGCGACGGCGTCTCGCCCGCCGCGATCGCAGCCTCGAGCGGGTCGCGGCCGGACAGCATCGCCGCCGCGGCGAGCGCCGAGGGCGGACGCTTGCGGGGCTCCTTCTCCAGGCACGCGAGGATCGTGCGCTCGACGCCCGGGTCGAGGCCCCGCACCAGCGCCGAGGGCTCGATCGGCCGCTCGTCGCGGTGCTTGCGCGCGAGCTCCGCGAAGCCCTTGCCCTCGAACGCCCGCCGGCCGGTGACGAGCTCGTAGACCACGAGGCCGAGCGAATAGATGTCGCTGCGGACGCTCACCTCGCGCCCGAGCAGCTGCTCGGGCGACATGTAGGCGGGCGTCCCCGACCTCACGTCCTCGCCCGACAGCGTGTCGGCCAGCCCGGCCAGCCCGAAGTCGGTGAGCCGAACCTGCCCCCGGCCGTCGAGCATCACGTTCGCGGGCTTCAGGTCGCGGTGCAGCAGGCCCTTCGCGTGCGCGGCGCCCAGCCCCTCGGCGATCTGGCGCGCCACGTCGAGCGCCTTGTCGAGCGGGAAGCGCCCGATGCGCCGGAGCAGCGACGCGAGGTTCTCTCCGTCCACGAACTCCATCGAGAGGAAGTGCTGCCCCTCGGCCTCTCCGATGTCCCACACGCGGCAGACGGCCGGGTGCGACACCTGACGCGCGGTGCGCACCTCGGCGTAGAGCCGCTCGACGCGGTCGCGGTCGGCCTCGAGGGCGGGCGGCAGGAACTTGAGCGCGACCGGCTGCTCGAGCTTGAGGTCGTCGGCGCGGTAGACCTCGCCCATCCCGCCGCGGCCCAGCAGGCCCACGATCCGGTAGCGATCGGCGAGGATCGTTCCCGGCACGAAGCGATCTCCGGAAGCGGTGCGCGAGGCGCCCTCCCTCGTGCGGCGTCGCGCGAGGCGTCGACGAGCGCGAGGGAGTCGCCGCGCGTCCCGGCGCGGTGCCGGTCGGGGTTCTCCGGCAGCCGGAGGTCGATCCCGCACGCGGGGCAATACCGAAATCCGTCGCTCGCGGGCGTGGCGCAGGCGGGACAGGAGCTCATGGCAGCGCCGGGGCGTCGTCGAGACTATACGAGCCGCGTGTCCAACTTGCACCATCGGCGGGTCCTGCTTTCCGACCGGAATCCAGACACGGGACGGGATCCATCGGACGTAAGTGCTTCCTTTTCAGTCGGCTGACAGCCGGCGCGGGATTTGCTCTATCGCATCGGGGCTAGAGAGGGAGCATGGATTCGGGACGCACGGAAATACCGATCTTCAAGAAGCGCCACGACACGCACGAGTTCAGCCCGAGCGAATCGGCCGAAATCCGCAAGGAAGTGCGCCGAAGCGCGTGGAGCGGCCGGCGCCTTCGGCACCTGGGTGCTCGAGAGCCGAGTCGGGGAGGACGGCTCGCTGCAGCGCACACCGCTCCAGCCGCTGCCTTTCCGCATCGGCCGCTCGGCCGGGCTCGAGCTGATGCTGCCCTCCAACGCACGTCTCGAAGACGCACGCGGAGATCTACTCGGACGGCCTGACGCTGCGCGTGCGCGACCTCGGCAGCCGCAACGGCACGTTCCTGAACCGCGACACGGTGGAGGACGGCCCGCTCCACGACGGCGACGTGCTGCACATGGGCGACTACGAGTTCCGCATCGCACGCGAGCGTGGTCGAGGAGGACGCCCCGACGCCGAGGGCACGATGCATGCAGACGACCCCGCTCAGCCGCAACTTCATCGCCGGCGCGAGCAAGGTGCGCGAGCTGATCGACGAGGGCGCGGTCACGATGGTACTTCCAGCCCGTGGTCACGCTGCCGGGCGGCAAGGTCTCGGCCTGCGAGGCGCTCGGCTGCGCGGCCGCTTCCAGGACCTGCCGGAGAGCCCGGTCGAGCTGTTCGCATCTCGCCGGAGGCGCTCGGACCCGAGGTACAGGCCGAGCTGAGCCGCCTGTTCCGGCGCAAGGCGGTCGAGCTCGTGAAGGACCGGACCGAGCCGCCGCGGCTCTTCGTCAACACCCACCCGGTGGAGCTCGTGCGGCCGGGGCTGCTCGAGTCGCTCGAGGAGCTGCGCGCGTACGCGCCGCACGTCGACCTGGTGCTGGAGATCCACGAGAGCGCGCTCGCAGAGATCGAACTCCATCTCCGTGCTGCGCAGGAAGCTCTAGGGAGATCAACGTCGGGCTGGCCTACGACGACTTCGGCGCCGTGGGGCAGGCGCGGCTCTTCGAGCTGGCGGAGGCGCCGCCCGACTACCTGAAGTTCGACCGCCGCTTCGTGACGGGCCTCGGGACCGCTCCCGTGGAGCGCCAGCGGCTGGTCGCCGCGCTGGTGGCGGCCGCGGGCGAGCTGCGCGTCAAGACGATCGCCGAGGGCGTCGAGACGCCCGAGGAGGCCGCGGCCTGCGTGCGCGCGGGCTTCTCGCTCGCGCAGGGCTACCACTTCGCGAAGCCGATGCCGGTCGAGAAGCTGCTCCAGGAGTAGCGCCTTGAAGAAGCCCGGCACGGACACGGCCGCACCGGCGCCGAAGACCGACATCGGGCTCAACTCCACCGTCGCCGAGCGGATCATCGGCATGCTCGAGGACGCGCCGGACACGCCCGCCGGCTGGCGCGATGCGATGGCGCGGCTCGCCCGGCAGTCGGGGCCCGAGGTCTACCCGGCGCTCTTGTTCGTGCTGACCCAGCTCGACTTCGAGAACGCGCCCGCGCGCGAGCACTGGGACCGCATCCTGCGCCAGTGGGAGACGCTGAACCGCCGCGTGCCCGAGGGTGTCGACCTGCGCGTGGCGGTGCTGCAGTACTTCCTGCGCAGCCAGCGCAAGCTGCACAACCCGGCGATCGTGGAGATCAAGCTGCTGAAGCGCACGCAGGCCTCCGCGATCTACGACGAGCTGACGCGCCTCTACAACTACCGCTACTTCCAGGACCGCGTGGTCTCCGAGGCGCGCCGCGCGATGCGCTACGACGACGCGCTCACGCTGATGATGATCGACGTGGACGACTTCAAGTCCTACAACGACTGCCGCGGCCACCTCGCCGGCAACATGGCGCTGCGGCGGCTCGCCTCGGTGCTGCGGCGCTCGGTGCGCGAGGTCGACGTGGCCGCGCGCTACGGGGGCGAGGAGTTCGCGATCCTGCTGCCGAACACGCCCAAGCTCGCGGCGCTCAAGCTCGCGGAGAAGCTCCGGCATGCGGTCGAGAAGGCCGGAATCGGCAAGAGCGATCCCGGCGGCACGGCCCGGCCGCTCACCGTCAGCATCGGGGTCGCGAGCCTGCCGGGCGACGCGGCCGGCGCCGAGGAGCTGGTGGAGCGCGCCGACAGCGCGCTCTACGTCGCCAAGAGCATGGGCAAGAACTGCGTCAAGCCCTTCTCGGACGAGAGGCGCGAGCACACGCGGCTCGACGCCACGCTCTCGGGCGTCTACTTCGCGCTCGCGAAGGAGCGCCACCCCTTCGCCACGACCAACGTCAGCGAGGGCGGCATCCTGTTCCGCAGCGCCGAGCCGCTCGCGTGCGGCGCGCTCTTGAAGCTGCAGCTCACGCTGCCGCCGGGCGAGCCGATCGAGTGCGCCGTCAAGGTGCTCCGCGTGATCGGGGCGCGCGGCGGCTTCGAGATCGGCACCCAGATCCTGCACATGCCGCGGCTGCACGCGCGCCGTTTCCGCCACTTCATCAAGCAGCTGAAGGCCGACGAGGCAGGCGGCTCTGACGTCCGAGGAGACGACCAAGGTGCGGGGCGCGGCCCGCGGCCGCTGATCCCGGTCGGCCAGGCTACGACTTGAGCCGGCAGCGGGCGGCGTTGTGGAGCGCGGCGACCACCAGGAGCAGGGCGCCCAGGGCCGTGACGAGCGGATTCTCGAGGGTGTAGCGTCCGACGAGCACCAACGAGGCGCCGCCGGCCGAGACGAGCGGCGTCACGAAGTCGCGGCGGCGGACTGCGAGTGTCGATACCGTCACCAGCGACGCGGCCACGGCGACCGCCAGCAGCGGCTCGACGACGCGGCTGTGCAGCGCAGGGCTCAAGCCGAGCGCGCCGAGCGCGCTGCCGTAGGCCGCCGCGCACAGGGCGCACTTCGGCAGCAGCAGCGCCCCCAGGCCTCCCGCGACGGAGGCCCAGGACGCGCTGCGCGGAAGCACGCCGCGGGCGAGCGGGGCTACTCCGCCACCCCCTTCTCCTTCAGGATGCGCCAGACCTTCTCCGGCGTGATCGGAATGTCGATGTGCGTCACGCCCAGGTGCGAGAGCGCGTCCACCACCGCGTTCGCGATCGCCGGCGGCGCGCCGACCGTGGCCGACTCGCCGACGCCCTTGGCGCCGAGCGGATGGTGCGGCGACGGCGTCACCGTCTTGTCCGGTCTCCCACTTCGGCGTCTCCATCGCCGTCGGCACCAGGTAGTCCATGAAGCTGCCGCCCTGGATGTTGCCGTTCTCGTCGTAGCTGATCTCCTCGAGCAGCGCCGGCGCCAGGCCCATCGTCAGGCCGCCGTGGATCTGGCCGTCGACGATCATCGGGTTGATGATGTTGCCGCAGTCGTCGACCGCCACGAAGCGGCGGACCTTGACCTCGCCGGTGCCGCGGTCGATGTCCACGACGCAGATGTAGCTGCCGAACGGGAAGGTCAGGTTCGGCGGGTCGTAGTAGTTGACGCGCCTCGAGCCCCGCCTCCATCCCCTGCGGGTGGTTGGTGTACGCGGCGAACGCGATCTCCTGGATCGTCTTGACTTCTGCGGGCGCGCCCTTGACCAAGAACTTCCCCGGCTCCCACTCGAGGTCGTCCTCGCTCACCTCCAGCAGGTGGGCCGCGATCTTCCGCGCCTTGTCGCGGATCTTGCGCGCCGCCATCGCGCCGGCGGCGCCCGCGGTGGGCGTCGAGCGGCTGGCGTAGGTGCCCGAGCCCGTAGGGCGCGGTGTCGGTGTCGCCCTCCTCGACCTGGACGTGCGCGGCCGGGATGCCGAGCTCCTCCGCGACGATCTGCGCGTAGGTCGTCTCGTGGCCCTGGCCCTGCGACTTCGTCCCGAAGCGGGCGATCGCCTTGCCGGTGGGATGGACGCGGATCTCGCACGAGTCGAACATCTTGATGCCGAGGATGTCGAAGTGCTTCGACGGGCCCGGCGCCGACGATCTCGGTGAAGCTCGAGATGCCGATGCCCATCAGCTCGCCGCGCTCGCGCTTCTCGGCCTGCTCCTTGCGCAGCGTCCTCGTAGCCGATCATGTCCATCGCCTTCTTGAGGGCGCCCGGGTAGTTGCCGCTGTCGTACTCCCAGCCGAGCGGCCGACTTGTAGGGGAACTTCTCCGGCGGGGATGAAGTTCTTGAAGCCGCAACTCGGCCGGGTCCATCTTGAGCTCCTGCGCCAGCACGTCGGTCATGCGCTCGATGGCGTGCACGGCCTCGGTGACGCGGAACGAGCAGCGGTAGGCGATGCCGCCCGGCGGCTTGTTGGTGTAGGCCGCCGTCCACCTCGGCGAAGGCGTGCTTCAGGTCGTACGAGCCGGTGCAGATCGAGAACAGCCCGGCCGGGAACTTCGACGGGTTGGCCGCGGCGTCGGCGTAGCCGTGGTCGGCGAGCGTCTTGATGCGGAGCGCCGTGATCTTGCCGTCCTTGTCGCCGCCAGCTCGGCGTCATGTGGTAGTCGCGGGCGAAGGAGTCGGCCTGCAGGTTCTCCATCCGGTCCTCGATCCACTTGACCGGCTTGCCGATCACGACCGAGGCGGCCATCGCGATCACGTAGCCGGGGTAGACCGGCACCTTGCCGCCGAAGCCGCCGCCGATGTCGGGGGAGATGATGCGGATCTTCTCCTCCGAGAGCCCGACGTGGCCGGCCACCAGCGCGAAGACGGTGCGGATGGCGTGCGGCGCCTGCGTCGTCATCTAGACGGTGAGCTGGCCGCTCGGCCTTGTCGAAGTCGGCGACGCAGCCGCAGGTCTCGATCGAGGCGACGTGGATGCGCGGGATGTAGATGTCCTGCTTGACCACCACGTCGGCGTCCGCGAAGCGCCTGGTCGGTGGCCGCGCGGTCGCCGGCCTCCCAGTGGAAGATGTGGTTGTCCTTCTTGCCTTGCTTGTCCGTGCGCAGCACCGGCGCGCCGGGCTCGAGCGCCTTGAAGGGATCGACCACCACCGGCAGCGGCTCGTAGTCGACCTCCACCGCCTCGACGCCGTCGGCCGCCGCGTAGCGGTCGGTGGCGATCACCGCCGCCACCTCCTGCGCCTGGTACATCACCTTGTCGATCGGCAGCACCATCTGGGTGTCCGACATCAGCGTCGGCATCCAGTGCAGGTTGAAGCTCGCCAGCGTCTCGCCGGTGATCACCGCCAGCACGCCGGGGACCTTGAGCGCCGTCGCGGTGTCGATCTTCATGATCTTGGCGTGCGCGTAGGGGCTGCGCACGATGTCCATGTGCAGCATGCCGGGCAGCTTGATGTCGTCGACGTAGTGGCCCTGGCCGCGGATGAAGCGCGGGTCTTCCTTGCGCTTCATCGAGTGGCCCATGCCGCAGATCTCGGGGCTGGTGCGGGGTGTCGTGGCCATGGTCGTCCTCCTTACCGCAGCTTGCGCGGCCGCGTGCTGCACGGCCTTGACGATGTTGACGTAGCCGGTGCAGCGGCAGAGGTTGCCGGAGATGGCCTGGCGGATCTCGCCCTCGCTGGGGTTCGTGTTGCGTCTGGAGCAGCGCGTAGCTGGTCATCATCATGCCCGGCGTGCAGAAGCCGCACTGCAGGCCGTGCTCCTGCATGAAGCCTTCCTGGATCGGGTGGAGCTTGCCGTCCTGCTCCAGCCCCTCGACGGTCATCACCTCGCGGCCGTCGGCCTGCACCGCGAGCACCGTGCAGGACTTCACCGGCACCCCGTCGAGCAGCACCGTGCAGGCGCCGCAGTGCGTGGTGTCGCAGCCGATGTGGGTGCCGGTGAGCCGAAGTCTCGCGCAGGAGGTGGACGAGCAGCAGCCGCGACTCCACCTCCGCCTCGCGCGCGGCGCCGTTGACCGTGACGCTGGATCTTGTGCTTCGCCATGGCTACTTCCCTCCCGCGCGCTGGGCGGCCTTGCGCAGGGCCCGGACCGTGAGCACCCGGGCCATCTCCTGCTTGTACTCGACGGAGCCGCGGCGGTCGGCGCTGGGGCTGGTGGCGGCCGCGGCGAGGCGCGCCTGCCTCGGCGAAGCGGCCGTCGTCCGGCTTCTTGCCGATCAGGAACTTCTCGGCCGTCGGTCGGCCTTGATCGGCGTCGGGCCCGGCGTTGGTGAGGCCGATGCCGGCGCGCTCGATCACGCCGCCCTCGAGCGACGAGGAACGGCGGCGGCGCGGCGGTGGCGAAGTCGCCCACCTTGCGCTCGAGCTTCACGTAGGCGCCGCCGCTGCTGGCCGGCGGCGCCGGGATGCGGATCTCGGTGAGGATCTCGTCCGGGCGCGAGCGCGGTCGTGAAGAGGCCGGTGAAGAAGTGCGCGATCGGGATCGTGCGCGCGCCCTTGGGGCCGGTCGCCACCACCTCGGCGCCCAGCGCCAGCATGGTCGCCGGGTGGTCGTTGGCCGGGTCGCCGTGGGCCAGGTTGCCGCCCACCGTCGCCAGGTTGCGCACGATGCGGGTCGGCGATCACCGCGGCGGTGTCGGCCAGGATCGGGTACTTCGACGCGCACGAGCGTCGGAGCCTCGAGCGCCACCTCGCGCGCCGGCGCGCCGATCCGCAGGAAGCCGCCCTCCTCCTTGATGTACTCGAGGCCGGGGATGCGGCCGATGTCGACGAGGTGCGCCGGGCTGGGCGAAGCGCAGCTTGAGCAGCGGCAGCAGGCTCTGCCCGCCCGAGAGCACCTTGGCGTCGTCGCCGAAGCTGCCCGAGCAGCGCCAGCGCCTCGGCGAGCGTCGTGGGGGCGTGGTAGTCGAAGGACGGAGGAATCATCGGCGACTGCTCCTTTACGTGACGTCGGCGACATCACCTGAACCAGAACCACGACGAGAGCGCGAGCAGGGCCGCGACGGCGACGACGATCCAGAACGCGGGCCGACCGCAGCGGCGCGGCCGGCGGCGCCGGCCCGAGCGAGCGCGCCGCCGAAGGAGACGACCTCGATCGGCGGCGCGGCCGGCCGGCCGCGCGGACCGGCGGCCGACGCGCCGCGGCCTCGGTCGGCGCTGCCGGCTTCTCGAGCTCCGCGCGCATCGCGTCGGTGAACCGCTCGAACATCTGGTCGCTGACGTCCTGGATCATGCCGCGCCCGAACTGGGCCAGGATGCCCGATGACGTTGACGTCGGAGACGACGCTCACCTCGGTCTCGCCGGCGGCCGCTCCGACGAGCCGGCTGCTCATCCGCATGTCGGCGCCACCGCGCGCCGCTCAGTCCTGGCCGGAGGCCGCGATCTCGGCCGTGCGCGCGGCCGCATCGAGCGTCTCGAAGCGCACCTTGCCGCGGTAGCGCGCGGTGACCGGGCCGACCTTGACCGTGATCGTGCCGTTGTAGCGTCCGGTCGTCCACCTGCTCGGTGATGGCGGCGCCCGGCAGCGCGGGCGCCACGCGGTAGGGATCGGTGAGGAAGGCCCAGACGCGCGTCCGCCGGGCGCCGCGACGACGAACGTTCTTCTCGAATGCGCAGACCCATGCGCTCAGGCCGCCAGCCGCGGGAAGCAGCCGCTCGAGCGACGCGAGGTCGTGGGCGGACGCGAAGTGATCGACGAACGGCAGCGCCGCCGCCATGCCCGCGCGCCGTGGGCTCGTAGCGCGGGTCGCCCAGCGAGCGGGTTGAGCCAGATCACGCTGCCGCGCGCGGCGCCGGATGCGCGCGCACGGCGCCGCGAGCGGCTCCAGGTCGCCGCGGTCGAGGCCGTCGCTCAGGATCACGCACCACGGTGCGGCCGTCGACGCCGCGCGCGCGAGGTGGTCGTCGACGAACGTCGGCCAGGCACTCGCCGATCCGCGTGCCCGCCCGACCAGTCGGGCACCGCCGGCGGCGAGGCGCTCCAGGCGTGAGCCGCAGCCTGCCGCGGCGCGAGCGAGCGGCGTCAGCCGGACGAGCTCCGTGTTGAAGACGAAGACCTCCGCGCGCGGCACGGCGCGGCGCAGCGCGAGCACGAAGGCGAGCAGGAAGCGGCGTGTGCGGGTCCATCGAGCCGCTGGTGTCGCAGCAGCAACACGAGGCGCGGCGCCTCGACGGCGCGCGCGCGGCGGGCGAGCGACGACGAGCTCGCCCGCCGGTGGCGAGGGCGCGCCGGAAGCTCGCGGCGCAGGTCGGCGCGGCCGCGGCCGCGCGTGGGGACGAGCCGCCGGCTGCGGCGCGTGGCCAGGCGGCGCGCCAGCCGGGCGAGCAGGCGCTCCATGGCGGCGAGCTCGCGGCCGGTCCAGTCGTCGTCGAAGGGCTTGCGGCGCAGCAGCGCCTCGGGGCTGTAGCCGGGCTCGCTCGCCTCGGCGGCGCGAGCGCGCGTCGCCCATCCGCGCGCGTCTGCGGGATCCCAGTGCAGCAGCCGGCCCGCGGCGCGGTCGGCGCGCGCCGGTCGCGGCGAGCCGCGGCGCGGCCGGGCGCACCTGCGGCTCGCGCGCGCCCAGAACACGCCGAACAGCTGGTCGAACGCCTCGAGGTCGGCGCGGCGCGGATCTTGAGCGCGATCCGCAAGCGCCGTGCGCACCTCCTGGCGGTCGCCGCGGTCGACGAGCGCCAGCGCCTCGGCGGCGTCGAGCTCGTCGCGCAGCGTCGACGCCGACGCCCTGCGCTCGCGCAGGGCGCGCGCCGAAGCGCGCGAGGTGGAGCGGCGAGGTCGCTCACGGCGCGCCTCCCGCGCGCCTGCGCGACGAGCGCCGCGACCTCCGACGGCCGTGACGCGTCTCGCAGGTCGTGCCCGGTCCTTGAGCAGGCAGCCGAGCGTCTGCGCCACGACCTCCGGCTCGAGCGAGTCCCGGCGCAGGCTGCAGCAGCGCGCGCGCCCAGTCGAGCGTCTCCGCCACGCCCGGCGGCTTGACGAGCTGGCCGCGCGCGCAGCGCCTGCAGGAAGCGGCCGACCTCGCGCGCCAGCCGCGCGCTGCGCCTCCGGCACGCGCGGGCGGATGATGCGCACCTCCTTCTCGAGGTCGGGTGCTCGATGTAGAGGTAGAGGCAGCGGCGCCGCAGCGCGTCGCCGATCTCGCGCGTGCGGTTCGAGGTGAGCACGACGTGCGGCAGGTGCTCGGCGCGGATGGTGCCGAGCTCGGGGATCGTGACCTGGAAGTCGGAGAGCACCTCGAGCAGGAAGGCCTCGAAGCCGTCGTCGGCGCGGTCGACCTCGTCGATCGAGCAGCACCGGCGGGCCGTCGCGGCGCGTGATGGCGCGCAGCAGCGGGCGCTCGAGCAGGTAGTCGCGGTAGAAGATGCAGCGCCTCGAGCTCGCCGCGGGTCCTGGCCCTGGCCCTCGGCCATGCGGAGGCGCAGGAGCTGGCGCGGGTAGTTCCACTCGTAGAGCGCGGTCTGCACGTCGAGCCCCTCGTAGCACTGCAGGCGGATCAGCTCGGTGTCCCGAGCAGCCGCGCCAGCACCTTGGCGAGCTCCGTCTTCCCGACGCCGGCGTCGCCCTCGACCAGCAGCGGCTTGCGCATCTCGCGGGCGAGGAAGACGGCGGTGGCGATCGGCGGGTCGGCGACGTAGCCCTCGCGCTCCAGGGCCGCCTGCAGCGCCTCGATCTCCGGCTTCACGCGCGCCCTCGACGGCAGGTAGCGCTCCGGGCTCGCCAGGAAGCGCTCGCGGCAGCCGGCGCAGCAGAAGTAGAAGTCCGCCCGCCGTGCTGCGGCGCGGTGGCGCGCGCCGGCCACGCGTCGACCGTCATGCCGCAGACGGGGTCGATGCGCCGGCTCGGCGGCGGCGCTCGGCGGCGGCTCGCGACCGGCGGCGGCGCCGCGGCGCGCCGCAGCTGCACGATCTCGGCGAGGATGCTGAGCGCGATCTCCTCGGGCGTGCGGCGCGCCGATGTCGAGGCCGGCCGGGCTGCTGGATGCGCGGCGAGCGCTTCCTCGGGCGCCTTGCCGGCGAGCAGGCTGCGCATCTCGCGCGAAGCGCTTGGGGCTCGCCACGACGCCGAGGTAGGCCGGGCGCGAGCGCGAGCGCGGCCAGCGATCGCGTCCTCGTCCCATCGCCCATGCGTGGCCACCACGGCGAAGACGGGCGGCCGTGCTCGCGCGGCGCAGCTCCGCGGGCTCGTGGCGACGGCGTCGGCGCCGGGGAACGCCGACGCGTCCGCCGCCGGGTCGACGGCGTAGACCGCGTAGCCCATGGCCTTGCCCAGCCGCGCCAGCGCGCGCGCGACGGGCGAGACGCCGAAGACGACGAGGCGCGGCGCCGGCAGGACCGGCTCGATGTAGATCTCCACGCTGCCTCCGCTGTGGCAGGTCATCGGGAAGACGGTCGAGCGCCGGGCCGCTGCGCGGCCTCGCGGATCGGGAGTCGAGCGCCACGCAGCCGCGGCGTGCCGTCCGCGAGCGCCTGGCGCGCCTCGCGACGCACGGTGGGCCGCGTGCAGCTGCCGCCGAGCCAGCCGTGGAAGCCGCCGTCGCGGCGTGACGACCGCCATGTCGCCGCACTTGCGCCGAGCTCGGGCGGCTGGCGCGGCGACGACGGTGGCGAGCACGAACGGCTCGCCGCGGCGCGCGAGTCGGCAGCGAGCTCCAGGAGGTCGCGCGCGCATCGGCTCAGCGCCCCGCCGACGAGCTGGCGCGCGGACCGCGCTCGTAGTCCGTCGGCGACGTCGAAGTCGGCGAGCGCCGCCGCGGGCCAGCGGCGACGACGACGGCCTCGTCGCGGTGGCGCTCGACCACCTGCTTGCCGCAGCGCTCGTCCGTGCATCGCGAGAAGCTCGGCGAACAGCGCGCGGTCGTAGAGCATCGGCGGCGCGTTGACGCCATCGTAGTCGCGAGATGACGAGCGGCGCGCCGCGTGTCGCGGTAGCGCTGCGACCAGCGCGCGCGATCATCGCCGCGGTGACGAACGGCATGTCGGCGAGCATCGACCACCGCCGCGTCGGCCTCCGCCGGCACCGCGCGCGAGGCCGGCGCGCAGCGAGGTGACGATGCCCCGCGCGTAGTCGGGGTTGAGGACCGTCTGGCAGCGCAGGCCGGCGCAGCTCGGCGCGCGACGCGCTCGGCCTCGTGGCCGAGCACCACGAGCACGGGGTCGAGGCCGGCGGCGACGGCGCGGCCGCACGGCCCGCCGCAGCAGCGTCTCGCCGTCGAGCTCGAGCAGCAGCTTGTTGCCGCGCCCATGCGGTTCGACGATGCCGGCGGCGAGCACGACGCCGGCGACGCGCGGCGCGCTCAGCGCTCAGGACATGGATCGCCTCCGCCGCTCGCGCAGGTGGCGCGGCGCGCGCCCGGCGCCAGACCGCCAGCAGCTCGGCGACGATGCTGATCGCCACCTGCGCGGCCCGTCGGCGCCGAGGTCGAGACCCACCGGGCCGAAGACGCGCTCGCGGCCGCGGCGCCGAGCGCGCGCCAGGATCCGCCGCGTGCGGGCGCGCGGGCCGAGCAGGCCGACGTAAGGCACGCCGCGTCGCGAGCAGCCGCCGCAGCCCACTCGCGGTCGTGGCCGAAGCGAGTGGGTCATCACCACCGCGCAGGTCGACGCGGGCCGACGGCAGCTCGGCCGAGGCGTCTCCGGCCGCAGCCAGGAGCAGCGCCGCGCGCGTCCGGGAAGCGCGCCGCGGTGCAGGCAGGCCGGCGCGGTGGTCGACGACGGTGACGCGGAAGCCGACCGCGGCGGCGCGCGCGACGAGCGGCATCGCGTCGTCGCCGGCGCCGCAGACGAGGAGGTGCGGCGGCGGCAGCAGCACCTCGGTGAACACGCTGCGCTCGACCCACGCGAAGCCGTCGCGATCGCCGGTCGCGCAGCGCGCCGCGCCGCGGCCGCTTCGATCGCCTCGATCGGCGGCGCCCGCGAGCCGGCCCGACTCGCTCACGACGTCGACGCCGCCCGGCCGCCTCTTCGACGAGCGTAGACGAGCGCGAATGGCGCGATCGCCCGCGCAGCAGCGTCGCGCACGCATCGCCCAGGACCCGCGCGCGGACTCGGGCGAGATCGGCTGCACGAGGATGTCGACGTGCCCGTTGCAGCCGAGGCCGAGGCCCCAGACCTTGTCCTCGTCGTCGCCCGTCGCGTAGTGCCGGACGCCGCGCGCGGCCGCTGCGCAGGACCTGCAGCCCGAGCTGGCGGACGTCCTCCTCCAGGCAGCCGCCGCTGACGCCGCCGTAGCATGGCTCCGCCGTCCTCGATCAGCAGCTTGGCGCCCGGGCGCCGGTAGGCCGAGCCCCGATGCGGGTGACGGTCGCGAGCGCGCAGCGCCGGCCGTCTTGTGAGAGGCGGACGATGCGCTCGACGAGGTGCTCCGTCTCCTGCCAGTGCTTCACGGCCAGTTTCTCGGGTGTGTGTGACGAGTCTACCGACAATACGAGCGCACGATCAAGCGCCAGTGTCGAACTTCGGAGCGTTACTTCAGCCCGAACTCCTTCGCTCGCAGCTTTCGCAGCCGGTCGCGGATCTCGGCGGCCTTCTCGAACTCGAGCGCCTTGGCGGCCTCGCGCATCTGCTTCTCGAGCGCCTTGATCTCGGCCTCGAGGTCCGTCGAGCGAGCGGTAGCGCGCCTCGGGCTCCTCCTCGACCTCGGGGATCTCGGCGTAGTCGTGCTCGTAGACCGACGAGAGCAGCTCGCCGATCGACTTCTTGATGCTCTCCGGCGTGATGTCGTGCTCGCGGTTGTATTCCTCCTGGCGCACGCGGCGGCGGAGCGTCTCGCCCATCGCCGCCTTCATCGAGTCCGTCTCCTTGTCGGCGTACAGGATCGCCCGGCCCGCGACGTTGCGCGCGGCGCGGCCGACCGTCTGGATCAGCGACCCCGCGGAGCGCAGGAAGCCCTCCTTGTCGGCGTCGAGCACCGCCACCAGCGACACCTCGGGCAGGTCGAGGCCCTCGCGCAGCAGGTTGATGCCGACCAGCACGTCGAACTCGCCCTTCCGAGGTCGCGCAGGATCCGCACGCGCTCGAGCGTCTCGATGTCGGAGTGCAGGTAGCGCACGCGCACGCCGAGGTCGTGGTAGTACTCGGTCAGGTCCTCGGCCATGCGCTTGGTGAGCGTCGTGACCAGCACGCGCTCGCTCTTCGCCGCGCGCGCGCGGATCTCGGCCAGCAGGTCGTCGACCTGGCCCTTCACCGGCCGCACGTCGAGCTCGGGGTCCATCAGGCCCGTCGGCCGGATCACCTGCTCGACCACGACGCCGCCCGCCTTCTGCAGCTCGTACGGCCCCGGCGTCGCGGAGACGTAGATCACCTGGCCGAGCCGCCCCTCGAACTCCTCGAAGTTGAGCGGCCGGTTGTCGAGCGCCGAGGGCAGCCGGAAGCCGTACTCGACCAGCGTCTTCTTGCGCTGCTGGTCGCCGTGGTACATCCCGCGCACCTGCGGCACCGACTGGTGCGACTCGTCGATCACCATCAGCACGTCCTTCGGCAGGTAGTCGATCAGCGTCGGCGGCGGCTCGCCGGGCTTGCGGCCGGAAAGGTGGCGCGAGTAGTTCTCGATGCCGTGGCAGTGGCCCGTCTCGCGCAGCATCTCGAGGTCGAACATCGTGCGCTGGTAGAGCCGCTGCGCCTCGAGCAGCTGGCCCTTCTGCTCGAGCGCCGGCTTCACCTGCATCAGCTCCGCCTCGATCGTCTTGATCGCGACCTCGAGCCGCGGCTGCGGCGTCACGTAGTGGCTCGAGGGGTAGATCGCCACCTGCGCGAGCTTGTGCGTGGTCTTGCCGGTGAGCGGGTCGAAGCCGCTGATGCGCTCGACCTCGTCGCCGAACAGCTCGATCCTTATCCCGCTCTCCTCGTAGGCGGGCACGATCTCGATCACGTCGCCGCGCGCGCGGAAGCTGCCGCGCTCGAGTGCGACGTCGTTCCTGTCGTAGCGCGCCTCCACCAGCCGCGCCAGCAGGTCGCGGCGGTCGAGCGTCTCGCCCTGGCGCACGAACAGCAGCATGCCGTAGTAGGCCTCGGGCGAGCCGAGGCCGTAGATGCAGGAGACCGACGCGACGATCACGACGTCCCGCCGCTCGAACAGGCTGCGGGTGGCGGAGAGCCGCATGCGGTCGATCTCGTCGTTGATCGTGGCTTCCTTCTCGATGTAGGTGTCCGACTGCGGGACGTAGGCCTCGGGCTGGTAGTAGTCGTAGTACGAGACGAAGTACTCGACGGCGTTCCTCGGGAAGAAGGACTTGAACTCCTGGTAGAGCTGGGCCGCGAGCGTCTTGTTGTGGGCCAGCACCAGCGTGGGGCGGTTGAGCTTCGCGATCACCGAGGCGACGGTGAAGGTCTTGCCCGATCCGGTGACGCCCAGCAGCACCTGGTGCTTGTCGCCGCGCTCGAGCCCGGCGCTGAGCTCGGCGATCGCCTGCGGCTGGTCGCCCTTGGGCTGGAAGTCGCTCACCAGCTCGAAGCGCGTGTCGGCCAGGGCGGGGGCGAGCCGCGGCTCCTCGGCGCGCTTCACGGGCGCGGCTCCGGCAGGGGGGACATCTTTCGATCATAACGGCAGCGGCTGCCGCGCGGGGTCCTGATAGAATCCCGGTGGAAGGCGGGCAACCATGGCCGAAGACAAGACCACCATCGTGGACGCACAGGCGCAGCTCGAGGGCAAGCTCACCGGGAAGGACGCTACGGTCCACGGCCGCGTGCGGGGCGAGATCTCGCTCAGCGGGCGGCTGCTGGTGGGCGAGGAAGGGAAGGTCGCCGCGAGCGTGGCGGCCGAGTCGGTCGAGATCGCGGGGCACCTCGAAGGTGACGTGAAGGCCCGGTCGGTCGTCCTCAAGGAGACCGCACGCGTCAAGGGGCGGATCGACGCCCAGTCGCTCGTGGTGCGCGAGGGCGCGTGGCTCTCGGGCCCCGTCGCCTCCGGCGAGCCGCCCCGCGAAGCTCCGGCTGCGAAGCCGACCCCGCCGCCCGCGCCGCCCAGGCCCCCGGAAACGCCCGGCGCGTGAAGCTGCGCGAGCTGGCTGCCCGGCTCGGCTGCCCAGTGCGCGGCGACGGCGAGCGCGAGATCCGCGGGGTTGCGGGTCTCGAGCAGGCCGGCCCGGACGAGCTCAGCTTCCTCGCCAACCCGCGCTACGTCGAGAAGCTGAAAGCCACGCGCGCCGCGGCGGTCGTGCTCGCCCCCGGGCACGAGACGACGCTGCCGAGCCTCGTCTCGGAGAACCCCTACCTGACCTTCGCGCGCGCCGTGGCGCTCTTGCGGCCCGCGGAGCGGCCGGCGGCGGGCGTGCACGCCTCCGCGCAGGTGGACCCGAGCGCCGTGCTCGGCGACGGCGTGTACGTGGGCCCGCTCGCCGTCGTGGGCGCGGGCGCCCGGATCGGCGCCCGCAGCGTGATCCACGCGGGCGTCGTGCTCTACCCGAGAGCCGAGGTCGGCGACGACTGCGTGCTGCACGCGGGCGTGAGCGTGCGCGAGGGCTGCCGCCTCGGCCACCGCGTGGTGGTGCAGAACGGTGCGGTGATCGGCTCGGACGGCTTCGGCTTCGCGCGCGACGCGGACGGCCGCTATCAGAAGTTCCCGCAGGTCGGCGTGGTCGTGATCGAGGACGACGTCGAGATCGGCGCGCTCACGGCGATCGACCGCGCGGCGCTCGGCGAGACGCGCGTCGGCCGCGGGATGCAAGCTCGACAACCTGGTGCAGATCGGCCATTCGGTCACGATCGGCGATGACACGGTGATCGCGGCCCAGGTCGGTATCGCCGGGAGCACGAAGATCGGCCGGCGCGTGACGCTCGCGGGCCAGGTGGGGATGGTCGGCCACATCGAGATCGGCGACGGCGTCATCGTGACGGCCCAGAGCGGGATCCCGGGCTCGCTCGAGGCGGGCGCGGTCGCGTCCGGCTCTCCGGCGATCGAGAACCGCGCGTGGCTCAAGTCGATCGCCGTCGTTCGCGAAGCTGCCCGAGCTGCAGCGGCGGCTGCGCGAGCTCGAGCGCAAGCTCGAGTCGCTGCTCGCCAACCGCTGAACGCCGGTCGCTACCGCTTCGAGGCCTGGCGCGGCGGGGTCGGGTCCTGGGGCCCGTGGTAGCCCGGCCGGTGACGGACCTTGAGCGCGGGCGGCTTGCAACGGACGGTGATGTTGCGGAACTTGCCGTCCCGTTTCAGGTTGTCCGAGACGTAGCCCAGCACGTACTGGCTGCCGAGCTCGTCGAGGATCGACGTGTAGATGGCGGCGAGCTCCTTCGAGGCCGCGGGCTCGAACACGCGGCCGCCCGTGCTCTCGGCGAGCGAGTGCAGCAGCGAGCGGGCCCGCAGCGCGGCCGCGCTGTTCGGGCGCAGGTGGCCCATGAAGGCCACGGGATAGATCGTCACCTCGGTCGAGCGCACGAGCCGCAGCACCTCCTGCGGCGGGGATCCGGCTGGTGGTGTCGTCGCCGTCGGTGAAGAGCACCAGCACCTTGCGCCCCGGCGTGTCGGCAACCCGCGAGATGTAGACCGTGATCGCGTCGAGCAGCGCCGTCTCGCCCCCGCCCTCGGTTTCGAGGATGCGCTCGAAGATCCCCTGCTGGTTCTCGGAGCTGTAGCGCGAGAGCCGGATGTCGCGGTCGAAGAACACGAGCACCAGGTCGCGCGCGCGCGGGATCGCGTCGAGGAAGCGGACGGCGGACTGCTGGCTGAGCCGCAGGTCCTTGCGCATGCTCTCGCTGGTGTCGAACAGCATCCCGAGGTTGAGCGCGAGCTCCTTGCGCTCCTCGGGGCTCGACGCCGGCGCGAACAGCTGGACCTTCTGGGGCCGGCCGTCCTCCAGGATCTCGAAGTCCTGCTCGTGCAGGTCCGAGATCAGCCCGCCGCGCGAGTCGCGCACGGTGACCGTCACGTTGACGAGGTCGAGGTCGATGTGGAAGACCGGCGGCTGCTGGCCCGAGCCAGGCAGCGGCGAACAGGGCGAGGCCGGCGAGCGCCACGGCGGATCGGGTCACGAGGTGCCTACGGCCGAAGTCTATCGCAGTGCCTCGATGACCCGAACCGCCAAATCCACCTTGTTGAAGGGCGGCATGATGTAGACGCCCTGCGCCAGCTCGCGGGCCGCGAGCGTCGCCTCCTGGGCGATCCTCACGCCCTCGAGCTGCGCGCGCTCGCCGGAGCCGGCCACGCGCATGCGCTCGCGGATGTCGTCCGGGATGCTCATGCCCGGGACCTCGTTGTGCAGGAACTCGGCGTTCTTGTGCGAGTAGAGCGGCAGGATCCCCACCAGCAGCGGCACGTCGATGTGCTTCATCAGCGAGAGGAAGCGCTCGAGCGATCGCGGGTCGTAGACCGGCTGCGTCATGATGTACTCGGCGCCGCCCTTCACCTTCTCCTCGAGCCGCCGGACCTCCTTCTCCATGTCCGGCTTGCTCGGGTCGGCGCCGCAGCCCACGTGGATCGCGAGCGAGGGGCCCATCAGGTTGCCCGCCAGGTCCGCGCCGTGGTTGAGGTTGTCCATGATGCGGATGAGCCCGATCGAGTCGACGTCGTAGACCGCGGTCGCGTCCGGGTAGTCGCCGAGCTTGGGCGGGTCGCCGGTGATCGCGAGCACGTTCCGCAGCCCGAGCGCGTGGGCCCCGAGCAGGTCCGACTGGATCCCGAGCAGGTTCCGGTCGCGGCAGGTGTAGTGCAGGATCGTGTCGATCCCCACCTTCTCCTGCAGCAGCACGCAGAGCGCCTGCGCGCTCATGCGCGCCGAGGCGCGCGGCCCGTCGGCGACGTTGATCGCGTCGACCTCGTTCTCCTTGCAGTACTGCGCGCGCTCGATGATCTGGCCCGCGTCGGCGCCGCGCGGCGGGTCGAGCTCGACCGAGACCACGAACTTGCGGCGCAGCGCGCGGGCGAGCGGCGACTTCTGCTCGCGCGGCACCGGCGCCGGCGCCTCCTTGCGGCGCTCCGGCGTGACCGCCTTCACCTCGACGCGCCCGGCCCGGCTGGAACATCCGCACCGAGCGGACCAGGTCGCGGATGTGCGCGGGCGTCGTGCCGCAGCAGCCGCCGACGACGCTCGCGCCGGCCTCCAGGAAGCGGCGCGCCCAGGTCGCCATGTACTCGGGCGTGCAGAGGTAGACGTAGCGGCCGTCCACGTACGGCGGGCGAGCCGGCGTTCGGCATCGCCGCGAGCTTCGCCGAGCGCGCGACCGCGGCCATCCGCTGCAAGCGTCTCGAGCATCGCCTGCGGGCCCTGGCTGCAGTTGGCGCCCACGAGCGGCACGTCGAGCGCCTCGAGCTCGCGCACCGCGTCCTCCGGCGAGTCGCCGTAGAGCGTGTTGCCTTCCTCGTTGAAGGTGAGGCTCACACCGACGGGCAGCTCCGACCCGAGCGAGCGCACGGCCGCGAGCGCGGCCTTCGCCTGGTCGAGCGACGGCATCGTCTCGATCACGAACACGTCGACGCCGCCTTCGAGGAGCCCCTCGGCCTGCTCGCGGTAGGCGGCCTGCGCCTCGTCCGCCCGGATGCTTCCGATCGGCTCGAGCGGCTTTCCGAGCGGCCCCATCGCCCCCGCCACCAGCGCCCTTTTCGCCAACCGCCTCGCGGGCGATGCGCGCCCCTTCCCGGTTGATCTTCCGGACCTGCGCCTCGAGGCCGTGCGGGCCGAGCTTGAAGCGGTGGGCACCGAACGTGTTCGTCTCGATAACCTCTGCTCCTGCTTCGAGATACTCGGCGTGGACCTGCTTCACCAGGTTGGGGTTCGACAGGTTCAGCTCGTCGAAGCAACGGTTCACGAAGACCCCGCGGCCGTAGAGCATCGTCCCCATCGCCCCGTCGAAGACGACGGTTCCCCGTGCGAGGCGATCGCGGAAGCGCATCCGGAGAGTTTAACTCAGCGACTCGCACCCAACCCGCTGTGACGTAACGCATCGCAAATCGTGGACCTCAAGTGTTACTTCAGGTAAGATCCCGGCCCCTGGTGCGACCGGTGATGGGACGTCGAGGAGGCCCGATGAAGCGCATCGCCATACTGCTCGCGGTGACCGGGATCGCGAGCGCCACGTCGGCGGAGGCTCAGCAGGCAGCGAGCGGCTGCTCCGCGATCGAGGTCACGGCTCCCGGGCTGCGCAAGCAGCCGCGGGAGCTGCGCTTCTCGACGCGCGAGATCCTCGACCTCGACTTCGAGACGCGGCTCGAGCGGAAGGTGCAGGACGGCGAGCACGTGCTGCACTTCAAGGTCCTCACGCCGAGCGGCTTTCTCTATCAGGACCTCGCGATGCCGTTCACCTGGGGCCGGCCGGGCCGCCGCGACCGCGGCGCCCTTCGCGCCGGCGGCGGCCGTGTCCAACGGCGTGCCGATCCAGGCGCTCGGCCACTCTCCCGACGGCCGCGGTCCCGCGCGGCAGTCGCTGCGCGCCCGGCTGCCCGTCGCCGGGACGTCGATCACGATGAGCACCCTCTACGGACGCTGGACGGTCCAGGCCTTCCTGGACGATCACACGCGCCCCTGCAGCCCGCCCCGCCGTCTTCGCGATCCACGCCAAGTAGCGGCCGCATGCGGTCACCCCGAGGCAAGGAGAACACCGATGAGCCGCAGGCCGTTCCCCGGGAGGACGCTGGCGCTCGTCGCCGCGTCGCTCGTCGCGCCGCTCGCCGCCCAGGGCGACACCTGCAGCGGCCTGCAGCTCAAGGCGCTCGCCGAGGTTCCGGTCGGCACCACGCCGAGCGCGCTCGCGAGCGGAGACTGGAACCGCGACGGGCGGCTCGACCTCGCGGTCGCCAACAGAGGATCGAAGGACGTCAGCATCCTGCTGGGCGACGGCGCGGGCGGCTTCGCGGCGGCCGCGGGCTCTCCGGTCAGCGTCGCCGGCAATCCGATCGACGTCGCCGTGGCCGACCTCGATCACGACGGCTTCCAGGACGTCGTCGTCGCGTTCGACTCGTCGCCGACGACCGTGCAGGTCCTGAAGGGACAGGCGGGAGCGACGTTCGCCAACGCGGGCACGACGAGGCTCGGCCCGGATCCCGGCCCCGTCCCGACACGGATCCTGCTCGGCCAGTTCACGGGCGACGCCAGCTACGACCTGGTCGTGCTCTTCGACACCGCCCAACGGATAAGGCTCTATGGCGGCAGCGGCCTCGGCTTCGGGACGACGCCGATCGTGGACCTCGACACGGCCGGCGAGACGAACGACGGCGGCACGCTCGTCGACTTCAACCGCGACGGCAAGCTCGACGTCGCGGTCGCGATCGCCAGCCGCGACCTCGTGCGCGTCTACTTCGGCGACGGCTCCGGCCGCCTCGTCCCCGGTCCGTCGGCAGCGACGGGCGGCGATCCGGTCGACGTGGCCGCGGGCGACCTGAACCGGGACGGCTGGCCCGATCTCGTGACGGCCGACCGCGGCGCGGGAACCGCCTCGGTCTTCGAGGGCGCGCCCGGCGGCACGACGCTCGCGTTCAAGGGGAACCGGGCCGTCGGAAGCAGGCCGACGCGCGTGGCGCTCACCGACCTCGACCACGACGGCATCCTCGACCTGGCGGTGCTCGACGCCTCTGCCACGCCGCGCCTCACGGGCTTCAGGGGCGAGAAGACGGCGCCCTACTTCGACCCGGCGGCCTACCCCGCCGACCTGGCGCCGGGCGCAGACCCGCTCGGCCTCGCGGTCGGCCCGTTCACGGCCGATGGGCGCGACGACTTCGCCGTGGCCTACTCGTCCCTCCGCCAGGTCGTCGTCGTGGAGGACCAGTCGGGCATGCCCTGCGTGCGGGCCTCGTTCGCCGGGGCGCCGCGCTCCTATCCCGCGGGCAACGGGCCCGTGGCGAGCGCGGCCGCCGACTTCGACCACGACGGGCGCTCGGACCTGGTCGTGGCGTCGGCGAACGACGCGAGCCTTCGGATCCTGCGCAACGTCGACGGCGGCTTCAGCGCCGGGACGGTGATCACGGGCCTGAGCCCCGCGCCGCGCGCGGTGGCGGTCGGCGACATGAACGTCGACGGCCACCCGGATGTCGTCGTGGCCCAGGGCGCGCCCGGATCCGGCAAGGTCCAGCTCTACCTCGGCAACGGCGCAGGCGGGCTCGCGGCGGGCGTCTCGCAGCCCGCGGGCGACAACACGTCGGCCGTGGTCGTCGGGGACGTGAACGGCGACGGCGCGCCGGACGTGGTCGCGGCGAGCGAGACCACGGGACAGGTGCTCGTGTTCCTGGGCAACGGCGCGGGCGGGCTCGGGGCGGGAGCGCCCGTCACCGTCGGGGCGGGCCCGCGCGCGCTCGTCGCGGCGTTCCTCGACGCCAACGGCACGCTCGACCTGGCCGTCGCGAACTCGGTCACCAACAACGTGACGATCCTCTCCGGCAACGGCGACGGCACGTTCGTCGCAACCGCGACGCTGGCCGTCGGATCGGGCCCACAGGGCATCGCGGCCGCCGACCTCGACGCCGACGGCCGGCAGGACCTGGTCACCGCCGACAACGGCTCGAGCCAGGTCTCCGTGATCCTGCGCAACGGCACGGGCGGCTACCAGCCGGCCGTGCCTTATGCCGTCGGCGTGGGCCCGACGGCCATAGCGCTCGCGAACTTCGAAGGCGACGCCAAGCCCGACATCGCCGTCACCACGTTCGGCACGGAGTCGCTCAAGCTGCTGACGAACAGCGGCAGCGGCACGTTCCCGTCGCAGTCGGACCACACGATCCGCAACTCGCCGCAGGCGATCACGCCGATCGACGCCGACACGGACGGGCTCCTCGACCTCGCGATTCCCTGCCGAAGCGCGGACGCCGTGGTGGTGCTGATGAATCGGCCGCCGGGGCCGCCGCTGCTGCAGTCGGCGCCGCGCGTGGCCGTCCGCCGTGCACCGCGGGCCGCGGTCGCGGGCGACTTCGACGCCAACGGAACGCTGGACCTGGCCGTCGCCAACAGCGGCTCGGACAACGTCTCGCTGCTGCGGGGCGACGGCCTCGGCGGCGTTCGCGGAGTACGACGCGCTCGGCGTCGCTGGGCCCGAGGCGATCGCCGCCGGGGACTGGAACGGAGACGGCCGGCTGGACCTGGCCGTGAGCTCGGCCAGCTCGGGACGCGTGGCGATCTTCCTCGGCTCGACGACGGTGCCGGGCAAGTTCGACACGCCCCCGGCGCTCGTCGGGGCCGGTGCCCGGCCGGACGACCTGGTGGCCGGCGACTTCGACCGCGACGGCGACCTCGACCTCGCGGTGTGCGACAAGTCTGCGCCCGGCTTCGTCCTGCTGCTGCGGAACACTGGCGGCGTCTTCGGCGCCGGGCAGAGCATCACGGTCGGCAAGGCTCCGACGGCGATCGTCGCGGCGGACTTCGACCGCGACGGCGACGTCGACCTGGCGGTCGCCAACGACGACGCGGACAACGTCATGGTGCTCCTGAACGCCGGCGGCAGCTTCGACGCCTCCCAGACGTATCCGCTGCCGGGAGGCGACAGCTCGCCGGTGTCGCTCACGGCGGGCGACTTCGACGGCGACGGCACCGTCGATCTCGCCGTGGCGGCGGGCGACAACGATCGCCTCCACGTGTTCAAGAACGGGGGAAGCTCGTTCGCGCCGGCGACGCAGCTCGACGTGCCCTACGTCGTGCGCTTCGTCACGAGCAGCGACCTCAACCGGGACGGCAAGCCCGACCTGATCGCGATCGCTGACGGGCTCTTGTACCTGCGCGGCCGCGGCGGGCTCGCCTTCGACCCGCCGCAGACCGTGGTGGCGCGCTACAAGCCCTCGGCGGCGCGTGGTCGCCGACTTCGACCGCGACGGCCGCAACGACGTGGTCGTGCTCGACGAGGATTCGGACGAGATCTCGATCCTGAGGAGCACGGCCTGCCAGCAGCAGCGCCTGGAAGTCTCGGTCCAGCCGAACGCCTGCGGGGCGGGCGCGCCGCCCTTCCTCTTCGACGCCGCGGTCACGGCGTTCGACGACGGCGGCAACCTCGCGGCCTGCGCGGCCGGCAGCGTCACGCGATCGATCGTGCCGGGCACGGGCGACCCCTCGGCGGTCCTGGGAGGTCCGGCCACGCTCGTCTTCAGCGCCGGAGTCGCGGCGTTCACGGGCGCCAACGGCCTCACGCTCGACAAGCCGGGACGCTACAAGCTGGCCTTCCAGACGCCGGGCGTGCCGCCCGTCCAGACGCGCAGCTTCACGCTGGGACAGGCAGCCCCGCTGCAGATCCTCGGGCCCGACTCGGTCTGCCCCGGAGGCTCGGGAACGTACACGCTCAACCAGAGCTTCGACACGTACGCCTGGACGCTGACGCCGCCCGCGAGGCTCGCCCTCCCTCTTCACTCCCGCGGTGATCCTGAGCGGCCCGCCGCTCTCGGGCGCGCGCCAGCTCGACGTCGTGGGCCGCAACGAGTGCGTCGCCTCGGCCAGCCGCAACATCTTCTTTGGCAACCTCGCCTCGGTGAGCCTGAACGTCACGGGCGTGAGCAGCGTGTGCGTCGACTGCATCGGCGGCAGCGCAAAGGCCGTCGAGCTCGGCGGGGGCGCGATCGGCTCGCGCCAATGGGGCTACCGCATCCTCTCGGGTGGAGCGATCACGAGCCTTCCCGGCGAGCTGGGCGACAGCTACGTGCTGAAGGGCGCGAGCTTCCCCGGCCCCGGCACGTACTTCGTGGTCGTGACCTCGACTCCGACCTGCGGCACCGCCACGATCTCCACGGAATGGACGGTGACCGTCGTCGGCGAGCGTGCCGACGGGCGAGGTCCAGCACCTCGCGGCCTCGTCGCGCGGCACGAGCACGGCGCGGGGAGAACCAGCTGCTGTGGGTGAACGCGACGGGCGCGGCCCAGGAGATCCGGATCCGCTGGGACCAGGCGCCGGCGGGCACGAGCAGCTGCCTGCCGCCCGCCAGCATCACCGCGCCGTTCGACGGCGAGGCGGTCATCGCCACCCCCTCGGGCGGGATGCGTGACGGCTACCTGCACGCCGGCGTGCTGATCGACACGGCCTACTGCTACAGCGTCTTCGTGAAGGTGAGCGGCGTCTACTCGGCGGGCCGCACGATCAAGGCGCGCGCGTTCGACGCGACGACGCGAGCCGGCCACTCGGTGAAGTGGGCGTACGCGACGGGCGGCACCGCGGTCGCTCCGCCCACCGTGAGCGTGCCGGGCATCCTCGCGATGTCGAACGACCGCACGGTGCACGAGCTGACGCGCGGGAGCGCGGGCGGCCTATGGCCGGCTCCGTGGCTGCCGACCGACCTCGTCGGCGTCGCGCACTCGCGCTCGCCGGTGGTGCCGTTCACGATCCCGATCGCGGGATCCGACACCGTGCTCTTCGCCGCCGACGACGCGACACCCGGGTTCGTCCACGCGATCGACGCGCGCACGGGCCAGCGGCCGTGGCCCGCGCAGTCGCAGGGCTTCCCGATGACGGGCGCCCCCGGCGGGATGTTCACCGCGTTCGGCGGCGCGCTCGACGCGCTGCTGGTGGGAACGCGCAACGGCGGCGGCAACAACGAGCTGCACGCGCTGAAGCTGGCGGACGGCACGCCGCTCGCGTCCTACGCGCCGGGCGCGGCTCCCGGCCCGATCGGGCCGATCAACGGAACGCCCACGATCGACTACGCGACGCGGCGCGTCTACTTCGCCTCGCTCAGCTGCGCGGCGGCGACACGCTCTTCTGCCTCGAGCTGAACGCCAGCCCGGTGTTCACCTACCGCTGGTCGCGCAACCTCGGCCACATCTCGGGCAGTCCGGTGCTGCGCGGCGGGCGCCTGTACGTCGGCACCGACGCGGGGCAGGTCTACTCGCTCGACGCGATGAGCGGCGGCGGCGACCGCACGATCGCCACCGCCGACGGGCCGGTGAAGGGATTCCTGTTCCCCGACCGCCGCAACGACGACCTGATGTTCGCGACCGATACGAAGGTGTGGAGCGTCTCGGACACCGTCGCCGGCGATGACCGTCAACTGGACCTGGACCAGCGCCGGGCTCAACCCGTCGGTGATCCTCTACTGGCCGACGACGAACCTCGTCTACGTCGGCAGCAGGAACGGTCAGCTCTACGAGCTCGACTTCACGAGCGCGACGCAGGTGGTGCCGCCGACGTCGAAGGTCCAGGTGCTGGGCGACGGACTCGGCCAGGTGGGCGCCCCGTCGCTCGACATCGGGGTCACGCCGAGGCTGCTGGTCGTGGGCAGCGAGGCCGGCGTCGTCTACGGCGTCGAAGTGCCGTTCCCGTCCCCTGAGGACACTTCGGGCTTCCTCGCCGCGGGGCTCCCGGTTACACTCTAGTCAGCCTGGGGAGGCCCTACAGGATGGAGGACGGCAACGGCGCTACGCCGCCTATTGCGTCGCGCCCGGACGGGCGGCTGCCCTACGAGAAGCCGGCGGTCGTCTGGGAGCAACCCCTCGAAGCGCAGCCCAGCCTGATGAGCGGCTGCCAGAAGACGCCGGGCGGCGGCCCCGACTGCATCGCCGTGGGCCCGGTCTCGAGCTGAGATGACGCTCCGGCGCCGCCGCGACCTCGCGTGGCAGCAGATCGGCGCCGAGCTCGTGGTGATGAGCCTTCCCGAGAAGAAGGTGCTGGGCCTCAACCCCACCGGGGCGCTGCTCTGGTCGCTCGTCGAGGAGCGCGACGAGGACGGCCTGGTGCAGGCGCTCGTCGAGCGCTTCGCGACCGACGAGCGGCAGGCGCGGAGCGACGTGCGCGGCTTCCTCTCGATGCTGTGCGAGCGCGGGCTGGTGAGCGAAGCCTAGTGAGCCTCGCCTGGACGCCCTCGGCGCGGCTCAAGCAGATCGCCTTCGAGCGGGCGCAGCCGCTCTCGGCCAGCCTCGAGCTCACCTACCGCTGCAACTGGCGCTGCGTCTTCTGCTACAACCCGCGCCACCACGACCTGCGCGGCCTCAGCACCGCCCGCTGGCTGAGCCTGCTCGACGAGCTGCGCGCGCTCGGCACGCTCTACGTCGCCCTCACGGGCGGCGAGCCGCTCAGCCACCCCGAGTTCCTGACGATCGCGCGCGGCGTGCGCGAGCGCGCGTTCGCGCTCCGCATCCTCACCAACGGCGCGCTCGTGACCGAGGCGCTGGCCGGTGAGATCGCGCGGCTGCTGCCGATGGCGGTCGAGCTCAGCCTGCACGGCGCGCGGCGCCGAGACGCCACGACCGCGCGACCGCGACGCCGGGCTCGTTCGCCGCGATGCTGCGCGGGCTCGACCGGCTGCGCGAGCGCGGCGTTCCGCTGGTGCTGAAGACGCCGGTCACGCGCCTCAACGAGGACGAGCTCGACGGCATGCGGGCGATCGCCGAAGCCCGCGGAATCCCGCTCCGGCTCGACGCCGTGCTGACGCCGCGCGACGACGGCGACACCGGACCGCTCGCGTACCGGGCGACGCCGGCCGGGCTCCTGCGCGTCTACCGGACGCTCGACGCAGCAGGGCGTCCTGCCCCGCGAGGAGCGCGTGAAGGGCGGCGCGAACTGCGGGCTCGGGCGCACGACGCTCGCGATCGACCCCGAGGGCAACGTGTTCCCGTGCCTGCAGTGGCGCCGGGCCCCGCTCGGCAACGTGCGCGAGACGCCGCTCGGCGTCGTCTGGAGCCAGTCGGAGGAGCGCGAGCGCGCCGCGGCGGCCGCGCGCGCCGCCAACGACCGCCTGGCCGAGGCCGGGCCGGCGCTCGCGGCGTTCCCGTACTGCCCCGCGCTCGCGCAGCAGCTCACGGGCGATCCGCTCCAGCCGGACGCGGGGCACGTCGAGCAGGCCGAAGCCGCCGCGCGCGCTCGACTCGCCTCCGCGTGAGATTCGGCGCGGGAGGCCTCGGCTTCTCCGCCGGGCCCGACCACGCCCTCTTCCCGAGCGAGCGCGAGGCGATCGCGCGGCTCGAGCCGGAGCCGCACGCCCAGCGGCCGCCCTTCGAGATCGAGCTCGTCGACGTCCCGCCCTGGACGAGCGACGACGAGGCGCTCTTCCCGGTGTGGGAGCCTGCGGTGCAGCGCTGGCAGGGCGAGCGGCTGCTCGCGAGCCACAGGAGCTTCACCGCCGAGATCGACCCCTTCGCCCGGCACGCGCGGCTGCAGCGGCGCGAGGAGCGGGCCTACCCGCTCGAGACCGTGATCCGCACGTCGCTCATGGCGCGGCTGCCGCTCGACGGCGGCCTGCCGCTCCACGCCGCCGGAGTCGTCCTCGACGGCCAGGCGATCGCCTTCTTCGGGCCCTCCGGCGCGGGCAAGTCGACGCTGGCCGCGACCTCGCCCGTTCCCGTGCTGTCGGACGAGCTCGTCGCGATCGCGCCGCTGCGGCCCTTCACGCTCGCGCGCTCGGGGTTCTGGGGGGAGGGCGGGCCGAGCGGGCGCGCCTCCGCGGCGCCGCTCCGGCTGCTCGTCGATCTCGCGAAGGGACCCGCGCTCGAGCTCGAACGGCTGCGGCCGGCCGTCGCCGCGGCCCGCATCCTCGCGTCCGTCCCCGTGCCTCACGTGCCGGTCCTCTGGGAACGCGCGCTCGCGATCGTCGCCGAGCTCGTGGGCGAGACGCGCGTGGTCCGGATGGCGTGGACGCCCTCCGCTCCTCCGTGGGACGCGCTTCGCGATCTCGTGAGGTAGCCGTTTCGCGTGCCTTTTTTCCGTATTGATGTATCCAAACCGGATACCTAGACTGTACCTCGCGTAGCGAACCCGGCGGCACCGTATCCTCTACGGGGCAGCCGACCGGGGCTCGAAGAGGAGGTCCTCAATGGACCGCAAGGTCGGTCGGTTTTCGCCTGCGGCGGCAGCTCTGGCCGTCGTCGGGTCACTTCTTGGATACCCAACAGCACCTGCCAGCGCGCAGCCGGCACCGCGCTACTCGGTCGTCGAGCTTCCGGGTGTCGCCCAGCAGATCAACAACAGCGGCCAGGTGGCCGGCTGGATCTTCGTCGGCTCCGCGGCGCACGCGGCGATCTACAGCAATGGCGGCTTCCGGGATCTCGGGATCCCCGCCGGCGAGCAGCTGAGCGTCCTCAACGGGATCAACGACGCGGGCGCCGCCGTCGGCTTCTCGTTCGTCTCGCTGCCCCCGCCGGCCAACTCGTCCGACCCGGACAACCGCTGGCAAGCCGTGCTGGCTCCGCCGAACGCCACGGCGGTCCAGCCGCTCAGCGCGATCGCGCCGGACTCCTTCGCCTACGCGATCAACGACGCCGGGGCGATCGTGGGCTGCCTCGACAACTACCTCGACCTCTTCCCCGACCCGCACCGCGCCTTCGTCTACGCGAACGGCACGCTGACCGAGCTGCACGGCCTGCTCACGCCGCAGCCGGACAACGACTACACCTGCGCCCGCGACGTCAACGCCGCCGGCGTGGTGGTGGGCGAGATCGACGCGAGCGGCCTGCGGCGGGGATTCGTGTACAGGAACGCCGTCGCGACCCGGCTGGATCAGGGCCAGCGCTTCATGACGATGGCGCGCGCGATCAACAGCGCGGGCAGGATCGCCGGCGACGGCCAGCTGGCGGGCTGGAGCGCCGAGCACGCGCTCACCTACGACGTCGCGACCGCGACCTTCGCGAGCCTCGGGGTCGAGGCGACGGGCGCCGCCGCGAGCCAGGGCAACGACATCAACACCCGCGGCGACGTCGTCGGGGGGATGCTGCTCAACGTCGGCCAGCACGCCTTCCTGGCCTCGGGCGGCCGCGTCTACGACCTGAACGACCTGATCCCGGCCGGCACCGACTGGGTGCTGCAGGAGGCCCTTTCGATCAACGACCGCGGGCAGATCGTCGGCCGTGGCGTGCTCGCGGGCTCCCCCGACGTCGTCCGCTACGTCCTGCTGGATGCCTCGGCGCCCCTGCCTTCGATCGCCGGGCTCATCGCGCAGGTGAAGGCGCTCGAAGCCGCCGGCAAACTGAGCCACGGCCAGGCGACGGTCCTGATCGCGCACCTGCAGTGCGCGGAGCGGCACGTGCGCGCGGGCCGCTGCCGCCTCGCGGCGGCGGCGCTCGAGCTGTTCGGCCGGCACGTCGACCTGCTGATCCGCACGCACCGCCTCTCCGCCGCCCTGGGCCAGCCGCTCATCGACCAGGCCGACCGCATCATCGACGACCTGCTCGCGCCTTCGGCCGATTGCCGAAGCTGCCACGGATAGCGCAACGTCGGCCTCGGCCGATTGCACGAACTGGGCCCACTGATGAGATCAGATCCCGAGAATCGCCGGATCGAGCCGCAGCTGGCCGGCGCGTGTCTTCTCTTCGAGGATCTTCCGGACCGCACCGTACTCCGCGGCCGGCACCGGCAGCTTGAAGGGCGCGACCTTGTGCCGGGCCTTGAGCAGCAGCACGATCTCGGGCGCCTCGACGAAGGCGATCCGCGCCACCTGCGGCCACGGCAGGAACCCGCGGTGCGCCCAGACGCCGTCGCGATAGAGGCCGAAGCGGATGCGCTGCGCGAGCGGCACGAGCCCGAGGAAGTAGACGGCCATCAAGGCCAGGGCGGCAACGTGCGTCGCGGGCCGGTGCGTCATCGCGTTCGCGGCGGCGACGACCGCCGCGACCACGCCCAGCATCAGCGTCCACGGCAGCTTCGCGGGCACGGGCGCCGGCCAGGTCAAGAGCGCGGTCTTCGCGACCCGGCGGTAGCGCAGGTAGCCCCTGAGGCCGCGGCCGAGCTGGATGGCGAAGTAGAGGCCGGGCAACAGCAGCCCCAGACCGATCAGCCGCTGCAGCTGCTCGGGCAGCAGCTGGGGCATCAGCCTGCGAGGGCCTGTTCCAGGTCGGCCACGCCCGCTCCCCTCTCCTTCAGAGGCTCACCGCCTGGTCGCGGTACTTGCCTTCCTCGCGCTCCGGCAGCGGCGCCTGGCCCACGACCGGCTCGATGAACTGGCCGTAGGCGTCCCGGAATCCCTTCTCGACGAGGTCGTCGGTCGTGCGCAGCACCTCGGTCGAAGGATCCCTCGCCCCGTCGAGCTCGAGCGGCCCGAGCGACCGCCGGCGCGGCCGGATCACCCACAGGTCGATCTCGCGCAGGACGTGCCCGCTCGCGGGATCCTCCCAGGCTCCGCGCCCGCCCGAGCGGTGCCCGAGCGTCGCCACCATCCGGCTCGCGCGCTCCGCCGACGCGATCTCCGCCGTGCCTGCTGCTCGAGCGTGCGCAGCGTCGCGTCGATGCGGGCGAAGAGCCCGCGCCGACGCGGCGGCGTGGCCGCCTCCTCCGGCGTCCCCGTCACCACGACCACCTGCTCGGCGCCCGCGTCGATCGCGTCGGCGATGCCGCAGCCGGAGACGAGCGCGGCGTCGGTCAGCCGATGCGTCTCGCCGGCGTGCACCGCGCCCTTCGGGAACGTCACGCGGCGCAGCGGCAGCGCGACGGGAAACAGCAGGCCGGTCGCGAGCGCGTCGAAGAACAGCTCGGCCTGGCCGGGAGCGCGCAGGTCCACGTGGTCCTCGTGGTCCTCGCGCCCGCGCTCGTCCGCCTCGCGCAGCAGCGCGAAGGCGAGCGGCGCGCCGCGATCCAGGTCGGCCGTGCGCAGGATCAGCTCGCGGAAGCCCGGCTCGCCCAGGTTCTCGGCGAGCAGCGACGCGTAGCTGCGCCCGAGCTCGCCGTCGCCCGCCGCCGCGGACTTGAGCGCCACGCCGCGCGCGACCTCCCACAGGCCCTGCCTGACTCGCCGCAGCCCCGGCTCGGCGTCGAGGAAGGACTCGAACGCTTCCGCGATCCGCGTGCGCCGCCGCCAGTAGGCGAGCCCGAGCACCACGATCGCCACCATCGCGAGCGCGAAGACCGGCACCGCCTGCGCCGCGAGGTAGGGACCGCTCATCGCCTCGGGCGCCACCCAGAGCGCCTGGAGCGCCCGCGAGGCGGAGCCCGGCGCCGCGCGGTCCGCGATCAGCAGCAGCGGGAACAGCAGCCCGAGCAGCAGGCCGAGGGCGACCGGCAGCGCGATGATCGCGAACGATATGCCGACGAGCGACAGCGCGACGTGCAGGGCCGGCCGCAGCCGGTAGAAGCTCGAGAAGCGCGCGCCGTCCCACAGGCCCCCCGGACCGTAGAGCTTCGTGCCGCCGCCGACGGCAGCGAAGGCCGCGGTGATCGCGCCCGCGCCCGACCCGACGACGAGGTCGATCTTCACGCCGCTCTCGTCGAGCGCGCGCAGGACGCCGGCGTGGTACGCGCCCGTCGTCCCGATCCCCGTGAACACGACGGCCGTGCGCCGCTTCGGCGAGTACTCCCTCACCTCTCCTCCCGGGTATTTCCTACGTTACCACCCGAGGCGGGGCGAGCGAAGGGTTTCGCGAGCGCGCGGCGCACGGCCTCCCGCAGGTCGGCCTTCGTCGTGCCGTCGCTCACGACCACGTACGCCGCACGCGCGCGCGGGCTGCGCAGCCAGCCGGTGAGCCACGGCCAGTCCTCGCCCGCGCCGGCCTCGGGCCACGCCAGCCGATCGAGCGCCTGCTCGAGCTCGTTCACGCTCGTCTCGATCACGGCCATGTCGAGCACGCGGCCGGCGTCGACCGGCACCAGGCCGATGCTGCGGCGGCCGGCATCCACGACGACGGCGCGGCCGAAGGCGGCGCCGAGCGAGGCGGGCACGGAGGCAGGCGCCCCGCTCCGGCGCGCCGGATCCGCGAGCCAGAGGGCGGCCTGCGCCGCGAGCGCCCGATACTCCTCCTCGCTCACGCGCTTCAGGCACGGCGCCGCGCACGAGCGCACCTGCGCATAGAGGCAGCCGAGGCCGAGCGGCAGCGCGCTGTCGGGCTCGAACGTGTAGTCGCACGGCCGCAGCGGGAGCTGCCGCTGCAGCGCGTCGCGCGCCTTCTCGGCGGCGCGACGGTCGCGGAACGGCCCGTAGAGCGGCCCCTCGCCCAGGCCGCGCACGCTCACGCGCGGAAAGCGCTCGTCCGGGTCGAGGTGCAGGAACGCCGGAGGCGAGAGGTCGCGGCGCTTTGGCGGCGGCACGAGCGACGCGCTCAGCCGTTCGTAGGCGAGGCGCTGGCGGAACGGACCGTCGGTCTCCACCCACGCGACGGCGGTCGCGATCCCGACGAGGTTCGTGCGCGGCCGGCGCAGCGGCGCGCCTTCGCGGCGCTTCGGGGCCTGGCCGAGCTGGGAGCCCGCCCACTTGCGCAGGTTCTGGGTCGTCGCCAGCACGAGGCTGCGTACCCTCGGGCCCGAGGATCTGGCCGACTCCCGGCCGCGGGGGCAGGGCGGCGAGAGCCTGCTCCGGCTCACCCGCGAGAGCGATCCGTGCGAGCGCTCCCGGCGTCACGCGCGCGGCTACGCCTCCTTGACCTGGTCGTGCATCGTCACGAGCTTGCGGATCTCGTAGGTGCGGACGCCCGCGGGAACGCGCACCTCGACGGTGTCGCCCTCCTCGTGTCCGAGCAGGCACTTCCCGATCGGCGAGGACGGCGAGATGCGCCCGATCGTCGGATCGGCGTCCTCGGGCACCACGATCTCGAACACCGTCTCCTCGCCGCTCTCCTCGACGGCCACCGTCACGAGCGAGCCGAGGCCGACCTTGTCGCGCGGGATGCGGTCGAGGTTCACCATGTTGAGCGCCGCGAGGCGGCGGTGCAGCTGCGCGGTGCGCGCCTGCAGGAAGCTCTGGCGCTCCTTGGCCGCCTTGAACTCGGCGTTCTCCCGCAGGTCGCCGTGCTCGCGCGCCCTCAGGATCTCCTTCGGCAGCGTCACCTTGAGCTCGTACTCGAGCTGCTGGATCTCGTCCTGCAGACGCTTCTTGAGGTCGAGCATGCTTTGGAGGCTCGCGTCCCGAAGGGACGAAAACCGGAGTGATACTATCACGTGCCCCCCCCGATGCCCGCTTCGGAGACGCTCAGGAGCCGTGCGAACCCGCTCTATAAGAGGTTGCGCGCGCTCAAGCAGAAGGGCACGGCCGGCGGCCTTTGCCTGCTCGAAGGGCCGAAGCTCACGCGCGAGGCGCTCTTTGCCGGCCTCACGCTCGTCGAAGCCGCCGCCTCACCGCGGGCCGAGGCGACGCCTTGGGGAGCCCGGGCGCTCGCCGAGCTGCGCGAGCGCGGCGTGCCGGTCCGGCGCATGGCCGAGGCGCTCCTGGCCTCGCTCTCCGACGCCGCCACCTCACAGGGGATCGTCGCCCTCGCCGAGCGGCCCGCGTTCGCGCCCGAGCTCCTCTTCCGCGGCACGCCGCTCGTGCTCGTGATCGACGGCGTGCAGGACCCGGGCAACCTCGGCGCGCTGCTGCGCAGCGCCGAGGCCGCGGGCGCGAGCGGTGCCTTCGTCACCAGGGGCTCCGCCGATCCCCTGTCGTGGAAGGCGCTCCGCGGCTCGATGGGCAGCGCCTTCCGGCTGCCGCACGTCGCCGGGCTGTCGATCGACGAGGCGCTCGCGCGGCTCGAGGCGCACGCTGTCGCCGTCTACGCGACGGCTGCGGACGGCGACCGCCGCTACGACGAGGCGGACCTGCGCGGTCCCGCCGCCGTGGTCGTGGGCCGCGAGGGCGCGGGGCTGTCCGCCGCGGTGCAGCAGCGCGCCACGGCGCGCTTGCGCATCCCGCTCGCCGCCCCCGTCGAGAGCCTCAACGTCGGGGTCGCGGCCGCGCTCGTGCTGTTCGAGGCGTCGCGCCAGCGCGGCTTAGCGGCTTCGGCCCGGGGGCGGAGCGGGCGGTCCGTCGCACGCAACGGCGAGACGGGCTCGCTCTTCGGGGAGGCCCCCGCCTCGCGCCCGGCGCACGCCGAGCCGCGTCCGGACTCGCCGCTCGCCGAGCGCATCCGCCCGCGCACGCTCGACGAGATCCTGGGCCAGGACGAGGTGATCGGCCCCGGGCGGCCGCTGCGCCGCGCGATCGAGCAGGACCAGCTGCGCTCGCTCGTGCTCTGGGGTCCGCCCGGCTCCGGCAAGACGACGCTCGCGTTCGTGATCCGGGGCCTGACGCGCGCGCACTTCGAGGCGATGAGCGCGGTGCTCTCGGGCGTGAAGGAGCTGCGCGAGCTGTTGCGCGCCGCCGAGGAGCGCCGCCGCCGCGACGGGCGCCGCACGATCGTGTTCATCGACGAGATCCACCGCTTCAACAAGGCTCAGCAGGACGCGCTGCTGGCGCACGTCGAGTCGGGCGACATCGTGCTGATCGGCGCCACCACCGAGAACCCGTCGTTCGAGGTGAACTCGGCGCTCTTGTCGCGCTCACGCGTCGTGGTGCTGAAGCCGCTCGGCGCCCCCGAGCTCGAGCGCGTCCTGCGCCACGCGCTCGCGGACGAGGAGCGCGGGCTCGGCCGCCTGGCGGCGGACGTGGACGACGAGGCGCTCGCGTTCCTGGCCGCCGCCTCGGACGGCGACGCGCGCACTGCCCTCAACGTGCTCGAGCTGGCCGTGACGGTTGCGGCGCCGTCGCCCGACGGGCGCCGCCGCGTCGACGCGGCCGCGATGCGCCAGGCCTTCGCGCGCAAGGCCCTGCTCTACGACAAGGCGGGCGAGGAGCACTTCAACCTGATCTCGGCGCTCCACAAGTCGGTCCGCAACTCGGACGCCGACGCGGGGCTCTACTGGCTCGCGCGCATGCTGGAGGCCGGCGAGGACCCGCTCTACGTGGCGCGCCGGCTGGTGCGGTTCGCCTCGGAGGACGTCGGGCTGGCGGATCCGCAGGCGCTGGTCCTCGCGATGGCCGCCCAGCAGGCCGTCCACTTCGTCGGGCTCCCCGAAGGTGCTCTGGCGCTCGCCGAGCTCGTCGTCTACCTGGCCGCCGCGCCGAAGAGCAACGCGCTCTACGTCGCCTACGGCGCCGCTGCGAAGGACGCGCTCGAGACGCGCGCCGAGCCGGTGCCGCTGCAGATCCGCAACGCGCCGACCGGGCTCATGAAGGATCTCGGCTACGGCCGGGGCTACCGTTACGCGCACGACGAGCAGCAGGGCGTCGCCGAGATGGAGAGCCTGCCCGAGGGCCTGCGCGGCCGGCGCTACTACGAGCCGACCGACCGCGGCGCCGAGGCCGAGATCGCGGCTCGTCTCGAGGCCGCGCGACTCGTTCGCCAAAGAACGTCGCGCTGAGTCCGATCACGGCGACTCTCCCGACGGGCCAGGCGCCGCTCAGTGGCCGGCGGGAGAGACCGCCGCGCCGAGCCCGAAGCTCTCGAGCGGCGCGGGCCGCGCCAGCAGGTAGCCCTGGCCGAGATCGATCCCGAGGTCGACGCAGGCCTGGCGCTCGCCGTCGCGCTCGATGCCTTCGGCGATGATCTTGGCCGGCTCCTCCATGTTGTCGGCGAAGTTCTTGAGCGCGCGGGCCATCTCGCGCTTGACGTGGCTGGTGTCGATGTCGCGCACGAGCTGCATGTCGAACTTCAGGTAGTGCGGCTTGAGGTGCGCGATCTTCTCGAGGCCCGAGTAGCCGGCGCCGATGTCGTCGACCGCGATCGCGAAGCCCATCTGCCTGAAGGTCTCGAGCGCCTGGACGAACATGTCGTACTTCTCGATCGCGTAACCCTCGCTCACCTCGAGCGCGATCCGCTCGGGCGCAAGCCCGAGCCCCTCCAGGAGCCTGATGAGCCCGGCGCCCTGGAAGTCGGGATCGAACACCGAGGCCGGCACGACGTTGACGAACAGGCGGTACGGCGCCGGCAGCGCTCGCGCCGTCTGCAGCGACTTGCGGCGGCAGTGGCGGTCGAGCTCGAAGACGAGGTCGGTCGCCGCCGCGGCCTCGAACAGGTTGACCGGGCTGTGCTGCTGCGTGTCGCGCGGCCCGCGCGAGAGCGCCTCGAAGCCGTGCGTGCCGCCCTGCTGCAGGTTCACGATCGGCTGGAACACCGTCGTGACCTGGTCGCCGAGCATGACGTCCTGCAGCCGGCAGCGGGTCTGGAACTCCGCCTGCATCTTCTGGATGCGCACGCTCTCCCAGGCTTCGGTCACACGCGCGCCACCACGCGCTCGGCCGTGATCAGGGGATTGTGGAAGACGACCGCGTTTCCCACGTTCACCTTCCGCTTCCCGCGAAGCCAGGGCGAGCTCAGCTCCGAGAGCTTGCGGTTGAGCTGCAGGCCGACGCGCTGGCCGATCGCCTCCAGGTCCTGGATGCGCGGCTTCCTGTCCTGCTCGCTCCGCTTCGGCCCCAGAAACAGCAGGAACGCGTTGCCGCCGCGGTCGTTGAGCGCCAGGAGGTCGGTCGCACGCACCTCCTTTCCTTGCAGCTCCCCGACGATGCCGCTGACCATCGTCAGCACGCTGTGGAACGCTTTCGATCCGTAATCGTGCTCGACTTGTGTAAGCTCCGAGGCATCGACCAGCATCATCGCGAGGTGACCCTGGTCCCGGAGCTGCTCAGTCAGGCCGGCGAGGCGTTCGTGGTAGGTCGGGATGTCGGAGTACACGCTCGCCTTTCCAACCGGTTGAGCCAAAACCGGTTGCGACATTATATCCGGCCGCAGGCCGGGGCGTTCAGCGCGGGCGGCGAGCGGCCAGGTAGACGCCGAGGGCCGAGAAGCCGGTCCCGACAGCCAACGTAAAGGCCACCCAGATCGTGGCTTGGGGGAGGAGCCCCAGCCACAGGAAGCGCCCGAGCGGTGCCAGGAGCGGAAAGTCCGGAGGCAGGGCGTCGTAGTGCGTCCCCCAGTTGCGCCGGATGGCGAGCGCCATGACGAGAAGGACCGGGAATCCGCGCGGCGAGCGCATACGCGAGCAACAGCTGACCGATCGTTGGCCAGGTCGAGAGCGACATGGCGGCGACGAGCAGCGACACGACGGCCCAGAGCAGCAGGGTGTTCGTCGCCGAGGGCTGCACCGCCTTTTCGAGCCCGGCGCCGATCCCGAGGCCGACGGCGATCGCGGCGGCGTTCCAGCCGACGAGGCCCGTGAGCTCGGGGATCGACACGCGCGCGCGGGCCAGGTGCCAACCGAAGTAGGCGCCCACGAACGGGACCAGCCACGTGATCCCGACGATGGCGAGGCCGCCTCCCGGCAGGCGGCTGAAGTACTCGGGATTCCAGCCGCGCAGCTCGCCCACGAGCCGCAGCAGCGTGACCGCGAGCGTCACGAGCGCCGCTGGCCACACGAGCGACAAGTGCGAGGGTCCGCGGGCGACAGGCGGACGAACCGGCCGGGCGGGAGCGGGCGCACGCGACGGCGCCGGCCGCGCCGCGGGCACCGGCGGCACGGACCGCAGCGAGCGGCTGGCCTGCGGGTTCCGCGGCGGAGGGGCCACGCGCTACTCTCCGAGCTCCTCGACGCTCGGGCAGGTGCAGAACAGGTTGCGGTCGCCCTAGGCGTTGTCGATGCGCGCGACCGAGGGCCAGAACTTGCCCTCCCTCACCCACGGCGCCGGGAAGGCCGCCTGCTCGCGCGAGTACGGCCGGTCCCAGCTCGCCGCCGTCACGGCGTGCGCCGTGTGCGGCGCGCGGCGCAGCGGGTTGTCCTCCGGCTTGACGCGGCCTTCCTCGACCGCCCGGATCTCCTGCCGGATCGCGGATCATCGCGTCGCAGAAGCGGTCGAGCTCGGCCTTCGACTCGCTCTCCGTCGGCTCGACCATCAGCGTGCCGGCGACGGGGAACGACATCGTCGGCGCGTGGAAGCCGTAGTCCATCAGCCGCTTCGCGATGTCCTCGACCTCGATGCCCGCCTTCTTGAAGCCGCGCGCGTCGAGGATGAACTCGTGCGCCACGCGCCCGCGCTCGCCCGTGTAGAGGATCGGGTAGTGGGGCTCGAGCCGCTTCGCCATGTAGTTGGCGTTGAGGATCGCGACCTCGGTCGCGCGGCGTCAGGCCCTCGGCGCCCATCGTGCGCGATGTAGACCCAGGAGATGCAGAGGATCCCGGCGCTGCCCCAGGGCGCGGCGCTCACCGCGGCCGGGCCCCGCTCGCCGCCGGTCTTCACGACCGGATGGCCCGGCAGGAACGGCGCGAGGTGCGCGGCCACCGCGATCGGCCCCATGCCGGGCCCGCCGCCGCCGTGCGGGATGCAGAAGGTCTTGTGCAGGTTCAGGTGACAGACGTCGGCGCCGATCGCCGCCGGCGGCGTGAGCCCGACCTGCGCGTTCATGTTCGCGCCGTCCATGTACACCTGTCCGCCGCGCTCGTGGACGATGCTGCAGATCTCGCGGATCGTCTTCCTCGAAGACGCCGTGGGTCGACGGGTAGGTGACCATCAGCGCGCCGAGCGCGTCCTTGTGCTCCGCCGCGCTGCGCGCGCAGGTCGGCGACGTCGACGTTGCCGCGCGCGTCGCAGGCGACCGGGACGACCCTGAAGCCCGCCATCACCGCGCTCGCCGGGTTGGTGCCGTGCGCCGAGACCGGGATCAGGCAGACGTTGCGGCTGCGCGTCGCCGCGGCTCCGGTGGTAGCGCGCGGATCGCGAGCAGGCCCGCGTACTCGCCCTGGGCGCCCGAGTTGGGCTGCAGCGACACCGCGGCGAAGCCGGTGATCTCGGCGAGCCACTTCTCGAGGTCCGCGAAGATCTCGGCGTAGCCCTCGGCCTGCGCCCTCGGCGCGAACGGATGGAGCTGCGCGAACTCCGGCCAGGTCACCGGGATCATCTCGGCGGTCGCGTTGAGCTTCATCGTGCACGAGCCGAGCGGGATCATCGAGTGCGTGAGCGAGAGGTCGCGCGCCTGCAGCCGGCCGAGGTAGCGGAGCATCTCGTGCTCGGCGTGGTGCGTGTTGAAGACCGGGTGCGTGAGGAAGGCGCTCGTGCGCGCGAACGGCGCGGGCAGCGTGGCCTCGACGCCCTCCGCCAGCTCCTCGGCGCGGAACGCGCACGGCCCCGCCGGCGAACGCCTCGAAGAGCGTCTGCACGTCGCCCGGCGCGTCGTCTCGTCGAGCGCGATGCCGAGCGAGCCGTCGTCGAAGGCGCGCAGGTTGATCCCGCGCTGGCGCGCGCGCTCGAGGATCACGCGGCCGCCGGCCGGGGTCGGTGCGCACGCGCAGCGTGTCGAAGAAGGGCGCGGAGCCGGCGTCGAGGCCGAGCCGGCGCAGCCCGAGCTGCGAGCACGCGCGCGAGCGCGTGGACGCGCCGCGCGATCCGCAGCAGGCCCTGCGGCCCGTGGTAGACGGCGTACATCGCGGCCATGACCGCGAGCAGCACCTGCGCCGTGCAGATGTTGCTCGTGGCCTTGTCGCGGCGGATGTGCTGCTCGCGCGTCTGCAGCGCGAGCCGATAGGCGGTGCGGCCTTCCGCGTCCTTCGAGACGCCGACGAGCCGGCCCGGCAGGTGGCGCTTGTGCTCGTCGCGCGTCGCGAGGAAGGCCGCGTGCGGCCCGCCGTAGCCCAGCGGCACGCCGAAGCGCTGCGCCGATCCGACCGCGATGTCGGCGCCCGAGCTCGCCGGGCGGCGTGCAGCAGCGTGAGCGCGAGCAGGTCGGTCGCCGCCGCCACCAGCGCGCCCGCCGCGTGCGCGCGCTCCGCGAGCGCGGCGCAGGTCGCGCACGCGCCCGTCGGTCGCCGGGTACTGGACGCAGCACGCCGAACAGGCCCTGGCCGCGCGAAGTCGACCGCGTCGAGCGGGCCGACGTGGACCTTGACGCCGAGCGGCTCGGCGCGCGTCTCGCACGACCGCGATCGTCTGCGGATGGCAGTCCTCCGCGACGAAGAAGCCGTCCTTGCCGGGCCTTGGCGAGCGCCCGGCAGATGCGCCATCGCCTCGGCGGCGGCGGTGGCCTCGTCGAGCAGCGACGCGTTGGCGAGCGGCAGCGCCGGTGAGGTCGGCGACCATCGTCTGGAAGTTGATGCAGCGCCTCGAGCCGGCCCTGCGCGATCTCGGCCTGGTAGGGCGTGTACTGCGTGTACCAGCCGGGGTTCTCGAGCACGTTGCGCAGGATCACGGCGGGCGTGATGGCTGTCGTGAGTAGCCCATGCCGATGAACGAGCGGAAGACCTGGTTCTTGCCCGCCATGCGCGCGCAGCTCGGCGAGCGCCTGCTCCTCGCTGAGCGGCGCCGGCAGCACGAGCGGCTGCTGCAGCCGGATCGCGCGCGGGCAGCGGCTTCGCCACGAGCTCGTCGAGCGAGCCCACGCCCGACTCGGCGAGCATCGGCCGCGACCTCGGCGTCGTCCGGGCCGAGGTGGCGGCTCGGGAAGTCGGTCGGCGGCTCCAGCCGCACGCGGGCGGCGGCGGGCTGATCGATGGGCGTCGCTACTTCGCCTCGCTCGCGACGAGCGCCGCGTAGGCCGCGGCGTCCATCAGGGAGGCCACGGCTCCCGGCGACTCGAGCTTGAGCACGATCATCCAGGCCGCGCCGTGCGGGTCGTGGTTGACGGTCTCGGGCTTGTCGGCGAGCGGCGCGTTCACCTCGACCACCTCGCCCGCGACCGGCGAGTAGAGCTCGGAAACCGCCTTCACCGACTCGATGGTACCGAAGCGCTCGCCCGCCTTGAGCTTGCGCCCGACCTCGGGCAGCTCCACGAAGACCACGTCGCCGAGCTGCTTCTGCGCGTAGTCCGTGATGCCGACCATGCCGCGGTCGCCCTCGACCGCGATCCACTCGTGGTCTTTCGTGTAGCGGTAGCCCTCGGGGTACATGACGCCTCCTTAGCGCGGCGCGCTTGTAGAACGGGGTCGGCACGACCTTGGCGCCGATGCGGCGGCCGCGGATCTCGACCGCGAGCTCGGTCCCGGCGGCGGAGCGCTCGCGCGGCAGGTACGCGAGGCCGATGCTCTTCTGCAGGAAGGGAGCGTAGCTTCCCGACGTGACGGTCCCCGACGGCTGGTCTGCGACGAACACCGGGTAGCCGTGGCGCGCGATCCCGCGCTCCGTCGTCTCGAAGCCGACGAGCTTGCGCGGCGCGCCCTTCGTCTTCTGCTCGAGCAGCAGCGAGCGGCCGTTCCAGTCGCCCTTCGCCTCGTCGAACGACAGCGATCCAGCCGAGCCCGGCCTCCACGAGCGTCGTGGTCTCGTCCATGTCGTTCCCGTAGAGGCACATGCGGGCCTCGAGCCGCAGCGTGTCGCGCGCGCCGAGGCCCGCCGGCAGCAGGCCCTGCGGGCCGCCCGCCTCGACCAGCCGGCGCCAGACGCTCGGCGCGGCCTCGCGGCGCGACGAAGAGCTCGAAGCCGTCCTCGCCCGTGTAGCCGGTGCGCGCCACGATCGCGCCGTGGCCGGCGACCTGCCCTCCGCGAAGCGGTAGTAGCCGACGGTCGGCGAGGTCGATCGGCGTGAGCGGCTGCAGGATCGACTCGGCCTTCGGGCCCTGCAGCGCGAGGAGCGCGTAGGCCTCGCTCAGGTCCTCGAGCGTGCAGCCCGCCGGGCGACTGCGACTTCAGCCAGTCCCAGTCCTTCGCGAGGTTGGCCGCGTTCACGACGACCAGGAAGCGGTCGGGCGCGCGGCGGTAGACGATCACGTCGTCGACCGGCAGCCCGTCGGCAGCGGCAGCGCGGAGTACTGCGCCTGCCCGTCCACGAGCTTCGCGACGTCGTTCGCCGTGACGCGCTGCAGGAACGCCAGGGCGCCCGCCCCCTTCACCTCGAACTGCGCCCATGTGCGACACGTCGAAGAGCCCGGCGGCGCTGGCGCACGGCCTGGTGCTCCGCGATCAGCCCCGAGTACTCGACGGGCATGTCCCAGCCCCGAGAAGGGCATCATCTTCGCTCCGCTCTCCAGGTGGACCGTGTGCAGAGGGGTCGCGCGGAGCTCGGCCATCGCAGGAAAGGGCACGCTACCACACGGCCGCAAAAGCGGTCAACGAAGCGGGGCCGGCTTGCGTCGCGCGGTGCGCTCGTCTAGCCTCCTTCCGTGGCCGCGGGCTACGTCGTCAGCTGCTGGAACTGCCTCGGCGAGTTCGAGGCGACGGGCGCTGTGTGGTGTTCGGACGATCCGAAGAACCCCACCAAGCTGTGCCCGTTCTGCCTGCATTGCTTCTGCGAGGCGGGCGCCGAGTACAAGCAGGAGTTCTGGAAGAAGGCCCCGCCCCAGCTCGTCGAGGAGCTGCAGACGCTCGGCAAGAGCCAGGACCGGCTCGGCGACGTGCTGATCCGGATGAAGAAGCTGCAGACGCCGCAGCTGCTCGACGCGCTCGTCGAGCAGCGCGAGACCGGCCGCAAGCTCGGCGAGATCCTGATCGGGCGCGGGCTGGTGACGGCGGAGGACATGGAGTCCGCGCTGCGCTCGCAGGGCGTCAACCGGCTGGAGGACACGCGCGGCGGCGACGCCAGCTCGGCCTACTGGCAGCAGAGCACCCCCGACGGCGTCCTCGACTACCTGCTCGTGCTCGGCGCCCGCAAGCGCGCCTCGGACCTGAGCCTGGCGCCCGAGGACGACCAGATCGCGGTGCGCTACCGCATCGACGGCTTCTCGTTCCGGGTCGACCCGATCCCGCGCTCGTTCGAGGACTCGCTCGAGCGCGCGCTCTTCGCGATGTTCTCGCTCGACCCGGCCCGCCGCACGCGGCCGCAGTCCGGGCGCAGCAGCGCGCGGCTCGGCGAGGACGACTTCGATCTCCTGATCCAGACGGTCCCGGGCGCCCAGGGCCTCAGCACCACGATCAAGCTCGTCAACCGCTCGACCTTCATCAAGGACTTCGCGACGCTGGGCCTCGAGATGGAGGACCGCGTGCGGCTCGTCGAGGAGGTGCGCTCCGGGCTCGGCATGATCCTGGTCTCCTCGCCCGCGTACGACGGCGCCTCCACCACCTGCTACTCGATCATGAGCTTCCTCGCGCAGGGGAGCCGCGACGTGCTGTCGATCGAGTCGCCGATCCAGTGGACGGTCGACGGCGTGCGACAGGTCGAGGCCGAGGCGGGGCCGGCGGGGCCGAGGATGGAGGAGACGCTGCGGGCGATGGCCGCGGTGCGGCCGGACGTGCTGATGCTCTCGGCGATCCCCGACTACCCCACGCTGCTGCTCGCGACGCAGCTCGCGTCGAGCCGGCTCGTCGTCGCGAAGGGGACTCCGCGAGCGCGGCCCGCGCGCTCGTGGGGCTGCGCGAGATGGGCGCGCCGCCGCAGCTGCTCTCGGGCTCGCTCGGGCTGGTGCTGGGCCAGCGCCTGATCCGCACGCTGTGCCGGATCTGCCGCGTCGAGGCCGAGCCGCCTCCGGCGCCGACGCTCGAGGCGCACGGGATCGACCGCGACGAGGCGGAGAAGCTGGTCTTCTACAAGGGCAAGGGCTGCCCCACCTGCAACACGATCGGCTACCGCGGGCGGCGCGCGATCTTCGAGGCGATCCCCGCGACCCCGGAGGTGCGGGCCTCGCTCGAGCGCGGCCAGAACGCCGACCAGCTCGAGGCCGCGGCGCTCGAGAGCGGGATGATCTCGATCCGCGAGCGCGCGCTCGGCCTCGTGCGCGCCGGCGTCACCAGCTTCGACGAGTTCGCGCGGCTCCGGCTGTAGCGGCGAGCCGGCCCTCAGACGGGAGCTTCACCCCGATCTGCCGCGCCGCGCGTAGTCACCGTCGGGCCGACCGGCGGTGCGTCCCTCGGCCGGGGCGAAGAAGACCAGCAGCAGCAGGTCTTCGGTGACCTCGCGGAAGCCGTGCTCGACGCGGGCGGGGACCGTCAGCAGCGAGCCGGGCTCGGCCGCGAAGTCCTGGTCGCCCATGCGGAAGCGGGCGCGGCCTTCCATCACGAGGTAGATCTCCTCCTCGTGGTGCGGGCGCTGCTGGTCCTCCTCGCCGCGGCGCAGGCGGTAGAGGCCGCAGCTCAGCTGCGCGGTGCGCAGCACCTCGAGATAGGAACGGCCCGAGCGCAGGTGCGCGGCGGCGAGGCGGGCGAGGTCGGCGGGCCGGCCCTCGCGCGCGCGCACGGCGGCCAGCATGCGCTCGACCACCTCCTCGTGGCCGAGCGCCGTGGTGTCGAGCGCGATCGCGTCCCACGCCCGCTGCAGCGGCGACTCGGCGCGGTGCGTGTCGGCGTAGTCGCGCTCGCGCACCTCCTTCTCGATCGCGTCGAAGCTGACGTCGCTGCCGGCCGCGCGCAGCTCGCCCAGTCGGCGCCGCGCCCGCTCGGCCGGGTCGGCGTCGAGGAAGAACTTCACCTCGGCGTCGGGGAACACGGCCGTGCCGATGTCGCGGCCGTCGAGCACCACGCCGCCCTCTTTGCCCATCTCGCGCTGGCGCGCCACCATCTCGACCCGCACCCCGGGGTGGACCGAGACGAGCGACGAGGCCCGGCTCGTCTCGCGCGAGCGCGCCTCGGCGGTCACGTCGTTGTGGTCGAGCAGCACGCGCTGCCCGCCGTCGGCGAGCTCGATGCTCGACGCCCGCAAGAGCGCGGCGAGCGCCTCCTCGGAGTCGAGCGAGACGCCGGCGCGGCTCGCCTTGAGCGCGAGCGCCCGGTACATGGCGCCGGTGTCGATGTAGGTGTAGCCGAGCTGGGCGGCGAGCGCCCGCCCCGCGCTGGATTTGCCGGCCCCCGAGGGGCCGTCGATCGCGACGACGAGTCCGTTGGCTCTCATGCTCCGGGTCCCCGGTCAGACCGCGTCGAGCGCGGCGAGGAAGGCGTCGTTTTCGGCCCTGGTTCCGACCGAGACGCGCAGGAAGCTCGGCAGGCGGCTGGGGTCGAGCGGGCGCACGATCACGCCGTGCGCCAGCAGCTTCTTGAAGACGTCGCGGCCGGACGCGGCGGGTGTCGAAGGCCAGGAAGTTGGTGAGGCTCGGCAGCACGCGGTAGCCGCGCTTCGCGAGCGCCTCCGCGAGCCGCGCCTTCTCGGTGCGGTTCAGCTCCAGCGAGCGGCGCACGTGCTCCACGTCGTCGAGCGCGGCCGCGGCCGCCGCCTGCGCCGCCAGGTTCATGCCGAACGCCTCGCGGATCACGTGGAGCGCGTCGAGCACCTCGGGCGCCGCGATCGCGTAGCCGGCTCGAAGCCCCGCGAGGCCGTAGGCCTTCGAGAACGTGCGCGTCACGATCACCGGCGCGCCGCGGCGCACGGAGCTCGATCCCGTTCGGATAGTCGGGGTCGTCGGCGTACTCGAAGTAGGCCTCGTCGAGCAGCAGGAGGCAGTTCGAAGGCAGCGCGGCCACGAGCGCCTCGAGCTCGGCCTTGCGGTTCCAGGTGCCGGTCGGGTTGTTCGGGTTGGCGACGAACACGAGCCGCGTGCGCGCGTCGATCGCCGCCGCCATCGCCGCGAGGTCGTGCGTGAGGTCGCGCATCGGCACGATGCGCGCGCCGCGGTTGTGGGCGTCCACGATCTGGCGGAAGCGCACGAAGGCGTGCTCGGAGATCACGGCGTTGTCGCCCGGCCCGAGCAGCGCGCGCGCGGCGAGCTCGATGATCTCGACCGACCCGTTGCCGGTCAGGATCTGCTCGACCGGCACCTCCAGGCGCCGCGCGAGCGCCTGCCGCAGCTCGGTCGCCTGCGGGTCGGCGTAGCGGTTCACCTGGCCGAGCACCGCGTGCGCGGCCTCGACCGCCAAAGGCGAGGGCCCGAGCGGGTTCTCGTTCGAGGCGAGCTTGACGACGTCGCGCAAGCCGAGCTCGCGCTGCACCTCGCCGATCGGCTTGCCGGGCTCGAAGCGGTCGAGGCCCGAAAGGTGCGGCGGGAACACGAAGCCCGCCGCGCGCGTGGGGCTCATCGCCGTCCGCTCCGCGTGCCGGCTCGCCGCCGCTCGGGGCGGCGGCCGCTCGCCGGCGTCGGCGTCGGCGCGGCGCGGGCGCGTGCGGCCCGAGGGACGCGCGGCCCGAGGGCCGCGGGCGCGGGCGCGAGCGCGGGCGGCGGCGCGCCAGGCGGCCGAGCGCGCCGCTCGCCGGATCCTTTCCGCGCCGCAGGCCCTCGATCTCCTCGGGAGCGAGTGCCCTGAACTGGCCGGGCTCGAGCCCGCGCAAGGTGACCGGCCCGATCGCGACGCGCCGCAGCTTCGAGACGGGATGGCCGACGGCCTCCAGCAGCCGCTTCACCTCGTGCTGCTTGCCCTCGTGCAGCGTCAGCTCCACCCAGGCGTTGTTGTCGGCGTCGATCACGCGCGCGCGGTCGACCGCCATGAAGTCGGCCTCCACGCGCACGCCGCGCCGGAGCCGCTCGAGCGTCTCCGCGTCGGGGACGCGATGGACCTTGGCGTGGTAGACGCGCGGCACCTCGTAGCGCGGGTGGGACACGCGCTCGGCGAAGGCGCCGTCGTTCGTGAGCAGGATCAGGCCCTCGGTCGTGACGTCGAGCCGCCCTACCGGGAAGAGCCCCGCCACGTTCGGCACCAGGTCCATCACCGTCTGCCGCCGCTCGGGATCGCTGCGCGTGCTGACGACGCCGCGCGGCTTGTTGAGCACCAGGTAGACCAGGGCCTTCGGCGCCTTCACGCGCACGCCGTCGACGCGCACGTCGTCCTTGTCGAGATCGGCCCGCGTGCCGAGCTCCTTCACGATCTCGCCGTTGCGGGTGACGCGCCCCTCGAGCATCAGCTGCTCGGCCCCGCGCCGCGAGGAGAAGCCCGCGCGCGCCAGGATCTTCTGCAGGCGTTCTTCCACGGCGCGATCTTATCCGGAATCCCCGGAGGGCTCGCTGCCGCCTTCGCCGTCCCCGCTCTCCGCTGGCGGCTCCTCGAAGAGCGGGATCTGGTCAGCCTCCGGCTCGGCGAGCTCGCCCGCCACCGGGAGGGGCGCCTCGATGGCTCTCTTGAGGCCGGCGACGTCCACCTCCTCCCCCAGCACCTCGGCGAACTCCTCGATCCGCGGCAGCTCGCCGAGGTCCTTGAGGCCGAAGTGGAGCAGGAACTGCTTGGTGGTGCCGTAGAGCATCGGCCGGCCCACGACCTCCTTGCGCCCCGTGATCCGGATCAGGCGCTTCTCGAGCAGCGTCTTGACGACGCCGCCCGACTTCACGCCGCGCAGGCGATGATCTCGGGCAGCGTCACCGGCTGCTTGTAGGCGATCACCGCCAGCGTCTCGAGCGCCTGGATCGACAGCCGCGTCGGCGTGCTGCGGGTCGATCAGCTCGCGCACCCAGTCGTTGTACTCGGGGCGCGTCGTGATCTGGAAGCCGCCGGCCACCTCGACGAGCTGCAGCCCGCGCTCGTCGCGGGCGTAGTCGGCCTGCAGATCTCCTCGAGCTCGCGCTGCCAGTCCTCGCGCGCGACGCCCTGCAGCACGCGCGCGATCTCCTTCGGCGTGATCGGCTGCGGCGAGGCGAACACCAGCGCCTCGATCACGGCGCGGATCTGCTGCGGCGGCAGCACACTCGCCTCGTCCTCGTGCGACGCGCGAGCGGCGGGACGTGGTCCGGCTCGACCCCTCGACTCGCCCACGCCGTCGGGCTCGGCGATCGGCGGGCCCGCCACGTAGGCCTCCATCGCGGAGGGCCGCTTGCCGTCGCCCTCGGCCTTCTTCTTCTTCGCGTCGTCCTTCTGGCCAACCCTGTCCTCTCTAGTTGCTACGCAGCGGCGCCGGGCGTCCTCGGTCGGCCCCACCGGCCGGAACACCCGGATCGAGCCGAACAGCCCGCGCTGGTAGACCTTCACCCGCTTGAGCCGGATCAGCTCCAGCAGCGCGAGGAACGTCACGATCATCTCGCCCTTGGTGCTGCAGCGATGCGAACAGCTCCAGGAACTCGAGCGACTCGCCCTCGCGGATCATCGCCAGCGAGCTCGTCCATCCGCTGCTCGACGGGCTTGCCCTCGGCCTCGACCTCGTGCGCGAGCAGCGCCTTGCGCCGGTCGAGCAGCTCCTTGAAGGCGCCGATCAGGTCGTAGAGGCCGGCCTCGAGCATCTCCTCGCCGGCGTCGTCGAACTTCGGCAGCACCGTGTCGGGCCGCGTCCAGGTCGCCGCGCGGATCTGGGCCTGCTGGTGCAGGACGCCCGCCGCCTCCTTGTAGCGCTGGAACTCGAGCAGGCGCTGCACCAGCTCCTCGCGCGGGTCGCCGGCCTCCTCCTCGCCCTGCGCCTCGGTGGGCTCGATCGGCACCAGCATCTTCGACTTGATGTGGATGAGCGTCGCCGCCATCACCATGAACTCGCCGGCCACGTCGAGGTTGAGCTCGCTGCATCAGCGTCCAGGTACTCCATGTACTGGCGCGTGATGGGCGCGATCGGGATGTCGTGGATGTCGATCTGGTCGCGCCGGATCAGGTACAGGAGCAGGTCGAGCGGCCCCTCGAAGAGCGGCAGCGTGATGCGGGGCGCGTCGTCCGGCAGCGACGGACTCGACGCCCTCGGGCACGGTGTCGCGCTTGGGCAGTCGTCGTCGCTCACGTTGCGGTCGTAGCGGATCTTCATCGCCGCGCGCACTTCCTCCATGGTCGCCTCGGCCACCGCGCGCGCCCGCTTCGATCCTTCGACCAGGATGTCCCAGACCGTGTCGGGCCGGGTCGCGAACTCGGGGCGGCGCGCGTGGATCTCCGCCAGGCGCTCCAGCAGGTGCTCGGTGAGCCTGCCCTTGCAGTCGAGGCAGCCGATGCCCGGCGGTGCGGCAGCCCTGCGCGGCCCACTCCTGCGTCTCGGGCGGCGAGAACGCCTTGTGCAGGTCGAACACCGGGCAGACGTCCGGATTGCCGGGATCGGTGCGCCGCTTGCGCGCCGGATCGGTGACCATCGGCTTCAGCTTCTGGCGCACGCGTCTCCGGGTCGTCCTTGAGGTAGATCGCGTTGCCGTACGACTTCGACATCTTGCGGCCGTCGGTGCCGGGGATGCGCTGGCCTGCGGTGAGCAGCGTCTGCGGCTCGGGGAACACCGGCGCCGTAGAGGTTGTTGAAGCGGCGCACGATCTCGCGCGTCAGCTCGATGTGCGGCGCCTGGTCCTCGCCCACCGGCACCGCGTCCGCCTTGTAGATGATGATGTCGGCGGTCTGCAGCACGCGGATAGCCGAGGAAGCCGTAGGTCGAGAGGTCCTTGCTCCTCGATGTTGCTGCTGCTGCTCCTTGTAGGTCGGCACGCGCTCGAGCCACGGCACCGGCATGATCATCGAGAGCAGCAGGTGCAGCTCGGCGTGCTCCGGCACCAGGCTCTGGATGAAGATCACCGAGCGCTCGGGGTCGAGCCCGGCGGCGAGCCAGTCGCGTCGCCACCTCGAGCATGTTCTCGCGGATCGCGCCGGGGTCCGCGTAGTCGGTGGTGAGCGAGTGCCAGTCCACGATCGGTGAAGAAGCACGTCGTACTGTCCTGCAGCCGGACCCAGTTCTCGAGCGCGCCCATGTAGTTGCCGAGGTGCAGCGGCCCGGTCGGGCGCATGCCGGAGAGGATGCGGGGCTTCTTCGAGGTCGGGCTTCATCGGTGGCTCAGCGGCGACTGGAAGAGGAAGCTCGATCACGCACGGCTGAGGGGCGGCACGAGCACAAGCCGAGCGCGCCGGTCACAACAGCGCGAGCAGGATCACGAAGCCCGTAGGGCTCCATGACGCGGTCGTAGCGCTCGCCGAGGGCCGCGGCAGCCCCCACGAGGCGACCAGGAGCCGTCGAGCGGCGGCAGCGGCACCAGGTTGAAGATCGCCAGCGAGACGTTCAGCTGGACGCCGACGGTCAGGAGCAGGGTCGAGCGGCTGCTCGTCGAGCGCGGTGCGGGCCGCGCCGCACGCCGACGAAGAGAACGGCCGTGAAGAGCAGCGCCAGCAGCAAGTTCGAGACGGCCCGGCGCCGGCGACGAGGATGTGGCCCCGCGCGCGAGGCTCGCCGAAAGTTGCCGCGGCTGCACGGGCGTGGGCTTGGCCCAGGCCAGCAGCGGCACTCCCCGTGAAGATCTGCAGCAGCGGCATCAGCACCGTGCCGATCGGGTCGATGTGCGCCAGCGGGTTCAGGGTGATGCGGCCCGTGCTGGGCCGCGGTGTCGTCGCCCATGCGCAGCGCCATCCAGGCGTGCGCGGACTCGTGAACGCAGGCAGAACAGCAGCACGACGTACTAGGTGAGCCCTAGCGCGAGGACCTCGGGGCACTCAGGTTCAAACGGTCCTCCAGAGAACCCGGCATGGTAACACGCCAAAAAGACCGCAACCGGATCGGGTATAAGTCACCGAGGGGAGCATCGATGAGCAAGTCGACGTCCTTGGATTGCTTGCTTGATCCTGCGGCGGGAGCCACGGCGGCCGAGCCGGACCCGAAGCTCGCGCCGCTCCTGCCGCTCGTCGGCAAGAGCCTGGCGCGGCACGCTCTCCCCCGCGGGCGCCGCCAAGCCGGTGGTCGACGTCGCACCGCTTCGAGCTCGTGCTCGGCGGGCGCGCCGTGCGCAGCAGCCACTCGATCAACGACGGCGAGTACGGCGGCGAGACGCTCTTCACCTGGGACGCCGAGAAGAAGGCGATCGTCTACACCTACGTCACCACCGGCGGCTTCTACACGACGGGCACGCTCGAGGCCGAAGCGGGCGGCTTCAAGTCGCGCGAGACGGTCCACGGCACGACGGGCGGCGTGCGCGAGGTGGAGGCGACGAGCCGCGTGCTCCCGATGGGCGCCTCCACGTGAAGTCGCGCCACCTGAAGGACGGCCAGTGGGCCGACGGCCACGAGGTCCACTACAGCGAAGACCCGAAGGCGGTCGTGCGCTTCAAGGACTAGCGCCGCTGCCGTACGTCTACATCCTGCGCTGCCGCGACGGCTCGCTCTACAGCGGCGCGGCGAAGGATCTCGCGGCGCGGCTGCGCGCACACCAGTCGGGCCGCGCGTCCCGCTACACGCGCTCGCGGCTGCCCGTTCACCTGGCGTGGTCGCGCCGCGTTCGCGACTGGAGCGCGGCGCTCCGGCTCGAGCACCGGCTGAAGCAGCTCTCGAAGGCCGACAAGGAAGCGCTCGTCGCGGGCCTCAGGCCTCGCGCAGCTCGAGTGGGGGCGCGCACGCGAGCCGAGCCGCGCCTTCGTCGTCGGGTGCGCGAGCACGAGCCGCTCGGCGTGGAGGCGGTAGCCGCCCTCGCCGGGCAGCGCGGGGTCGGGCCGGGCACGCCGCCGCTGACGTAGAGCGGATCGCCGACGAGCGGGTGGCCCGCAAACGCGAGGTGGATGCGGATCTGGTGCGGCCGTCCCGTCGCGATGCGGACCGAGACGATCGCGCGATCGCCTCGCTCGGCCAGCACCTCGACGTGCGAGAGCGACGGCTTCCCCGCCGCCTTTGCCGCGTGAACGCGGCCGAGCCGCGGGTGCGGCACGGGCCCGATCGGCGCCTCGACCGCGAAGCGCTGCTCGCGCGGGATGCCGCTCACGAGCGCGCGGTAGCTCTTCTCGACTCGGCCGGCCCGCCACTCGGCGGCGACGAAGCGTCGCGCCTCCGCGGTCCGCGCGAAGAGCAGCAGGCCCGAGGTGCCGCGGCCGAGCCGGTGCATCGGCACGGCCTCGGGGTGCCGCCTTCGCACCTGGTGCAGCAGCGTGTGCTCGAGGAAGCCGCCGTTCGGCAGGCTCGGCAGGCCGCGTGGCTTGGCCACCGCGAGCAGCGACTCGTCGCGGTAGACGATCGCGTAGCCCAGAGGAACGGCCGGCTCTTCCCACGGCGGCCGTCGCCACGCGAGCCGCTGTCCTGGCTGCAGGCCGTCCGCAGCCGAGGCGACGACGCCGTCCAGTCGAACCTCGCCCGCCAGGATCCGCGCGTGCCAGACGTCCTCGCTGGAATGCCGGTGCCGCGAGGCGAGCCAGCCGATCACGGTCGCGCCGCTCGCCTCGCGCCCGAGCGTCTCGCGGTACTCGAAGCCGCTGTTCACCGTGAGAGGATCATCCCATGGCCCTCCCCGCACGCGCCGAGCGGACCCGTTGGCTGAGCTGCTCCTCTCCTGCCAGGACCTCAGCAAGGCCTTCGGCGCCGCGCCGCTCTTCGAGGGGCTGTCGTTCGGCATCTTCGAGGGCGACCACGTCGGCCTCGTGGGCCCGAACGGCTCGGGCAAGTCGACGCTGCTGAAGATCCTGGCCGGGCTCGAGCCGCCGTCCTCCGGCACGCGCGCCGCGCGCAAGCGCCTGCGCGCTCGGCTACGTGCCGCAGGACCCGCGCCTTCGCGCCGGGCACGACCGTCGGACTCCGTGCTGCGCGAGGCGCTCGCGGAGCTGGGCCTCGACGAGCACGAGCGCGACGGCGCGCGTCGCGGTCGCGATGGGCAAGGCCGGCTTCGCGGACGAGGCGCAGCCCGACCGCGACGCTCTCCGGCGGCTGGAAGAAGCGGCTGGCCATCGCGCGCGAGCTGGTGCGCGAGCCCGAGCTGCTGCTGCTCGACGAGCCCACCAACCACCTCGACGTCGACGGCATCCTCTGGCTCGAGGAGCTGCTGCCGCGCGAGCCCGAGGCCTTCCTCGCGGTGAGCCACGACCGCTACTTCCTCGAGGCCGTGGCCGGCCGCGTGCTCGAGCTGAACCGCGCCTTCGCCGCGCGGCCTGCTCGACGTGCGCGGCCGCTACAGCGACTACCTCGAGAAGAAGGACGAGCTGCTGGCCGGCGCAGGCCGCCTACCAGGAGTCGCTGCGCAACCGCGTGCGCGGCGAGCTGGAGTGGCTCTCGCGCAAGGCGCAAGGCCCGCACGCGCAAGGCCCAGGCGCGCATCGACGAGGCGGGGCGGCTGCAGGACGAGCTCGGCGACCTCGACGCGCGCTCGCGCAGTCGGCCGCGGTCGGCATCGACTTCTCGGCGACCGAGCGCAAGACCAAGCGGCTGCTGGTCGGCGAAGGGCCTGGCGCAAGAGCTTCGGCGAGCGGCGCGATCGTGCGCGGCCTCGACCTCGTGCTCTCGCCCGGGCCTGCGCCTCGGCCTGCTCGGCGCGAACGGCAGCGGCAAGACCACGCTGCTGCGCCTGCTGGCCGGCCTCGAGCCGCCCGGACGCCGGCACGGTCGAGCACGCGCCGAACCTGCAAGGTCGTGATGTTCGACCAGCACCGCTCGCGCCTCGACCCCGCGGTCTCGCTGCGAGCGCACGCTCGCGCCCGCACGGCGACGCGGTGGTCTTCCAGCGGCCGCTCGCGTCCACGTCGCCGGCTGGGCCAAGCGCTTCCTGTTCCGCTCCGAGCAGCTCGAGACGCCGGTCGGGCCGGCTCTCGGGCGGCGAGCAGGCGCGCGTGCTGATCGCCCGGCTGATGCTGGAGCCGGCCGACCTGCTGCTGCTCGACGAGCCCACCAACGACCTCGACATCCCGACGCTCGAGGTGCTCGAGGAGAGCCTGCTCGAGTTCCCGGGCGCGCTCGTGCTGGTCACCCACGACCGCTACCTGCTCGACCGCGTCTCGACGCGCTCCTCGCGCTCGACGGCAGGGCGGGGCGATCGCGTACGCCGGACTACGCGCAGTGGGAAGCGGCACGCGCCGTCGAGGCCGAGCTGCCCCGACGCCGCCGCCAAGCGCGACAGCGCCCGCGCGCCGAGAGCCCGAGAAGGCCGCCCCCGCAAGCTCGGCTACCACGAGCAGCGCGAGTGGGACGCGATGGAGGCGCGCATCCTCGAAGCCGAGAGCGCAGGCTCGACAAGGCCCACGGCCGCCGCCGCGGACCCGGCGGTCGCCGAGCGACCACGAGGCGCTCCGGCGCGCGCTCGCCGCGCTCTGCAAGCGCGCAGGCCGCGGTGGACCGGCTCTACGCGCGCTGGGCGGAGCTGGAGGCGAAGGCGAGGGCGTAGAATCGGCCCGTGCCCACCGCTCCCCCGTCGCCCGCCCAGATCGCCAAGGCGCTCGAGAAGCGCGTCATCGGCCAGAAGGAGGCCGTGCGCGAGATGTCGGTCGCGCTCGCCAAGAAGCTGGCCGGCCTGAAGGTCGGCAACATCCTGCTGATCGGCTCGTCGGGCTCCGGCAAGACGACGCTGATGCGGGCCGTCGAGGAGCTGCTCGCCACCGACCCCGCGCTCTCGGTCGCGCTCGACGGTCGTGCGCATCCACGCCAACGTGCTGGGCGAGGAGGCCGAGCAGGGCCGCCCCGGCGAGAAGCTGCTGCGGCGCCTGCTCGACCGCGCCCGCGAGCAGCTCGGGACCAGGTCCCCGTCGAAGGCTGCTCGAGCAGGCGCGCGAACGGGCTCGTCTTCGTCGACGAGGTGGACAAGATCCGCAGCCACGTCGGCGGCGAGCCGAACATGCGCCGGCATCCGGGCGCAGGAGGCGCTGCTCACGCTGATCGAGAACGAGGCCGTGCCGGTTCGCGCTGCCCGCCTGGGCGGGGGGCGGCACGGTGAACGTGGACTCGAGCGGCATGCTGTTCGTCTGCGCGGGAGCCTTCGAGGGGCTCTACGACGCGGTCTACCACCGCGTGACCGCGGGCAGGACAAGGGCGCCCTCAAGCCCGTGACCGTGGTCGAGGAACGGCAAGCGTGCGCGAGGAGCTGCAGTTCTCGCTGCGCGAGTGGCTCCGGAACGAGGACCTCTTCGAGTACGGCATGAGCCCGCAGTTCCTGTCCCGCTTCGACGCGGTGGTGCTGCTCGAGGCGCTGTCCGAGAAGAGCTCGTGAAGATCTTCGTCGAGGGCGCCGACTCGGGCCTGCGCCAGAGCGCAGGCCTACTTCCGGGCCTGCGGCTGCAAGCTCGAGATCACGGCGGAAGCCGCCCAGCGCATCGTGCAGGAGGCGGCGCGCAAGCCCCGCCTCGGCGCGCGGGCGCTCAAGGAGAGTGTTCCGCCGCGTCGTCTCACCCTCGAGTTCGACCCGCATTCCGCCGCGGTCCGGGCGGCGTGATCCGCATCGACCTCGACCGCGTGCGAAAGGCGCTCGCGACCGACCGCCAGAGCGAAGCCGCAGCCACCACGGCCGGCTGGGATCAGAGCTTCAAGGGATAGTCCCGCGTTCTGCGCGGGACACACTCAACTCGTTCCGGAACGAGTGACCCGCCGCTGCCTTCGGCAGCGACCAGCCGGAATGAAACGTCGGAGAATGTGCGGGCACTGGCATGGAGGCCGGCGCAACAATGGTGCGTTTTAGCCCGAGAACGAGTGTGGCCGGGGACTCGTAGAGCACCAGCGATTGGTGCCGCGGCGAAGTGATGCGCTTGTCTGTACCCTCGCGGAGGGTGTCCGCGATATGACTGCAAGCAGGCGATTGCGAGCCGCGAGCCCGTTTTCCAGTATTCGCGTTATCAGGGTCCCGCTCCTGTGCAGGAGTGGTGATCGCCATGAAGGTGATGTATCCCCGTTGTGCGGCCTTGGATCTGGGGAAGGACGTTTTGGCGGCCGCCGTGCGCGTCCAGGGCGAGGCTCGCGTCGACGCAGGAATGCCGGACGTACGGAACGACGAGCCAGTCGCTGGTCGAGCTTTCCGCCTGGCTGTTCAGTCACGGCGTCACTCACGTGGTGATGGAGGCGACGGGCAGCTATTGGAAAGCCGTGTGGCGCGCGCTGGAAGGCCGGTCCGAATTGATGCTGGCGAATCCGGCTCCAGGTCGAAGAATCTGCCTGGCCGCAAGAGCGACGTGAACGACGCAACCTGGATGGCGGACCTTGTTGGCTCATGGCCTGATCCGGGGCAGCTTCGTTCCGGCGCGGAGATCGGCGCGCTGCGTGAGCTCACTCGCACCCGCAAGCAGTTTGTTCGGGAGCTCGCCCGCCATACCTAACGGATCCAGAAGATCCTCGATGTCGGGAACCTGAAGATGACCGGGCTATAAGTCGGATTCTCGGAGTCAGCGGGCGAGCGATCGTCAAGGCGCTGATCGCTGGAGAGGCCGACCCGGCAGCGATCTGGCCGATCTGGCCCACCCGCGATTACGGGTGCAGCCGCCAACGACTGGTCGAGTCGCTGCACGGGCGATTGACCGAGCAGCAACGGCGGCTGCTCGGGATGCACCTGAACCTGATCGAGACCCTACAGGCATCCATCGCGCAGCTCGATCGAGAGATCGCAAAGAGCGGTGACTCCCTTTCGACATCGTCGAGCGACTGAAGGCGATCCCGGTCTCAGCCAAGTCGGGGTGCCGGCGATACTCGGCGAGATCGGGCTCGACATGAGCCGATTCCAGCACACACGGACATCTCGGTGTCGTGGGCGCGGCTCTGTCCGCGGCTCGATGAGAGTGCCGGCAAGGTCCATTCGACCCGGACCCTCAAGGGCGCCGCGTGGATCGAAGACCCATCATGGTTCAAACTGCTTGGTGCGGCTGTCCGAGATCAAAAACAGGTACCTCGCAGTGCCCAATTTCTGCGGACTGCGCGCTCGGCGGCGCGGGACCAAGAAAGCGATCGTCGCCGTGGCCGCTTCGATCCTCACCGTCGTCTACTACATGATACGGGACGGCACCGAGTATAGGGATCTCGGAACCCAATACTTCGACAAGCGGATCGGTCGAAGGTCGCCCGGCGCTTCGTAGCCCGTCTCACGCAAATGGGCTACCACGTCCAAATCTCGGAGCCGCGGTGAACTCCAAGTTTCTTTCCAGTTACGAAGCGTAACACCCGCCGAACCGAGACAAGACGACTGCCATCAGTAGACGAGCCAGTCGATAAAAGGATCTGCGTGATCGTGCCGAGCTTGTTCATCTCGTCCATGATCGGCTGGATCTTCACATTCGCCGCCTTGCCGAGCTCCAAGGGGCTGCCGTCCGCGTTGTAGTACTTGTCCCGCTCCGCCTCTGTGGCGATCACGATGATCAGCCCGAAGCCTTCCGCCTTCTCACCCGGATTCGCCGGACCGGGTAATACTTCCAGCCGGGCCAGGTTCTCGTACGCGGGAATGGCCTTCTCCATTGTACGCGGGAATGGCCTTCTCCACGAAGAAGGCGGTAAACTCTCCATCGTCACACCGGCCGCGAGCTTGATCGTCGAGACGTGGATCCCAACTACGTTGCCCTTCTTCAGCTCCTGCGCGTGGGCTGCACTCGCCGACAGTGCGAGGAGTGACACCGCAAAGACGCCTCGTTCTCATGATCCCGCCTCCACACAAAGACGCGTCCAGCGAACGACCCTATAGCTGCGCACGAGTCTCACTGCGGCTCGATTCGGATAGTGGAAGCTATAGCCGTGTGAGTCCAGTGTCACCAAACGGATACGAGCGCACTATTGTTCCTACCTTGATTGGCCGCTCACATAGCTTGGTGAAGATCCAGTCGAGTGACTCGCCGGCATGTCCGAGGGCGTTCACGAACGATCCCTTCTAGACCGTCGCCGAGAACGCCGAAGTGAAGCGGGTGCTGCTGAAGTAGGCGCCGGTCGCTCAGGCCCTTCCAGGGCCCTCTGCACCGTCCTGACGAACTCGTCGAACCTCGCAGTCGGGTGTTTCCGGCCTTCCCGAGTCAGGGATTCGAACATCGTCTTCCGTACGGCCTTGGACAGCTCCAGTTGGACGCCGGCTCGGGAGGTGCCGCGGTTGCAGATGTTCTTCTCTTCGAGGCCCTGCAGGTCGGGATCGTCGTGCTCGCGTACGTCGAAGCCCCGGCGGGCCAAGGCGGCGCCGAGCCGGTCGCCCAGATTCGCGGTCCCGGCCGCCGACGAAGACGCCTTCTCCGTCGTCTTCGCTGTGCTCCCCGTGTAACGTGACGACGACGGCGGAGTGACCCAGCACGGTGAGGCACATGGGCTCGTCGAACCGTGTGCTGGTGATGTGCAGGACGGCATTACCGGATGGCTTCAGCCCCTCGAGCGTGTGGAAAGAATGCCGGTCCGGTAGCGATGGCGTCGGCGATCTCAGAGGTCCCCGGCTCGATCCCGCCGCCGTGAGGCGCCATGATCGCGAAGGCCGGCCGGGCGCGCCGAACCCTCACCTGATAGTCGATCCCGGAGCGTTCCTTACGGGCCAGTGCCGCGAAGTTCGGATACGTGTCGGGCATAATCGTCCTTCCTTGTCCCTTGGGCCGGTCCGGAAACCGGAGTCCTCATGTACGTTGCTGGCGTCATGGGCATGCGTTCCTTTCTGGAGTCGCGTGCGTTGGGGCAACACCACATGCAGGGGCCGGATCGACCCCAACAGGTATCCTCTCGTGAGGGCCGGAGCGAGCCAGTCCAGCGTCGGCCGGGTTGGCAGGCGCCCGGGATGAGCGCTCCCGAGGAGGCTTGTTGACGAGCCGACCGCCCTTGTGTTGCCTACGCCCTGCAGGCGCAAACCGCCAGGCCGCCAAATCTTCCTTGATCACCTCCCCAGAGGAGAGTAGTCTGCCTCCGCAACGGTGACCAGAGCTGAGAGGGCACTTCGTGGTGCGTTTTGCCACTCAGGCACACGGCCGAGCCGGATGTTGAGGGCAACCGCTCTCCTCATTACCCTCGGCGACGCCCGCTAAGCCCCCCGACCTCGGCGTCCCGGTTGGGCCTGGAAGGAAACGCCTATAGGTTTATGGGTCACCTTCCAGGCCTCCTGCCGAGAGGCGACATCCTGATCCCGATGCAAGGAGCAGGAATATGGCCGAAGCAGAAGAACCGCTGCCCCCGATCGAAATCCCCTGGAATCTGGCGGCAACAACGCAGCCGTTGAGCGCCGGCGAGCCGGCGGAAACGGCGTTGTCCCTGTTTTTCTTCGAGCCTGACGACGAGACGCTGACGAGCCAGTTTCCGGACGACAAACTCGTCTTCGTCAAGTTCACGGCATCGATATCGCCGGCGAAATTCCCGGCCGAGACTCTCGAGGGTCGCCGCGACCTTCCTCGGCGAGGGCA
>CAVUTB010000008.1:0-144968 GCA_963744315.1 uncultured Acidobacteriota bacterium
GGAGGTCGGGAGAGATGGTATGCGTGGCCTCACGACACCCTCGGGCGTGATCGGCTCTGGCTCGCTATCGGGGAGGCGCTGAAGGAAGAGCCGCAACGGACGGCCCGCTTCCCGCGCCGTCAGCAGCAGCCGCTGGCCGTCGCTCGTCCACCAGGCGTCGTAGTAGCTCGCGATCTTCCCTGCGGGCAGTTGCCGCTGCTCACCGGCCCCGGTCGGCATCAGCACGAGCCTGTGGTAGTCCCAGTCGGGCGACGCCGGGAGGTCGGGAGACACGAGGACCGAGCGGGCGTCCGGCGACAGCGCCAGGACGAAACCGTCGCCGAGCCGCACGGCTGGGGAGCCGTCCACCGGGCGCAGGAAGGCCGACTGGCGTGGACCGCCCCCTCGACCGCTTCGTTGAAGATCATCGTTCGCCCGTCCGCCGAGAGATCGTCCTGGATTGTCCGGTCGAACCAGGACAGGTCCCGCTCGGCCGTCTCGCCGGGCATCCGACCCCTCGTCTCGAAGCGGCGCTTCTCGTGGCCGAGGAGAACTCGGCCGTCGCGGGTGATGTCGAACACGGTCAGCGAACCCGGCAAGCGCGCGATCATGCGGTCCTCGCCGGAGAGCGAGACCGCTCGCAGCTCACAGTCCATCGAGCCGAGGGGTGAGGCCGAGTACCAGACTTCGCGACCGTCAGCCGACCAGGCCAATCCGGAGAAGTCGTCCCACGCAGCGGTCAGCACTCCGATGCCGGCCCGTACGGTCGACGACGGCGATTCAGGCCCGTCGTGTAGCCGAACGTGGGGGGCTTGTCCACAAAGGCCACATGCTCGCCGCTGGGTGAGACGCGGGGAGCGCGTTGATCTGGCCCGGGGTCTACCATACAGCACCTTGCCTGGGGGGACTTCGAGCTGCTGAGGCGGCCGCCCACGCGGCGTAGCACGCCGGAAAGCCAAACCGTCCGGGTGCCGCAAAAGCCCAGTTGAGATCGCTCAGGAACGGACGCGGCACCCCACCGCCGAGGCGGTACTTGACGAGCGTGCCGAGCCGACGACAGGACGGCCACCTCGCCGTCCGCGACGCCCACCACCAAGCCTGCGACGCCGAGCGGTCGGGACTCGGAGGCCGAGCCGGACTGCGTGACGAACACCTCGATCGGCTTCCCCTCCCACCGGCGCCGCGTAGAGGATCGTGCGCCCGTCGGGGGCGAAACGGGCCGCGTCGATGGTCCCGCGGCGGAACGTGAGGGGCTTGAACTCGGGGACCGGCGTTTCGGTCCGCTTTGTGCCGGCGACGAAGGACGCGGCCGCGATCACGACCGCGGCGAGGCCGGCGGCCACGGGCTTGAGCCATCGGACCCGGCGCTCGGGTCTCCGTCATCGGCAGCACGGCCTGCGCCGACTGTCCCGAGAGCGCTCGAGGTAGAACGCGAGGTCGCGCGCGGACTGGAACCGCTCCTGCGGGCTCTTCTCGAGACAGTGGCGGACGATCCGCTCGAGCGCCGGCGGCAGGTCGCGGTTCGTCTCGGTGAGATCGCGGCGGCTCCTCCTTGCAGAATCGCGTTCATCGTCTCGACGGCGGAGTCGCCGTGGAACGCGCGCCGGCCCGTCAGCATCTCGTAGAGGATCGCGCCGAACGAGAAGATGTCGGAGCGATGATCGACGGGCTGGCCGCGCACCTGCTCGGGCGACATGTAGCCGACGGTGCCCAGCACGATGCCCGCGCCGGTCTCGGCGCCCGCGATCGTCGGCGCGTTCGTGCGCGTCGCGTCCCGCGCCCGTGCGCGTGAGCTTGGCGAGCCCGAAGTCGAGGATCTTGACGCGGCCGTCGCGCGTGACGAACAGGTTCTCCGGCTTGAGGTCGCGGTGGACGATCCCCTTCTCGTGCGCCGCGGCGAGGCCGCGCGCGATCTGGACGCGCGAAGTCGACAGCCTTGCGCGCGGGCAGCGCGCCGCCGCTCGATGCGCTCGCGCAGCGTCTCGCCCTCGAGCAGCTCCGAGACGACGTACGGCGCGCCGTCGTGCGTCCCGAAGTCGTGGATCGCGAGGATGTTCGGATGGTTGAGCGCGCCGGCGGCGCGCGCCTCCTGCTCGAAGCGCCGCAGGCGATCCGGGTCGGCGGCGAACGCCGCGGGCAGGACCTTGATCGCGACGTCGCGGCCGAGGCGCGTGTCGCGCGCGCGATAGACCTCGCCCATGCCGCCCGCGCCGAGCGGCGCGACGATCTCGTAGGGTCCCAGGCGCAAGCCGGGGCAACAGGGACATGGTTTGCGCGGAGTCTAGCAGACGGCGTGCTGGTCCCGCGTCGGGGGGCCCCGCACCCCCCGGCCTCGCGTTGCGCGTCCGTGACCGGGACTATCGCATCCCCGCCAGCGCATTGAAGCATCAAGCCCGCGAACGACTTCTGGAGGGAGTCGGCTCCATGGGCTCAATTCCACGACCAGCGCGTTGTACTCGCCTTCAGGGCCGCCGCAGCGCGCGTCATATTTTGTGGGCTCGGTAATTGGCCCGGGCCAGTTTCCCGTACAAGGATGAACTGTACTTGGCTCTTTCGGCCGCACACCACAAAGGACATGTGCGACGGCCCGTCGCATCTGGCGCGACGGGCCGCCGCTCCCGAGGTAGCCAGACGAGTCGATCAGAAGCGGACGACCACTCCCGCGGTCAGCTCGAAATGGTGCAGCCAGCCTTGGCAGAAGCCGAACGGGGTCGCAGAAGTCGGACGAGGCGTCGTTCAGTGGGTCGGGACGTACCGGGTCGAAAGCCGCGCCGAGCCGCTTCGACGGCAGCCACTTCTGCCGCAGTTGTATCAGAAGCGTCGGCCTCAATGGCGAACGACCTCTCGCGCACTCAGCGGGCGCGGACCCATCAGTGGGCATATCACGCAGCAGCGGGTGACCCAAGAAGGCACGTCGGGCCTCATCGAGCGCATCCCGTCGGATGGCGTCGCAGACGTACTGCGGTACGGTTAATGCCGCGAGCGGAGAGATCGTGCGCGTCCACGGACTTAAATCGTTCCTCTTCGTTCTTTCCTTGCGCCCAGGACACAGTGCGGTGGGCCAAGGCTGGCTCTCGCGTCACGCCTGCACGATGCGCTCGTGTGGTGTCGTGTTTTTTCGTGGGCGCAATTGGCAAGGCGTTTGAATGCCGCCGGCGGGAGGCCTGGCGAGGGCTCGATCCACCGACCCACATGACGATCTTCGAAGCCCAGGAGTTCTTCGACCTGCCCCGACGGCTCGGCATGTCGAGCTCGCCCGCGCAGGTGACGCCAGGCGGCGGTCAAGGAGCTGATCCGCCTGGCCTCGGTCCTGGGCGCGGAAAGAGACTTACAGGCCCAGATGCGACTATGGAGTTAAAGTGTTACTCTAATAGTCGGTGATCCGGGGGCTGCACCCACGATCGCAGCCGCGTCGGGCGGCAAAGGGAGGACCCTTGACGAGGGCGGCGGGAAGAGCCGGCGTCCTTCCCAAGGTCGCCGAGGCCTCGGCGGTCACTCTGCTCTGCCTCGTGGGACTGGGCCTCGGCTTTCGGGACGTCTCCGGGAGGCCCAACGTCGTCCTCATCATCATCGACACGCTTCGCGCCGACGCGCTCGGCTGCTACAACCGCTCGGTCTCGGACCTCTCGCCCGAGATCGATCTGCTCGCCCGCGGCGGCGTGCAGTTCACGGACGTCACGGCGCAGTCCAGCTGGACCCGGCCTTCCATCGGATCGATGCTGACCTCGCTCCACCCCCGGTCCATCGGCCTGTACCGCCAGAAAAACGACATCCTCGACGACCGCTTCGTGACGCTGGCGGAAGTCCTCCGGAGAAACGGGTATGAGACGGTCGGCATCACCGCGAACCCGAACATCAACCGCACGTTCCACTTCGACCAGGGGTTCGGCACCTACATCGACTCGGCCGTCGTCTTCGACTGGATGACCCCCGAGCCGGGGCAGGTGGTGGCGGGCCCGGGAACGCCCGCCTCCCCGACTCGCGCGAGGTCCTCCGGACGATGCTGGAGCGTGCGAGGCGCCGGAAGGCCTACGACCCCCGTTACCATGCAGGTCGACCTCATGGACGTGCACGAGGGGTGGAGGCTCGTCCGGCCGGAGTTCAAGATCGACTACCGGGTCCGGGGCGACGCCTCGCGCGGCTACTGGGACGCGGTTCGGCAGGTCTCCCACGACGTAGGCCGATTCGTGGAGGAGATCCGGTCGATTCCGGGCTGGGCGAATACCCTCTTCGTCCTCACCAGCGACCATGGACAAGGGCTCGGCGATCATCCCGCCGTGCCGGACTCCTGGGGCCACGGGCTTCTCCTGTACGAATCGCAGGTCAAGGTGCCGCTCATCCTCCATCATCCGCCCACCGAGAAGACCCTCTGGGATCGCTGGATCGGGGCGGCGCCATCCCCTTCGACCGGGTAGGATCGAGACGCCGGTGAGGCTTCTGGACGTCACGCCCACGATCTTGGACTACCTGGGTATCGCCCCACCACTACAGGTCGAGGGGCGTTCGCTGCTGCCCGTGATCCGGGGCGACGACTCCCTCCCGGATCTCCCTCCCTTTTTCGTTACCGAAACCCGGTTCCAGGGGTCGCATGCCATCGCAGTGCACTCGAGGGAGTGGACGTACATCGAAAACCGCGTCTTGCGCGAGGGCGTTGCCGAGCGGAAACTGCAGCCTGTCGGAGCGGCAGAAGAACGGCCGCCTCACCGACAGCCTGGATGCGCACCACGACGTGGCCCGTGAGATGAAGAGCTACCTGGAGGCCTGGGAGAGCCTCCACCAGGAAGTCAAGTCCACCCAGCCCACGCAAGGGCCCTCGGCCGGTGAAATCGAAATCCTCAAGTCGCTCGGCTATCTGAACTGAACGTCCGCTGAGGCCGCGATCCGCCGCAAGGTCGCGGATGCAGCTGACGAAGCCCAGGGTTCAAAGCCCTTGCTGTGCAGTCGCGCGAATTTCCGCACGGCGCCCAGAAAGACAGCGCTAAGCCTTCGCCAGCTTCCTTGCCAACTGGATCGCGGCCTCTATGCCGCGTTCTTCCCGCTCGCGCTTGACCCGCGCTTTCTTTCCGACTGGCAGCCCTCGCATCGAGCCGATGTACTCGCCCTGCCGCGTCAGCTGCCCGCGTCGCCTACTTTAGCGTCGGCCGTTCGCGAGCCTAGATCATCGAGTGTAGTTGGCAACCGCCTGGGATGGGCCGCCCTAACATGAACTCTCGCGGGGAGTATTGACGCTGTCCGCAACTGAGGCGTAGCCTCGCCTCAAATCGGAGGCGAAGCATGAGGAAAGCGGCTCCTTCACGTCATGCACCTGCATGGCTCTCTCTTGGGGCGGTCCTCACCGCGGTGACCGCGCTGTTCGTCCACGCCGAAGGCACGGAGAAGGGCAAGCGGGCACGGGGACGAGTGCTCGCGGCCGTGGTGGCGGCGCCGACCGAGCAGACGGCGACCGCCACGAGCATGGGGCCGTCCGGCTTCACGCTCCAGACCCGGCTGGGCTTCTCGGCCGGCGATCAGTGGGAGCCGGCCATCGCCGCCGACGACGACGGCAGCGTCTACGTCCTCTATCCCCAGTACGGAGGCGTTCCCGGTTGCCCGCGTGTCGCGAGCCCGACGGCCATCCTCCAAGTCAGCCGCGATCGCGGAGCGAGCTGGGGACCGCCGCGGCCGATCGCGCCCCGGGCACCGAGCCAAGGTCGATACTCAGATCGTCGTCGATCCCGTCGACGGCCGCACGCTCTACGCCGCGTGGCTGCAGAACAGAAAGAGCGACACGGTCGTAGCGAAGTCGACCAACTTCGGCGCGACCTGGACGGTGGTCGTCGCCGACAGCACCAACGCCGGCACCGACAAGCCGATCTTGGCCGTACGCGGCCAGGACGTCTACGTCGGCTTCAACCATGCCCAGAAGTCTGGGTCGCGGCGTCGCACGACGGAGGGCAAACGTTCAACGCGACAAAGTGAACCCAACGCGCAAGCTGGGCTGGTCGCTGGCCGGCGGCGGGACCGTTACGCCGAGGCAGGGCGTACATTCGCCTGGGCCGGCTACGAGCAGAACGGCCAGGCGCAAGGGGCGCGGTCAACTCTGTATCAGCTCGTCGAGCGACGGCGGCGCGACCTGGACCTCTAAGCTGCTGGAGATCGCCGCGGCGCCTCCGGACTGCTCGGACTATTTCTGCGGCTGGGCCTACCTCGGCGCCCAGGCGACGTTGGCCAGCGACGCCGCCGGCACGCTCTACGCCCTCTGGAACGCCAAAGTGGTCGACAAGGGGCCGGCCCGCATCTACTTCGCCAAGTCGACCAACGGCGGTGCGTCCTGGAGTCGAAGGCCGATGTCTCGACCGCGCCGAACGGCAGCCGCACGCCTTCCCGGCCATCGTCGCCGGCGCGGCCGGCGACGTGCGGATCGCCTGGATGGACGCGCGGGCCGGCACGCTCTGGAACACCTACTACCGCTCGTCCAAAGACGGCGGCAAGACCTGGGTGCCGAGAAGGACCTCTCGACCTTCGTCGCCGGCTACGAGTACATCTCGCCGGGTGGCTTCAGCTTCCCGTTCGGCGACTACTTCGAACTGGACATCGACGACCGCGGCACACCACGCCGTCTGGGGCGAGGCCCTCAACTAGGACTCGCCCGGCTCGATCTGGTACGCGCGCGGGCGCTGAGCGTCGTCGGCGTCGCTACTTTCGCGCGCACGGTGGTCCCAGGTGGAAAAGGCGCAGACTGACGATCAAGAAGTGGTTGCGGAAGTCTGACCCTGCGCACTTGACAGCGGGTGTTTACTTTTGGGAACACGGTTTTTCCGGTAGGAAGGATGCGCGGCGACAGCCCCCCCAGACCGCCACCGACGGGCGGCTTCCAGCTGCGGCATCGTCAGCGTCGTCGCGATCTGCGCCTCTCGGCGATTTCGCGCACCGCGCCGCGGTCGTCACGCGAATCCCGCGGGAGAGGCGCAGTTAGCCCGTCGAAGCAGGACGGCTAGAGGCTCCCGCATCGTCCGGCCTTCCCTGTGATTGAGGCCCGCAACCGCCGCGTGGGATTCTTCGAGCGCGCCGACTTCGAGCGCGTAGTCGCCCATCTTCCCGAGGCGTCGCGGCCCTGGCCGAGTTTCTCTATTGGTCAGGCTGGCGGAAGGGCGAGGCCCTCGGCTTGGAGTGGCGCAACGTGGACGAGTGGCCGGCATCATCCGCATCGACGACTCCAAAAACGGCGAGCCTCGGACTCTGCCCTACCGGGCGCTCTCGCAGCTCGAGGCGGTGATTGGCGCCCAGCGAGAGCGGACGTCTGCCCTCGAGCAGGCGAAGGGGATCATCGTGCGCCACGTCTTCCATAGGGCGGGGAAGCCGGTCCGCGACTTCCGGCGGGCCTGGGTCAAGGCTTGTGTCGCGGCGTGCCTCGGCCGCGAGGACAAGAACGCACAAGGGAAGATCATCCGCCGCGTGGCCTTCCGCATGATCCACGACACACGCCGTGGCGCGGCGCGGAACATGAGCAGGGCCGGCGCGCCGAAGGCGTCATCATGGCCCTGTGCGGTTGGAAGACGCGCTCCGTCTTCGACCGCTACCGCATAGTGAACGAGGCCGACCTCGCGGACGGGCTCGGCAAGCTGGCGGCTGTACATGAGGCCCCGACAGAGGCCAGCGGCAACGTCGGCCTTCCGCAGGGCCGCCGGGCAGAGCGAAGCGCTACAGGACTCGCGCACAGTTCGAAGGAGATGGCGCCAGTGGGCGGTCGCTAACGGGACTGTAAACGTCCTGACTGTCGAAGTTTGGGGATTGGTGGCCTGGGACGGAATCGAACCGCCGACACGCGGATTTTCAGTCCGCTGCTCTACCAGCTGAGCTACCAGGCCAAGCAAGGGAACGCTCATTCAAGCATGCCGCCCGCGGCACAGTCAACGGAGTGGCGACGCGGTCACGCCCCGAGTGGCCTGGCGATAGCCGAGAACCATGATGACCACGCCGACGAGGTTGAGCGCCGGAGGCGGAAGCAGCAGGGCCCACCCGAGCCAGGTCAGGGTCGGCACGGCCAGGATGTACGACACGTCGGTGAACAGGTCCGAGAAGCGGACGCCGGCCGTGATGACGAGCCAGATCGGGTCGCGTCGCCAGCGCCAGAGCGTGATCGCCTGCGCAAGCGAAAACGCCGCCCACTGACCCGCGGAACGGCGCAAGAAGGCCACCTCGAGACCCGCCGGAGTGCTTGCGTGGAAGACCTTGAACCAAAGATCGGGAGCGAACCACGCCATGAGGCAGAGGACGGTGTCCTCGACCAGCGCTCCCCACAAGAAGATCAGGATCGCCGCTCTCAGTCGGCGCTCGATCATGGCGGATGGTAGAACGAGACGCCCTCGAGCGCCCCATGAAACGACGAGGCGCTCGAGGTCGCGACGCGACTAAGCGCCCTTCTTCTTCTCCGGCATCTGGACGACGGCGCCGCCCCTGCTGCCGCCGGCCGCGGCGAGCGACTCAGCGGCGGGGAGGTCGGGCACGGGAAGCCCGAGGCCCTGGCGCAGGCGGTTCTCGATCTCCTGGCGGATGTCCTTGTTCTCCTTCAGGAACGTGCGGGCGTTCTCGCGGCCCTGGCCCATGCGCTCGCCGTTGAAGGCGTACCAGGCTCCCGACTTCTCGACGATCTTGTGGTCGACGCCGAGGTCGAGCAGGTCGCCTTCCTTGCTGATGCCCTCGCCGTAGAGGATGTCGAACTCGGCCTCGCGGAACGGCGCCGCGACCTTGTTCTTGACCACCTTCACCTTGGCGCGGCTGCCGACGACCACCTCGCCTTCCTTGAGCGAGGCGATCCGGCGGATGTCGAGGCGCACCGACGAGTAGAACTTGAGCGCCCGGCCGCCCGTCGTGGTCTCGGGGTTGCCGAACATCACGCCGATCTTCTCGCGCAGCTGGTTGATGAAGATCAGGCTGGTCTTGCTCTTCGCGACGATCGCGGTGAGCTTGCGGAGCGCCTGGCTCATGAGCCGGGCCTGCAGGCCCATCTGCGCGTCGCCCATCTCGCCCTCGAGCTCGGCGCGGGGGACGAGAGCCGCCACCGAGTCGACGACGAGCACGTCGACCGCGCCGGAGCGGATCAGCACCTCGGCGATCTCGAGCGCCTGCTCGCCGCTGTCGGGCTGGGAGACGAGCAGGTTGTCGATGTCGACGCCGAGCTTGCCGGCGTAGACCGCGTCGAGCGCGTGCTCGGCGTCGATGAAGGCGGCCATGCCGCCGCGGCGCTGCGCCTCGGCGATCACGTGGAGCGAGAGCGTCGTCTTGCCCGAGGATTCCGGGCCGAAGATCTCGATCACGCGGCCGCGGGGCAGGCCGCCGACGCCGAGCGCGGCGTCGAGCGAGATCGAGCCGGTGGGGATGGCGGGGACGTCGATCGTCTCGCGGCTTCCGAGCCGCATGATCGATCCCTTGCCGAACTGCTTGTCGATCTGCGCGAGCGCGGCTTCGATCGCCTTGGCGCGCTCCTGCTTGTCGTCAGCCATCGTCGTCTCCTTCGTCCTCTCCGGGAGAGCGGCGTGGCCTTCCACGCCGCACGTTCGAGAGCGATCCTAGCGTCCCGAGCGGACAGGCGAGGTCCGCAGTGGAATCCCCAATCTGTTGGGGGTGACTGTTTTGTGCGCGAGAGCCCTGGAATCAGGCGGCGCAAAAATTGCATGGGCCGATCCAATAGTCCGGTTCAGATATAAGGTCATTAAAAACAGAAAGATCCGTGCTGTCCAGCACCGGGATTCGGACCTCTGGAGCGGTCTCCGAAAAAAGAGCTAGGGTCGAACCGGGCCCCCCTGTTACACTATTGTTACTGACGCAGCGGGAATGGCCGGCCGGTCATTCACGCTCGCCGGGGCAAAGATCCAAGCAAGGGGTAGCAGTTGAAGGCAGCATCGCACCGTAAGGCTAAGGGCAAGGCCCGTCGTCCATCCCATCGATCCGCCGCACGCTCGTCCAAGCGCGCGAAGCCCCCGCAGACCCGGAACCGCAGCCGCGCGCGCTCGAAACCCTCGAAACCCGCGCGCCGCGCTTCCGTTTCCAGGTCCCGGGCCTCGACGCCGGCGCGCTCGACGCACGGCATAGCACCCGCGCGGCGCGCCCCGATTCCGTCGCCGCTCCCGACCAAGCACGTCGCGCCGCTGCGCGTGGCCGTCTCGCTGCCCGCGCGGTCGATGCCGCCCACGCGCGACCAGCGCAAGCCTTTTGCCGCCACCGCGGCGAAGCCGGCCGTGGTCGCGCTCCCCGAGTTCGCCGAGGCGGGGGTGCTGCTCGCGATCACGTATTCGATCCGCGAGGGCCGGCGCGGCGAGTTCTTCGACCTGATGCGCGAGCTCAAGCCGATGCTCCACACGATCGGCGGCGGGGACGTCGCGATCTACGAGGACCGCAGCCGTCCGAACTACCTCATGGAAGTGTTCCGCTTCAAGGACGAGATCGAGTTCACGGCCTTCGACGACAAGTTCCACAAGGACCGGAAGATCGCCGCGATCTACGCGCTGCTCGACGACATCGTCGAGGCCGAGAAGAGCGACTTCAAGATCTTCGAGCGGCGGCTGTAGTAAGCAGGGGGGACACTGCGCCGTGTCCCCCCTGAGCCCCCCCGCTCGCTCCGCCCGAGTGAATCGGGCTGCGCTCGCCGCCCGTTACCTCCAGGCGGCTAGTCGCTTCGCTCGCCGCCCGTAACCTCCAGCGGCCTGTTGCCTTCCGGCCCCGCACCCTCGCTCGCTGCTCGTTCCCTTCGGGAGTAGACTTCGGGCCCGACCTCCAGGGGGTTCCCCATGGCACGTGGGTTCGAGAGCAAGTCCGTCGCCGACCAGCAGGAGAGCGCGGCAGCCCGAGTGACGCGCCGGGCCGGCCCGGCCATCGACCCGGTGCTGGCCGCCCGCAAGAGACGCCTCGAGCTCGCGCGCGCGGACGTCGAGCGCCGCCTCGCCGGCGTGAGCGTCCCGGCTCATCGCCAGATGCTCGAGCGGGCGCTCCGGGCGCTCGACGACGACATCGCGGCGCTCGACTGAGCCCGATGCGAAGGGCCGCACTCCTCGCGATTCTCGCGCTCTGCGCGCCGGCGGGGGCCGACCCGCTCCCGGCCCACGCTCCCCGGATCGCCGACTACGACATCCGCGTGAAGCTCGACGCCGACGCGAAGACCCTCGCCGGGTCCGAGCACATCACCTGGCGCAACCCGGCGAGCGAGCCGGTCGGCGAGCTCTGGTTCCACCTGTACCTGAACGCGTTCAAGAACTCCGAGAGCACGTTCTTCAAGGAGTCGGGCGGCCAGCTGCGCGGCGACCGGATGCCCGACGACGGCTGGGGCTTCATCGACGTGAAGTCGATCCGCCGCAAGGACGGCGTGGACCTCACGGGCGGCGCTCGCTTCGAGCAGCCGGACGACGGCAACGAGGCCGACCGCACCGTGTGGCGCGTGCCACTGCCCGCGCCCGTGCCGGCGGGCGGCACGATCGAGCTCGACGTCGAGTTCACCGCGAAGCTGCCGCGCGTGTTCGCGCGCACCGGCTATTTCCGCGACTACTTCCTCGTCGGGCAGTGGTTCCCGAAGCTCGCCGTGTTCGAGCCGGCCGGCGCCCGCGGCCGGGCGACGTCCGGCTGGAACTGCCACCAGTTCCACGCCAACTCGGAGTTCTACGCCGACTTCGGAAGCTACCGCGTCGAGCTCACGGCTCCGAAGAGCTACGTGATCGGAGCGACGGGGACGCGCAGCGAGCGCCGCGACAACCCGGACTCCACGTCGACCCACGTGTTCGAGCGCGACGACGTGATCGACTTCGCCTGGGCCGCGTCGCCCCGCTTCGTCGAGGTGACCGCGCGCTTCTCCGGCCAGAAGGACGTGAGCGAGCAGGAGTACGCCGAGGTCGCGGCGCTCGTCGGCCGCAGCCGCGAGGAGCTGCAGCTCGGCGACGTCGACATCCACCTGCTGCTGCAGCCCGAGCACCTGGCCCAGCGCGAGCGCCACCTGCGCGCGGCGAAGGCGGCGATCAAGTGGTTCGGGCTCTGGTACGGGCGCTACCCCTACCCGACCCTCACGATCGTCGACCCGGCTTTCGGCGCGGGGGGATCGGGCGGGATGGAGTACCCGACCTTCATCACGGCCGGGACATCCGTGCTCCTGAACCGCTGGCCGCTCGACCGCATCCTCGCGCCCGAGGAGGTGGTCGTGCACGAGTTCGGCCACCAGTACTGGCAGAGCATGGTGGCCTCGAACGAGTTCGAGGAGTCGTGGCTCGACGAAGGCTTCAACAGCTACTCGACCGGCAAGGTGATGGAGCGCGTCTACGGCCCGTGGATGCTGCAGGTGCTCGGGCTCAGGCTCGGCGGGCTCGAGCTGTCGCGCCTGCAGAACTCGGTCGAGCGCATGTTCGACCGCATCCGGACGCCCGCCTGGGGCTTCTCCTCCGGCAGCAACTACGGCTTCAACTCCTACGCGCGCACCGAGCTCACCCTGCTCACGCTCGAGGCGCTCGTCGGCGAAGAGACGCTCGCGCGGGCGATGCGCACCTACCACGAGCGCTTCCGCTTCCGCCATCCGACGAGCGACGACTTCTACGCCGTGGTGAGCGAGGTGGCGGGACGCGACCTCTCCGGCTTCTTCGCCCAGACGACGGAGCGGCCCGGGATCCTCGACGACGAGGTGTCGTCGGTGACGAGCGAGAAGATCGACGAGCCTTTGGGCTTCTTCGGCGAGGGCGACGCCAGGAAGAGCGTCACGAAGAAGGAGGCCCGCGAGAAGGAGAAGCAGGCGGACGCGGCCGGGGGACGGCGCTGGCGCACGACGGTCATGGTGCGGCGCCGCGGCGAGGTGGTGCTGCCGACGTCGTTGCGGCTCGACTACGAGGGCGGCGAGACGCAGACGCTGCCGCTCGTCGAGGCGGATCGCGCCGGCGTCGAGAACACGGGGCTTGCCCAGAGCGCCGCGAGCGGCGAGCCGTGGCGCGGGCGCTTCAAGAAGATCGAGCTCACGACGGCCAAGCAGCTCGTCTCCGCCACGGTGGATCCCGAAGACCGGCTGAAGCTGGACGTCAACCGCGTCAACAACGCGAGGCGCGCCGAGCCGGACACGCGGGCCGCGAACCGCTGGGGCGCGCGGCTCGTGTTCTGGCTGCAGCAGCTCCTCGCGCTGGCAGGGCTCTAGCCATGAGCTGGCGCGCGACGCTCCGAGGCACCGCCGTGGCCCGACACAATCCGCGGCTGGTGGTGACTCTCTGGCTCTTCAACCTGGCGCTGGCGCTCGCGGCCGGCCTGCCGGGATGGCTGACGCTGTCGTCGGTGATGGGGTCGCTGCCGGCGGCGGACGCGCTCGGCGAGGCGTTCCGCTTCGGCGTGCTGGCGGACCTGAGCGAGATCCAGCCGGGGCTCGTCTCCGGCTTCGGCCGCGCGGCGCTCGCCGCCTTCGGGCTCGGGCTCATCGTGGCCCTCGCCACGACCGGAGGGACGCTCGAGGTGCTGACGAGCGGCGACGAGCGCTCGTTCGCTCACCGCTTCGGACGCGGCGCCGGGCGCTTCTTCCTGCGCTTCCTGAGGCTCGGGCTGATCACGCTCGTGACGGCACCTCTCGCCACGGGGCTCGCGGCCGCGCCGCTCCTCGCGCTCAGCCGTCACCTGCGCCGCGAATCGGGCTCGGAGTGGCTGGCGGTCTCCGTCTGGCTGCTGGCGGTCGCCGCGGCGGGCGCGGTGCTGGTCTTCGTGCTGCTCGTGCAGGACGCCGCACGCGTGCTCCTCGTCCGCGACGACGAAAGCCGCGTGCGCAGGCTGCTGCGGCCGGCGCTCGCGACGGTGCTGCGTCATCCGTTGAAGTGGCTCTCGGTGTGGTCGTGGAACGCCGTGCTGCTGCTGGCGCTCTTCGCCCTCTACCTCGCGCTGTCGAGCGCGGTCCCGCCCGGCAGGCTGCTCGTCGTGCTCGTGCTGCTGCAGCAGGCTTTCGTGCTGCTCCGCTGCGCGCTGCGCGTGGCGCTGCTGGGGGCCGAGATCGAGCTGGTCTCGGCGCTTCGTCCGCGCCCCCCGGCTGCGCCGGCCGTCACGCCTCCCACTCCGACTCAGCCGGAGCTTCTGGAGCCGCCAGCCGAGCCCGAAGGCGGCGCACCCGTCGTGTCGGCCTGATCCCGCCCGAACCGCGAGAGATAGCGAGAGGCGGCCTCCAGGAAGCGGGCCCGGAGCTCTGGATCCGGGATGGACTCCGCGGCTTGCCTGACGGCCGCGGGCGCCTCGGCGGGGTCGACGACCGGCGCGGGCGCGGCTTTCGGCGCCGAGTCCAGCGACGGGCCCCGTGACGAAGCCGAGCATGCGGGGCGTGGCGCGTCCGGCCACGGTCCGCAGGCGCGCCAGGATGTCCCCGCGCACGCGCAGCAGGCTGCGCTGCCAGCGCACGTCGGGCACCATCACGCGCAACACGCCGCGGTCGAGCGCCACGACCTGTGTGCGGCGCGCGAGCTCCTCGCCCACGGCGGACGGCCAGGCGGCGCGCAGCAGCGCCAGCGTGTGCTCGGGCTTCGCCCCGAAGAGACGGGCGGCGAGGTCGGGGTTGCGGGGCCGCTGCATTTGTGATCGCTCCGCCTACGTTATACTCGCGCACCGCCCGGGCGCCACGAGCCGGGCCGTTGCCCGAATGAACTGCCCGCGCTGCAAGGCCGAAATCGCCCCGCTGTCGAACCCTGACGCGATCGTCACCTGCCCGGGCTGCGGCTCGCGCCTGATGACGCGCGCGGCGGCCCTGCGCTCGGGGGGCAGCGTGGCGCAGCCGCCCGCGCCTCCCACGCCTCCCGTGCTTCCCGCCGATCCGCCCAAGCCGGGCAGCGACACGAGCCCGGGGCTCTCCCCGCAGAAAACTGCGGTGAAGGTCGGCCAGACGACGCTCTCGGGCAAGTCGACGGGCGGCGCGGTGCGCAGCGGTGGCCGCAAGAGCTCCGCGTCCTCCGAGGTCACGCTCGAGATGCTGCTCCGCGAGATCCAGGCGGTCCGCGAGACGCAGCAGGCGATCCTCGCCGCGCTCGCGGGACTCGCGGGACGCTCCGCCGAGCCCTTCGCGACCCCCGCGACCGGGGTGCCGGTCGCGGACATGAGCGCTTCGCCTTCGCTGTCCCAGATCCGCGCGCAGCAGCGCAAGACGGCCGTGCTGGTCGACGACGATGCGAGGACGCGCGAGGCGGCGACGGCCGAGCTCGAGAAGGCCGACATTCCCGTGCGGGCGTTCGCCGACGGCAACAAGGCGCTCTCCGCGGTCGCGCAGGAGAAGCCGGACGTGATCGTCCTCGAGCTCGCCGTCGGCGGCGAGCTGGCCGGCAAGGACTTCGTGAACATGATCAAGGCCACGATGGAGTGGGTGGACATCCCCGTCGTGCTCTGGACGCGCGAGAACGTCTCGAACCAGCGCGAGGCCCGCCAGATCCACGGAGCCGACGAGGTGGTCGCGAAGTCGCAGGGCGCGGCGGCGCTCGTCGCGCGCGTGATCACGCTCTTCCGCCGCTAGCGGCGCGTGGAGCCGCGGCTCGTCCTCGCGTCGGCCTCACCGCGGCGGGCCCAGATCCTGCGCGAGCTCGGGGTGCCGTTCCGCGTGAGGGTCTCGCACGTGGACGAGGCGCTGCGCGCGGGGGAGGACGGCGCCGCGACGGTCGAGCGGCTCGCGCGCGAGAAGGCGTCCACGGTCGCCCGCGGCGAGACGCTGCCGGTGCTCGGGGCCGACACCGAGGTGGTCTGCGACGGGCGCATCCTGGGCAAGCCGAAGGACGCGGCGGACGCGCGCGCGATGCTCCAGGGCCTCGCCGGTCGCGAGCACGAGGTGGTGACGGGCCTCTGCCTCGCGCGCGGCGCGAGCCTGCACTCGGCCGTCGAGCGCACGAGCGTGCGCTTCGCGCCGATGGGCGCGCACGAGCTCGCGTGGTACGCCGCGACGGGCGAGCCGCTCGACAAGGCCGGCGCCTACAACGTCTACGGCCTGGGCGGCCTCTTCGTGGAGTCGCTTTCCGGATCGCCTTCGAACGTTGCCGGGCTGCCGGTGCGGCTGCTGCTGCGCCTCGTCCGCGAGAGCCGGCGTCGACCTCGGCTGGCCCGCAGCCTGACGGCCGCGCGCCCGGAGCCGCTCCGCTCGCGGGTGCTATCATCGGCGCGGCGCGCGACGAGGCGCGCGCCTCTGGAGAGGGCATGTCCGACGAAGCTCCCGAACAACCCTCGGTCCTGGTCGTCGGAGGGATGATCGACGGCCACCACGTCGTCCTGACGCCGGGCCTGAGCCTCATCGTCGGCTCCGGCCGCCTCGCCAACCTGCGGCTCGACCATCCGGACATCGAGCTCGCCCACATCAAGATCCGCTGGGACGATCTCGGCATCTCGATGGTCGACAACGGGAGCCGCAAGGGCACCTGGGTGAACGGCGAGCCGGTGGAGACGGCGGGGCTGCTGGACGGCGACGTGATCACGTTCGTCCCGGCGAAGTACGACGGCCCTCCGGCCCCGAAGGTCAAGCTGCGGATCCCCAAGGGATCCGTGCCCGACCTGCCGCCGCTTCCGCCGCCTCCCGCGGAGGAAGCGGCCAAGCCTGCGGCGGCGCGGGCGAGGGCGCGCGGACCCGCGCGGCGCAGGCCGAGCGCTTTCCGGATGCCCGACGTCGACCCGCGCCTCGTCGCGCTCGTCGTCGGCGGCGCACTCGCGCTCGTCGTCCTGGGCTGGCTGATCAAGTACTTCTTCTTCACGATCCCGAGCCTCGCGTCGATCCAGCCCGCGCGCGCCGAGATGGGGCAGACCGTCACGCTCACCGGCTCGCGGTTCAGCTCCGACCCGCTCGACAACAAGGTCTGGTTCGGCAGCGTGTCGGTGGTGCCGGCCAGCGGGTCGCGGGACACGCTCGAGGTGAAGGTCCCGAGCCTGCCTGCCTCGGGCAGCGTGGCCGTGTCCGTCGAGACGCCGATCGGCCGCTCGCGGTCCGTGTCGCTGATGGCCTTGGCGCCGCTGCGGGTCACCTCCATCGAGCCTCTGGGGGCGCTCGCAGGAGACGAGGTCACGCTCATCGGGAACGGCTTCGGCGACGGCCTGAGCGTGACGATCGGCGGCCAGGCCGCGACCGTCGTGAAGGTCGAGCCGCAGTCGGTGCGCGTGCAGATGCCGACGCTGGCGGCCGCCACGGGCAGCCGGCACCCGGTCCTGGTCACGGTCAGCGGCCGAAGCTCGGCGCCCGTCTCGATCTTCCTGGGCCGCCTGCCGCTCGTCGCGGCCCTCGAGCCGCCGCGGGGCGTTGCGGGCGACCTCGTGCGCGTCAAAGGCGCGGGCTTCGATGCCTCGAGCTCGGTCGCGTTCGAGAAGGAGCCGGCGCTGGTCGTGGCCGGCTCGACGACCGAGCTCGTGGTCGTGGTGCCGGCGACGCCCCACGCCCAGGCGGAGGTGGCGCTACCCGTCGTGGTGCAGGCGGGAGGCAAGGCCTCGGGCGAAGGGCCGCGCTTCACGGTGCAGCGGCTGGTCGAAGGCGCCTGGGTGCCGCGCTTCCTCGCGGGCGTGCCGGGCGAGGGCGCCGCGGCGGGGCAGGCCACGGTCGGGACCGAGCTCGCCCCGGTGCTGCTCTTGTCGTGGAAGGGCGACTCGCGGTCGGTCGGCGAGCGGGCGCTCGCCGCCGCGAAGGACCTGAACTCGGCCGTCGACCGCGCGCGCGTGGGCCAGGCCATCGCCTTCGAGGCGCGCGAGGATCCGGACGTCTGCGTCGGCATCGTCGGCGCGCCCGACCGGATCGTGAGGGTCTTTCCGCAGGACACGGCTGCCTACGAGACGCCGCCCGGCTTCCCGGGCCGCGGCGCACCGCCCACCGCCATGGCGCTCGCGCGCCACTGGGCGGCCCTGCTGAGCGACACCGTCGCGATCGGGACGAGCGGCGGAAAGCCGAAGGCGACGGCCGACTTCGGCCCTCCGGCGACGCCCGCGTTCGCGCAGCTGCGCACGGCGCTGCCGTGGCAGTACGGGTCGGGGGTGGCGAGCGCTCGCGTGGTGGCGGTGCCGGCCGATCTGCGCCGGCGCCTGCGCGAGGCCGCGTTCCGCGTGCCCTGAGCTATCTTCCGAGGGCGAGGCGGTCGGCGAGCGGGCGCGGCAGGCCGGCGTCGAGGATCTTGCGCTGCGCCCGCTCCACCTTGTAGGGCACGCGGTAGATCGTGACGCTGCGGGTGTCGCTGTCGAACATCGCGAACGAGGCGAGCGGGTTGCCGTCGCGCGGTTGCCCGATCGAGCCGGGGTTGACGAGGTAGCGCACGCCCGGCTCGAGGCGGAAGCGGAACGCCTCCGTGTCGGTGAGCACGGTCTGGATCGCGTCGGGCGAGAGGCCGAAGAGCACGGGGAAGTGCGAATGCCCGAAGAAGCAGAGCGGGAACGCGGTCTGGCGGAACACGTTGAGCGCCTCGATCTCGCCGAAGATGTAGGCGTCCTCGTCGATCGGCGTGCCGTGGGCGACCGCGAACGTGCCGTCGACGATCTGGGGACCCTCCGGCAGCGACTGCAGCCAGCGCAGGTTCGAGGGCGTGAGCTTCTGGCGCGTCCACATCGCGGCCTGCAGCGCGACGCGGTTGAACATCTCGCCGTCCTCGACGCCCGAGCAGACCTTGTCGTGATTGCCCCGGATCGCCACCAGCGGCCGCAGCTGGCGCACCAGCTCCACCGCCTGGTTCGGATTGGCGCCGTAGCCGACGACGTCGCCGAGCACGACCGCCTTGTCCCAGCGCTTGCGCTTGACGCGGGCCAGGACGGCGGTGAGCGCCTCGCAGTTGGAGTGGATGTCCGAGAGGATCAGGTATCTCATGGCCGCACGGACGGCTTCTCCTGCTGCCCCTCGATCAGCTCCACGATGCGGTCGACCACCTCACGGGGCTTGCGTCTCGATGTGTCGACCGTTACGTCTGCCTGACGGTAGGAGGGCTCTCGCTCGGCCAGCAAGGCCCGCATTATCTCACGGTTCCCGGCAAGCGGACGGCTTCCGTCGGCGCGGACTCGCCGCAGCGTCGTCTCGAGATCGCACTGGAGCCAGACGGTAAGCGCTCCCTTCCGGAGCAGCTCGCGCGTCGCGGGGACCGCGAAGGCGCCGCCGCCGGCCGCGACGACGACGTTCTCGAGCTCGGACACCGCGGCCGCTTCCTCCAGCTCGAGGGCACGGAAAGCGGCTTCGCCCTGCTCGCGAAAAAGCTCGGCGATCTTCTTCCCGGCCCGCTTCTCGATCCGGTGGTCGAGGTCCACGAACCGGTACTTCAGCCGGCGGGCCAGCCTCCGCCCCACGGCGCTCTTGCCGGCGCCCATGAAGCCCACGAGCACGATGCGAGCCGGCCGCTCAGCCACGGCCGGTGGCGCGCCCGAGCACCTCGTAGAAGCTCGGGAAGGAGACGGCCACGCACTCGCCGCGCGCGACCTCGCTCGCCCCGCGGGCTCCGAGCGCGGCGATGGAGAGCGCCATCGCGATGCGGTGGTCGTCCTCGGAGTCGACGCTTTGCCCCTCGGAGAGGCGCCCCGCCTTCGACGATCAGGCCGTCCGGCCGCTCCTCGACGCGCGCGCCGAGGGCAGTGAGCCCGCGCGTGAGCGCGGCGATGCGATCGGTCTCCTTGTGCCGCAGCTCGCCGGCGCCCGTCACCTCGAGCCGGCCCGAGGCGAAGGCGCCCGCCACGGCGAGCGCCGGCACCTCGTCGATGAGAGACGGCACGAGCGCCGGGTCGATCCGTGTGCCGACGAGCGTGGACGAGGAGGCCACGATCGTGCCGACCGGCTCCGGCTCCGTTCGCTCGAGGCGCACGTCGACCCGGCCTCCCATCGCCCGCAGCACCTCGAGGAACGCGGTGCGCGTGGGGGAGAGCAGCACGCCCTCGAGCCGCACCTCGGAGTCGGGCAGCACGAGCGCGGCCACCACCAGGAAGGCCGCGCTCGACGCATCGCCGGGCACGTCGACCGATGTGCCGCGGAGCCTCTGGCCGCCGTCGAGGCTCGCCGCGAGCCCGTCGCGCACGACGCGCGCGCCGAAGGCCGGCAGCATCCGCTCGGTGTGGTCGCGGCTCGGCATCGGCTCGCGCACGGTGGTGCGGCCGGCGGCCGAGAGGCCGGCGAGCAGCAGCGCCGTCTTCACCTGCGCGCTCGCGACGGGCAGCTCGTGGGTCATGCCGCGGAGCGCTCCGCCCGTGATCGTGAGCGGCGCGTGGCCGTCGGTGGTCTCGAGCGTCGCGCCCATCGCGCGGAGCGGCGCCGCGACGCGCTCGAGCGGCCGGCGGCTGAGCGACTCGTCGCCGGTGAGCGTCGCGCGGAACGGCCGTCCCGCGAGCGGACCCGCCAGCATGCGGATCGTCGAGCCCGAGTTGCCCGCGTCGAGGACGCTCGCCGGAGCGCGCCAGCCCTCGAGCCCGCCGCGGATCGTCACCCGCGCGCCGTCGCGCTCGACGCTCACGCCGAGCCCGCGCAGGCAGCCGAGCGTCGAGGCGCAGTCCGCGGCCTCGGAGAAGTTGCCGATGCGCGTCTCGCCCTCGGCCATCGCGCCGAGGATCGCCGCGCGGTGCGAGATGGACTTGTCGCCGGGCAGCGTGAACGTCCCGCGCACGGAGCGGGCCGGCTCGATCTTCATGCCGGCAGCCTCACCGCCCGTCGACCGAGGGCCAGTCGAGCATGACGTGAATTCGCGGGTTGTCGTCCGCCACGGCGGGCTGCTTCACCAGGAAGCGCTGGCCGTCGGGCGTGACGTCCCAGTCGTCGTAGTCCGAGTCCAGGAAGACCGCGCGCAGCTTGTCTGCGGGAACGAGCGTCGTGGGCGCGCCGAGCTCGAGCGCCGATCCCGAGTCGCGAACGCTGACGGACGCGATCGCCCCGTCGGTCGACAGGTAGAAGAGCTCCTTGCCGTCGCCGCGCCAGCGGGGCTGCCCGCCTCCGTTGTCGGAGACGCGCAGCCTCTCGCCCGTCCGCCGGAACGGCGCGACGTAGACCTCGAAGCGCCCGGAATCGGTCGAGACGTACGCGAGCCACCGCCCGTCGGGCGAGACGTGAGGCTCGTCGAGGCTGAACTGGCCCGCCAGCAGCTGTTCGGGCTTCTGCTGGCCGTCCATGGGAAGCGCCCAGAAGGTCCGCTCGGCGCCGAGGGTCATGTAGAGCAGGGTGTTGCCTGCTCGCGACCAGTTCTCCGGGATGTCGCGCACGTTTGCCGTGGCCCCGACTCCACCGGGCAGCGGAGCGGCCGGCTGGGGCCCCGAGAGGTCCTTGACCAGGATGTTCTCGCCATCCGCGGCGATCGTGCTGTAGGCGAGCCGGCTGCCGTCGGGAGACCACACGGGCTCGCGCTCGCTCGTGGGATCGGTCGTCAGGCGGCTCGAGAGGCCGCGCGCGACGTCGAACAGCCAGATGTCGTATTGCGCCCGCGGCGTCCTGGATCTCCACGGCGACGCGCCGGCCGTCGGGGGAGAGCGCGAGCTGGCCGTACATCGCTGGTTCGCCGAAGGTCCCGAGCGGCTCGCCGCGGCGATCGAGCCACGCGAGGCGCAGCTCCCGGCTCCGCGCCGGGAACCACGCGAGGCGGCCGTTCGCCGAGGCCGAGAACCAGCCGAAGCTGCGAGCCGTCGCCCAGGTCGCGACCCTCGATGCGATCGGGACGGCATCGCCACTGGCCACGAGCCGGCGCGCGTCGAACGGGCGCGAGGTGAGGACGTCGTCCCGGACCGCGAGCAGCCGTCCCGAGGCGTAAAGGGTCCGGTTGATGTCGGGCAGGATGCGGCGCCTCTCGCCGCTCGCGTCGAGTGCCAACGCGAAGAGGCCCGCGTTCGCGGGCTCCGTGCTGTGGATCGCTCACGAGCAGCTGACGCCCGTCCGGCAGGAACTGAGGGAAGCGGTGGGCTTGTCTCGGCCCGCGCCGTGTCGAGCGTCTTGAGCGGCGCGGCTTCGCCGCCCGCCGCGCTGACCTGAAACAGGGTCGAGGTCGCTGCCCGCCGGCCGAGAACACGATCGTGCCGTGCTGGTTCCAGGTTCCCCCGTTGAGTCCCGGCCGGGGCAGCGCGCACACTCTCTGCACCGCGCCGCCCGCCAGGGCCACCTTCCGGATCTCCGGCCCGGTCACGAAGGCCACGGCCGTGCTGTCGGGCGACCAGAAGGGCGACGCTCGCGCCCTCGGTGCCCGCGAGCGCCCGGAACTCCGGCGAGTCGAGGGACCGCAGCCAAAGCTGTGTGCGGCCGTCGGCGGAGATCCCCGCGAAGGCGAGCTGCCGGCCGTCGGGAGACAGCGCCGGCGCGCCGAAGTCCGGGAGCCGGAGGCTCGGCGGCAGGTCGAGCACGAAGTGCGCGGGCGGCCGCGAGTCACGGGGCGTGGTGAGGCGCTGCCAGAAGAGCAGCGCGGCCAATCCGGCCATCGCCACGGCGGCCGCGGCCCAGGCGAGCTCGCGGGCTCGGCTCCCGCGGCTCTGTGCGTGCGGCGGCCTCGAGCGTACCCGCCGGAGCGTCGGCTTCGCTCGCGACTCCGGCGCGCACGTCTTGAAGCTCGAGGCGCGCGGCCCCGATGTCCGGCAGCCGCGTGCGCGGGTCCTTCCGAAGGCAGCGAGCGAGCAGCCGCCGCACGGCGTGCGGCGTTGGCTTTCGGAAGCGCGTCGAGGTCGGGCTCGCGCGTGACGCACCGCCGCGATCACGTCCGTCACCGTGTCGCCGCCGAAGAGCTGGCGGCCCGTCAGCATCTCCCACAGGAGCACGCCGAATGACCACACGTCGGCCTTCTTGTCGACCGGCTTGCCGCGCGCCTGCTCGGGCGACATGTAGGCGGCCGTCCCGAGGATCACGCCGGCGATCGTGCCGGTGTGGGCGAGTGTCGGGGACTGCGACAGCGCGGACGAGACCGAGCTCGCGCCGGAGGCGTCGCCGGCCCAGGCCTTCGCGAGACCGAAGTCGAGCACCTTCACCTTGCCGTCGGGCGTGAGCTTGACGTTCGCGGGCTTGAGGTCGCGGTGGACGATGCCCTTGCCGTGCGCCTCCTCGAGCGCTTCGGCGATCTGCTGGGCGATCTCGAGCGCCTCGTCGACGGGGATCGGGCCGCGCGCGAGGCGCTGCTTGAGATCCTCTCCTTCGACGAGCTCGAGGGCCAGGAACGGCTTCCCGTCGGCCTCCTCGAGCCCGTAGATGGCGGCGATGTGCGGGTGGTTGAGCGAGGCGAGCAGGTGCGCCTCGCGCTTGAAGCGCGCGAGCCGGTCTTCGTCCCGCGCCAGCTCCGGCGGCAGTACCTTGATGGCGACCTCGCGGCCGAGGTTGCTGTCGGTCGCGCGATAGACCTCGCCCATGCCGCCGGCACCGAGCGCGGCCGTGATCCGGTAGTGCGAGAGCGTCTGGCCGATCAAGGCCACCTCCGTGGCCGCGCCGCTTCGCGGCGTGCCCGCACGCGTTGGTTGGACGCGGGATTATAGACGGCGCGGTGCGTCCACGCCGGCGGGGCCCTGCGCCACCACGGGCAGGAGCGTCGCGCAGTCGCGCTCGAGCTTCAGGCAGCACTCGTGGTCCGCGCGCGTGCGGCCGAGGTTGACGAGCGCTACCGGGCGGCCGCGCTCGCGGGCGGCGCGCACGAATCGGTAGCCCGAGTAGACCATCAGCGAGGAGCCGACCACGAGCAGCGCGTCGGCCTCGTCGAGAGCGGCGAACGCGTCCTCGACCCGCGAGCGGGGGACGCTCTCGCCGAAGAACACGACTCTCGGCTTGAGGACGCCGCCGCACTCGCGGCAGTCGGGCACCTGGAGATCGTCGGGCGTGGCGGCAACGCGCACGTCGCCGTCCGGCCTCGCCGCATGCGCCAGCCTCGCGCGGAGTCGCGGCGAAGCCTCGGGTTCCAGGCGAGGAGCAGCGACTGCACGTCCTCCCGGTGCACGACGGCGCCGCAGCCGAGGCACTCGACGAGATCGAGCCGGCCGTGCAGGTCGACGACGCGCCGGCTGCCCGCTCGCTGATGCAGGCCGTCCACGTTCTGGGTCACGAGCCGCACCACGCGCCCGGCCTGCTCGAGCCGGGCCAGCGCGGCGTGAGCGGCGTTCGCGCGCGCGTCGCGAACCCGCGGCCAGCCCCGCAGGCTGCCCGCCCAGTAGCGCCTCCGCGCGGCCGCGCTGCCCGTGAAGTCGGCGAACGTCATCGGCTTCGTGTGCTTCCAGGCGCCGTCCGCGTCGCGGTAGTCGGGAATCCCGGAAGGCGCGCTGCAGCCGGCGCCCGTCAGCACGACGAGGTGCTCGTGCTGGTCGAGGAAGCGGGACAGGGCGGCCGCATCGTCCTCGGGCCCGGTCGCCTCGCGCATCGCTCCTGAGTCTAGCGTGCACGTCACCCAGAAGTGCTGCCGCCGCAGGGGACTACCTTGATTCCGCCGCGTCGCCGTTCGGTGCCCGGCGTCCTTGACCCTCGTGTGACGGCCATGCTAGCGTCCCGCGTCGCAACGGCCGTCCAGGAAACTGAAGGCGCAACCAGCATGAGCAAGGCCCAGCAAGAGCGGACGGTCACTCTCGACGTCGCCAGCCGCTTCGAGATGCTGGACGTCGTCCAGACCGTCCTGGTCCAGTGCTGCGGGCTCGTGGGATTCGACGAGGAAGCGTCGCACTACATGTCGGTCGCGGTGCGCGAGTCGGTCGTGAACGCCATCAAGCACGGCAACCAGCAGGACGAGTCGAAGCGCGTTCACGTCCGCTTCACGCTGCAGGATCGCGCGCTCGAGGTCGAGGTGCGCGACCAGGGCAAGGGCTTCGATCCCGGCGTGGTGCCCGACCCGCTCGCCCCCGAGAACCTGCTGAAGGCCTACGGCCGCGGCATCTTCTTCATGCGCCAGTTCATGGACGAGGTCCAGCACTCGTTCCCGCCGCGCGGCGGCACGGTCGTGCGCATGTTGAAGCGCGTTCCCGCCTGAGCCTACGGCGCCGGCACCAGCCGCACGATCTTCCCCGGCATGTTGAGCGCGACGTAGAGGTACCCGTCCGGTCCGTTCACGACCGCGCGCACGCGGCCGAGCTTGCGGAAGAGCACCTCCTCGTGGACCACCTTGTGGCCCTCGATCACCAGGCGTCGAAGCTGCTGGCCGACCAGGCCGCCGAGGAAGAGATCGTTCTTCCAGCCGGGGAAGCGGTCGCCCGTGTAGAACGCCATGCCGCACACCGCGAGCGACGGCGTCCACTGGACGACCGGGCTGTCCATGCCTTCCATCTCCGTCTTGTCGCTCACCGGCGTGCCGTCGTAGTTGATGCCGTAGGTGGCGACCGGCCAGCCGTAGTTGTGCCCGGGCTGGATCCAGTTGAGCTCGTCGCCGCCGCGCGGTCCGTGCTCGGAGGCCCACAGCTCGCCCGTCAGCGGGTGGAAGGCGAGCCCTGCGGGTTGCGGTTGCCGTAGCTCCAGATCGTCGCGTCGGCTCCTGCGCGTCCGACGAAGGGGTTGTCCTTGGGGACGCTGCCGTCTCGCATGACGCGGTGGATCTTGCCGGCGGGGAGCGACAGGCTTTGCGACTCGTCCTGGACCCCGCGGTCGCCGATCGAGTAGAAGAGATGTCCCTCGCGGTCGAACACGATCCGCGTGCCGTAGTGGTCGTTGCCCTTGCGGTAGACGTCGGCCGGCGGCTTGTAGATGAACTCCTGGTCGACCCAGGCCCCGTCGCGCACGTGCCCGCGCACGATCGTCGTCATCGAGATCGGGCCGTCGCCCTGGACCGAGTAGCCCAGGTAGATCCAGCCGTTCTTCGCGTAGTCCGGGTCGAGGGCGACGTCCAGGAGCCCGCCGTCCTGCTGCACCCAGACGCGCGGCACGCCGCGGATCGGCTCCGCGAGCGGCTGGCCGGGCGTCAGGATGCGCAGGCGGCCGGGCCGCTCCGTGACGATGATGCGCTTGTCGGGCAGGAAGGCGAATCCCCACGGCGTGTCGAGCCCGTCGAAGATGGTCTCGAGCCTGAACGATTGGCGCTCGCTCTTGAAGACGGCGTCGATCGCAGGCGCCTCCCGCTTGCCGCCCTCGACCTTGGCCTTCTCCGAGAGCTCGCGGATCAGCACCACCAGCGAGCGGATCTCCCGCTCGCTGAGCGCGCCACCGAACGGCTGCATCAGCGTGTTCGGCCGGCCGTCGCGGATGCTCTTCGCGAGGTCGGCGTCGCTCCCGCCGTAGATCCAGGTGTCGTCGATCAGGCTCGAGGAGCGTCCGCCGGCCAGGTTCTCGCCGTGGCACGCGACGCAGAGGTCCGTGGCGAGCTTCGCCGCGGCTCCCTCGCCCGCGCCGTACGAGACCGACGGCTGCTGCGGGGCCGCCCCTGCCGTGCACGAGGCGAGCAGTGCCGCGAGCAGGAGCACGGCGGTGCGCGGCCGCGTCACTCCGAAGCACCCCGCCGCTCGACGCGCACGAGCGAGTTGTCGCGCGGTCCGCTCGCGAGCCTCCGCACCTGCAGGCTCCCCATCGCCTCGAGGCGGCGCCGCTCGGCGGGTCCCAGCAGGACGAGCTGGGGACCCTGCTCGACAGCCGCCATCACCTCGCTCGCGTCCGCGACCTCGCGCACGCGCCCGTCGTTGTAGAAGTAGCCTGCCATCCATGCCGTCCGCCACGCCCCCCAGGCCAGCACCTCGCGGCCCATGGCCGGAATGAAGAGCACCCGGCCCGATTCGCGGCGCGCCAGTATCGGCGGGGCGGCGAGCGCGATCAAGAGCAGGAGCCCCGCCGCCCCGACCCGCAGCGTGCGCAAAGCACCCGCCGGGTCGATCCGGAGGCGGCTCGAGACCAGGAACGTCACGACGAGCGCCCAGACGGCGAGCGGGATCAGCCGAGCGCCAGAGCGGCTCCTGCTCGCGGAAGAGCGCAGCCGGCGCGACGGCCACGAGCGCGCCCAGCACCAGGCCGACGAGGCCCACGACCCGGGCCGCGAGCCAGCGCTCCGGCGTGGCGGCCTCGGTCACCAGGCGGTCCGCGGCGCGTCCCATGAGGATCGCGAGCGGCGGCACGCAGGGAAGGATGTAGCCCGGCAGCTTCGACGCCGCGAGCGAGAAGAACGCGAGCGGCAGCAGCAGCCACAGCAGCACGAAACGGTCGGCGAGCGACTCGCGCGGCGACGTGCGCACGAGGCCGGGGATCGCGAGCCCCGACCAGGGGAAGAGGCCGACCAGCAGCACCGGCAGGTAGTACCAGAACGGGCCGGGGTGGTTGTGGATCGTGGACGAGAAGCGCTGGAGGTTGTGGTTCAGCAGGAAGACCGAGACGAAGCGCTCGCCCTGGTCGCGGAGGATCGCCACGTACCAGGGCGCCGCGACAACCAGGAAGGCGAGGATCGCAAGCGGGCCGAAGAGCTCGCGGAGCCGTCGCCAGTCGCGCGTCGAGAGCAGGAAGCCGAAGACGACGAGCGCGGGCAGCAGCAGGCCGAGCGGGCCCTTCGCGAGCGTGGCGACGCCCGCTGCCGCCGCGCCGGCGACGACGGCCGTACGCCCGGCGATGCCGACCAGCCGTAGCCCGTAGAAGCCGATCGCCACGGTCACGAAAGCGGCGAGCAGCATGTCCATCGATGCGGCGCGGCCGTAGGCGAACGGCAGCAGCGACGTGCCGGCCACGAATCCGGCGTGGAGGCCGGCGGCCGAGCCGTAGAGCCGTGCGCCGAACAGAGCCGTGGCCCCGGTCAGGAGCAGGAGTGCCGCGAGCGAGGGCAGCCGGGCGGCGGCCTCGGTCTCACCCAGGAACCGGAACGCCCCGCCCGCCAGCCAGTAGTAGAGCGGCGGCTTCTCGAGCCACGGCTCGCCCTGGAGCGTCGGCCGAACCCAGGCCGCGGCGCGCTGCATCTCGACCGCGACGCGGGTATAGCGCGGCTCGTCCGGGCCGAGCAGCGGGACGGCTCCGAGCCGCAGCAGCAGGAGCGACGCCACGAGCAGCAGCAGGAGCAGAGTCGCCCGCGGCGGAAGGCTCGTCGACATCCGCCGGATCCTACGTCATCTGCACGGTGGGGCGTCAGCAGGGCGGGGTCGAGGAAAAGAAAACGGCCCCGCGCCGGAAGGGCGCGAGGCCGTTCGAGGTGTCTCGGCGTGTCTAGTCTCGGCTCCTCAAGTAGAGCCGAAGCACGTACCAGAACATGAGCGCCACCGAGGCGAAGAGCTCGAGCGACGCGGCGACGTAGCGGTCCTCGGGGAAGTGGTGGAGCACCTTCGAGGTGTCGTGCAGCACCGCGCCGCCGGCGAGCGCGATCATGGCCACCGAGAAGAAGGTCCCGAGCTCGAAGCCGAAGATCACGCCCGAGGCGATCAGCGTCAGCGCCACGACGCCGCACCAGCCCAGCAGGCCGCCCAGGAACGAGAAGTCCTTCCGTGACGCGTAGACCAGCACCGTGAGCCCGGTGAAGGCAAAGAGCGTCACCGCGGCCGCGTTCTGGATCACGCCGGGAGCCGTCATCTGCGCGATCAGCAGCAGCGGCACGAAGATGATCGACTCCGCGATCACGTAGGCGCCGAGCGCCGCGTACTGCGTGGCGGGCGACTCGGCCACGTGGGCGAACCGCGAGGCGAGCCAGCTCACCACGATGAAGCCGCCCAGCACGACCAGCCACGAGGTCGACAGCAGCGCCTGCGCGATCGGCAGCGCGAGCCCGGTCTTGAAGTAGGCCGCCTCGAGCAGCGTGAAGGCGAGGATCGCCCCGAACAGGTGCAGGTAGGTCTTGGTGATGAACTCGGCGCGCACGTCCTCCGAGCGCAGCGCGACCGGCTGTCCGCTCGGATCGAAGCCGGGAGGACGCGGGCTGAAGCGGGACGCGGGCCGCACCGGCCGCGGCGTGTTGGCGCTCATGGCTACTTCTTGCTCTCGTCCACGGCGAAGTAGTCCTCGCCCGACTTCGAGTTCACGCAGCGCGACGAGGGCGTTCACGTCCAGCTTGGACCCCTGGCGGCGCCCGCCCAGCTTGTAGGCCGAATCGAAGCACGCGTCGTAGTGCGTCCTGACGGCCGACTGACACTGCGCGTCGCCCTCGCACAGCTCGATGAGCCGTGACTGCACGTCGTCATGAGCCGACGCCTTGTTGTAGAACTTCATGCCCACGAGCACGACGACTCCGACGAGCGCTGCACCGAGCCTCTTCATGTGCCCCCCTTCGCCGCGGGCTCGAACTCTGCCAAGAACCCCGGCGGTTACCGATGGGGTGCAAAACGCTTGCCCGCCGCACTCGTCGTGCACGCTTTACGCCAAGTGACACCACACCAGCGACTTGCCGAATGGCCTTCCGAAGGGCCTGTCCGAACCCCGGCCGCGGCTCCTTTTGGGCCGCGATACAATGGCAGCTTCGGAGGGAAGCGGCTTGAGCTGGAGATACCTGGCGGTCGCGAGCGAAGCGGTGCTGCGCGCCGGCCGGCTCCAGCGCGAGCGCTACGCGAGCGGCGTCGCGGTCGAGTACAAGGGCGAGATCGACCTCGTCACCGAGGTCGACCGGGCCTGCGAGCTCTCGATCCTGGAGACGATCCGCGGGCGCTACCCCGACCACGACATCGTCACCGAGGAGACCGACCTCGGCCACACGGGTTCGCGCTTCGTGTGGTTCATCGACCCGCTCGACGGCACGGTCAACTTCGCGCACTCCTACCCCTTCTTCTGCGCCTCGGTGGCGCTCGCCATGGACGGCGAGATCGTGGCCGGCGCCGTCTACGACCCGCTCCGCGACGAGCTCTTCAGCGCCGAGCGCGGCGGCGGTGCCCACCTCAACGGGCGCCCGCTGCGCGTGTCGAAGGCCGGGTCGCTCATCGAGAGCCTGCTGATCACCGGCTTCCCCTACGACCTGCACCAGAAGCTCGAGGAGCGGCTGCGCCTCTTCTACCGCGTGATGGGCAAGGCGCGCGCCGTGCGGCGCGACGGCTCGGCGGCGCTCGACCTCTGCTACGTGGCCAGCGGGCGGGCCGACGGCTTCTGGGAAGAGGTCCTGAAGCCGTGGGACATGCACGCCGGGCGTCTCGTCCTGAGCGAGGCGGGCGGGCGCTCGACGCGGCTCGACGGCAGCGCGCTCGGGCTCGGGCCCGACGGCATCGTCGCGACGAACGGCCTCATCCACGAGGCGCTGGTCGGGGCGTTACGCGAAGAGCTGAAGCCGGCGCTGGTGTAGCCCAACTGGCAGAGGCAGCCCACTTAAAATGGGCAAAGTGCTGGTTCGAATCCAGCCACCAGCAAACCCCTCAATAGCGTCACGGACCGGCATTCATGGGAATCGGCGCTCAAGAGCGACCGGGAGCGCCCGACGATCTCGAGGCGGAGGCGCAGTCGTGAGGGCCGTGTCGCGCGGTCGAGGCGGCCTGCTGCCCGGGCGTGACCGGCACCGCTGCGCTGGACACACGTGACGAGAGGTCGAGGTGGGCAAGGCCTGAAGCGAGCGCCGCTGCGAGCTTCGTCATGTACGCTCGGGGCGTGGGCGGCCGCAATCAATGCCTCCCGTCCAGTGGCACCCTGGAACTGGGCGCAGAGTTGCGTCCCTTCGACAGCAACCGCCTGGACCGGGTCGAGGTTCGCCAACTTACCGCGCCAGTCGTGACCCACATTCGGGAACGCCTCCTTATGAGGACGAGCTACTGCGCGTGACGCGGCCGCGCCCGGTCGCGGTCGGGATCGTCAGCGCGCCGGCGCCGCGCGCTCATCTCGGCCACCCAGGACTGCGCTCGAGCGTGCGATTCGCGCGTGCGTTCCGGGCGCGCGGCTCGGCGACGTCGGGCGCCGCGATCCAAGGGCACGCCGAGGAGCTCGGCTACTCGATCGTCCGCGAGTTCGTGGGGCACGGCATCGGCCGCGCCATGCACGAGCCACCGAGCGTGCCGAACCATGGCCGCGAGGGCTCGGCCTTCGGCTCCGGCCCGGGATGGTGCTGGCGATCGAGCCCATGCTGAACGTCGGCGGCGCCGACGCCAGGTGCTCCACGACGGCTGGACGGTCGTCACTGGCGACGCGAGCCTCTCGGCGCACGTCGAGCACACGGTGGCGGTGACCTGACGACGGGCCAAGTCGGGTGCTCGAATGCGCCAGACCAGCGCCCGACCTCCGCGGCCATGCCGGAGCGGAATCGCGGGCATGAGCCGGGCGCAGGGCTCGCGGTTGAACCCGGGCGGCGCGGTGCTACAGTCTCCCGGCCTCCCGTGAAGGACTCCTCTTTCATACGGCCTGGGGCAGCGGTCGCGCAGGATCAGCGCGAATCGCGCGCCCGACGCCGCTCGCCGTGGCGCCTGTGGCTGTTCGGGCGCCCGCTGCCGACGGCCGACGCGCCGCACGAGGCGATCGGCAAGGCGGTGGGCCTCGCCGTCTTCGCCTCGGACGCGCTCTCGCTCGACCGCCTACGCCACGCAGGAGATCCTGGTCGATCCTGGCCGCTCGCCGGCACGGCCGCGCTGACGCTACGCCTTCCCGATCTCGCTCGCGATCGTCGGGCTGCTGCTGCCATCGTCACGATCTCCTACGAGCAGACGATCCACGCCTACCCGGGCGGCGGCGGCGCCTACATCGTCGCGCGCGACAACCTCGGCGAGCTGCCGGCCCAGATCGGCGGCGGCCGCGCTGCTCACCGACTACATCCTGACGGTGGCGGTCTCGGTCTCGTCGGGCGTGGCGCAGATGGCCTCGGCCTTCCCGGCGCTGCTCGAGCACCGGGTCGGCGATCGCGGTGACGCTGCGTCGTCGCTGATCATGGTCGTCAACCTGCGCGGGGTCCGCGAGTCGGGCGCCGTCTTCGCGGTCCCGTCCTACTTCTTCATCGCGCATGATGTACCGTGACGGTCGGCGTCGCGTTCGTCGCGCCACCTGCTGGGGGCGCTCGGCGCCGCTCAGCGACCCGCCCCGAGATGCACACCGGCCCCGCGGCGCGCTCGACGCTGTTCCTGCTCCTGCACGCCTTCTCGAGCGGCACCACCGCGCTCACCGGCGTCGAGGCGATCTCGAACGGCATCACCGCCTTCAAGGAGCCGCGCAGCCGCAACGCCGGCATCACGCTGATCTGGATGGCCGTCGATCCTGGCCACGCTGTTCCTCGGCATCACCTTCCTGGCCGGGCCGATCGGGGCCGTGCCGTCGGAGCACGGAGACCGTGATCTCGCAGCTCGCGCGCACCGCCTTCGGCGGCCGCGGGCTCCTCTACCTGGCCACGATCGCCGCCACGACCCTCATCCTGATCATGGCCGCGAACACCGCCTACGCCGGCTTCCCGCGCCTGGCCGCGCTGCAGGCCGGCGACGGCTTCCTGCCCCGGCAGCTCACCTACCGCGGCAGCCGCCTGGTCTACTCGCGCGGCATCGTGGTGCTGGCGCTCGTGGCCTCGCTGCTGATCATGGCGTTCGACGCGAGCGTGACGGCCCTCATCCCGCTCTACGCGATCGGCGTCTTCCTCTCGTTCACGCTGTCCCAGGCGGGCATGGCCCGGCGCTGGTGGAAGTCGGGACGGCTCGCGTCCGGCGAGGAGAGTCCAGGAGCGCGGGCTCGGTCCTGCGCCACGACCGGGGCTGGCGGCTCAAGATGGTGGTCAACGCCTTCGGCGCGCGTGCTCACCGCCGTCGTGACCGCTGATCTTCGCGGTCACCAAGTTCCACGACGGGGCCTGGGTGGTGATCCTCGTGATCCCGGCGCTGGTGGTCGTCTTCTTCGCGATCCACCGCCACTACCTGCGCACTGGCGCAGCAGCTCTCCCTCGAGGACTTCGGCGCGCCCGGCGCGCGTCGCCCGCCACCGCGTGATCCTGCCGATCAGCGGCGTGCACCGCGGGACGGTGCAGGCGCTGCGCTACGCGCGCGCCCTCTCCGACGACGTCACCGCCGTCTACGTGTCGACCGACCCCGAGCAGACGGCGGCGGTGCAGCGGAAGTGGGGGCAGTGGGGCAGCGGGCGTGCGGCTCGTGATCGCTGAACTCGCCCTACCGGCTGCTGCTGGAGCCGCTCCTCGACTACATCAAGGAGGTCGCGGACGCGGCGCCAGCCGAACGAGGTGATCACGATCGTGGTGCCGCAGTTCGTGCCGCGCCGGCGCTGGCACAACCTGCTGCACGCGCAGACCGCGGTCCTGCTCCGGCTGGCCCTGCTGTTCCGGCGCGGGATCGTCATCACGAACGTGCCCTACCAGGTGGGGCCGAAGCGGGGAGGACTAGCGCATGTACATCATCATCGTCGGGTGCGGCCGGGTCGGCGTCGGAGCTCGCCTCCGCCTCTACCAGCCGGGCCACCAGGTGACGGTCATCGACCAGGTGGGCTCGTCCTTCGAGCACCTCGACCCGGCCTACCGCGGCCGCACGATCGAGGCGGAGGTCGCTGGCCGAGGGCGTGCTGAAGCGGGCGGGGATCGAGCGAGGCGGACGGCCTGGCCGCGGTGACGAACTCCGACTCCGTGAACGCCGTGGTCTGCCACGTGGCCCGCACCGATCTTCAAGGTGCCGAACGTGGTCGTCGCGCAACTACGACCCGCGCTGGCGCCCGCTGCACGAGGCCTTGGGCCTGCCAGGTGGTCAGCTCGACGGCCTGGGGCGCGCAGCGCGTGGAGGAGCTGCTCGAGAGCCCGACGCTGCGGCCGGTGCTTCTCGGCCGGCAACGGCGAGGTGGAGGTCTACGAGCTGGCGGTGCCGCGAGGCCTGGACGGGGCCGCACGCTCGGCCGAGCTCGTCGGCCGGCGCCGAGTGCGTGGCCGGTCGGCCCAGACGCGCGCGGGCCGCGCCGCGCTGCCCGCGGGCGAGCTGCGTGCTCGAGGCGGGCGACGTGGTGCACGTGAGCGCCAGCCTGCCCGGCGTCGAGGCGCAGCTGCGGCGGCGGCTGGACGGCGAAGGGGGCCTGAGCGTGTTCGTGCTGATCGCGGGCGGCGGCCGCACGGGCGCGCAGCTCGCCACGCTTCCTGGTGGCCCAGAAGCACGAGGTGCGGCTGCTCGAGCACCGGCGGCGACGTGCTCGTCGCACATCCACCGCGAGCTGCCCACCGAGATCATCTACGAGGGCAACGCCACCGACCCCCACGACGCTGGAGCACGCGGAGGTGGGCGCGCGCCCAGGTGGTGGCGGCCTGCATGGCGAGCGACGCCGACAACCTCTCGCTCTGCTTCATCGCCCGCGAGCGCTACAAGGTGCCGCGCACCATCGCCACCATCAACAACCCGCGCAACGCCTGGCTCTTCGACAAGAGCTTCCACGTCGACGTGGCCCTGAACCAGGCCGACATCCTGGCCAGCCTGATCGAGCAGGAGATGTCGCTCGGCGACATGATGACCCTGCTCAAGCTGCGCCGCGGCAGCTACTCGCTCGTGAGCGAGAAGATCCCGACGGGCGCGCGCGCCGTGGGGATGACGATCCAGCGAGCTGCCGCTGCCGCGCAGCTGCGTCATCACGCGCGATCCTGCGCGGGGGCGAGGTCGTGATCCCGCGCGGCGACGTGCGGATCGAGGCCGGCGACGAGGTGCTGGCGCTCGTCGACGAGGCCTCGGCGCCCGAGCTCGCGGCGCTCTTCGGTCCGCCGGGAAGCGCCGGGACGTCGGGGACGCCGGCCGGCTGAAGCCCCGCGCCGGCGCCCGAGCGGGGGCGGTTATGGCATCATCGGCGCGGCATGCTCGACCGACTTTCCGTGCCGGCCGTGCCGGGGCCGATCCGGCTGGTGGCCGCCTATCGCAGCGCCGAAGGACTGCTGCGCGAGCTTTCGCGCGCGATCAGCCAGGGGCAGACGCTGCTCAAGGCCGACAGCGGCCTGCCCGCGGGAACCGAGCTCGTGCTCGTGATGACGACGCCGTCGGTGAGCTCGCCGATCGAGGTGCACGGCGTCGTGACGCACTGCCGGCCGGCCGGCGCCAAGATGGCGATGCGGCTGCGCTACGACTTCGACCCGGGCACGCAGCGCCGCAGGCTGCGCGAGGCGATGGACGAGCTGCGGCGCGCCACGCACCGGCCGCGCCGCGAGCTGCGCGTGCCGCTCGCGCTGCGCACCGAGGCGAAGGCGATCCTGCGTGGCCTCTCGGCGACGGTCCAGAACGCGAGCCGCACCGGTGCGAGGCTCGAGCTCGTCGGCCGCCGGCTGCCGGAGGTGGGCTCCGGCGACCGGCTCGAGATGCGGCTCGCGGGCAGCCGGCGCGGCACGCGCCGCCCCGTGCGGCTGCTGCTCGAGGCGCTCTGGGTCGGCAAGCAGCGCAAGGTCGGGACGGAGCGGCGCCAGGAAGTGGGCGGCCGCTTCCTCGGGCTGTCGAAGACGCTGCGCGACCGCATCGGGGCGATCCTGCGCTTCGACGACGCGCGGCCCGCGCTGCAGCTCGTCCGGATCGTGGCGCCCGCGAAGGCGCGCTAGGCGCCTACTTCATCGTCCCCAGGTAGGCGACCAGGTTGTCGAGGTCGGCGTCCGAGATCTTGTCGGCCCCGTAGACCGGCATCGTGCCCTTCTTGCCCTTCTTGGCCATCATGTCCTTGGGGCTGCGGACCCAGGCCTTGAGCTCGTCCGCAGTGTTCTCCGCTCCGGCCTTGGCGAGCGGGCTCTTGGTGTCCGTATGGCAGGTCTTGCAGGGGGGCTTGGCGGAGTCGAAGACCGTCTTGCCCGCCGCGGCGTCCGCGGCCAGCGCGCTGCCGGCGAACGCGAGGGAGAGCACAGCGACGCCAACCATCGTGATCCGACGCATCATCAGATCTCCTCCTGTCAGTATTGCCAGCCTAGCTCGTTTTGGCACTTGAATTGTAGCTCGCGAAGGCTAGACTTCTGGCTCAATTGTTTCATTCGAACAGGTAAGCCGCGAGAGTACCTTGTCGGGCGTGAGAAGGGACGCACGATCGCAGGTGAGCCATGTACGAAAGAACGCACGATCGTCATAGCTCCGTAGATCAAGGTCTTGCGTCCGGAGGAATCCATGCGCACGAATCGGTGGGCACTGCTGGCCGGGGCCGCCGTGTCGGCCCTGTTGCTCGTGTCCGCCATCGGCTGGGCGCAGGCCCAGGCACCGCCCCAGGCACAGGCCCAGGCATCGCCGCCCACGACACCGCCCCCGGCCGCCGAGCAGGCGGCACCGGCTCCCGGATACGTGGGGATGGACACCTGCGCCGGGTGCCACGAGCCCGTAGTCAACGCATTCAAGACCAATCCGCACATGGCGTCGGGGCAGGGCTGCGAGGGCTGCCACGGTCCCGGCCAGGCGCACGCCGAGAACGCCGGCGACAAGACGAAGATCCGGGTCTTCAAGGGCCTGAGCTCCGTCGAGTCGTCCGGCACGTGCATGAGCTGCCACAACAAGGCGAGCCAGAAGCACTGGACGGGCTCGAGCCACGACAGCCGCCAGGTCGCCTGCGTCCAGTGCCACGAGGTGCACCCGACGGGCGTGCACGAGAAGGCGCTCCTGCGCCAGCCGCAGATGAAGCTGTGCACGAGCTGCCACCTGCAGAAGAAGGCCCAGCTGCTCCGCCCCGGCCACATGCCGCTGCGCGAAGGCAAGATGGAGTGCACGAGCTGCCACAACCCGCACGGCACGCCGAACGACAAGATGCTGCTGCAGACCTCGGTCAACCAGAACTGCTACACCTGCCACGCCGAGAAGCGCGGGCCGTTCCTGTGGGAGCACCCGCCGGTGCGCGAGAACTGCCTCAACTGCCACGACGCCCACGGGACGATCAACGAGAAGATGCTGAAGGTGAAGGCGCCGCTGCTCTGCCAGCAGTGCCACCAGACCTCGAGCCACCCCGGTCCGGCCTATCCGGCGCAGTCGCGCTACGCCTTCAACCAGGGCTGCCTGCACTGCCACCCCGCTGTCCACGGGTCGGTCCACCCGTCGGGCAACAGGTTCTTCCGGTAAGGCGAGGAGAACGAACATGACCAAAGACCATCGTTCGCCCGCTCGCCTTCGCCGCGATCCTCGCAACGCTCGCCCTGCCCGCCTCGGCCCAGTGGGGGCCGGAGGAGGAGAAGAACTGCTTCCTGCGGGGCCACAAGGGCACCGTGACGCTGTCGGGCCAGATCAACGACGCGCAGGGCGACTCCTCGAAGCTCGAGCAGTACGAGGAGATCCCCCAGGGCGTGCTCGTCCCCTGCGCGGCCTACTCCTGGAGCAACGAGAAGTACTTCTTCGACGCGAAGACGATCGACATCGGCTACGACGACCAGTTCCTGGGCGGCGTCTTCGGCAAGAAGGGCGGCTTCCTGCTGGGCCTCAGCTGGGACCAGAACCCCAACTGGCAGTCCAACACCGCGCGCACGCCCTACACCGAGCCGTCGGCGGGCGTCTTCACGGTGCCGGACTCGATGCGGCTCGCGCTGCAGAACGTGTACACGCCGTGGGTGACTCCGACCTCGAGCAACCCGGTCGGCATCGGGTCGGCCCCGGCCAATCCGACCGTGCCGGGCTTCTACGCGGTCGAGAACTTCGTCAATCTGGGCCTTCCGACCTTCGACCTGCGCTACGTGCGCAAGACCGGCCGGGCCGGCATCGACATTCCGGTGGGCAAGAACCTCGTGCTGAACGCGAGCTACGCCCGCGAGCTGCGTGACGGCAACAAGAACACCACCTTCGCCGGCGGCCCCGACTACGAGGTCGCGACGCCGATCGACTTCACGACCGACAACTTCCACTTCGGCGGCGACTACGCCAAGGGCCGCTTCTTCTTCGGCGCCTCGGTGGACGTGAGCCAGTTCAAGAACAACGTGCCCTTCGTCGAGATCGACAACCCCGAGCGGCTCGAGATGTTCAACCCGACGAACGGCCGCGCCGTGGTGAACGACGCGGAGTTCTTCCGGCTCTGGATGTACCCGGACAACGAGGCCTGGCAGGCCGACTTCACCGGCGGCTTCACGCTGGCGAAGCGGCACAAGATCACCGCCTCGCTCTCCACCGGCAACATGAGCATGGAGATGCCGCTGCAGTACGACATCTCGACGAACCCCAACCTGCAGACGAGCGCCACGACTCCGACCGCCGGCTACACGGTCGTCCCGCCCTACGGCAACATCGCGGCCGAGTACGACACCTTCATGGCGAACGTCAAGTTCACGGGCGATCCGCTCAACTGGCTCGGCTACATGGCCTACTGGCGCAAGTTCGAGCTCGACGACAAGACCGAGGACTATCACTTCACGAGCATCGCCCGGGGCGACACCAGCGCGTCCTACAACGCGGCTGGCATCGCGCGCGAGCCTCAGGGCTGGAGCATCGAGACCTGGCGGGCCGAGGCTCACGTCACCCCGATCGCCGGCCTGCGGCTCGCCGCGAGCTACGGGCAGGACAAGCGCAGTACGACATCCGCGAGTACGCCGACGTCACCGACGACGTCTTCACCCTCTCGGGCGACTACAGCCACCGGCTGTTCAGCGCGCACCTCAAGTGGGACACGCTCGACCGCAAGCCGGGCGACTCCAACGAGCAGGCGATCCCGCCCACCTGGGACGGCGCGACCCAGACCGACATCAGCGAGCGCAACCGGCACATCTTGAGCGGCTTCCTCACGCTCACGCCCACCGCCAAGTGGGCGATCACGTTCAACGGCGCGAAGACGAGCAACGAGTTCGCCGAGTCGGTCACCGGCCTGCTCGACCAGTCGTTCGACATGTTCGGCGTCGACCTGACCTACGCCGCGAGCGACAAGCTGAGCGTCTTCGCCGGCTACGTCTACGAGAAGTACTTCTTCGAGATGAGCGCCGCCTACATCCCGCGCGGCGCGGCGCCGCCGTTCGACCCCGCCAACCAGTGGAACAACGACACCACGGACAAGGTCGACACGTTCCGCGCCGGGCTCGACTGGGTGATCGTGCCGGACAAGTGGACGCTCAACGCGACCCTCGACTACACCAAGCCGCGCAGCGACTCGCTCTACGACTTCGCGCTGCCCGGCACGCCGATCGGCGGGCTCAACGAGGCGAACGGCATCTTCCCGGCCAACGTCCCGCCGATCCCGGGGACGACGCCCTTCGCGTACGACCGTTTCCCGGCCGTCATCAAGAAGTTCACATGGCCAAGATCCGCCTCGCCTACAACATCACGAAGAACTTCACGGCGAGCGTCATGTACTGGAAGCAGAAGTACGACAACGAGGACTGGCAGACCGGAAGCATCATGAAGCCGCAAGCCGACTTCCTGCAGCCGTACATGGGGCGGACGGATCCGGGCGCCAACCGCTGGTTCTTCCTGGGCGCGACCATCCCGAGCTACGACGCCAACATCTTCCGCGCCTCGGTGACCTACACCTTCTAGATACTCTGGGACGAGACCGTACCACGGCCCCGCATCCACGCTCGGACGCGGGCTGTGTCTCGTCGCTGAGCGCGCGGCCAGCCAAGCTTGTCCTTGTGCTTGAAGTGTGGCTCGGGCGCACTACCCGCTTGGTTCAATTGTTTCATTCGAACGAATAGCCGCGAGAGTACCGTGTCGGGCGTGAGAAGGGGACGCACCGAAGCATCCGCCGGCCAGGCAGATGAAAGGCGACTCTTGACTCGTTCGGACGTTTCGAAGCTGCTCGGCGTTTCGCCGAACACGGTGACGCGCTGGGCGCGCGAGGGGCGGCTGCCCAGCCAGGTGACCCTAGGCGGCCACCACCGCTTCGACAGCGATCTGGTCGAGGAGCTGCGCAAGAGCCTGCGTGGGCCGGTGGGAGCGACTGACGTGACGTATCGGAGCGGCACCTCGTAGGGGTTGCCCGTTTGTTCATGCTTGGAGGATTTCATGAGAAGGCCTGATCGCCGAGTCCTCGGCAGCCTTCTGGTTCTTTTCTGCGCTCTGGCGGCGGGCGTCGCCGCGCAAAACAAACAAGAGCAAGAAGCCCGACGGCAGCGAGCTGTCGGGCCTGCCACGAGGACAAGCTCGCGAAGTTCGATCGCACGCCTCACGCCGGCGGCCGCCGACGGCTGCCTTTCCTGCCACAAGGGCGGCGAAGACACATGAAGGGGCGGATGGAGGGGCAGGACACGCAGGGCCCGAGCTCGGGCTGATGAAGCGCGGCCGAGCGGCGAACGCCGTCTGCCAGACCTGCCACGAGGCGAAGCACAACCAGACCTGGCTCGGCAGCCCGCACGCGCGGCGCGACGTCCGCTGCACCGACTGCCACTCGGTACACGAGCCGCGCTCGGCCCAGCACCAGCTCAAGACCGCATCCGACCCCGAGACCTGCTACTCGCTGCCACGCCTCGATCCGGGCCCAGGGCCTGCGGACCTCGCACCACCCCGTGCGCGAGGGCCTCATGACCTGCTCGAGCTGCCACAACCCGCACGACGGCACGAAGCCGAAGATGATCAAGGCCGACTAGACACGACGAGCTCTGCTACCAGTGCCACACCGAGAAGCGCGGACCGTTCCTCTGGGAGCACGCGCCGGTGCGGGAGAACTGCCTGAGCTGCCACAACCCGCACGGCTCGAACCACGACAAGCTGCTGGTCTCGCAGCAGCCGTGGCTTTGCCAGCGCTGCCATCTGAACACGCGCCACCCGGGCACGTTCTACAGCGGCGTCAACGCCGGCACGTCCGGTCGAGCAGTCGTCAGCAACCGCGCGACCGAGCACGCCTGCAAGAACTGCCACCAGAACGTGCACGGCGGCAACGCCCCGAGCGGGCCCTATCTCGGGCGATGAGGAGGGAGCCATGAAGCGACTCCACCTTCGGCGCGCACTCGCTTGCCTCGCCGCGCTCGCACAGACGCCGCCCCGACGCCTCACCTGCCCACCGCCGCAGCGAGGACTTCCGCACGACTTCAAGGTCACCTCGGTCGATCGGCGGCATCAAGCGACGTCGACACCGGCTCGTCGAAGTTCTTCGAGTACCGCGACATTCCGAACGGCGGCATCGCTGCCCCGCGCTGCGCTTCCAGGGCAAGAAGGGCGACTAGCGCTGGGACTTCTCGCGCCGCGGACGTCACCCAGAAGGACCAGACCTACTTCTGAACGTCGAGAAGCGGCAGCGGTCAGCTGCACGGCCGACTACACCGGGATCCCGCACGACTTCGGCAACGGCGGCGCGAGCCTGCTGAGCCTCGAGAACGGAGTCGCAACGTCTAGCAGCATCAGCGACGCGCTCGCGGGCCGCCTACCAGGCGGCGATCGACTACAACTGCCAGCACGCTTCGGTCAGCTACACGCATCTGTCCAACCTGCTGGCGCTCGTCGCCCGACTCGCGGCCGCCCCGCCAACATCGACCTCAAGCTGCAGCGCGGCCGCGGCAACCTCAGCTCGACCTCACGCCGGGGGAGGGCAACCTCGACGTCGGCCTCAGCTACTTCCACGAGCGCCGCACCGGCTACGCGCGCCGCGAACGGGACGTCGTTCGGCTTCGGCAACGTCGTCGAGACGCCCGAGCCCGATGCGCTACATCACGCAGGACTTCGGCGTGAACGGCTCGCTCAAGGGCGACTGGGGCGACGCGCACGCCGGCGATCCACTTCAACGACTTCGCGAACAAGTACGACGACTTCGCCTTCGACAACCCGTTCCGTGTCACCGACTCGTGGGATTCGAACGCCTACCAGGCACCCGTCGACGTCCACGCGAACGGCCCCGTGTTCGGCCGCATGGCCCTCTATCCCGACAACCAGACCGTCACCGAGTCGGTCGGCGCGACGCTGAAATTCGGCCCGCGCACGCGGCTCACGGCGGACCTCACGCTCGGCCAATGGAAGCAGGACGAGGACCCCTTCATCGCCTGGACCACGAACACGGCGCTCGATCACGTCGGGACGGGCGTGACGCGCTCGCCTCACCGCGTCCGCTGCCGGCCGCCAGCTCGGCGGCAAGGCCGACACCATGGCGCTCGAACGGCTTCTTCACCACCCGCCGGGCCGAACTCGGCATACACGCGCGCTACCGCCGCTACGACTTCGACAACAAGACGCCGCGCCTCCGGTCGAGGACGGCTACGTGCGCTTCGACGCGGTCTGGGAGGAGATCCCGCGCATCACGGTCCCCTACGGCTACACGAGCGACTACCTCGACGCCTACGCGACCTGGAGCGGCGGCGTCGCTCGGCCTCGAGGCGCGGCTGGAAGTACAACAAGATGGCGCGCACCTTCCGCGAGACCGAGGACACGACGGAGAACGTGTTCCGGGTCGCGGCCGACGTGCGCGAGCGGGTGGATCGTGTTCCGCGGCATCGGCGAGTTCGGCAGCCGCGACTTCGACCACTACGACGCCGCGTTCTCCGAGGAGCAGCGTCCTTCCAGAACCCGTGGCGTGCCCGCCAACCAGACGGTGCTGCGCGCCCCGACCAGGCCAAGCGCGACCTGGTGCGTGTCGGCGGCCAGCTCGAGCTGTCGCCGGGCGACGGCAAGCTCAACGCCCACGTCGCGTACTTCCACACGCAGTTCAAGTACGACCAGGCGCCGGTCGAGTGCGAGGACGTGGCGCGGACTTCCCGGGCCAGGAGGTGTTCTGCCCGGGCGGCGAGCAGGAGCCGCTCGGACTCGTGCACGACAGATACGACACGCTTCACGCTCGAGGCCAATTACGCGGCGAGCGAGAAGGTCAACGCTCTACGCGTTCTACACCTGGGAGGACGGCGACATCCTGCAGAACGGCCGCCAGAGCGGCTCGACGGTCAACTTCGCGACGAACGACGTCTTCACCTCGAACATCACGAACAAGGGCAACAGCTTCGGCGCCGGTGCGGACTTCACCATCGTCCCGGACAAGTGGCTCGGCACCTGTGGGCCGCTACCAGAAGATCGACGGCAACAAGCGACGTCACGCTGCTGCCGGGGTTCTCGACGTCGATCTACGGCTCGAACCCCGCGCTCAACAGCTGCCTCAACCCGGGCGGCGACTGCTGCGATCCCCGAGTTCGACGACACCAAGCTCACCTACGTCTTCGGCTCGCTCAGCTATCGCTTCGCCAAGCAGTGGCTCGCGAGCCTCGGCGTCGGGTTCGAGGACTACACGATCCGCGACTCGCAGACGGGGAACACACTCAACTACATGCCGGCGTCGTTCTTCCTGGAGGCCAACAACCGCGACTACCAGTCGCTGGACGGGCTACCTCGAGCGTGAGCTTCAGGCTCAACTGACGCCGTTCCCGCTCATGGTCGAGCGTCGCGAGGGCTGGTCTGGCCGCGAATGGCACGTCGCGCAGTTGATGAGGCGTTCCTCCGGTTCGGACTTCAGATCCTTCATCTTCCGCAGCGTCTGGTTGATGGTCCGATGCATCGTCGCCATCTCGCGGGCGGCGCGCTTCGGCCGCTTGTCGTCACTCGAGAAGTCACGCTCGACGTGGCAGTGCGTGCAACGAACACCGAGCGCGCGGGCGTAGCCGAAGTTCATGATGTCGAGGAGTTGTCGCGCCGGTGTGGTCTTGAGCCATTCGATGCGCATGTTCTTGAAGACCTTGCCAGCGGGCTCGTTCTCCCTGCCCACGATCCGCTCGGCGATCTCCTGCTCGAACCGATCGTTGATCTCCTGAGTCGAAGGCTCGGCCGATGTCCGAGGTGCTGTGCCGGCTGGCTGTTCCATCGGTGCGGTGGCGCCTCGGGCGCGCCCGCCACTCCGCAAACGAGCAGGGCAATCAGAAATCGTGAACGCATTGGGCTCTCCCCTTCGAGTGGGTTATTCGTCGACGTCCATCTTGTCTTTTCTCTTGCCTCGTCGCGGGCGCCTGTGGCAGGCGTTCGGCTCATGTCACGGCCGAAAAACCCTTGACGCCCTCGGCCGGGAGGCGCAAGGTAGCAGCAAGAAGAGGCTCGATGGCGCGACGTAATGGCAAAGCGCAGAGGGTCGGACGCGGGGCCCGCAAGGCCCTGGAGAGCGCTGCGTCTCGAACCCCGCTCGGCCGAACGGCGACGAGCGCCACCAGTCCTCGCCGACGGCGGTCGCCGCGGAAGCGCTTCGCTCCGGCGTCCTGCCCGCGCGACAGAAGGCGAGCCACATCCCGCACGAGGACGAGACGATCCGCGTCGGCGATCCCGACGACGACAGCCTCGCGAACGAGTACGTCGGCGAGAACCTGCCGGGCGGGAGCACGCCGACGCCCGACCAGAGCAACGTCGACGAGATCGGCCGCGCGTACGGGCTGCAGGACGAGGACAACGGCTCGCTGCGCACGAGCCGCGAGGTGCTCGAGCGGCGCGACCGGCACCGCTCGGAGCTGCAGCCGCCGCGCCGTCCCCGGCCCTGACGTCGCGCGCCGCACGGCGCGCGTCGGTTTGAACCGACGCGCGGCGCAGATCAGAATGCCCGCGCCATGGCCCCGGATCTCTCGCGCGCGCTCGCCTCGGCCATCGCGGCCGCGCGCGAGGCAGGCGAGTGCCTGCGCGCCGATCTGCACCGGCCCGACGGGCCCGCGCGGAGCGATCGACAAGGCCGACGCCGACACCGAAGCGGAGCACCTGATCCGCCAGCGGCTGCTCGAGGAGTTTCCCGGCTCGGGCTTTCTGGGTGAGGAGACGGGCCGCGTCGAAGGCCGCCCGGGCGAGCCGCTCTGGCTCGTGGACCCGAACGACGGCACGCGCGACTACCTGCGCGGCCGGCGCGGCAGCGCCGTCTCGATCGCGCTCCTGGTCGAGGGCCGGCCCCGCCTCGGCGTCGTCTTCGCCTTCTCGTATCCCGACGATCGCGGCGACCTGTTCGCCTGGGCCGAAGGCTGCGGGCCGGTGACGCGCAACGGCCGCCCGGCGGAGCGGCTCCCCGAGCGTCCGCTCGGCTCGGGCGACGTCGTGCTGGTCTCGAGCGCGGGCGACGACGACGCCGCGGGCAACCTCGGCTGCGTGAGCCCCGGACGCTTCCGCTGCGTGCCGAGCATCGCGCATCGGCTCGCGCTCGTGGCGGCGGGCGAGGCGGTCGGCGGCCGTGTCGCTCAACTCGCCCTCGGCCTGGGACTACGCGGCGGGCCATGCGCTGCTCGTCGGCGCCGGCGCCACGCTCGTCGACGAGCAGGGTCGGGAGGTGAGCTACGGCCCCGGGGGCGAGAGCCGCTGCGCCCTCGCCTTCGGCGGCTATGCGGCCGGTGGTCGAGGTGCTGCGGTCGCGGCCGTGGCACACGCTGGCTGCGGCGCCGGCCGGCGCGCGCGTCCGTGCCGGTGCGGCTCGTCGAAGGGAGCGCTCGTCCGCGACGCCGGCACGCTCGCGCGAGCGCAGGGCGCGCTCCTCGGGCAGGTCGCGGGAGACAGCCTCGGCGCGCTCGTCGAGTTCGAGACGGCGGCGGAGATCGCCGCCCGCGAGCCGGACGGGCCGCGGCGGCTCCGAGGACGGCGGGCGCTTCCGCCTGCTCGGCCGGCCAGCCCACCGACGACTCGGAGCTGGCGCTGGCGCTCGCGCGCGCGATCGTGGAGCGGGACGGCTTCGAGCGCGACGCGGTGCTCGAGGCCTACCGCGGCTGGCTGCGCTCGTCGCCCTTCGACGTCGGCGACACCATAGGCGCCGCGCTGCGCGACCATGCGAGCCCCGCGAGCCAGGCCAACGGCTCGCTGATGCGGGCGAGCCCGCTCGGCGTCTACGCGCACGCGCTCGCGCCGCGGCGCAGCGCCGAGCTGGCGCGGCAGGACGCGACGCTCACGCATCCGAACCCGGTCTGCGCGGACGCGACGGCCGCCTTCGTGGTGGCGGTCGCGCACGCCGTGCGCGCCGGCGACGGCGCGGAGGCCGCGTGGCGCGCGGCCGTGGCGTGGGCGGAAGAGGCGGACGCCGCGCGGCCCGTGCGCGAGGCGCTCGCCGCGGCCCGCAGCGAGGCGCCCGTCTGCGACCAGGGCTCGATCGGCTGGGTCCGGATCGCGCTGCAGAACGCGTTCTTCGAGCTGCTCCACGCGCCGGACGTCGAGGCCGGCGTCGTGGCGACGGTCAGGCGCGGCGGCGACACCGACACGAACGCCGCGATCGCCGGGGCGCTGCTCGGAGCCGTGCACGGGCGCGACGCCGTGCCGTCGGAGTGGCGCTCGATGGTGCTCAGCTGCCGGCCGCTCGCGCCCGCACGCCGAGCAGCCGCGGCCCGCGGCGTGCTGGCCGGTCGACGTGCTGGAGATCGCGGAGCGCCTGCTGCTCGCGGGCGCCCGCCTGGGAGAAGGAGCGGGAGGATGACGATGCTGAGAAAGGTCGCGTTCGTCGTTGTGCTGGGGGTGGGCGTCGCGCTAGGCTCGGCCGCAACAAAGGCGGCACCCATGCGCAAGCACATCAACCTCCCCGGCAAGGATCCGAAGCTGCCCTTCAGCGACGCGGTGCTGGTGGGCGACACGCTGTACCTCTCAGGGCGCATCGGCTTCAAGCCGGGCACGCGCGAGGTGCCGGCGACGGCCGAGGAGGAGGCGAAGATCGTCCTCGACCAGTTCAAGCAGGTGCTCGAGGCGGCCGACATGACGATGGACGACCTCGTGAGCGTGCAGGTGTTCTGCTCGGACGTGAAGCCTATTCGACACCTGGAACAAGATCTATCCGACCTACTTCACGAAGGAGCTGCCGGCGAGCGCCTTCCTCGGGTCGGGGCCCTTGCTGTTCGGCGCGCGCTTCGAGATGCAGGCGATCGCGGTCAAGCGGTAATAAGCAAGGGGGGCGCTGCGTCGCGCCCCCCTTGAAAGTCTGCCTACCAGCGAGGAGGCTGGGCGAAGCCGGGCTCGCCGCGCTCGCGCTGCCAGAGCCGGTCGCGCGGGATCACGTACGGAGGCAGCACGCCGAGCGCTATGAGAGCGCGGCCGGTACTCGTAGCGCAGCGTCGCGCGGCCGGACGGCTCGCTCTCGGGATCGAAGCTCACGAGCACGACGGGATCGTGCGCGCGCTCGCCCCAGCCCGTGCCGGGATACGAGCGGCCCTGGCGCCGTCCTCGAGCTTTGCCGCGCCCGTGGCGTCGCGATTGCTCGGCCGAACGCGAGCGACTCGGGCGACGCCGGGGCCTGCGCTCGCGCGCGGCCGTCCTGCTCCTCGTACGGCCGCGGCTCGGGGTAAGGCAGGGGAGTCGCCTGTACGTACGGCCGGCGCTCGCGATAGACCGCGACCTCGATCCAGCCCATCTTCTCGTTGGCCTGGCCGGTGCGCGTGGCGTACGAGCGCCGCTCGTCGACGAACGTGAACTGCCGCACGTCCTGGAGCGACGTGCGCCAGCCCTGGACGCTCGTGCTCTGCCACGGATCGAGCACGTACATCCGCCCGCGCGCGGTGTCGCGCCCGCCGCTGATCGCGTTGAGGCCGTCGACCGTCAGCACGACGCCGACCCGCTCGCCGCTGCGGTTGGCGAGGCCCACCGCGTAGCGGCTCCCGGTGCGCGCTTCCAGGTAGTAACGGCCCGACCCGTCGGGGGACGGGTAGAGCGAAGACGCCCGCCCGTCCACCTGGACCGAGACCGTGACCAGATTGGCGGAGGCCTCGTAGAGGCCCTGGGCGCGAACGGCGGAGCCGGTCGAGGGCGGCGCCGGCCAACAGGATGGCGACTCGGGTGCGGCTCATCGTGTCCTCCTCGCTCGCGCGGTTGAAGTCGCGAGTCGCCATCAGTACAAGGAGGCCCGGCTCGTCATTCCGAAGGGGCGCGGGGAGGCCGGCCCGGTGGCGAGAGCTAAAGTATTACTTTAGGTCGGACGGCACCGCTAAGAGTTCACTGCCGCTTGGCGTTACGCCGGAGCACCACGAAGGTGTGATCGTCGGCTGGCCGCTCGCCGCCGAGCCCTGCCTCGACCGCCATCTGCAGCGCCTTGAGGATCGTCGAGGCGTTCGCGGTCGTCCCCGCCGTCCGCACGATCGTCGCGAGCCGCTCCGGGCCGAGATCGCTCGCGGAGGCGCGGGAGGCCTCGACGACGCCGTCGGAAAGCAGCACCAAAGCACCGCCGGCCGGCAGCTGCACGCGCTCCTCCCCCCACTCGGCTTCGTCGAACACGCCGAGCACGGTGCCCGTGGCCTCGAGCGCCGCGTGGCCGCCGTCGGGCAGCGCCAGGAGCGCGGCCTCGTGGCCGGCGTTCACCCACGTGAGCCAGCCGGTCGCGATCTCGAGCCGCGCCAGGATCAGCGTGCCGAAGCGGTTCGGCGGCACCGCGTGGCGCAGGTTGGCGTTGATCGCCTTCACGATCTGCCGCAGCGGCAGCGGCTCGCGCCAGAGCGCCCGCACCGCGGCGCGCAGCGAGGCCATCAGCAGCGCGGCCGCCAGCCCCTTGCCGGCCACGTCGCCGAGCGCGATCAGGAGGTCGACGTCATCGGAGACGAAGTCGTAGTAGTCGGCCCCCACGGCGCTGCAGAGACGGCTGTTGGCGGCGAGCTCGTAGCCCGCGAGCTCCGGGGTCTCCTCCGGCAGCAGGCTGTGCTGGATGCGCGCCGCCCCGCGCAGGTCCTCCTCGAGCCGCCGCTTGTCGGCGTTCGACTCGCGCAGCTTCAGGCTCTCGAGCCGGCTCGCCGCCAGGTTGGCGACGGCGGTCACGAGCTTCAGGTGCTCCTCGTCGAAGGGCGTCTCGCCCGCCGGGCCCTCGAGCACCACGCAGCCCGCGGCGCGCTGCAGCTCGCCGCCGCCGCCGCCGAACCAGAGCGGCGCGCACAGCACGGCGCGCACGCTGCCGTCGCCGCTCTCGACGCGCGGCGCCAGGAAGGCGGCCGGCGCGCGCAGCGCACGCTCGGCGACCGCCGGGTCGATCGTCCACGCCGCCTCGCCCTCGATCGCGCGCGCCGCGCCCACCGCCATCTCGAGCGGGTCGCCCTCGAAGAGCGCGACGGCTCCGCGGCTCGCCGGAACCGCCTCGAGCACGTGGCCGAGCAGGGTGTCGAGCAGCTCCGGCGCGCTCGGCGTCGCGACCACCGCGGCCGCGGCGCGCGTCAGCACGCTCAGGATCCGGCTCTGGCGGGCGACCTTCTCGGTCTCGACGTACGAGCGCGTGGCGAGATCGGTCACGTCGCGCAGCCGCGCCTCCGCGACGTTCGCGTCGGGATCCGACGGGAGCTCCGCGTCCCGGTAGGCGAGCGACCAGTCGGCGACCTCGACGACGTCGCCGTCCTGCAGCAGCACGTCCTTCTCCAGGCGCGCGCCGTTCAGCCGCGTGCCGTTCAGGCTGCCGAGGTCGCGCAGCAGCCAGCCGTGGTCGGCGCGCACCAGCTCCGCGTGGCGCCGCGAGAGCAGCACGTCGGGCAGGATCAGGTCGCAGTCGCGCGAGCGGCCGAGCACGATGCGGTCGCCGCGCAGAGGGAACCACTCGGGTGGCCCGTTGGCGGAGGCGAGGCGGAGGTGGGGCATCAGCCGCCCTGGCTACCAGGCGATTCCGTAGTCCTCGCCGTGGTGGCTGGAGCCGCCCCACAGCGTGCCGTGGGCACGGTCGAGGAAAACCGCGTTGATCGGTCCGGAGGTGATCGGCTCGAACTGCAGCGTGTAGCCCATCGCCTCGAGCGCCTTCCTGACGTCGTCGGGCGTCGAGGCGGCGAGCGTGACGCGTCCGGGCCGCGACTCGTGCTGGCCGAAGGAGCTGCGCATCTGGTGGCTGTTCAGGTTCGCGCGCCTCCGCCGCCTGCTGCACGTTCATCCCGAACTCGACCACGTTCAGGAAGAACTGCAGCAGGTTCTGGTCCTGGGTGTCGCCGCCCTGCACGGCGAAGGCGAGCTGCGGCAGGCCGTCCTTCATCGACAGCGTCGGCGTGAGCGTGACGCGCGGGCGCTTGCCGGGCGCGATCACGTTGAACGGGCCGTCGCTCGCCTCGGTCACGAAGCTCTGCGCGCGCTGGCTGAGGCCGATCCCGGTGCGGCCCGCGACGAGCGCGGGGTTCCACGCGCCGCTCGGGGTGACCGACACCACGAAGCCCTCCTCGTCCGCCGCGATCACCGAGGTGGTGCCGGCGTGGAAGGCCTCGTCGTAGCTCATCTCGCCGACGCGGTCCTGCGCGGGAGTGCCCGTATCCTTTCCGGGCGCGCTGTGCCAGGCGTCGAGCACCGCCTTGAAGGGGTTCGCGGCCTGCCCCTGGAAGGGATAGGGGTCGCCGGGGCGCACGTCCGGGTCGTTGCGGTCCGTCGTTCATGAGCGCGTAGCGCTGGCGCGCGTACTCCTTCGACAGCAGCCCCGCGACCGGCTCCTCGGGCGGGAACGCGGGGTCGCCGTAGTAGAAGTCGCGATCGGCGAAGGCCAGGCTCATCGCCTGATAGAGCGTGTGGATGTAGCGCGGCGAGTTGTACCCCATCGCCTTGAGGTCGGCGTTCTCGAGGATGTTGAGCGCCTGCAGCATCGCCGGCCCCTGCGTCCACACCGTCAGCTTGTAGACGTCGATTCCCCTGTAGCTCGTCTTGACGGGCTCCTCGAGCTTCGGGCTCCAGCGGGCGAGGTCGTCCCGCGTGAAGAGCCCACCCTGCTCCTGCGTGCCGCGCACGAGCTCGTCGGCGATGTCGCCCTTGTAGAAGCGGTCGTACGCCGCCTGCAGCGCCTCGCGCCGGCTCTTTCCGGCCGCGAGCGCCTGCTGCTCCGCCTCGACCAGCTTGCGCAGCGTGGCCGCGAGGTCCTTCTGCACGAACAGCTCGCCGGCGACGGGGGCCTCGCGTGCCGCGCCCGCGTGCGGCAGGAAGATCGCCTTCGAGTACGGCCAGCCCGAGAGCCGCTGCCTCTCGCGCTCGAGCGCGTTCGCGAGCTGGGCCTCGATCGGGTAGCCGTCCGCCATCTGGATCGCCGGCGCGAGCACCTCCTTCAGGCTGAGCCGGCCCCACTCCTGAAGCAGCGTGATCAGCCCTCCCGGAGTCCCCGGCGTCACGGCGGCGAGCGGCCCGAACTCGGGCGGGTAGCGGTGCCCCTTGCCCTTGTAGTACTCGGGCGTCGCGCCCGACGGCGCCACGCCGAGCGCGTTGAGGCCGGTGACCTTCTTCGTGCGCGGATCGTAGACGAGCGCCTGCGTCTCGCCGCCCCAGCCGAGCGTGTCCCACATGGTGCAGGCGGCTGCCAGCATCGCGGCCGCCGCGTCCGCGGCGTTGCCGCCCTTCGCGTAGGTGAGCGCGCCGGCCGTGGCCGCGAGCGGCTTGCCGGTGATCGCCACCCAGTGCCGGCCGTGGAGCACCGGCTTCACCGTGCGCCGGGCCTGGGCCGCCGAGTGCGAGCTCGCCAGCAGACCGAACGCAACGGCAGCGACCAGGATGGGCACGCCCTTTTGCATGTCGTGGAACTCCGGCACGAGGCTATCACGGCCACAAACGAACCGGCTTATGATCGGGCGTTTCGGAAAGGGAAGGTCAGCCATGACCCGGACACCTGTGCACTGCTCGCACTCGTCGCCCTGGCGCTCCTCGCCTCCTCGGCTGCCGCCGAGGAGGGCCTGTGGACCTTCGACAATCCGCCCGCCCGGCAGCTCAAGGACAAGCACGGCTTCGAGCCCACGAAGGAGTGGCTCGACCGGGTGCGCCAGGCCTCGGTGCGCTTCATGGACGGAGGCTCGGGCGCCTTCGTCTCCCAGGACGGGCTCGTGATCTCCAACCACCACGTCGGCCTCGGCTGCATCCAGAACGTCTCGAGCGCCGAGCACGACTACGTGAAGAACGGCTTCTACGCCGAGACGCGTGCCAAGGAAGCCGCCTGCCCGGGCTACGAGATCAACGTGCTCGTCGGCATCGAGGACGTGAGCCGCAAGGTGCTCGGAGCGGTCACGCCCAGGATGTCGGACCAGGAGGCGCGCGAGGCCCGCAAGACGGCGATCACGAAGATCGAGAACGACTGCAATGCGGCCTCCGGCCTGCGCTGCAACGTCGTCAAGCTCTACCAGGGTGGCGAGTTCCACTTGTACCGCTACAAGAAGTACACGGACGTGCGCCTGGTGTTTGCTCCTGAGCAGGAGATCGCCTTTTTCGGCGGCGACCCCGACAACTTCACCTTCCCCCGCCACGACGTCGACATCTGCCTGGTACGGGCCTACGAGAACGGCCAGCCCGCGAAGCCGCAGTCGTACCTCCCGTTCTCGGCGACGGGGGTCGCGGACGGCGACCTCGTCTTCGTCTCGGGCAACCCCGGCTCGACCTCGCGCCTCTACACGCAGGCCCAGCTCGAGCTGGTGCGCGACGTCGAGCTGCCGCTGAGCCTCGAGTTCATCAAGCGGCGCCTCTCCGTGCTGCGCGAGTACTCGGCGCGCGGGCCCCGAGCAGGAGCGCCGGGCGAAGGCGCAGGTCTTCAACTTCGAGAACAGCCAGAAGGCGCTCGAGGGTCGGCTGCGCGCGCTCGTCGACGCGAAGGCGATGGCCGCGAAAGCGGCCGAGGAGAAGGAGCTGCGCGCGCGCGTGGCGGGCGACGCCGAGCTCAAGGCGGCGAGCGGCGACGCCTGGGCCACGATCGAGGCGGCCCAGAAGAAGGCGGCGTCGCGCGCGTCCGACGAGTTCCTGGTCGAGCTTCGCGGGCTCGCGGCTGCTCCAGATCGCCGGCCAGATCGTGCGCTACACGGCCGAGGTGAAGAAGCCGAACGAGCAGCGGCTCGAGGAGTACATCGACTCGAACCTCGAGATCCTCGAGAACCGGCTGTTCTCGCCGGCGCCGCTCTACGACGACCTCGAGGAGGCGACGCTCGCCAGCCAGCTCGGGGCCGCGGTCGAGAAGCTGGGCCGCTCGCACCCGTTCGTGAAGGCCGTGCTCGGCGCAGGCGGCCCCGCGGAGGTGGCGAAGGCGGCCATCGCCGGCACGAAGCTCAAGGACGCCGCGGCCCGCAAGGCGCTCGTCGAGGGCGGCGCCGCGGCCGTCGCGGCCTCCACCGACTCGATGATCGTGCTCGCGCGCAAGATCGATCCGCTCGCCCGCGAGGTCCGCAAGTTCTTCGAGGACGAGGTCGAGGCCCCGGTCACGCGCGCGGGGGAGAAGGTCGCCCAGGCGCGCTTCAAGGTCTACGGACGCACGATGCCGCCCGACGCGACCTTCACGCTGCGGCTGTCGTACGGGACGGTCGCGGGCTTCCCGGCGGAGGGCACGACCGTCGCCGCCGTTCACGACCTTCCACGGCATGCTCGACCGCTCGATCGCGCACGCGGGCAAGTACCCCTGGGCCCTGCCGCCGCGCTGGCAGGAGAAGAAGGCCGGCCTCAAGCTCGAGACGCCGCTCAACTTCACCTCGACGAACGACATCATCGGCGGCAACTCGGGCAGCCCGGTGATCGACAGGAAGGGCGAGTTCGTCGGCGTCGTGTTCGACGGCAACATCCAGACGCTCGCCTGGGACTACTTCTTCACGGACGAGCAGGCGCGCTGCGTCTCGGTCGACGCGCGCGGCATCGCCGAGGCGCTGCGCGGCGTCTACGGCGCCGACGCGCTGGTGCGGGAGCTCACGGGGCGCTAGGCGCGCCTCTAGCCCTTCGTCGCGGCGATGTACTCGTCGATCTGGCGCTCGAGCACGTCGAGCGGCACCGAGCCGCTCGCCGAGCACGGCGTCGTGGAAGGCCCGCACGTCGAAGCGCGTGCCCGAGCTCCTTCTCGGCGCGCGCGCGCAGCTCGCGGATCTTGAGCTCGCCCATCTTGTAGGCGAGAGCCTGGCCGGGCCAGGCGATGTAGCGGTCGATCTCGGTCGTGACCTCGTGGCTCGACAGCGCCGTGCGCTCCTTCATGTAGTCGATCGCGCGCTGGCGCGTCCAGCCCATCGCGTGGATGCCGGTGTCCACCACCAGCCGGCAGGCGCGCCACATCTCGTAGCTCAGGCGGCCGAAGTTGCTGTACGGATCCTTGTAGAAGCCGGCCTCGATCCCGAGCCGCTCCGAGTAGAGCCCCCAGCCCTCGCCGAACGCGTTCACGTAGCCGTAGCGGCGGAACTCCGGGATGCCCGTCGAGCTCCTTGTGCGAGCGCGTTCTGCAGGTGGTGGCCCGGCACCGCCTCGTGCAGCGTCAGCGACTCGAGCTGGTAGAAGCGGACGCGTCTCGAGCGCGTAGGTGTTGACCCAGTAGGTTCCCGCGCGCCGTGCCGTCGAGCGGAGCGCCGACGTAGCGGCCGCCCGTGTACTTGGGCGCGAGGTCGTCGGGCACGGGCTCGACGCCGTACGGCTGGCGCGGCAGCCGCCCGAAGAGCGACGGCAGCTTGGCGTCCATCCGCTTCGCGATCCAGGAGGCCTGCTTCATCAGCTCCTCGGGCGTCTTCGCGTAGAAGCGCGGGTCCTTGCGCAGGAACTCGAGGAACTCGGCGAAGTCGCCCTTGAAGCCGACCTGCTGAATGACGCCGTCCATCTCGCGCGCGGATGCGGTCGACCTCGCCGAGCCCGATCTGGTGCACTGCCTCGGGCGTCGTGTCGAGCGTCGTGAAGTGCTTCACGCAGCCAGGCGTAGTAGGCCTTGCCGTCGGGCATCTCGGAGGCCCCGAGCGTGGCGCGCGCGCCGGGCTCGTACTCCTTGGTGAAGAAGTCGAGCAGGCGCTGATAGGCGGGCGCCACGGACTTCGCGATCGCCTCGCGGCCCGCCGCGCGCAGCCGCTCGGTCTCGGCCGCGGGCACGCCCGGCGGGAAGCTCACGAACGGCTTCCAGAAGACGCTCGTCTCGGGATCCGACACCGCGTGCGGCCGCATCGTCGCGTCGTAGCCGGCGAGCGCCACGCGCGCGCACCGTGAAGCCGCTCTTCAGCCCCTCGCGCATGTGCTCGATCGTGCTGGTCGAAGAAGGTGGGGATCGCGCGCAGGCGTGCGACGTAGTTCTCGTAGTCCTTGACCGTGGCGAGCGGCATGTCCTGCGGCAGGCGCGAGAGCCCGGTGTGGAAGCCGCTGTCGGCCGTGATCGGGACGCGGTCGGTGCGGAACTGGTGGCGCGCGAGGTCGTCCCGGAGGTCGCGCTCGAGCATCGCGTGGCTGACGCGGTCCTGGGGTGCGAGCGCCTTGGCGTCGATCGCCCGCAGGCGCTCGAGATAGCCGCGGGCCGCGGCCGCGCGCCGCTCGAGGTCGACCGTCGCGACCGACTGCAGCCGGTCGTCGTAGCGGTGGTCGCCGGTGCCCGTGGCGAAGGTCGGGTTCTCGCGCTTCTCGTTCTCCCACGCGTCCTGGAGCAGCGCGTCGAGGCGGGCCTTGGCCTGGGCGTCTTCCGCGTGCAGGCGGGGGATCGCGACGGCGAGGGTGAGGAGCAGCGCGCCGAGCGCGGCGTCAGGGATTCGGGCGGCCGTGGTCATGAACGGGGAGGATAGCAGAGCCCGTCCGCCGGCTCCTCAGCGGCGGCCGATGCGGTCGAACGGAATGTTCAGGATCGGGTACTCGCGCCAGCCCCGGTAATCGAAGTGCCACCATTCGGTCGGGTTCACGCTGAAGCCTTCGCGCTTCATCGCGGCGCGCAGCAGGTCGCGCAGGCGCCGCGCCTCGGCGCTGCCGCCCGCGTAGCCGGGGGCCGAGCGCTCGCTCATCTCGTCGTAGAGGCTCGGCATCTCGACCGCCTCGCCGTCCGCCAGGCGGTAGAGCGTGAGGTCGACCGCGCAGCCGCGGTTGTGGCGCGAGCCCTTCGCCGGGTCGGCGACGAAGTCGTGCCCGCTCGGGGGCGTCGCGTCCCAGAAGACCTTGGTCACCCACCACGGGCGGTAGCCGTCGTGGATCAGCAGCCCGAAGCCTCGTGCCGCGAGCGCGCGGTGCGCGCGGACGAGCGCCTCCGCGGCCGGCCGCTGCAGGAAGGCGCGCGCCTCCGGGTAGACCGGCACGCCGAGGAAGTTGTCGCTCGTCGCATAGCGGACGTCGAGCCGGATCGAGGCGTCGAGCGTCGTGAGCTCGACGAGGTCGACCGGACGGAAGGGTCCGGGCTCGACGGGAGGCTGCCTGCGCGTGCGCTTCCGCGCGCAGCTCGGCGACCGGGCGCAGCGGCGTGATGCGGAAGACTCCGGGCCGCGCGAGGTCGGCCGCCGTTTGCGTGAGACTCGCAGCGACGAGCGCCAGGACGAGCGCGGCCTCTGACATGAAAGCTCCGGGTGGCTAAGATTGTCGCGCATGTCGCGCCGCTGGCTCTCGACTTTCGAGTCGGACCTGCCGCGGATCGTCGCCGACCTCGAAACGCTCGTGCGGCTCGAGAGCCCGAGCGACGACGCCGTGCGCGTGAGCCAGCTCGCCGCCTGGGTGCGCGACCAGCTGCGCGAGCGCGGCGTGCCGGCGGAGCTGCGGCCCTGTCCGCCGCGCGGCGACGCGGTGCTCGCCTCGGTCGCCTATCGCGAGGGCGGCACGCTGCTGCTCGGCCATCTGGACACCGTCTGGCCGGTCGGCACGCTCGCCGAGATGCCGTGGCGGCTCGAGGCCGGACGCGCCATGGGCCCGGGCGTCTTCGACATGAAGGCCGGCGTCGCCGTCGGGATGGCGGTGCTGACGGCGATGGTGCGCGAGTCGCGGGCCTTTCCCGTGTCGTTGCTGCTCGTGCCGGACGAGGAGACGGGCTCGGCGGCGTCGCGCGAGCTGACGGTGAGCATCGCGCGCCGGCACCGTCAGGTGCTGGTGCTCGAGCCCTCGCTCGACGGGGCCGCGAAGGTCGCGCGCAAGGCCTGCGGAGTCTTCGAGGTGAGCTTCCGCGGCCGCGCCGCGCACGCGGGGCTCGAGCCCGAGAAGGGCGCCTCCGCGCTCGCCGAGCTCTCGCGCTTCGTCTCGTTCCTCGAGGACGTCGCCACGCCGGCCGACGGCACGACGCTCACGGCGACGCTCGCGAAGGCGGGCAGCGCCGTCAACGTGGTCCCCGAGAGCGCGAGCCTGACGGTGGACGCACGCGCCTGGACGCGCGCCGAGAGCTGTCGCGTCACCGAGGCCCTGACGGCCTATCGCGCCGGCGTCGGGGGCGTGGAGGTGAGGATCGCAGGCGGATTCGACCGGCCGGCGCTCGAGCCCACGGCGGCCTCGGAGGAGCTCTTCGCGCTCGCGCGCCGGCAGGCCGAAGACCTCGGCTTCGAGCTGGGCGCTGCGCGCGTCGGCGGCGCCTCCGACGGCAACTTCGTCGCCGCGGCCGGCATTCCGACGCTCGACGGCCTCGGCCCGCGCGGCGGGGGAGCGCACGCCCGCGACGAGCACGTGCTGGTCGGCGACCTGTCCGTGCGCGCCGCGCTGCTGGCGGCGCTCGCTTCGGCGAGCTAGGCGCGACCTTCGAGCGCCGCGATCCGCAGCTCGAGCGGCGGGTGCGTGGCGAGCAGCATCATCGCCTTCCGCGTGCCCGAGATCTTGAGCGTGGCGAGCTCGGGGGCGCGCTGGTTGTCCACGCGGCCGCTGAACGTCTCGAGCCGGCGCAGCGCCGCGATCATCGAGCCGCGGCCCGCGAGCGTCGCGCCGCCGGCGTCGGCGCGGAACTCGCGCTGGCGCGAGAACCAGGCCGTGATCATCGAGCCGAGCAGCCCGAAGACGATCTGCGCGGCGATGAAGACGACCTGGCTGGCGAGGTAGCCCATCATCGAGGGCCCGCGCTCGTCGTCCCGCGACATCGCGTTGCGCACGATCATCGCCACGATGTGCGAGAGGTACAGCACGAAGGCGTTCACGACGCCCTGGATCAGCGTCATGGTGACCATGTCGCCGTTCGCGACGTGCGAGATCTCGTGGCCGAGGACCGCCTCCACCTCCTGCTTGCCCATGCCCCGAAGCAGGCCCGTCGAGACCGCGACCAGGCTGCGCTTCTTGGAGGGGCCCGTGGCGAAGGCGTTCACCTCGGGCGAGTCGTAGAAGCCGACCTGCGGCATCGGCAAGTTGGCCTGCTGCGCGAGCTGCCCGACCTTGTTGTGGAGCCAGTCGAGGTCGGGGTTGCCGGTGTTGCCGTCGACGAGCTTGACGCCGAGCGACCACTTGGCGATCTTGCGCGACATCAGCAGCGACACGATCGACGCGCCCATGCCCCAGACCAGGCAGAGCACGATCAGCCCGGTCTGATTGCCCGCGAGGTTCAGCAGCCCCAGCTGGCCCAGCACGGCCATCACGACCGACACCATCACCATCACGGCGATGTTGGTGAGAACGAAGAGCAGAATCCGCTTGGCCACGTGCGACTCCTTTAGGGATGAAGGAAGGCCGCCCGCGAGCGGCCGTCCTAGTCAGTCTAGCGTGTCGCCGCGGCGAGCGGCAATGCCGCCATCAGTGCGCGTCGTGCGCGGCGTCGCGCGCGGAGTGCGCAAAGCCGCGCTTGGATGCGCCCGCGAACGCCGCGAGCTCCTCGGCGAGCGGGTCGCCGAGCGCGCGCAGCTCCTCGAGCGCCCGCTCCAGGCGGAAGCCCGGACCGCAGCAGGAACCGGTACGCCTGGTGCAGCGTGCGCAGCTGGCTCGCCGAGAGGCCGGCGCGCCGCAGGCCCACCACGTTCAGCCCCCGCGCGCGGGCGGGCGCGCCGTCCGTGATGACGAACGGAAGACAGTCCTGCACCACCTTGGCGTAGCCGCCGACCATCGCCAGGCGGCCCACGCGGCAGAACTGGTGCACGCCCACGCCGCCGCCCAGGAAGGCCCGCTCGCCGATCTCGACGTGGCCGGCCAGCATCACGTTGTTGGCGATGATCGCGCGGTTGCCGATGCGGTTGTCGTGCGCCACGTGCGCGAGCGCCATCAGGAAGCAGTCGGAGCCCACGAGCGTCGCGCCGCCCGCCTTGGTCGAGCGATGGATCGTGACGCCTTCGCGGATCACGTTGCGGTCCCCGATCACGAGCCGGCTGTCGTGGCCCGCGAACGAGACGTCCTGCGGCTCGCCGCCGAGCACGGCGCCCTCGTGGACCTTGTTGTGCGCTCCGAGCTCGGTGAAGCGCTTGATCACGGCGTGCGCCCGGATCTCGCAGCCGTCGCCGATCGCGACGTCGTCCTCGATCACGGCGAACGGGCCGACCACGACGCCCTGTCCGAGGCGGGCGCGCGGCGAGACGAGGGCGCTCGGGTGGATGCTCACGCGCGTGATTCTAAGCCGCTTGACCCTGGCGAGCGCTGCACCTTAGCCTTGCGATTCCCCGATGCACGAGACCGGCGCGCTTCGATGAGGCGGGATACGCCCGCCGTCGCCCTGGCCGGCCTGCTTTTCCTGCTGAGCGGCGCCGCCGCGCTCGTCTACCAGGTGGTGTGGCAGCGCCTGCTCGCCCTGCACAGCGGCGTCGGCCTCTACTCGGTGGCGATGATCGTGGCGGCCTTCATGGCCGGGCTGGGGATCGGCAGCTTCCAGGGCGGCCGGCTCAGCACGGCGCTCTCGCCGCGGCAGGCGCTCGTCGTCTTCGCGCTCGTCGAGCTCGGCATCGGTGGCTTCGGGGCGGCGAGCCCGTGGCTCTACTACGACTGGCTGTACCCGCGCGCGGTCCAGCTGCCGAGCCCTTCCTTGCAGGCCGGGCTGCTCCACCTGCTGGCGCTCCTGCCCCCCACGATCCTGATGGGGACCTCGCTCCCGTTCCTGGTGCGCGCCGTGGTGACGGACGCGGCGGGTGCGAGCCGCCGCATCGGCTGGCTCTACGGATGAACGTGGTCGGCGCGGCCGCGGGCTCCCTGGGGACGCCCTGGCTCCTGCTTCCCGCTTTCGGCATCCGCGGGGCGGTGCTGGCCGCCGCTGCGATGAACGGCCTGGCCGGGCTGGGCGCGCTGCTGCTGGGCGCGCTGGCGGCGCCCCAGGGCGCGTGCGGCTCCCGCCGTGCCGGAGACGCCGCCCGAGGGCGCCGAAGCCCCGGGCAGCCGGCCGCTCTCGCTCTGGATCGGCCTCTACGCGCTTTCAGGCTTCGTCGCACTGTCGCTCGAGATCGTCTGGTTTCGGCTGCTCGACGTGGCGGTGAAGTCGACCGCCTACACCTTCGGCAGCGTGCTCGCGGTCTACCTGCTGGGGTCGGGCCTCGGAGCCCTGGCAGGCGCCCGGCTCGCGAGCCGCTCGCGGCGGCCGCTCTGGGCCTTCCTGTCGACGCAGTGCGCGCTCTTGGCGCTCGCGGCGCTGCCGCTCCTCGTCGTGGTGGCGCTGCCGCCCCAGAGTGCCCTCGTCGACTGGTTCTTCCGCTACTGGGCGGACTACGCGTTCTTCCCGCTCGGGCACGATCCGGACCGGACCAGCATCGTGAGGCTCTACGTCGTGCTGCCGCTCGCGCTCTTCTTCCTGCCGACGCTGCTGATGGGCCTCTCGTTCCCGATCCTGCAGCGCGCCGTCCACGACGATCCCGCGACGAGCGGCCGCAAGGTGGGCTTCCTGCAGGCGGCGAACATCGCCGGCTGCACGGCCGGAAGCCTGCTGGTGGGGCTTTTGGCGCTCGAGCGCCTGGGCACGCCAGGAACGCTCCGGCTCCTGATCGCGCTCGGCCTGGTGTTCGCGCTCGTCGGGATGCGGTACTACGGGCGCGGCTTCGCGCTGCCGGCGCTCGCGCTCGTCGCGCTCGCCGTGCTGCTGCCGGGACCGAAGGCGCTCTGGCGCAGGCTCCACGGCGTCGAGGCGAAGGTGCCGCTCGTGTTCTTCGAGGAGGACGCGACGAGCGTCGTGGCGCTCACGCCCGACGAGGGCGGCTGGCGCTTGTCGGTCAACGGCAAGGGCAACAGCTGGATGCCGTACGGCAGCGGCCACACGCTGCTCGGGGCGATGCCGGCGACGGTCCACGAGGCGCCGCACGACGTCGCCGTGGTCGGCCTGGGCTCGGGCGACACGGCGTGGGCCTCGGCCTGGCGCCCCGAAACGCGCTCGCTCACCGTCTTCGAGATCTCGGCGCCGCAGCCGCGCATCCTGTGGCGGCTCGTCGGCTTCGTCGACATGTTCGACACCCGCCACCTGCTCGAGGACCCGCGCCTGCGCATCCGCATCGAGGACGGCCGCAAGGCGCTCGAGGCGCGCGCCGACACGCTACGACGTGATCGAGACCGACGCGACCTGGCCCGAGACCGCGGGCAGCGGCAACCTGTACTCGGTCGAGTTCTTCCGCGCCGCGGCGCGCAGGCTGCGTCCCGGCGGGGTGATGTGCACCTGGGCGCCCACGGCGCGCGTCGTGGCGACGTTCCGCTCCGTGTTCTCCCCACGTGCTGGAGGCCGACGGCGGCGACGTCCTCATTGGCAGCGCCGAGCCGATTCCGTTCGCTCCCGAAGCGTGGACGGGCACGGGCGGCCACGGCGACGCCCTACCTCGGCGCGGCGCGCGTCGTCGAGCTCGTGGAGGCGGTGGGGAAGCTGCGGCCGGCCGGCCCGCTGCCACAGGTCCTGCCCAACCGGGACCTGTGGCCGCGGGACGAGTACGCCGTGCCCTGAGTGAGCAAGGGGGGTGCTGCGTCGCACCCCCCTTGAACCCCCCGCTCGCTACGCGGGAGTGAATCCCGCTGCGCTCGCAGCCCGTTACTTCTTGCTTCGAGCCTCGAGTTATTTGCTGGCGGGCGCCGGCTGCGGCGGCTTCGCCTTGTTGGCCTCGATCGCGATCTGGACCTTGACCTCGTCGCCGACCAGCACGCCGCCCGTCTCGAGCGCCTTGTTCCAGGTGAGGCCGTAGTCCTTCCGGTTGATCGTCAGGCCGGTCTCGAGGCCCATCTTCTCGTTGCCGAACGGGTCCTTGCCCTCGCCGAGCAGCGTCACCGGCAGGACGACCGACTTCGTCACGCCGTGCATCGTGAAGTCGCCCGTCACGAGCCAGCTGTCCTTGCCGTTGGCCTTGATCGACGTGCTCTTGAAGGTGATCGTCGGGATTGTTGGCGACGTCGAAGAAGTCGGCGGAGCGCAGGTGCTGGTCGCGGCGCGGTCTCGCTCGTGTCGATGCTGGTCGCCTGGATCGTGAACTCGACCGTCGAGCTCTCGGGCTTGGCGCGGTCCACCTGGATCGTGCCGGCGAAGTCGGTGAACTTGCCGCTCACGTTCGTGTAGATATGGCGGACCTGGAAGCCGACGGTCGTGTGCGCCTTGTCGAACTAGTACGTCTCGGCGGCCAGGACGGGCGCCGCGAGGGCGAGGGATGCGGCGAGTACGGCGAAGCGCGTCTTCGACATCTGTGTTCTTCTCCTTGGCTTGCCTGCGGTTTCGCTCGGCGCGGATCGCGTCGAGCAGCTCGATCATCTTCAGCGTGCCCGTGGCGTCGAGCGGCGCGAGCGCCCGCTCGGCGGCCGCGACCATCGGCGCGTCGAGCCCCGCCAGCAGTCGGCGGGCCTTCGGCAGTGGCGCGGCACAGCACCTGGCGGCGGTCGCGCGGGCAGCGCACGCGGCGCACCAGCCGCCGCGCCTCGAGCCGGTCGAGCAGGCGGGTGATGCCCGGGCTCTTCTCGATCATGCGCGAGGCGATCTCCAGGGTGGGGAGGCCGGAAGCGCCGGCGCCGCGCAGGATGCGGAGCACGTTGTACTGCTGCAGGGTGATGCCGCGCTCCTCGACGACCTCCGAGAGCCCGCTGCGCACGCGGTCGGCGGTGGCCACGAGCGTGACGACGCCCTCCTCGGCGACCGACGCGAACGGCCGCGCCTGGTGGATCTCCTCCCGGATCGTCCCCATTGCCACACAGGCTCCTACCAATTACTTGACTAGTCAAGTAAAAGGCTGTGTGGCAGGGCCGTGAACGGACTGAGATCGAACGCGGGCTTACGCGGACGCGGCCGCGGGCTGCGACGCGCAGCAGCCGTCTCGACCTTGCCCTGGCTCACGCCGACGAGCTGGTCGTGGAGGTTGGCCACGACGCAGGCGTGGTTGGGGAGGATGCGCACGCGCTCGCCGACGCGGAACGACTCGCCCTTGGCCACCGCGATCACGCCGTGCTCCTCCGAGAGCTTGTCGAGGTAGCTCTCGCGGCCGAGGATGCTGCCGTAGCCTCGGGACCTGGGCCGCAGCGGATCGCTCGAGAGCGTCTTCGATCCGGCGTCGACCACGGCCCGGTCCGCCGCGGGAACGCTGATCACCGTCGCGACGATCGTGAGCGCGCAGTCCTCGACGCTGCAGGTCCCGAGCGCCACCTGCGAGGCGTCGTGGAACACGTAGTTGCCGGGGCGGCACTCGGTGACCCCGGCGACGCGCATCGCGACGGCCGCCGTCGGCGTCGATCCCACCGAGACCTCGTCCAGCGCGAGGCCGGCCTCGCGCAGGCGGGCGGCGGTCTCGACCAGCCGCTCGCCCTCGAGCCGGGCGATCGCGTCGACGCCGTCCTTGCTCTCTGCGAGGTAGCCGTGGCCGGCGTGCGTGAAGACGCCGCGCAGCCGCAAGCCGGCGAGCGCGGCGACCTCCGCGGCGAGGGCCGCCGCGCGCTCGGGCAGCACTCCGACGCGGCCGTAGCCGACGTCGACCTTCAGCATCACGTCGAGCGTGCGGCCCGCGGCGTGGAAGGGCTCGGCCAGCGAGCGCGCGCCGTCCAGGCTGTCGACGCCGACCGCGAGGCGCACGCGGTCCGAAAGCGCGAGCAGCCGGCGAGCCTTGTCCTCGCCGACGGTGGGGTAGGCGAGGAACACGTCGTCGAAGCCCGCGTCGGCGAAGACCTCCGCCTCGCCGACCTTGGCGAGCGACAAGCCGCGGGCGCCCGCCGAGCGCTGCAGCGACGCGATCGCGGGGCTCTTGTGGGTCTTGGCGTGCGGCCGCAGCCCCACTCCGGCCTCGCGCGCCCGCGCGGCCATGCGCTGGATGTTCCGCTCGAGCACGTCGAGGTCGACGACGACCGCGGGGGTGGCGAGCTCTTCGGTGGGGGAGCCGAGCATGGCCCGAGAGCCTATCACCCCGCGGACCCGGCAAGGCCCGCTAGTTCAATCGGCTGATTGGGCGCTTCGGTTACACTAACTGGACCGGGAGATTCGTTTATGGCGACCCTCGCTCTCGACGACGTCCGCTTCGCTCCGTCGGAAGACCTGACCAAGCAGGGCATGTGGCTGGTGAGCCGCGGCTACGACCTGGCGTTCATCATCTTCTCGTCCGCCTTCGTGGTGTTCCCGCACCTCTCCTACGCCATCCTCGGCAAGAACATCTACGTGGACCTGACGGTGACGCTGCTGATCGGCGGCCCGCACATGTTCGCGACCTACACGATGACGTTCATGGAGCCGCGCTTCCGCGAGCGCTGGCCGCGCTACACGCTCGGGCGCGCTGCTGCTGCCGCCGCTGATCGTGACGCTGGCCGATCCTGAACCTGACGCTGCTGGTGACGATCTTCTTCCTCTGGGCCTCGGTGCACGTGATCCACCAGGTCGCCTACGTGACCGACGCCTACCGCATGAAGGACCCGCGCGGCTGGGACTGGACCGGACGCATGATCGACTACGGGCTGCTGGCGACGGCGATGTACCCGATCGCGACCGAGAAGTTCATCCGCGGCGAGTTCCAGACCGGCGGCCGCACGCTGCTGTTCCCCGAGTTCCTCAAGCAGCCCTGGGTCGCCTGGCCGGTCTGGGCGCTCTTCATCGGCTTCGCGCTCGCCTTCGTCTGGAAATCGGTGCGCGAGTACCGCGAGGGGCGGCTGCACTTCGCCAAGACGCTCCTGATCGTGATCGCGAGCGTGCTGTTCTTCCTGACGCCGACGCTCGCCAACCTCGACGTCGCGTTCCAGGGGCTCAACACCTGGCACAGCTTCCAGTACCTGGCGATCGTGCTCTACCTGAACCGCTACCGTGCCGCGCGCGGGATGATCGGCTCGCCGTTCGTGACGAAGGTGTCGCACCGCGGCTTCACGCTCTACGCGATGTGCCTGGGCTTCACGATACTCACTGCGCTCCTGTACTTCGGCGTGCTGAGCCTGGCCGTCGGCGCGCACCTGTTCGAGACGGGCAGTCCGTTCAAGATGCTGCTCGTTCGGCCACGTCTACTCGGGCCAGCACTTCTTCGCGTTCTACAGCGTGATCCTGTCGTTCCTGCTGATCCACTACTACTTCGACCACTTCATCTTCCTGCAACGGGACCGGGTCATCACCCCCAGCTTCGCGCGTCCGTGAGCGATTCGCCGACCGACGAGCGGGCGAGGCTCCGCCACGATCTGCGGACGCCGCTGCACCAGATCATCGGTTACGCGGAGCTGCTCGAGGACGAGGTCAAGGACGCGGGGCAGCCGAGCCTCGCGGCCGACCTGCAGAAGATGCAGGCCGCTGCGCGGCGCGCGCTCGAGCTGGTCGACCGGTGCTTTCCGCCGGCCGGCGACGGCGACGCCGACGCCGACGCCGCAAAGGTCTTCCGCGAAGCGGTCGACGATCCCCCCCGCAGGCCGGCGATGCGGCGCTGCTGCCGCCGCTGCGGCCGCCGTCCGAGCCGCTCGAGCCGGGCAGCGTCAGCCTGCTGGTGGTGGACGACAACGAGCTCAACCGCGACATGCTCTCGCGCCGGCTCGGCAGCCGCGGCTTCCGCGTGGCCGTGGCCGAGGACGGCGCGAGCGCCCTCGCGATGGTCGAGAAGCAGGAGTTCTCGCTGGTGCTGCTCGACGTGATGATGCCGGGCCTCACCGGGATCGACGTGCTGAAGCGCCTGCGCGAGCGCTTCTCCGAATCCGACCTGCCGGTGGTGATGGCCACGGCCCGCGACGCCACCGAGGACGTCGTCGAGGCGCTGCACCTGGGCGCCAACGACTACGTGACCAAGCCGCTCGACTTCGCGGTGGTGCTGGCGCGCATCGAGAGCCAGCTCACGCTGCGCCGCCAGAAGCAGGAGATCGAGCACCTCGCGCAGGACCTGGAGCTGCGCAACCGCTTCATCCAGGCGCTGTTCGGCCGCTACCTGAGCGACGAGGTGGTGGCGGACCTGCTGGCCTCGCCGGAGGGGACGCGGATCGGGGGCGAGCAGCGTCGCGTCACGCTCCTGATGTCCGACCTGCGCGGCTTCACCCCGCTCACCGAGGGCCTGCAGCCGCAGAAGGTGCTGAGGCTGCTCAACAGCTACCTGGGATCGATGGCGGACGTGGTGCTCGCGCACCAGGGCACCGTCGACGAGTTCGTGGGCGACGCCATTCTCGCGATCTTCGGCGCCCCGGTCGCGCGCCCCGACGACGCGCGCCGCGCGGTGGCGTGCGCGGTCGCGATGCAGGAGGCGCTCGCCGCGCTCAACCGCGTCAACGAGGCGGAAGGGCTGCCGCGCCTGGAGATGGGGATCGCCGTCCACACGGGCGAGGTGATCGTCGGGAACATCGGCTCCGAGCGCCGCACCAAGTACGGCGTCGTGGGCAGCGCGGTCAACCACGCGGGCCGCATCGAGTCCTTCACGGTGGGCGGCCAGGTGCTGATCTCCGACGCCACGCTGCGCGAGGCGGGCGACGGCGCCCAGGTGGGCGAGCGGCTCGCGGTCGACGCCAAGGGCACGCGCGAGCCGATCGTGGTCTACGACCTGCGCGGCTTCGGCGACGCGCACGTGCCGGGCGCTCCCGAGGCGATGATGGCGCTCGCGCCGCCGCTCAACGTGCTGTGCCACGTCGTGGTCGGCAAGCGGGTGCAGTCCGAGGCGTTCGGCGGCCGGCTCACCGAGCTGTCGGTGCGCAGCGGCGCGCTGCTGACGCCGCGGCGCCTGCGCGCGCTCTCCAACGTCAAGCTCGAGCTGCGGCCGCCGGACGGCGCGCCGCTCGAGATCTACGCCAAGGTCGTCCACGTCGCGGGCGACGGCCAGGTACGCGCTGCGCTTCACGCCGCTCAGGCCGGACACGCAGGCCTGGGTGGAGGAGCTGCTGGCCCGGGCGGGCGCCGGAAAGTAGCTAGGCCTCCGGCGCCGCGCAGCGGCGCAGCCGGTCCATGATCGCGCGGCCGAGCCCCTCTTCGCGGCACGGCTCGGCAAGGATGCAGGTCGAGTCCCAGCGCGTCGAGCCGCCGGAGGGCCGCGAAGAGGTTGGCGGCGGCGGTCGTCGAGCTGCGCCGTCGGGGGCCAGCACCTCGACCGCCGCGAAGCCCGGCGCGTGCGTCGGGCTGCCTGCGCGCCAGCAGGCCGACGCGTCCCGGCCGGCGGGGGCGCGCCTTCGCCTTCTGGGCAGGATCGCGAGCGGCGTGCGCGTCGCGTAGTGCCGCTGCGAGCTGGCCGGGCGCGAGCGGCCGGTCGCTCGGCGCGGCGAGCCGACCAGGCGCGTGCCGAGCGCGTCTTCGAGCTCCTCGCGCGGCAGGCCGCCCGGGCCGCAGGATCACGGGCTCGCCCGCGAGAGCGAGAGGATCGTCGACTCGAGGCCCACGCGGCAGGGCCCGCCGTCGAGCACGAGATCGACCGCGTCGCCGAGCTAGCTCGACCACGTGCTCGGCGGTGGTCGGGCTCACGTAGCCGAACGGGTTCGCGCTCGGGCGCGGCGAGCGGCGTGCCGGCCGCCGCGATCAGCGCGCGCGCCGCCGGGTGGCCGGGCACGCGCACGCCGACGGTGTCGAGCCCGGCGGTGACGAGGTCGGGCACGCACGGGCCGGCGCGGCAGCACGAGGGTCAGCGGGCCCGGGCCAGAAGCGCTGCGGCGAGTGCTTCGATCCGCGCGTCGTCCGCGACCGCCACCCGCGTCGAGCGACGCCGCCTCGGCCAGGTGGACGATCAGCGGGTCGAACGACGGCCGCGCCTTCACCTCGAAGACGCGCGCCACCGCGCGCGCGTCGAAGGCGTCGGCGCCGAGGCCGTAGACGGTCTCGGTGGGGAAGGCCACGAGGCCGCCCGCGCGCAGGACGCGCGGCCGCTTCGGCCAGCGCGATCGCGGCTCGTCGGCGCGGCAGGACGCGAGCCGTCAGGCCGCCGCCGCGCCCGGGCGTGTGACGCGCGCCCGCCGCGCGCGCGCGCGGCGAGCATGCCCGCAGGCGGCGTGGATGTCGGGGCCGCCCGAGTAGCGGCGCACGAAGCCGATGCCGTTCTCGGCGAGCGCCGAGAGGAAGCGGCCGCGCTCCGCGTCGGACGCGCGCACGAAGCCGCCCGTCGGGATCGTTCACGTCGATCACGGAGAGCCGCACGCGGACGCCGCGAAGAGCCGCGCCAGCTCGCGCGCCTCCTCGGCGCCGGTGTTGACGCCGGCCATCAGCACCCAGGCCAGGTTCACCGGGCCGCCGCGCGCGGCGGCGTGCCGGCGCATGGCCGCGGCGAGCTCCGGGACGCCGTAGCGCGCGGTGATCGGCACGAGCGCGTCGCGCTTCTCGGAGAAGGCCGAGGTCAGCGACAGGATCAGCCGGTACGGATGGCCCTCCTCGGTGTAGCGCTCGATCTGCGGGCAGCAGGCCCGACGGTCGAGATCGTGATGCGGTCGCCCCGGATGCGCGCGCCGCAGGGGTCGCGCAGGAGCGCGGCGGCCCGGATCACGTTGTCGTAGTTCTGGAAGCGGCTCGCCCTGGCCCTGGAACACGACGCCGGTCGACGGGCCGCTCCGGGACTCGCTCCCGGCGCACGGTCAGCGACCTGCTCGACGATCTCCCAGGGCTCGAGGTTGCGCGCGAAGCCGAGCCGCCCGGTCTCGCAGAAGCGCGCAGCCGAGCGCGCAGCCGACCTGCGAGGACACGCAGACGCTGAAGCGCGGCTGCTCGAGCGGGATGCGCACGGTCTCGAAGACGTGGCCGTCGCTGCGCGCGGAAGAGGTACTTCACGAACGGGTCGACGTCGCTCCGGCGGCGGTCGACGACCTCGAGCCGCGTCGTGCGGCGCCCGCGCCGCGAGCTCGCGGCGCGAGCGCCTTCGAGCAGGCCGCGGCACGGCGTCGAGGTCGTCCCGGTCCTCGCCGACCAGGCGCTGCACGACGCGGCGCGCCACGGGCGAGTCGAGAGCTCCGGCCAGACGCCGCGACGAGGCTCTCGGGCGTGTGGCTGCGGAGGTGACGGTCGACCTGCACTAGAACCTCAGGACCGCGCCGCTCGTCCCTTGACCTCGACCTCGACCTCGGCCTCGCCGATGCGGATCACGCGGACGCCGTCGAAGCTGTCGCCCTCGCGACGAGCCGGTCGTTGAGGAGGGCCACGGGCTGGCCGTCGCGCGGGCTGATCGCGTTGAGCCGGAGGTCCCGGGCGGTCGGGGAGGGAGCCGCGGCGGGCGCCGCGGCGGGAGCCGGCGCGCGACTTCGGGCGCCGGCTCGCGGGGCTGTCGGCGCGCGGATCGGGAGCGGGCGACGGCCGTTCGACGGCGGAGGATGGCTGAGGCGGAGCGGCGGCGCAGGCGGGGCTCGCTGCTCGCTGCGCGGAGCGGTGGGCGACGGCGTCGCGGGCACGGGAGTCGGTGCGACGCTGGCCGCGGCCGGTGTCGGCGAGACAGCGGCGGCGGGACGAGCCGCGTCCGGCGGCGTCGGAGTGCTGCGCATCAGCCAGCCCGCGAGCCGGCGAGCGCCAGCACCAGCCCGGCGCCCGCCGCAGCAGCAGCCGGCGCGTCCGCGCGCGCTCGCCCCACGGCACCCGAGCCCACCACGACCACGCCGCGCTCGGGCGCCTCCTTCTCGCGCTCCAGCTTCTCAGGGCCTCGAGGATCAGGCTCACGAGGACCCTCCGGGCATGAGGCGCGGGCGCTCGCCGGGTCGACCGCGGCTGTAGAGCGTCATGAGCGTGCGCGGCCCCACGACGCCGTCGGCCACGAGGCTCGTCGCGCTGGAAGCTGCGCGACGGCCGCGACCAGGCTCGGGCTCGCCGTAGCCCAGGCCGGCGAGCGCCTCGCGCGTCCAGGCCTCCCGCCGGCGGTCGCGGCCGAGGCCTGCGCGTCGGGCCACAGGAAGATCGCCTCCTGCGTCCAGAGCCGTCGAGCTGGGCGAGCGGCACCTCGAGCGGAGGCTCGTCGCCGATCGCGACGATGCGCCGCGTCCCGTCGAGGCGCACGAGGGCGAGGAAGCAGGTGTCGCTCCGCGCCGGGTGGAACATCTCGAGCACCGCCGGCAGGTCGAACGCGCGCACCTGCTCGAGGTGGGTGCGGAGGGCGTGCGCTGCACGAGCGGCGTGCGTCCCCCAGAGTCCCTGCACGCGGGCGCGGCGCCGCAGCGAACGAGGCGTCGCGAGGCAGCTCGCGCACGAGGGCGTCGAGCCTCTGGCGCTGGGCGGGAGCGGGCGTGGGGGTCGGGTGCGGGCGCGCGGCGTGGCGGAGCGTCCGGGACGTCGGTCGCCGGCGTCGGCGCCTGCGCGCGCGCGGGGCAGGGCCAGCGCGAGAGCGCCAGCGCCGCCAGGCAGCAGCGATGAGGGCCGCTGCGCCGAGGCCTGGTGCCAGCGCACGGGTCCGCGCGGTCCTCGCCCTGCACCTCCGTCGCGGCCTGGCGCGACCATCTCGGCGGTGATCGTCCGCGCTGCCGGCGACGTAGCCGGCGAGCAGCGAGCGGTCGCAGATCAGGTTGACGAGGCGCGGGATGCCCGCCGGAGAGCTCGTGCACGGCGACGAGCGCGGCGTGGTCGAAGCGCACCTTGCCCTCGCCGCCGGCCACCTGCAGGCGGTGGCGGATGTAGTCCTCCGTCTCCGTCGCGCGAGAGGCCGTCGAGGTGGTAGCGCGCGGTCACGCGCTGGGCGAGCTGCCGCAGCTCGCGGCGCGCCAGCAGGTCGCGCAGCTCCGACTGGCCCATGAGCACGATCTGGATCAGCTTCTCGGTGTCGGTCTCGAGGTTCGAGATGAGGCGGACCTGCTCGAGCACCTCCGGCGAGAGGTCCTGGGCCTCGTCGATCAGCAGGACCACGTTGCGCCCTGGCCGCGCGCGCCTCGAGCAGGAAGCGGTGGAGCGCGTCGACCAGGTCCTTGAGGGAGTTGCCCTCCGCGGGTGACGTGCAGGTCGTCGAGGATCGAGCGCAGCAGCTCCGCGGCGGTGAGCGCGGGGTAGAGCACGACGCGCGGTGGCGGTGTCGCGGGCCGAGCTTGCCCAGGAAGTAGCGGGCGAGCGTCGTCTTGCCCGTCCCCACCTCGCCGGTGATCAGGATGAAGCCGCCGCGCTCGCGCTGCCCGAACTCGAGGTGGGCGAAGGCCTCGGCGTGCCGCCGCGAGAGGTAGAGGTACTTCGGGTCGGGAGTGAGGTTGAACGGCTTCTCGGCGAAGGCCGTACCAGGCGCTGTACACGTGGCTCTTCGCGCGACGAAACGGCGAGGACGATGGCGTCGCGTCAGCCCCAGCGTCCGCGATCCCCGCGTGGCCGCTCGAGTGGAGAACACCTCGGGCGGGCTCTTGCCCAGCGGGCGCTGTAGAGGATCGTCTCGCCATCCGGCGCGAACACCGCCGAGTCCACATTGCCGATGCGGAAGGTCAGCTTCTGGAAAGTCGGCGGGGTCGAGGGGCGGCGAGGCGGCGGCCGAGCCACAGGCCGAAACCCGCTACCGCCAGGAGCGCCGGCGGCTGCCCAGGCCGAACGCCAGATCAGGCGGTGACTTTTCGGCGGGTGACAGAGCCGCAGGCGCCGCGGCGACTCGAGCCGGTCGTGGCGCCTTCGATCGGCGAAGGCCAGGTCGCGAGCGGTCTGGAAGCGGTCGTCGGGGCTCTTCTCGAGGCAGCGGCGCACGACGCGCAGAAGCCCCGGCGGAATGCCCGCTTCGTCGCCGAACGACTCGGTCGGGTCTTCGCGCAGGATCGCGCTCAGCGTGTCGGCGGCGGTCGTGCCCTTGAACGCCCGCCGGCCCGTGACCATCTCGAAGAGAACGGCTCCGAACGAGAAGAGATCCGAGCGATGGTCGGTCGGGCAGCCCGCGGACCTGCTCGGGGGACATGTAGCCGACCGTGCCCAGCATCGTGCCCGGGCTCGTGCCGGTGTGCGAGAGGGTCTCGATGTCGGTGCCGGCTTTTTCCTCGCCCGCCCGCCCGAGCTTGGCGATGCCGAAGTCGAGGATCTTGACGAGCCCGTCACGGGTCAGGAACAGGTTCTCCGGCTTGAGGTCGCGGTGAACGATGCCCTTCTCGTGCGCCGCCGCGAGGCCGCGCGCGATCTGGACGCGCATAGTCGACGGCCTTGCGCGACGCCAAGCGCGCCACTCGCCATGCGATCGCGGAGCGTTTCGCCCTGCAGCAGCTCCGAGACGATGTAAGGCGAGCCGTTGTGTTTGCCCCGTGTCGTAGACGGCGACGATGTTGGGGTGGTTGAGGGCGCCGCGGCCTTGGCCTCGTGCTCGAAGCGCCGCAGCCGCTCGACGTCCTGCGCGAGGTCGGCGCGAACGACCTTGAGCGCCACCTCGCGCGACAGGCGCTCGTCCCGGGCGCGGTAGACCTGGCCCATGCCGCCCTCGCCGAGCAGGGCGAGCACCTCGTACGGCCCGACGCGAGTGCCCGGCGTGAGACTCGGCGCAGCGCCCATGGACTGGTGTCCCGCGCGAGTCTAGCTCAGAAGATCAGGTCCTCCGGCTCCGCACTCACCGGAACGGCGACGTCAGGTACAGGTCGTTGACCTGACGGGTGTAGCTGTAGGCGTAGGACTCGCCGTCCGGAGTCACCAGGATGCGGTACTGGCCCTGCAGGCCCGAGGGGGCCGCGCGGCCGAGCCGGTTCCAGGGCCGGGTTCGTCCGCTCGTGACGTCGACGTACTCGACTCGGGGCGGGGTCTTTTCGTAGCGCGCCACCAGCAGCTCGCGGCCGTTCGGGGTCCAGCAGATCGGGACGTCGGTTTCAACCAGGCTCGGGACGGCCTGGGGATTTCCACCGGCCAGGGGATAGAGAGCGGGGAGGCCGTCTGCACCCAGGGCCACGACTCGCCGTCCGTCCGGAGAGACCGGCCGGCCGATCCGGGGGAGACTGACGTCGTCCGACGTGACCGCCCGGGGCGGGCCCGCGTCGAGGTCCTGCACGAACACGCGCTCCGCGTCGTGGTCGTCGATCCCCGAGAACACGACCTTGCGGCCGCTCGGGTCGAAGACGGCTCGCGTGTAACGAACGACCGGCCCAGGCTCGAGCGTGCGTGCCTCGCCGGCGCCCGTCGGAACGACGATGAGCTGCTGCGGCGTCGTGTGAATCAGCACCGCCAGCACGGAGCGGCCGTCCGGGGAGATGGCTTGCCCGTCCCCTCTCCCAGCCACACGGGAGGAGAACCGTCCGTCTTCTGGAGGTAGAAGGCATAGCGCGGCCCCCCGCCCTGGCCGGTGTCCGTGCCGAGGATCTGCGTCCCGTCGTCGGAGAGGTCGGCGAGGAACGAGAGGTCGGCGGCAGGCAGCTCCGGCTTCCTCCCCGGCGCCGCGGGCACGCGCCCGGATCTCGGTCCAAACGGTCCACTGAGCGCCAAGGATCTGGCCGCGCCTCGACACGTCGAATAGCTGGAAGGCGCCCGCTCCTTCAGCGAGCAGGCGCTCACGACCCGACAGCGACACGGCATGGACCTGGCGCGGCGCTCCACTCGACCGGGTTGCGGTGAACCAGATCTCGTTTCCGTTCGGGGACCAGCCCAGCCCGTTGAGGCCGGTGAACCCGGAGGCGAGGGCGCGCCGCTGTCCGTCGAGGCCGACGACCGAGACTCCGCCTCTCCATCGGCGGCGACGCGGGTGCTCGATGAAGCCCACCTGTTTCCCGCTCGGGGAGACACGGAGGTCGCTCATCCAGATCGGAGGGCTGGGCTCGTAGAGGACGTGGCCGATCGGATACTCGAGCCGGCAACGATCACCCACGTTGTGAATCACCGCGAGATCCTTGCCGTCGGGCGACCAGTCGGCGTCCAGCACGCCCTCGAGGACCTCGCGCGGTGTTCCCCCCGCCATCGGTGCGCGAGCCAGGGTGCCTTCGAACACGACCAGGTAGCGACCTGCGGCCGCATGAGCAGCGCGAGCTCTTCACGGGAAGAGATCGCGAGCGTCAAGGCGTTCTCGAGTCCCAGGGGCCGCGTCCCCCCTGGTGGTCGCCCGAGTGGAGAACAGCTCCATCGGGCTCTCACCGCCCGGGTGGGCGCTGTAGAGGATCGTGTCCCCATCCGGTGCGAAGTGTGCCGACTCGATACGACCGAGGCGGAACGTCAGGCGCTCGTAGGCTGCCGGCGTCGGAGCAGGCACCGTTGCGCGACCCAACCAGAGGCCGAGGCCGGCTGCGACGCCGGCCAGCGCCAGCGCCGCGGCCACGGATTTCCAAACCCTCGAGCTCCGCCCAGCTGGCCGAGGCTCGCCGGCCACGATCCTGACTTCCGCGGTCGCCCCTTCGAGTGCGAAGGCCAGGTCGCGCGCGGACTGGAAGCGATCCTCGGGAGCTTTCTCGAGGCAGCGGCGCACGACGCGTAGCAGGGCGGCCGCAAGCGCCGGCTTCGTGCCGACCGCTTCGGTCGGGTCTTCTCGCAGGATCGCGCTCAGGGTGTCGGCGACGGTCGTGCCCTTGAAGGCCCGCTTGCCGGTCAGCATCTCGTAGAGCACGGTCCCAAAGGAGAAGATGTCCGAGCGGTGGTCCGTCGCGCAGCCCCGGACTTGCTCGGGCGACATGTAGCCGACCGTGCCGATCATCGTGCCGGGGCTCGTGCCGGTGTGGGAGAGGGTCTCGACGTCGGTACCGGCCGTTTCTTCGCCCGGCCGCCCGAGCTTCGCGATGCCGAAGTCGAGGATCTTGACGAGCCCGTCCCGGGTCAGGAACAGGTTCTCGGGCTTGAGGTCGCGGTGAACGATGCCCCTCTCGTGTGCCGCCGCGAGGCCGCGCGCGATCTGGACCGCGTAGTCGACGGCCTGCGCACGCCGAGCGCGCCCGTCGCCATGCGGTCGCGGAGCGTCTCGCCCTGCAGCAGCTCCGAGACGATGTAGGGCGAGCCGTCGTGCTGTCCGGTGTCGTAGACGGCGACGATGTTGGGGTGGTTGAGCGTGCCGGCGGCCTTGGCCTCGTGCTCGAAGCGTCGCAGCCGCTCGACGTCCTGCGCGAGGTCGGCGTGCACCACCTTGAGCGCCACCTCGCGCGACAGCCGCTCGTCCCGCGCGCGGTAGACCTGCCCCATGCCGCCCTCGCCGAGGAGCGCCAGCGACCTCGTACGGCCCGACGCGAGCGCCCGGGCCGAGGCTCGGCGCGCTCCCTCACGCCACGGTTCCCGTCTCGGTCGTGCTGTTGCCGGCCGACGTCCGAAACACGAGCACGGCCGGTCCGATGCAGATCTCGTCGCCGTCCGCGAGCTCCGCGGCCATGGTCACCGGCTGGCCGCGCAAGAAGGTTCCGTTCTTGCTGCCCAGATCCTCGAGGATGGCTCTCGCCCCTTCGACCACCACGCGGGCGTGGTGCCGCGACACGCGCGCGAGGTCGATCACGATGCGGGCGTCCGAGGCGCGGCCGAGCAGATTTTCGCCTTCGACGAGCGGGATGTGGCGCTCGGCCCACACGAGGCGGCACCGGGCCGGCGCTCCGCTGGCCGCGGCGTCGGCGACCGCTTCCCCGCAGAAGGCGTAGCCGAAGCGGTGGATCGTCCGCAGCAGGAGGGGGGCTTTCGCGTCGTCACCCATCGCGGACCGGACTTCGGCCGCCAGCCGGGCCAGGCTCGAATCTTCGACGAAGCTGTCGGGCCAGAGCCGCTCGTGAATCTCCTGCTTGGTGAGGGCACGCGGCCGCTCCGACAGCAGCAACTCGAGGAATTGGAAGGCCTTCGGAGAGAGGGCCTGCAAGGCGCCGTCCCGTCGGAGCTCCCTCGAGTCGCCGTCGAACAGGCACCGACCGAAGCGCACGCGCACGGCCGAACCTCCGCGGGAAATCAGAGTTGCCGAAGAACTCGCGAATGACTTGGACGGCCGCCGGTGGGATTATGCACCCACTGCAACCGGCCACAGGGAATCGAGCAGGCCGTTCTCGCGTGGTTCTGGCGCGGCGGATCGACAAACGGAGGGTGCGATGAAGAACCTGATGCTCGCGGCAGGCTTCGCGGCGGCCGCACTGGCGATGGGCGGGGACACCTTCGCCTGCGGCGACAAGCTCGTGATCGTGGGTCGCGGCATGCGCCCCAAGCGCGTCAAGGGCAGCGTGCCCGCATCGATCCTGGTCTTCGCGGACCCGAAGGGCTCGATGCCGGCAGCCCTCGAGGAGGGAAACCTGCGCAAGGACCTCGAGAAGGCCGGGCACCGCGTACGCAGCGTCGGCGTCCCGCGAGGAGCTCGACAGGGCCCTCGACACCGGCAGCTACGACCTCGTCTTCACCGACATCAAGACGGCGCCGGCGATCGAGACTGAAGCGAAGGCCGCATCTTCGAAGCCCACGGTCCTGCCGACGCTCTTCAATCCCACGGACGCCGACCTGGCCGCCGCGACGAAGGAGTACCACTGCGTGGTGAAGGCGCCTGGAAGCCAGAAGGACTACCTGGCCGTGGTCAACGAGGCCTTGGCGATCCGGGCCAAGGAGCAGAAAGCCGAGAAGAAGAAGCAGTAACGAAGGGAGGCCGTCATGCGCGTGTCAAGGGCCAGCGTCTTCGGAGCGTTCCTCTTCGCGCTGCTGATGCTCGCCGCAGCTGGGACGGTTTCGGCCCAGGCCTGGCTGCCGCCGAAGGGGGAGGCCGCGTTCAGCCTCGGCTGGAGCCGCACCTGGGCCGACCACCACATCGACTACACCGGAGCCAACGTCGCCCCCGGCGACATGGATCTGGCACAACGCCGTGTCGGACCTGAGCTACGGGATCACCGACCGCTTCGCCGCGCGCGTCAACATCCCGTTCGTGACGTCCAAGTACGTCGGGACCCGTCCCCATCCGGCCCGGCCCGGCTACCCGCCGATCGACACCGGATCGTGGAACTCCGCGTTCACGGACTTCCGGGCCGAGGTGCGTTTCAGGGCCACGACCGGCGCGCTCGCGGTGACGCCCCTGGTGGCGCTCGTCGTCCCCAGCCACTGGTACGAGTCGCATGGGGCACAGCTCGTTTGGCAACAACTCGGTGGAGGGCCAGTTCGGGGTGAACGTGGGGCGCGTGCTCGACCCGCTGCTGCCGGACGCGTACCTGCAGGCGCGCTACGTCTATGCGGTTCCCGAGGCGTGGGCGGGCGTCCGGCCCACCCGGAGCAACGTGGTTTTCGACGTAGGCTACTTCGTCACGGGCTCGCTCACGGTGAGTGTTCTCGGGGCCTGGTACGAAGACGCATGCCGGGTGGCGCGCCACCGTCGACTTCCCGCCCCCCACGAACCCCGACTTCTAGAATCACGACCGGCTCACGAAGAACGACTACTTCCGCTTCGGGGGCGGCGCGAGCTACGCGCTCACCGGCTCGATCGACGTAGGCGTGAACTACTACACGACACTCTGGGCCCGCAGCGACATCAACATGTCCGGGATCGCGCTGGGCGTGACCTACGGCTTTTCCCCCGCCCAGGTGATCAAGAGGAACAAGGGCGCCCAGTGATCTCGCGTGGCCGACCGCTGCTGGCCCTTGCGGCCAGCCTTCTCGTGGCGGGCCCGCCGGGAGCCGTGGCGGGACCGCCCGCTGAAATCGGGCAGCCGCTGCCGCCCTTCGAGGCGAAGGCGCTTTCCGGCGAGCCCTTCTCGCTCGAGTCCGCGACGCGGGAGCACAAGGCCGTCGTGGTGCTCTTCACCTCGACGGTGTGCCCGTATGCCAACTACTTCGCCGCCCACGTGCGCGAGCTGTCCGAGAGCTACGGACCGCGCGGCGTGCTGTTCGTGGGCGTGAACAGCAACAACTGGGAGTCGCGCGAGGAGATCGCCGATCACGCTCGCGAGCGCGGCTTCGCTTTTCCGATCATCAAGGACGAGGGGCACGTGATCGCCGACCGGCTCGGGGCCGACCGCACGCCGGAGGCATTCCTCGTGGATGCGACGGGACGGCTGCGCTACCGGGGCTGGGTGAAGTCGAAGCAGGAGTCGCCGGACCTGCAACGAGCGCTCGACGCCGTGCTCGAGGGCCGGCCGGTGCGCCGGCCGTCCACGAAGGCGTTCGGCTGCGCCGTCGATCGCCACTGAGGTTCGAGTCCCCCGGGCTGCTCGATGCGCGAGCTGAGCCTGCCGGGAGCCGCGGCGACGGCCTCGCTTCACGGTGAGGGCCAGACGATCGTCGTGCTGGGTCACGGCGCCGGCGGTAACCGCAAGAACGCGATGCTGGTGGGCCTCGCCGACGCGCTCGCCGAGTCGGGTCGTGCCGCGCTGCTCTACAACTTCCCGTACGCCGAAGCGCGCGCGCGGCGGCCGGATCCGCCCGCGGTGCTGGAGGCGGCCACCCGCGCCGCCGCGGCGCTCGCACGCGAGGCGAGCGGAGCGCGGCGCGTCGTTCACGGCGGGCGCTCGATGGGCGGACGCATCGCCTCGCAGGTCGTCGCGCAGGGGGAGCCCGCGGACGGGCTCGTCTTCCTCGGCTATCCGCTCCACCCGCCAGGCCAGTTCGAGAAGCGGCGCGAGGCGCACCTGCCGCAGATCGCGGCCCCGATGCTCTTCCTGCAGGGAACGCGCGACGCCTTCGCGCGCGCGGACCTGCTCGACGCGCTCATGGCTCGCCTCGGCGCCACGGGCGAGCTGCACCGAGTCGAGCACGCCGATCATTCCTTCGGCGTGCTGAAGCGCTCGGGCCGCACCCCCGCGGACGTGCTCGAGGAGGTTCGCTCGGCGCTGCTCGGCTGGCTCGAGCGTCACGGGCTCTAGCGGATCGCGCGCTGGAGGCGCCTCACACGTCGCAGAGCGCGATCGCCTCGCGGAGCGAGGTGAGCGGATCGCGTGTCGGCACGAACTCGTGGGCCACGTACCCCTTGAAGCCGGTGTCGGCGATGGTGCGCGCCACGGTCCGCCAGTTGAGCTCCTGGGTGTCGTCGAGCTCGTGGCGGCCGGGCACGCCGCCCGTGTGGTAGTGGGCGATCCACTGGTGGTTGTCGCGGATGGTGCGGATCACGTCGCCCTCCATGATCTGCATGTGGTAGATGTCGTAGAGCAGCCGGACGCGCGGCGACTCCACCTGCCGCACGACCTCGACGCCGAACGGCGTGCGGTCGCCCTGGTAGTCCTTGTGGTCGACCTTGCTGTTGAGCAGCTCCACGCACACGGTGATGCCGCTGTCCTCGGCGGCTTTCTTGACGCGCTGCAGGCCCGCCACGCAGTTCTTGATCGCGTCGGCGTCGGACATCCCCTTGCGGTTGCCGAAGAAGGCGATCAGGTTCGGCACAGCGGCCTTCTGCGCGCGGGGCATGGCGTCGATCAGGCCCTTCACGATCGCGTCGTGGTTGCGCGGGTCGTTCAGGCCGTCGGGGATGCCGCCGGGGCTCGTCTTCCAGCCCATGGAGCAGACGAGCCCGTGCTCGGCGAGGATCGGCCAGTCGCCCTCGTCGACGAGGTCGAGCGCCAGAAGGCCCATCTCCGCGGCGGCCTTGGCGAGCGCCGGCAGCGGAATCTCGCGGTAGCACCAGCGGCAGGCCGACTGCTTGAGCCGGCCCCTGCTCACGACGCGCGGTTGGGGAGTCTGTTCGGCAGCGGAGAGAGCCGGGGCGAAAGCGGCGAGCGCGCCGGCCATGGCGATCCAGTCTCGGCGGCTGATCTCGGGCATGGCCGATATCCTACAAAACGAAGACGGGGGCGGCACGAGCCGCCCCCCGTCGGTTACGCGACGCCTGTCGTCAGATCGGCAGGAACAGCAGATCCACGAACGACAGGTCGCCGGGGTCGGGGAACAGGAACTGCTCGTAGAGCGTCCCGCGTCCGGAGAGGATCGGGAAGCCGTCGGAGAGGTCCTGCTCTCCGGGATCGGTCGCGCCGTTGCCCTGGGTGACGCCGACGATGGCGTCGCTGCGCGCCGTCGCTCCGTAGTCGAGCGCGAACAGGCCGAGCGGCAGCAGGTGGACCGAGAAGTAGTTGGGCGAGTCGGAGAAGAACTCCGGCACGCTCACGTAGTGGACGCTCGTCACCCCGTGGTCCGAGCTCGCGATCACGACGCCCGTCGTGGCGTCGAGGTCGTCCCAGAGCGGGGCGATGCGCGGGGGTCCGGCGAGCAGCTCCGGCACGGTCTCGCTGAAGTCGGTGCTCGCCGCGCCGAACGTCAGGTTGCCGTTGGAGTTGACGAAGACACTCGACCAGTTCTGCCCCTGGTAGCGGAACGGCGTCGCCAGGGCAAGCGGAGTCGAGGTGTCGTCCCCTGCGGCGAGCACGCTGCCGCGGTACGACCGGATCGACAGCACGTACCGGCCTCCGCCGTCTCCGGCGCCCGTGAAGCCGAAGTCGGGGAACGTGGTGACGGCGACCGCGAGGTTCAGATCGACGTTGGTCTGGAGCAGCAGCCGCGACAGCAGGCCCGCCCCGCCGTCGTCGTTGAGAGTCAGCAGCTGGCCGCTGTCGGCATCGAACACTCCGACGAGCGCGTCGAAGGTGCCGCGCACGACCTCGATCGCGAAGATGTCGCCCGCGCGCACGGAGAAGCGGTAGTAGTCGACGTCGGCTCCTGCGGGCGCGATCGTGGAGTGGCGCGAGACGGTCTCGGTGCTGAACGGCAGCTGCACGTTGCGCGCTCGCGCGAGCGAGTTGTTGGGCTCGAACACGTCGCCGAAGCCCTGCTTCATGTTGCTGAAGAGCAGCTCGTAGTCGGACAGGTCGTTGTCGGCCTCGGTGAAGATCTCGAAGGCGGCGGTCTCGCCGTTCATGTTGATCGTCCGCCGGCGTGCCCTTGCCGCGGAGGTTCTGCTCGTTTTCGAAACCAGACGCGACGGCGCCGCCGCAGCTGACGCCCGCCAGGCCGTCCGTCGCCGACAGCGCGCCGTACTCGATCTCCGCCTGGTTCGAGCCGCGCTTGAGCGTGATCGAGAAGCTGTTGGCGCCCGCGTCGAAGTACTCGGGGACGTCGGTCCAGCTGGACGGTCAGCGTGGCATGGGTGCGATCGAACGTGACGACACCGCCCGCGCTCGGGTTGAGGTCGTCAAAGAGGCCGGCGATCCGCGGCGGGCCGGCCAGCAAGCTCGGGCACCGTCTCGGTGAAGACAGTGCTCGCGACGCCGAAGGTGAGGCTGCCGTTCGCGTTCACGTAGACGGACGAATAGGTCTGGCCGCAGAGCGAGAAAGGGAATCCGATCGAGAGCAGGACGGCGCCGTCGTCTCCGACCGGAAGGTGATCGCCGGGCCTGAACTCGTTGAAGACGACGTCGGTTCCCGACCGAACGCCGCCCGCCGCCGCGCTCACGGCGACGAACACTGACGGATCGTCCGTGGTCGAGTCGTTCGACTCCAGCGGCGCCGTTGTAGAACTCCTCCGGCCCGGGCAGGCTGATCGGCGCGGTGCTGAAGCCGCCGGCCAGCACCTGGTCGACGAAGACCGCGTAGCTCGCGCCGGGCGTGAGGCCGCTCAGGCGATACGTGCCCGCCACGGGGTCCGACTGGTCGCTCGTGAAGGCGAAGTCGCCGGAGATCGCCGAGGACGCGTCCAGGAAGGGGTTGGCCACGTTCCGGGCCACGACGTTGACGCCGGAGAGGCGCGTCGTCCCGTCGGTGGCGAGGATCTGTCCGGCTGATCGCCGCCGTGGTTGCGCGCGAAGCTGGCCTCCGGGTAGAAGCGCCGAGACGGTGCGAGTGTCGTCGGCCTGCGAGGCTCGCGGTTCCCGAGCCCGGCCCGAAGTAGAACGGGTACATCGTCTCGATGAGCGTGATCGACGCCGGGGTTCCGAAGGTGTTGTTGGGCGTCGGTCCGCTCTCGTCGCCGGCGAGGAAGGCCTGGCCGTTGACGACGGTGTGGGCGAGGCCGCTGTAGTGGCCGAACTCGTGGACCATGACGTCCTGCGCGGCCACGGCGTCGTCGAAGGACGGGCCGTTCAGGAACGGCGAGCCCTTCGAGGATGGTGCAAGTCGACGGGTTGATCCACTCCGGTCCGGCGAAGCCGAGGACGCCCGAGCCTGGCCCGAAGAGCAGGTCGAAGATCTCGCCGGTGTCGTCGAACACGATCGCCGATAAGCCGTCGGGCGCCGCCGCGATTCAGGTAGGGCCGAAGTTGGTGATGTCGACGTCCACGGGCAGAGGGCCGGCGTTGAGTGTAGGTCGCGGTCGAGGTAGGGACCGCCGCCCACGCCGCGAAGGCCGACTGCGTGGCGGCCACGGCTTGGGCGTTGGTGAGCGGCCCGAGCGGGCCCTGGTCCGGATTGAACGGGATGTTGGCGCCGCCGGCGGGCCAGACGAAGGCTCTGCCCGCTCTCGCAGACCGCGAGCGGGCCGCCGGCGAAGGCGGGCGCCGCGGCGAGCAGGCCGAAGGCAGCTGCAACGAGCAGGCGAGCGGACGAGAAATTCGTCTTCATGGTCTCCCCCTCACTCGCTCAGCACGCTGCGAATGGCGCTCGCCAGCTGGGGATAGGAGATCGGGCCGCTCTCCGGCAGCGACGGCGCCGCCGAGCGCGCGAGCCCTCGCCTCAGGCCGACGTTGTTGAATGCGTTCACGGCCTCCTCGTTCTTGCCGGTGTCGACGATGCGGAAGGCTCCCTGGCCGAGGCCGACCGTCGTCGAGAGCCCCACCGAGCTCGGGCGCGTGGTGAAGAGCACGTACTCGCCGTTCATCTCCAGGCGCGGGACCTCGCGGAAGGCGGAGAAGTGGCGCTGCCCTTCCGGCGTGGTGCTGTCGCTCTTGGCGCCGACCATGCGGATCTCGACGTAGCTCGTGTCGCCCTTCGTGACCGCGTACGCGCCCTTGAAGCTCTCGTCCACCTTCAGGCGATAGGTGATCGAGGGAAGCTCGCCGCCTCCCGCGTGCACGGTGCCGGTTTCCACCGCGACGACGCGGCCTCGGAAGACGCGGTCGGCGCGGGTGGCGAGCTCCTTCAGATTGAACTGCGTCAACATCGTGGCCTGGACGGAAGAGGCCAGTGTCAGGACGAAGACGGCCACGCCGGGCCGCAAGGCGCGAGCAAACATGGGACTTCCTTCTCCTTTTCTAGGGGGCCGGCCCACCGGGCCGGGGAGGGACCCTGATCTTGGCTTGGTCTATGAGGGCCGCGCGAGAAGTGCGCGGATCCTATCCAGAAGGCAGACACGCGTCAAGAAAAATGCGACGCGGATCGAAGACGAGGATCGGAGAGCGCGTGTCTAGCGGCGGGCGGTCGGCGTCACGGCGGCCAGCTGCTGCGACTTCTCGTCGTACTCGGCCTGCAGCGCTTCCCACTGCGCCATCAGGTCGCCCGCCTGCCACATGGCCTTCTGGTGCTCCTCGGCGGCCTGCGCCGCGCGCGCGCGGTCGTCGTAGAAGCCGGGCTCGGCCATCTGCGCTTCGAGCGCCTTCACCGCCTGCTCGGCCTCGGCGACGCGGGTCTCGAGCTCGGCGAGGCGCGTCTTCATGCGCTTGACCTCGCGCTCGAGCACCTGGCGCTCCGGCAGAGCACCCGACTGGCGCAGGCGCGGCGCGGAGGTCGGAGAACCGAGAGGAGCCTTTGACGCCGGTGCCGCGACGGCCGTGCGGCTTGGCGGGCCCTCGGCAGATTGGCGGGCTTGGGAAGGACCTGGACGAGGACGGCCTGCGCCGCCGTTGCGACCGAGGCGGCGCCATCGTCCAGATCCTCGCGCTTCCGCGTCTGGACTGGCGGAAGCGCTAGGGGCCCGGCCTCCTGCTGTTTCTTCCAGTAGAGGAAGTCCTCGTAGCCGCCCGGGTAGACGAGCGCTTCGCCGCCGCCGACTTCGATCACCTTCGTCGCGAGCTTGTCGACGAAGTAGCGGTCGTGCGAGACGAACACGAGCGTGCCGCCGTAGTCGGCGAGCGCGTCGAGCAGCACTTCCTTCGAGTCGAGGTCGAGATGGTTCGTGGGCTCGTCGAGCAGCAGCACGTTCGACGACGTGAGCAGCATCTTGGCGAGCGCCAGCCGGTTGCGCTCGCCGCCGGAGAGCACCGCCACCTTCTTGTAGACGTCGTCGCCCTCGAAGAGGAAGCCGCCGAGGATGCTGCGGATCATCGGAGCCATCGTGAGCGAGCTGGCGGCCGACATCTCCTCGACCACGGTGCGCGCGGGGTTGAGCACCGCCGCCTGGTCCTGCGCGAAGTAGTCGAGCACGACCTTGTGGCCTTCGAGCCTCACGCCTTCGTCGGGACGGTCGATGCCGGCGAGCAGCCGCATCAGCGTCGACTTGCCGGCGCCGTTCGGGCCCACGAGTGCTATGCGGTCGCCGCGCTCGACCATCAGGTCGAGCTGGCGCAGCACCACGTTGTCGCCGTAGGCCTTGCGCAGGCCCTTGGTCTCGAGCACGACGCGGCCCGGCCGCGGCGCCTCCGGGAAGGTGAAGCGGATCTTCTTGCGCGCCGGCGGGATCTCGATGCGCTCGACCTTGTCGAGCTGCTTGATCCGGCTCTGCACCTGCTTCGCCTTGGTCGCCTGGTAGCGGAAGCGGTTGATGAAGACCTCGGCCTTCTCGATCTCCTCGCTCTGGCGGCGGTGCGCCTCGCGCAGGCGGTCCATGCGCGCCGCGTGCTCGACGACGTAGTGCGAGTAGTTGCCGTGGTAGTCGGTGAGCGTCTTGAGGCCCACCTCGGTGATGCGCTTCACGGTCGCGTCGAGGAAGTAGCGGTCGTGGGACACCAGCACCACCGAGCCGGGGTAGTCGGCCAGGTACTCCTCGAGCCAGTTGCGCGCGGGCAGGTCGAGGTGGTTGGTGGGCTCGTCCATCAGCAGCAGGTTGGGCCGCGCCAGCAGCAGCTTGGCGAGCGCGATGCGCATCTGCCAGCCGCCCGAGAACTCCTCGGTCTTCCTCTGCTGGTCGGCGAGCGAGAAGCCCAGGCCCTTCAGGACGTCGGCGACGCGCGCGTCGATCTCCCAGCCGCCGAGCTGCTTGAAGCGCTCGGTGACCTCGGCGTAGCGCTCGAGCAGCTTCTCGTGGCCCGCGCCGTCCTCGGTGGCGTGCGCGAGCGTGTCCTCGATCTCGTGCTGCTCGGCCTTGAGCGCGAGCAGCTCCTGGAACGCGAGCACGACCTCGTCGTAGACGGACCTGCCGTGGTGGACGATCCCGTCCTGCGGCAGGTACCCGATCGTGGTGTCGGAGGCCATCCGGATCGAGCCCGAGTCGGGCTCCTGCAGCCCCGCCAGCATCTTGAGCAGCGTGGTCTTGCCGGAGCCGTTCGGCCCCGACAGCCCGATGCGGTCGCGCTTCTTGACGTGCCACGACACGTCCTCGAACAGGATGCGCTCGCCGTAGCGCTTGTTGAGGCCCTCGATGTGGATCATGCGGGGAGGTTCAGGAACTCGAGGCAGGCCTTCTGGATCATCTTCCGGTGCTCGGGCTCCATGAAGTTGAGGCGGTACTCGTTGATCACCTTGATCTCCATCTCCTCCCATTCCTTCCAGCAGGAGGAGCAGATGCTCGCGGCGATCTTCTCTTTGAGCGCGGGGCCGAACGGGATGCGCTTCGCCTCGGGAGCCTCGCCGGACTTCTGGCAGCGCGCGCACGACTCAGGCATCGGGCAACCTCACAAACCTCTCATTATACGTGGCTCAGGCATGACTTGCGACGATGACAGACCGCCGACCATAATGCCCGCATCTATATGGACAGCCCAGCCGGCAAGCGCAGCTTCGCCTCGCTCTCTCTCTCGCAGGCGACGCTCGGGAGCCTCGAGGCGAAGGGGTACGAGTCCCCGACGCCCGTCCAGGAGGAGTCGATCCCGAAGGCGCTCGCCGGCAAGGACCTGGTGGTCCAGTCGCGCACCGGCACCGGCAAGACCGCAGCCTTCGGGATCCCGATCGTCGAGAAGGTGGACGCGCAGCGCGACGGCGTGCAGGCGGTGGTGCTCGCGCCGACGCGCGAGCTCGCGATCCAGGTGGCGCAGGAGATCACGGAGCTCGGCCGCGGCCGGGGCGTGAAGGTGCAGTCGGTCTACGGCGGCGACTCGATGGAGCGGCAGATCGAGGGCATCCGGGCCGGCGCGCACGTGATCGCCGGCACGCCCGGCCGCGTGCTCGACCACCTGCGGCGCGGGACGCTCGACTTCTCGGGCGTGCACTTCCTCGTGCTCGACGAAGCCGACCGCATGCTCGACATGGGCTTCGCGGTCGAGATGGGCCAGATCATGGAGTTCGTGCCCGCCGGCGCGCCAGACGATGCTGTTCTCGGCCACGGTGCCGATCGGCATCCGCGGGCTGATCTACCACTACATGGCCGAGCCCGAGTGGGTGCTGCTCTCCGAGGACCAGATCTACGTCAAGGAGGTCGAGCACGTCTACTGCCTGACGCCCGCGCCTGCACAAGGAGGCGACGCTCTATCGCCTGCTCGAGTACGAGAACCCGACCTCCTCGATGATCTTCTGCAACACGCGCGAGGAGACGCGGCTGGTCTCGACCTTCCTGCGCAACAAGGGCATGGCGGTGGCGATGCTGTCCTCCGACCTGCCGCAGAAGAAGCGCGAGCAGGTGATGGCGGCTTCCGCGAGGGCGAGATCCGCCACCTGGTCACGACCGACGTGGCCTCGCGCGGGATCGACATCGACGACCTGTCGCACGTCTTCATCTTCTCGACGCCCGACTCGCCCGAGCAGTACATCCACCGCGCGGGCCGCACCGGACGCGTGGGGAAGAGCGGCCGTGCGGTCAGCCTGATCTCGGCGATGGACCTGATGAACTTCAACCGGCTGGTCAAGCGCTACCACGTCGAGGTCAAGGAGATCGCGGTGCCGACCGACGAGGAGGTGCAGGAGCGCAAGGCCTCGCGCATCGTCGACCTGCTCAGCGAGGCCGGCAAGCGGCTGCCGCTCGAGGACTTCCTCGACCTCGGCCCGGCGGCGCGCGCGATCGCGGCGCACGAGCTTCGCGATAGGATCGTGGCGCTGCTGCTGCGCGGGCACCTGCAGGAGCAGGTCAAGGCGGCGCCCGACGAGGAGGTCGAAGCGCCGGCCGTGTCGGAGCGAGGCGGGCCTTCGGGCCCGCCGCATCGGCGCGGTCCCGGCGGTGGCGGCCGAAGGCGGGGCAGGCGCCGCTGAAGGGGGCCGAGCCAGCGATGACACACGGATACACCGAAGACCTGGCGAGCCGGATGGGCGCGTACCAGGACCGGCTGGAAGAGGCAGCGAAGCGGGGGCCCGCGAACCTGGCCGCCGCGTTCAACGATCCGCCGCCCGGGCTCGCGTGCCACGAGATCGACACCGAGATGAAGGTGCTGCGCGCGAACGACGCCGACCTGCGCCTGCTCGGCTACACGCGCGCGGAGTTCGTGGGAAGGCGCGTGCTCGACTTCATCGTGATGACGGAGACGGCCCAGCGTGCGATCGGAAGGAAGCTGACGGGGGAGCTGGCGCTCAAGCCCTTCGTCCGCACCTTCCGGCGCAAGGACGGCACCGCCGTCGCGCTCGTGCTGCTGGACCGCTACCTGAAGGACGCCTCCGGGCAGGTGATCGGCCTGCGGACCGTGCTCGCGGAGACCGACGGCGCCAGCTGAGGCCGCGCGACCGCGGCGAGGAGAACGTCTGGGGGCCTACTGGCGGTCGGGGCTGGTGAAGCTGGGACTGGCTCTTCTCGTCTTCGGTGTCGGCCCGCTCGTCGCGATCGTCGTCCTGGCGGCGGTCGGCCTCTGGCCGGATCCGAACCCGAACCCGGTCGGTCCCGGCCTGCTCGCCTGCATGACGTTCTGGCCCGGGCTGATCTGCCTGGTCGTGGGAGCGATCCGCGTCGCGAACCAGGACCGCGGCGGCCGGGCCTCCGCGCGGCTAGCGCGCCACCGCCGTGACGCGGCGGCGGAGCCAGCGCTCGAAGAACCAGTTGGCGAGGCGGTAGCCCTCGCCGGCGCGCGCCAGGTAGCCGAGCATCGAGAGCCCGTAGAGCGGCGCGTCGAGGTCCTCCTCCGGGCGGCCGAGCGTCCGCGCGAGGCCGCTGCGCGTGCCGCTGCCCTCGCGCGCCACCTCGCTGAGCGCGTCGCGCTCGACCTGCTCGAGCGTGTTGAAGTCGACGGCGAAGTAGTTGGCCACCATCTCGTCGGCCGCGAGCTGGTCGAGCGTCACCGCGAGGTCGCGGCTCTCGAACAGGCGGCTCGCGATCAGCTGCACCAGGAACGGGTGGCAGGCGGCGCGCTCGAGCATCGTCTCGACGTCGGCCGGCGGGAAGCCGCCGCGCGCGAGCAGCGCGCGCCCCTCCTCGGGCATGAGCGGCGTCAGGTAGGTGGGAGGGATGAAGCCCTGCAGGAACGGCGAGGTCGGCAGCGTGGACTGCTCGTCGACGCGAGCGAGCAGCCGCGTGCCGGTGATCACGGTGCGCACCTCGCTGCCGCGCGAGATCACGCGCCTGAGCCTGGCCAGCACCGAGGCGTCGGTACGGCCCACCACCAGCAGCTCCTCGGCCTCGTCCACGAGCAGCAGCAGCCGCCAGCCGCTGCGGACCGTGCGGCGCACCAGGCTCGCGAGCATGTCCGCGACCGGCAGGCTCTCCAGGTCCTCGACCAGCACGTCGGTCGCGCGCCGGAAGGGCTCCGAGTCCTCGACGCTCGCGAGCAGCGTCTCCGCCAGCCCGCGCGCGTCGCCGCTGCCCTGCAGGTCCCAGTAGAGCGGGACGAACGGCGTGTCGCGGCTCTGCTGCACGCGCAGCTCGACTTCCTTCAGCAGGCTGGTCTTGCCGAGCCGCCTGCCGCCGAGCACCCAGAGCGAGTGGCGCTCGCCCTCGAGCACCTCGCGCACGAGCCCGTCGCGGCCGAAGAAGTCCTCGCCCCTGACCCAGCTGCCGGCGATGAAAGGATTGCGTCGCGGTGCGGCGGCCTGCGTCATGACCGCCTAGTCTGCCATAGCCGGCCGCTCGAGGGCGGAAGGCTCGGGCTCGAGCTGCGTGTCCTCCACGGTCAGCGCCGCGTCGCGCGCGGCGTCCACGTCCTCGAGCCGCACGCTGCTGCGGCCCTGCTCGAGCATGCGGTTGAGCGCGTGCACGCACAGCTTCTGGACCAGGTACGGCCGCAGCTGCGACAGCTCGAGCACGCGCTCGACGGCCTCGTTCCTCCAGCGGAAGATGCCCGCGACGGGCTCGCGCACGAGCGCCTCCGCCTCCTCGCGCGAGAAGGCCTTGAGCTCCACCTCGTCGAAGAAGTTGTACCAGGGGCTGACCTCGCTCTTCCAGCGCCGCCTGATGCCGACACCGCTCATCACCGCCACCAGGTTCTCCGAGAAGCTCTTCATGAAGATCCCGCGCAGGCGCTGGTTGACGCTCTCCGAGTACTCGTTGAGCACGTCCACCTCGTCGATCAGCAGCGCGAGCTTCACCTTGCGCGGCGTGCGGGTCTTGAGCTCGCGATCACGCGCTGCAGGTCGTGGCTGAAGTCGCGCGCGTCGTAGCCCTTGACGTCGGGCCCGAAGCGGAGCTGCTCGCGCGTCGCGGGCTTGAGCTCGAGGCTGTCGACGGCCTCGGCGATCAGCGCGTGGAAGAAGCCCTGCTCGGGAACGCCCTGCAGGTCGACGAACACGGGGAAGAAGCGCCACTCGCCGCCGTCGTCGTCCGCGAGCACGCGCTTCAGGTGATGGAGGAAGGTGGTCTTGCCGATGCGGCGCTCGCCCGTGATCATCAGGCTGTTGCGGTGCAGCGTGCTCAGCATGCGCGCCGTGAGCTTCTCGCGCCCGTAGAACATGTCGTCGTCGAGCACGGGCGCGCCCGCGATGTAGGGGTTGAAGCGGCGGCGCCGCGCGCGGCTGCGCCTCAGCATCTGCCCCGCGAAGCCGAGCCCGATCACGCTCAGGGCCCCGGCCACGCGCCGCCGGGATGAAGTAGCGGCGTCTCGTGGAAGCGCAGCCGCCGCTCGACCTTGAAGGGCACCGAGTACGACAGCCCTCCGGTGTCGATCGCCGTCACGACGATCGAGTTCTCGCCGGGCTGGAGCGCGAGCTGCTGGGCGAAGTGGACCATGCGCGCGGGCTGGAGCGGGGTGCTCGCGGGCAGGAACTCCTCGACCGGCTGCTCGCCCACGCGGAACTCGACCTTCTGCACGCCCTGGTCGTCGCTCGCCGCGCCCTGCAGCGACAGCGTGGGGGTGTCGAGCACGGGCCCGCCCGGGTCGAAGAGCGCGAGGAGCGGCGGCTGGTTGGGCAGCCAGCGCGCGACGATCGCCTCGCCGGTGCGCCGCTCCGCCTCGGCCAGCTGCTCGCGCGCGTGCGGGTGGTTGGCGTCGAGCTGCAGCAGGGGCTGCAGCGCCACCTGCGCTTCGGGGAAGCGGCCCGCGTTCAGGAGCTCCTGGGCGCGCGCCGCGCGCCGGTCGATCTCGGCGCGCTGCTCCCGCTGCAGCCGCAGCCGCTCGAGCGCCTGGCGTGCGCGCGCCAGCAGGTCCTTGGCCTCGAGGTTCGTGGGGTCGGCCGCGGCGTCGCTCAGCGGAGCGAGCGCGGCCTCGTACTGCCCGCCGTCGAAGAGCGCCTTGCCTTCCGCCAGCTTCTGCTGGCGCGCGGCGCGCGAGGTCGAAGCCAGGATGCGCTCCTCGGCCTGGCGGCGCCCCTCGAGCGCGCGCGTGTTCCTGGGCGAGAGGTCGAGCGCTCCGTCGAACGCGAGCTTGGCCTCGTTGTTCTTGCCTTCCTCGAGCAGGCGGTCGCCGTCGGCCAGGCGCTGCTCCAGCCGCTGCGCGCGAGCCGCCTGGTCCTTCGCCTCGGCCTGCGCCGTGCGCTGGCGCTGCTGCTCCTGCTGGACCGCCCGCAGCGTGTCGGCGTCCAGGCTCTTGGCGAGCGCCTCGGCCTTCGCCAGCTCGGGCAGCGACTCGTCCCAGGCGCCCTTCTTGCCGAGCTCCTGCGCGCGCTCGAGGAGTCGCATCGCCTCGCCTTTCGCCCGCCGGGCGCGGCTCGCGGCCTCCGCGGCTTGCGCCGTGCCGCGGCGCTTCACGAGGTCGTCCATCAGCTCCGTCTTGCGGATGGCGCCCCGCTGCTCCTCGAGGTTGAAGGCCTCGGTGGCGCCGACGTAGTCCTGCTGCTCGAGCAGGCAGACGCCGAGGTAGTAGTGCGGCAGGTACTCCACGAACTGCAGCCCGTAGGTCTGGACGTTCGTGCCCGAGGCGGGCCGCAGGCGCAGCGCCTCCTTCACGTTCTTGATGCAGTCGGCCCAGCGCTGGTCGGGGATGTCGTGGTCCCGGGCCTGCAGGTAGTAGTCGTACCACTCGCGCGCCGCCCAGGCCGTGCCCGCGAGAGCCGCGGCGAACAGCACGAGCGTGATCCGGGAGCCGGCGCGCACGAGCTACTTCTCGAACATCGCGGCGATGTAGGCCCCTCGCGCGGTCGCGGTGAACGGGTCGGTGGCCACGCGGACCTCGGCCACCTCGATCGGGAACGGGCGCGCGCGCAAGCGTGCGCTCGAACAGCTCCTTGAAGCCCTTCGGCTTGGCGGTGCCGCCCGCCAGCACGATCGGCAGCGGCCGATCGGTCTTGGGCAGCTTCTCGGCGCGCGAGATCGCGCGCCGCAGCGTGTCGACGAGCGACTCCACGAGGTCCTCGTAGTAGATGTGGATCGCCTTCTCGAGCTTGTCCTTGGGCTGGCGCGAGAGCTCGAAGCCCTCCTCCTTGATCACCTTCACGCGCGTGGCGTGCTCGCCGACCGCGTCGCCGACCGAGCGGTCGATGAAGTCGCCGGCCTTCGGCAGCGAGACCATGATCGAGGGGATCGAGAGGAACGCCAGCGTCGCATTGCACATGCCGCCGCCGCAGGAGATGCCGATGCCCGTGAAGTTGTGCTGCTCGAGCTCGGCGAAGATCACCGCCAGGCCCTCGTTGATCGCCATCGCCTTGTAGCCGAGCGCGGTGAAGTGCTGGCGCAGGCTCGCCTCGTGGTAGGTGAGCGACGACTCGCGCCCGGGCGCCGCGGCCGGCACCGAGAACGAGAGCACCTCGTTCGACGAGCGCGGCTTCGGCACCAGGCTCTGCAGGATCGCCTCCAGCACCGGCCAGGCCTGCTTCTCCTTCGGGTTCAGCAGGCCGTCGGCCATCGGCCGGCGCGCCTCGGCGTTGAACATGTTCGCGAAGCGCTCGGTGGCCGAGCCGAAGATCACGATCTCGTCGCCGTCGCGGTAGTAGTGGATGTCGCTCTGCTGCTGGATCGTGCGCTCGGTGACGGGCGAGTAGGGGACGGGGATGAAGGCGTTGAGCTGCGCCTGGCAGGCCACCTCCTTGCCGCCCCGCTTCGAGACCACGACCTTGCTGGTCCCGACGTCGATCCCGACCGGGTGCGAGCCGCCCTTGACCAGGTCCTCGATCTTGTCCGCGGACTCCTCCGGTGCCTTCCAGAGGTGGTCCTTGTTCTCCGCCATTGGCTTTATCCTCCGCTTGCGGCGCGCGCGTCCTGCGCCGCTGCTTTCTCGGCTGTCTCAGCGTCCTTGGTCAGCTCGGCCAGCCATCGATCGTAGGTCCTGACCCGCTCCATGCGCACGGCCTCGACACCTTGTCCCGAAGCCGCGGCCTCGGAGGCGAGCGCCGCCTGCGCCGCGATCACGCCCGGCCAGGGCTCGCCCAGCACCGACAGGAAGCGCTCGTCGTACGAGAAGCCGAAGAGCTGCACCGCCGGCGAGGCCACCCGGTACTGGTCGGGCAGCGAGTACGCGGCGAACGGGAAGCCGCGCGCCCAGTCGAGGTGGTGGCCGATCAGGTGCTTCCTCGGGTTCACGCTCGCGAGCCCGTGGGTCACGCACATCTCGGGCGCGAGCGACCACTTGTGGCGCAGGTAGTCGGTCAGGCTGCGGCCCGCCTCGAGCTGCGCGCGCGTGATCGGCAGCGCCGCGCCGCCCTCCCAGCGCGTCTCGTACGAGATCCCGATCGTCGCGCCGTTGAGGTTCAGGTAGAGGCGGTCGCCCGCGCCCCAGACCGACAGCCCGGCGTGGTTCGCCTTGTGCCTTCTCCTCGACCACGCGGTAGACGCGGCCGAAGCGGTCGATCAGGTAGTGGTAGACCTGGTTGCGCCGCAGGTAGCGCAGCAGGTCCTGGCTCGAGTCGCGCAGCTTCTCGTTGAACGACTCCTCGAGCGGCCAGATGTCGCTCTCCGAGGTGTGGAAGACGATGCCGACCGGCCGCTCGAGCACCTCGGCGCCCATCCCGCCGTCCTTCGTGAACGCGCGGTAGCGGCGCGCCTCGCCGCGCACGGCCCAGGTGGTGTCGATGCGCAGGCCGTTGCTGTAGAGCTCGAAAGCGGCGCCCGAGTCGACGAGCCAGATCCGGTCGGGCGTGCCGCCGCGCGGCGCGTCGAGCGCGGCCTGCGCGGTCGGCCGCGGCCGCGGTGTCGCCGCCGTGGCTGTGGCTTGCTTCGCCTCGGGGCCGTGCACGCGCGGGTAGCTCGCGAGCGCGAGGCCGGCGGCCGCCATCAACAGCATCGCCGCGACGTTGACGGTCCGCCGGGCGCGCCGCGGCAGCGGAGGACGGCTGCGTCGCGGCGGGTCGAGCGCGCCCCAGGGGTTGCGCGAGAAGAGCGGACGCGCCTCCTCGACGCCCGTCAGCCGGTACGCCACCCAGCGCAGCGGCGCGCCGGGAAGCGCCTGGAGGCGCTCGTCGAGCGTCTCGAAGCGGTCGAGCGAGCGCCGGATGTAGCGCAGCTTCTCGACCGGGTCGCGGATCGTCCGCAACTCGGCCTCGAGGGCCGCGAGCGGCCGGCGTCCGAAGCGAGCCACGCGGGCTGGCTTGGCTTTCGGGGCGTTCCTGGCCACCCGGGCCGCGGACGGCCTCGTCGCGACGGCGCTACGCGGTGGTACAGCTCGCGGCAAACCCCTCTCCGAACGGGAATTATACGGTTCTGCCGGCGGGACCCACAAGGCGGCCGCCTGGGGCACCCGTGGGCCGCGGCGTGCGAGGGGGCATCGCCAAAGAATAGAATCCCCTCGAGATGACTGCGGGAGTCGGGGCGGGATCGGGACGCGAGGGTCGCCGGGGTCAAAGGACGCCGGTCGACCTGACGGCCGTCGTCGGCGGACGTCAGAAGAAGAGCGCGCGCGCCCTCGACCTGAGCCTGGTCGGCTGCCTGCTGCGGACTCCGGCCGCGCTCGCGCGCGGCGCGGTGCTCGACTTGACGCTCGAGCTTCCGGACGGACCGCTGCGCACCAAGGGGCGCGTGGCCGAAGCGTCGATCGACGGCGAGGCGCCTCCCGGCCCGCAGAGCTTCCTCGCCGGCGTCGAGTTCTTGGCACTCGCCGCGAGCGACGAGACGCGCCTGCGGTCCTTCCTGGACGCCGAGATCAAACGGAGGAGGGTTGAGAACTCGCCCCCTGCGTGAGGCCGAGCCGCGCGAGCTGCGGCCGCTGCTCGACGAGGAGGCCGCGCTCTGGCACTCGGAACTCGGCTGGGACTTCGCGGACGTGCGAGCGGCCGTCTCCGGGGGGATCGAGCGCGGCAGCCTCCCCGGCCGCGTGGTGGCGGAGGGCAGCCGGGCCGTCGCGTACTGCTACTACATGGTGGATCCCGCGCGCGTGATCGTGGGCTCGATCTTCGCGACGCGCGCGCTGCGCGGCCGCGGGCCTCGAGGAGGAGCTGGTCGACGCCGTGATCGAGGACGCCCGCGCCGAGCGCGGCAGCGGGCGCGTCGAGTGCCAGACGCTCTTCTGCACGGCCGAGGGCGCCGACGCGCGTTTCGCGAAGAAGGGCTTCGCCTCGCGCGCGCGCCACTACATGCGCCGCGGGCTCGAGGCCGCCGTGCCCGGGAACTCCCGGCTGCCCGCTGGGATCTCGCTGCGGCCGCTCAAGCGCGAGGACCTGACGGCCGCGGCCGAGATCATCTACAAGAGCCATCGCGAGAGCGTCGACGCCGCCCTCAACATGACCTACGCGACGCCCTCGACCTGCCGCGCCTTCGTGGAGACGCTGGTGGTGCGCTCGGGCTGCGGGCCGTTCGACGCGCAGGCCTCGCGCCTCGCCGTCGGCCCCTGGGGGCCGCTCGGGGTGCTGATCGCGAGCCGGCTGTCGCGCAGCAACGGCCACGTCTGCCAGGTCTCGGTGAGCCCCGAGGCGCAGGGCCGTGGGCTGGGCGCGGCGCTCGTCAACCTCGCGCTCGCGTCCTTTCGCGAGCAGGGCCTCTCGAGCGCGACGCTCTCGGTGACCGCGTCGAACGAGCGGGCGCACCGGCTCTACGAACGGCTCGGGTTCAGCGTGCAGCGCGCCTTCGCCGCGCACGCGTGGGCGCGGCCGCCCGCGGCGATCGAGCTCACCGCGTGAGCCTCGCAGCGATCCTGGTCGCGGCGGCGCTCGGTGCCCAGGGGGGCGTCGTCGTGCTCCCGCCGACCGGTCCGGGCGGAAGCGCGCCGGGATGGATCGGCGCTGCCGTCGAGGAGACGCTGCCGCGCGCGCTCCAGCGCGCCGGCGTCGGAGCGCTCGCCGCGAGCGACCGGCGACGCGTGCTCGAAGCGCTCGGCATCTCGGGGCCGGTCGCGAGCCACGCGACCGGCATCCGCATCGCGGAGGCGGTCGGGGCGCGCCTGCTGGTCTTCGGCTCCTGGGACCTCGCGGGGACCGAGCTCACGATCACGCTGCGTCCGCTCGACACGGGCACGGCCGCGCTCGGGCCCGAGCGGAAGGCCGGGGGCCCGCTCGACAGCGTCGGCCGCATGATCGAGGAGCTCGCCCGCAGCCTCGCGGGCGCCTCCGCGTCTCCGAGTCGCGAGGGAGTGGTGGTCGCCGCGGCAGCCGTGCCGTTCGCGGCGCTGCGCGCGCTCGGCGAGGCCCTGATCGCCCGCGACGCCGAGACGCGGATCAAGGGCCTGCGCCGCGCGCTCGCCGTTCACCCGCGCTACGCGGACGCGACGCTCGTCCTCGCGCGGCTGCTCTACGACACGGGGCGCTACGCGGAAGCACGCGAGGCGCTGGTGGCGCTTGCGCCCGGCCCGCCCTTCGCGCGCGAGGCGCGCTTTCTCGAGGGCGCGTGCCTGCTGGGGCTCGGGCGCGCCGAGGAGGCGGACGTGCTCTACGCCGAGCTCGCCGCACAGGACGCGACGGCCGGCGTCCTCGCCAACCGCGGCGTAGCGCGGCTGCGGCTGATGCCCGCCGCCTCCGGTGCGTCGACGCTCGTGCGCCAGGCGCTCGATCGCTCGCCGTACGCGGCGGACCTGCCGTTCGACCTCGGCTGGGCGCTGCTGGTGGAGGGCGACCTCGAGGGGGCCGTCACCTGGCTCAGGACCGCCGTGCGGTACGCGCCGAGCGACGCCAAGGCCCGCATCGCGCTCAGCTGGGCGCTGCGCCGCTCGAATCACGCGGAGGAGGCCGACGAGCAGTGGCGCGCCGCGGCAGCGCTCGACCCGTCGCTCGAGGCGCAGAGACTCGGCAGCCCGGCGCAGCGGCTGGAGCGCGTGCTGCCGTCGGAGGCCGCGCTCGTGATCGACAGCGCGCGCGCGCAGGACGCGCGCGGAGAGGGGCGGCGCGGCAACGGAAGGCGCTGAGCGCGCTGCTATCATGGGCTCATGAGCCTCGTACCACTCGGGCTCGCCCTCTGGCTCGTCCAATCGACCGCGCCCACCGCCGCCGCCCGGCCGAAGGCCCCGGAAGGCCTGAGCTGGGAGGACTCCGACCAGGTCGCCGAGACGGTGGCGCGCCTCGAGCGTCGGCTGAAGGCCGGCAAGCCCGCGTCGCGCGAGCCGATCACGGTGAGCGAGCGCCAGGTGAACTCGTACGTCACGCTCGCGCTCGGCCCGAAGCTGCCGCCGTCGGTCTCCGGCCTGAGCTTCCGCTTCGAGCCCGAGCGCCTCGCGGCGACCGGCATGCTCGATCTCGACGCGGTACGGGAGAAGCTGCCGAAGACCGGCGCGAGCACGCTGCTCTCGTTCCTGAGCGGGACCGTGCCCGTCGCGCTCAAGGGCCGCTTCCAGGGTGCGTCGGGCCAGGGCCAGGTCGTGGTCGAGGAGGCCGCCGTCGCCGGGATCTCGCTGCCGCCTGCGATGCTGTCCCAGATCGTGGCGCAGGCGACGCGCAGCTCGAAGAAGCCCGCGGGCTTCGATCTCCTCGCGCCGTTCCCGCTGCCCTGGACGGCTCGCAGCGTACGGCTCGAGGCCGGCCGCGCCGTCGTGGAGTTCGCGCAGGAGCCCGTCCGCTAGCAAGGCGCCGGTCCGAGCGGGACGGACCCGGGGGCGCCGCGCGGCGTGGCAAGATCGGCGGCGAGTGGATCTCGAGTCGCCCGTCCAGTTCGTCAAGGGCGTCGGGCCGCAGCGCGCGGAGGCGCTCGCGACGCTCGGCGTGCGGACGGCGCTCGACCTGCTGCTGCACCTGCCGATGCGGTACGAGGACCGGCGGCAGTTCGTGCGCGTCGCGGAGCTGCGGCCGGGCATGCGGGTCGCCGTCTCGGGCCAGGTCACCGTCGCCGGGCTGCGGCGCGCGCGGCGGCTCTCGATCTACGAGCTGCGGCTCGACGACGGCAGCGGCCGGCTGCTGAAGGCGATCTTCTTCAACCAGCCGTTCCTCAAGGACGTGCTCAATGCCGGCAAGCGCATCGTGCTGTTCGGGCTCGTCGAACGCGACGCCATGGCCTCGCGGCTGCTCGTGATGCGCTCGCCGCAGTACGAGATCGTCGAGGCCGACGAGCACGGCGGCATCCACACGGGGCGGCTGGTCCCGGTCTACGAGAAGCTCGGGCCTCTCACGGTGAAGCCGCTGCGGCGCGTGCTCGCGCAGCTCTCGGAGCAGGTTCCCGCCGACCTGCCCGACCCGCTGCCGGCGGAGCTTCGCGAGCGGCTCTCCGTGATCGGCCGCGCCGAGGCGCTGCGGCGCGTCCACCGTCCGGGGGACGACGACACGCTCGAGGCGCTCAACCGCTTCCGCTCTCCGGGCCACGTGCGGCTGATCCTCGAGGAGCTGCTGCTGTTCCAGCTCGGGCTCGCCCGGCGCCGCAGCGGCGTGCGGGCCGAGCGCAAGCGCGCCGCGTTCTCCGTCACGGACGAGGCGCGCGAGGCGGTGAAGCGCATCCTGCCGTTTCCGCTGACCGGCGCGCAGCGGCGCGTGCTGCGGGAGATCGCCGAGGACCTGAGCGCGCCGCATCCCGATGAACCGGCTGGTGCAGGGCGACGTCGGGGCGGGCAAGACGATGGTGGCGCTGCTCGCGATGGTGGTGGTGGTCGAGAACGGCCACCAGGCCGCGTTCATGGCTCCGACCGAGATCCTGGCCGAGCAGCACTTCCTGACGCTCAGGCGCCTGGTCGCGCGCTGCCCGTACCGCGTCGAGCTCCTGAGCGCGTCGGTGAAGGGCCGCGAGCGCAAGGAAGCTCTCGCGCGGATCGCCTCGGGCGAGTCGCAGATCGTGGTCGGCACCCACGCGCTCATCCAGGAGGGCGTGAGCTTCGCGCGGCTCGGGCTGGCGGTCGCGGACGAGCAGCACCGCTTCGGGGTGCTGCAGCGCGACGAGCTGCGCAAGAAGGGCTACGAGGCCGACGTGCTCGTGATGACGGCGACGCCGATCCCGCGCACGCTGGCGCTCACGGCCTACGGCGATCTCGAGGTGTCGGTGGTGGACGAGAAGCCGCCCGGCCGCGTCCCGATCCGCACCGAGCTGCGGCAGGCCTCCGAGCGGCGTGGCGTGCTCGAGCTCGTGCGCAGGACGGCGGCCGAGGGTCGCCAGGCCTACGTCGTCTACCCGCTGGTCGAGGAGTCCGAGAAGCTCGAGGACGTGAAGGCGGCGACCGAGGCCGCGAGGAATGGGCGGCGGCGCTGCCCGAGCTGCGGGTGGGGCTGCTGCACGGGCGCATGAAGAGCGCCGAGAAGGAAGCCGTGATGGGCGAGTTCGCGCGCGGCGCGATCCAGGTGCTGGTGGCGACGACCGTGATCGAGGTCGGCGTCGACGTCCGCAACGCGACGCTGATGGTGATCGAGCACGCCGAGCGCTTCGGGCTGGCCCAGCTGCACCAGCTGCGCGGGCGCGTCGGCCGCGGCAGCGCGGCCTCGAGCTGCGTGCTGCTGGCCTACGGCCGGCTCAGCGACGTGGCGCGCGCGCGGCTCGACGTGATGGTCGAGACGGAGGACGGCTTCGTGATCGCGGAGAAGGACCTCGAGCTGCGCGGACCGGGCGACTTCTTCGGCACGCGCCAATGGGGCCTGCCGAGCTTCAGGGTCGCGAACCTGCTGCGCGACCGCGACCTGATGGAGCGCGCGCGAGCCGAGGCCTTCCGGATCGCCGAGGAGAAGACCCTCGCGCCCGCCCTCGAGCAGTTCTTCGGGGCGGGCGGCTGGGAGCGGCGCTTCGGTCTCGCGCGCGTCGGCTGACGCCCGGATCAGGCGTTGAACGTGACGGTGTGGGTGTGCTTGCCGCCGCTGCAGGTCTTCTCGAACCGCGAGCCGGAGCGGATCATCGCGATCTCGCTCGGGGTCAGCGAAAGCATGTGCGCGTGGCTGGAAGTCCCCTGGATGTCGAGGTCCAGGGCGCCGCCGGCGCCGAGCTGCGCCGCGGTGACCGTCGCGGCGTGCCCGTGGTTCGACGAGATATCGCCCGTCTTGTCCGTGAGCGGCGGGCTGCTCGCCGCGGGGTTTCCGCCCCCGCAACCGCTTAGAGTGATCGTCGCTCCTCCCAGGAGCAGGAGCGCCGCTTCCGCCGTGAACTCGCGTCGATTCATGTCATGCCTCCCAAGGCCACACGCCAGCGACTGGAGCAATCGGCGGGCCAACCTCGGGTCGGATATCTTCTTGATAATCAAGCGCGTGCAAATTGTTAGCGGCTGGTAGCCGCCTGTCCGATCGCCTCGCGACGGCCGCCAACCGGACACTGAGGTATCGTGCGCGGGTGTCCCGGATCATCGGCGGAGCGGGCAAGGGACGGCGCCTGAAGACGGCGGCGGGGCGAGACGACCCGCCCGACCGGCGCGCGCGTGCGGCAGACGCTCTTCGACATCCTCGCGCCGCGCATCGGAGGCTCTCGCTTCCTGGACGCGTTCGCCGGCAGCGGCGGCGTCGGGCTCGAGGCGCTGTCGCGCGGCGCCGCGCGCGTGGTGCTCGTCGACCGCGACGCGGCGGCCGTGGCGGCGGCCCGCGAGAACGCCCGCGCGCTCGGGCAGGCGGGCGGCGAGGTGCAGGTCTTCCGGCAGGACGCGACGGGCGCGATGGAGGCGCTCGCGGACGCGGGCCGCCGCTTCGACGTCGTCTACCTCGACCCTCCGTACGCGAGCGAGCTCTACGAGCCGCTCGCTCGGCTGGTCGGCGAGCGGCTGCTCGCGGAGGGCGGCGTGCGTGGTGGCCGAACACTTCCACAAGCGGGCGCTTCCGGAGAGAATAGGGCGCTCGCGCGCACGCGGCAGAAGCGGGTCGGCGATCACTGCCTGAGCTTCTACGCGGCGGTGGCGCAGGGCGCGGGCGATCCCGCGGGAGACAGGGAGCCAGGAGGAAGAGGAATGCCGAGGACGCGCGCGCTCGCCGTGTTCCCGGGCTCGTTCGATCCCGTCACCAACGGCCACCTGGACATCGTCCGCGCGCGGGCTCGCCGTCTTCGGCCGGGTGCGGCTCGCGATCCTGCTGAACTCGGAGAAGCAGCCGCTGTTCACGGTCGAGGAGCGGGTCGAGATCATCCGCGAGGCGTTCCGCGGCAACCGGCGCGTCGAGCGTGGACACTTCTCCGGGCCTGCTCGTGGACTACGCGCGGCAGGTCGGGGCGCGCGTGATCATCCGCGGGATCCGCGCGATCTCCGACTTCGACTACGAGTTCCAGATGGCGCTCATGAACCGGCGGCTCGACCCGCGAGATCGAGACCGTGTTCATGATGCCGGCGGAGAGCTACTCCTACGTCTCGTCGCGCCTGGTGAAGGAGGTGTTCCAGCTCGGGGGCGGGTGAGCGACCTGGTGCCGCCGGTCGGTGGAGCGGCGGCTGCGGGAGAAGTACCGGCGCCGGCGCCAGCACTCGCGCGGCGCGGGGCAGCTCGAAGGGGAGGAAGCGGTGAAAAGGCGGCAGGGGCTAGCCGAAGCTCGCGGCTCGCGCGCGGCGCTCGAGGTGTCGCCCACGGTGGCCATGGCGGCGAAGGGCGCAAGGGCGCTCAAGCGGCGAAGGGCCAAGCGTCTACGACTTCAGGGTCGGCGAGCCGGACCAGCCCAGCCCCGCGCCACGTGGCGGCCGCGGGAAGGCGGCGATCGACGCGGGCAGACGCGGTACGCGCCCGCCACCGGGATTCCCGAGCTGCGCGCCGCGGTGGCCGCAGCGCTACCGCGCGGACTTCGGCGTCACGTTCACCCGGAGGAGGTCACGATCACGGTCGGCGGCAAGCAGGCGCTGGCGCTCCTCCAGGCGATCCTCGACCCGGGCAGCGAGGTCGATGATCCCGATCCCGGCCTGGCCGACGTTCGCCGAGGCGGCGCGCGTCGCGGGGGCACGGCCGTCTTCGTGCCGCTCCACGACGAGGACGGCTATCGCGGAGCGCGGCGCGCGTGGCGCGCAAGGTCGGACCAGACGCGCGCGGTCATGGTCAACAGCCCCTGCAACCCCACCGGCGCCGTGATCGAGCCCGCCGAGCTGCTGAAGCTGGCGCGCCTCGCGAAGCAGAAGGGCTTCGGGCTGGTCTACGACGACACCTACGCGCAGCTCACGTTCGGGCCGACGGCCTGCAGCAGCTCCAGGAGGTGAGGGACGCCGCGGGCGATCACCTGGTGGTCGTGGGGACCGCGTCGAAGAGCTACTGCATGACCGGCTGGCGCATCGGCTGGATCATCGGGCCCGAAGGCGCTCGCCGACGCCGCGACCGCGCTCACCTCGCACCGGTCGCAGGGCCCGCGACGTTCGCGCAGGTCGCGGCCGTGCAGGCGCTCAGCGGGCCGCAGGACGTGGTGCGACGGATGCTGGCCGAGTACCTGCGGCGCCGCGACTTCATCCAGGCCAGCGGTCGCCGCGATCCCGCGGTGTCGTCTGCCCGCTGCCGGACGGCGCCTTCTACGTGTTCCCCGAACGTCTCGCGCTGTCTGTCCAGGGCGCTGCCCGACACGCTGGAGCTCGGCCGAAGCTGCTCGAGGAGAAGGCCGTCGCCATCGTTCCCGGCGAGGGCTTCCGGCGCCGGGCTACTTCCGGCTCTCGTTCGCGACGGCCTTCGAGGACCTGCAGGAAGGCGCGTCGAGGCTCGAGGCCTTCTTCGCGGAGCACGCCCCGGCCCGGCGCGGAGCGAAGTGATCGGAGCGGGCTTCACCCCGGGGGCGCCCGTCCTCGTCTACCTCCACAGCCCGCGCGAGAAGGTCGTGGGGAGTCCTGCTGTCGATCCTGCCCGCGGGGATCGTCATCCGCGGCATCGAGCTACCGCCTTCGAGGACTACCTGCGGCAGGAGCGGCCCGGCGACGAGACGGGCCTCGGCCTCGTGACGCTCTTCTATCCGATCAGCCGCGTCGAGCGGATGGAGCTCGACGAGACCGTCGGGCGGCCTCGAGGGCATCGCCGACCGCTTCCGGCGCGAGACCGGGCGGTCGATCCAGGACGCCGCCGGTCTCGGTGCCCGAAACGTCAGTAGCCGAAGAAAGCCCCGCTGATCGGGCCCACCGGCGCCAGGAACGGGACGGCGAGGAACAGGTCGCCGTTCTCGCCGATCGAGCGGCGATACGGGCGCAGCGGCGCCGGACGGACGGCGCCGTACCCGTTCGTCCAGAACGCCGCCCACCCGTACGCGGCGCGCGGCGAGCGGTAGAAGTCGGCGATCCCGTAGGCGGGGTCGTTCGGCAGCCCGGCCCAGGGGCCGAGCGGCGACTCGCCCGAGCGGTAGAAGGACGAGATGTCGTACGGGTGCTTGAGCACGCGGATCGCCGGACGCCGCGTCTCCTGCTGCTGCTGCTCCTCGGTGGCCTCCTGAGCGAAAGCACCCGCCGCCGCCAGACTCAATGCGCACGCAATCGCGATCCGCATCGTCGTTCTCCTCACGCAGTCTAATACGTCCTGCCCGGAATCCATTCCCGTGACGCGGATTACAACCGTGTGCGCTCAAATCGCCGCGAACGCAAATCGCATGCCCCAGGTCACGCTGCTGTCACAAAGTGCAAACTGCATCAACTGGCTCATTCCATTGGTGTTGTAGAACCCCTGCCGCCGACTTTCCACAGGGTTTTCCACAGAGTGTGTGGAAACAGAAAAACACCCTGCGGCGGATCGAACGCAGCGATGAAGGCGCGGGGGGATGTTCGCTCGTCGCAAAGAAGAGATAATCGCCGTTCGTTTTGCACTCCGGACGTCACCGTGAGGGAAAGGAACAGGCGTTGAGCGTGCGCATACTCGTCCTCGAGGGCATCACCGAGCGCGGAGCCGAGATCCTCCGCTCCGAAGGCTGGACGCTGGACATGGAGAAGGCGCTGCCGCCGGCCGAGCTGGTGAAGAAGGTGGCTCCGTACCAGGCGATCCTGGTCCGCAGCGGCAGCCAGATGACGGCCGAGGTGATCGACGCGGCCAAGAACCTCAAGGTCATCGGCCGGGCCGGCGTCGGCGTCGACAACGTCGACCTCCAGGCGGCGACGCGCCGCGGAGTGCTCGTGATGAACTCGCCGGGCGGGAACACCATCTCGACCGCCGAGCTGGCCGTGGCGCTGATGCTGGCGCTGTCGCGCAACCTCGCCGCCCGCCGACGCCTCGATGAAGGCGGGGACCTGGGATCGCAAGACCTTCGCGGGCGTCGAGCTCTTCGGCAAGCGGCTCGGGGTGGTGGGCTTCGGGCGGATCGGCCGCGAGGTGGCCGCCCGCGGCCGCGCCTTCGGGATGGAGGTCCAGGCTTTCGACCCCTTCGTCTCGCCCGCACTGGCCGAGAAGCCCCACGTCACCCTCCGGAGCCTGGACGAGCTGCTCCAGACCTCCGACTACATCTCGCTGCACACGACGCTCACGGCGGAGACGAAGCACCTGATCGGGAAGGACGCGCTCACCAAGGTCAAGGCCGGCGTGCGGATCGTGAACGCCGCGCGCGGCGAGCTGATCGAGGACGAGGCGCTGCTCGGAGCACTCGACAGCGGTCGCGTGGCGGGCGCCGCGCTCGACGTCCACGCGCAGGAGCCTCCCAAGGACTGGCGGCTCGCCAAGCACCCCAAGGTACTGGCGCTGCCGCACCTCGGCGCTCGACGAAGGAGGCGCAGGAGCGCGTCGGCACCGACATCGCGCAGCAGGTGCGCGACTACCTGAAGGGCGGCGTGATCCAGTCGGCCGTCAACTTCTACTCGCTCGCCGGCGACCTCTACGACAAGGTGCGCCCGGCGATGGACCTCGCCGAGCGGCTGGGGCTCTTCGTGGGCCAGGCCTGCAAGGGCTCGCTCGAGCGGCTGGAGCTCGGGGTCTACGGCGACCTGCGCGAGATCGACGTCAAGCCGATCCTGGCGGCCGCCGTCACCGGCGTGCTGCGTCCGCACATGGCCGAGGGGCTCACGCTCGTGAACGCGCTCGACGTCGCCCGCGAGCGCAAGATCGAGATCCTGGAGTCGACCTCCACGGCCGCGGTGAGCTTCGCCAACCTGGTGGTGCTGCGCCTCAAGACGAGCGAGGAGGAGCTGCAGGTCGCGGGGACCGTCTTCGGCGGCGGGCACCTTCGGCTCGTCGACGTGGACAGCGTCGAGGTCGACACGATCCCGCAGGGCAACGTGCTCGTGGTGCGAACGACGACACGCCCGGCATCGTCGGAAAGGTCGGGACCCTGCTCGGCTCGCACGGCGTCAACATCGCCCGCATGGGCCTCGGCCGAAAGCCCGGCAGCGGCCGCGCGATCATGCTGATCGAGGTCGACGGCGAGGTGCAGGGCGCGGTGATCGACGAGCTCGCGCGCGTGCCCGGGATCCGCGAGGCGCGCTTCCTCCGGCTCGGCTGACGCGAGGCCGTGCCGTTCGCGGTTATTCTGGGCACGGCTCTCCGATGAAGCTGCTGCTCGCGTACCTGCGCCCGCACTGGAAGCTCGTGCTGCTGGCCCTGCTGCTGGCCACGATCAACCAGGTCTTCTCGCTGCTCGACCCGCTCATCTTCCAGCGCGTGATCGACCAGTACGCCACGCGCTTCGACCACTACACGACCGCCGAGTTCCTGCGCGGCGTGAGCCTGCTGCTGCTGGCCGCGGTCGGCGTCGCCTTCGTCTCGCGCGTGGCCAAGAACTTCCAGGACTACTTCCTGAACGTGGTCACGCAGCGGCTCGGCGCGCGGCTCTACGCCGACGGCATCCGCCACTCGCTCGAGCTGCCCTACCAGCTGTTCGAGGACCAGAGGAGCGGCGAGACGCTCGGCAAGCTGCAGAAGGTCAGGAGCGACGTCGAGAGGCTGATGGCGGTCTCGATCAACGTCGTGTTCCAGACGCTGGTCGGCGTCGTCTTCGTGGTGATCTACGCCTTCAGCGTGCACTGGCTGATCGCGCCCGTCTACTTCGCGACCGTGCCGATCCTGGGGTGGCTGTCGTCGGTGCTGTCGCGCCGGATCAAGACGGTCCAGAAGCGGATCGTGGCCGAGACCACGGCGCTCGCCGGCTCCACCACCGAGTCGCTGCGCAACATCGAGCTCGTGAAGAGCATGGGGCTCGGCGCCCAGGAGATCGCTCGGCTGAACGCCACCACCAACCGCATCCTGGGGCTCGAGCTGCAGAAGGTGCGCTACCTCCGCAGCCTCAGCTTCGTCCAGGGCACGGCCGTGAACGCGCTCCGCACCTCGATCCTGTTCCTGATGCTCTACCTGATCTTCGCGCGGCAGATCAGCGTCGGGCAGTTCTTCGCGCTCTGGATCTACTCCTTCTTCATCTTCGGCCCGCTGCAGGAGCTCGGGACGGTGATCGGCGTCTACCGGGAGACCGAGGTCTCGCTCGCCAACTTCCAGGAGCTGCTCGACGCGCCGCGCGAGCCGCGGCCCGAGAATCCCGTGCGGGTGGGGGAGCTCACCCGGCTCGCGTTCGAGAAGGTCTCCTTCACGCACCTGACGGCCACGGCGCCGGCGGTGCAGGACGTGAGCTTCGAGCTGCGGCGCGGCGAGACGGTGGCGTTCGTCGGACCCTCGGGCTCGGGCAAGACGACGCTCGTCAAGCTGCTGGTCGGCCTCTACCGCCCGCAGGGCGGCCTCATCCTCTACGACGACACGCCGCACGACCGCGTCGACCTCGAGGGGCTGCGCGAGCGGATCGGCTTCGTGACCCAGGACACGCAGCTCTTCTCGGGCTCGATCCGCGAGAACCTGCTGTTCGTGCGGCCCGACGCGACGGACGCCGAGTGCCTGGAGGTGCTCCAGCGCGCGGCCTGCCAGCCCCTGCTCGCGCGCGCCGAGCGCGGGCTCGACACCCTGATCGGCGAGGGCGGGGTCAAGGTGTCGGGCGGCGAGAAGCAGCGGCTGTCGATCGCGCGCGCGCTGCTGCGGCGGCCGCACCTGCTGGTGTTCGACGAGGCCACCTCGGCGCTCGACTCGCTCACCGAGCAGGAGGTGAGCCGCACGATCCGCGAGGTGGCCACGGACCGCCGCGTGATGACCGTGCTGATCGCGCACCGGCTGTCGACCGTGCTCCACGCCGACCGCATCTACGTGCTCGAGCGGGGACACGTCGTCGAAAAGGGGCGCCACGACGAGCTGCTCGAGCAGAAGGGGCTCTACTACGCGATGTGGCGGCAGCAGGTCGGCGAACGGCGGCTCGAGCCGGTGCCCGCTTGAGCGATGTCTGAGGAGATGAGGACCGCATGACCGTCAACGTGACCGAGCTGTCGCGCGGCGACATCCTGGAGATCGACGGCGACCCCTGGCAGGCGACCGAGCTGCAGTCGCAGACGCCGTCGGCGCGCGGCGCGAGCCTGCTGGTGAAGGCGAAGCTCAAGAACCTGCGCACCGGCCAGACGCTCGCGAAGACCTGGCGCGGCGGCGAGACCGTCACCACGGCCGAGGTCGAGTACCGCCCGGCGCAGTTCCTCTACCGCCAGGGAGACGACTTCGTGTTCATGGATCTCGTGAGCTACGACCAGACGACACTCCACGCCGAGCACGTCGGCGACGCGGCCGGCTACCTGCTCGAGAACGTCGAGGTGAAGACGGTGCTCTTCCAGGAGCGCGTCATCTCGCTCAACCTGCCGATGACCGTCGACCTCCTGGTGAAGGAGACGACGCCGTCGATGAAGGGCGCCACGGCGCAGGCCCAGCTCAAGCCGGCCACCGTCGAGACGGGGATCTCGGTCCTGGTCCCGTCCTACATCGAGGAAGGCGAGAGGATCCGCGTCGACACCCGCGACGGCCGCTTCGTCGAGCGCGCGAAGTAGCGGCGTGATCTAGAACTCGAACGCGCCGATGTCGATCGGGCCGACGATCACCCGTGGCGCGCTCGACTGGTGCTTCACGTACTCCCGGACCACGGCGTGGTCGGGCAGCACGGCCGGGTTCAGCGCGACGCCCGAGTCGCGCAGCGCCGAGGTCGACGTGAGCGAATAATCCTGGCCGGCCTCGTCCACGAAGCCGGGTGTTGCGCCGGTGAGCGTGCCGTTGTTCGTGATCGTGCCCTTCGGCCGGTTCACGGCGAACGGCGACCACGCGGTCTTGAACCAGTTGGCCGTGAGCGTGAGCCGGCCGTAGCTGTCGAGCACCTTCAGGTTCGCGCCGGCGGCGGTCACGTACACCACGTTGTTGCGGGCGTCGCAGCTCTCGTCGTTCGTGGAGAGGCGGAACAGCCGCGTCGCGTCCGTGCGGTCGGAGACGACGGTGTTGTTGTAGAAGTAGAGCGTTCCCTTGCGCCACTTCTGGGCCGAGCCCGTGTCGCCTCCGTAGTGGACGATGTCGTTGTTGCCGCTGTTCGGGTGCTCGATCACGACGTTGCCGTAGACGTGGGTCGCGCGGTAGCGCGGGTCGGCGCGGATCGCCGCGCTGTCCTCGGCGTTGACGAGGTCGAGCTGGCGGTTGGCGCCCTCGATCCAGTTGTAGCGCACGACGAGGCCGGCCGAGCGGTCCTTGAGGTTGTTGCCGCCTGCGCCGGGGAAGGTCGGGCCGAAGTGGTTGTACTGGTAGGTCACGCCGATCGCCGCGACGTAGACGTTGTGCTCGAAGTTGCTCCCGACGTTGCCGTTGTCGTGGATGTAGTTGTTCTCGAGCAGCAGGTTGCGGGTGACGATCGTGTCGGTGGAGAAGGCGAAGAAGCCGTTGCCGTTGTTGTTGAGGTCGCAGTTGCGCACCGTGATGTTCTCGCCGAACTCGAGGTAGATCGAGGAGGCGGGGGCGGTGTAGCTCTCCTGCGTTCCGTCGGGCCCGGTGAAGGTGTTGGGCGGCCGCGCGCCGCGGATCTCCAGGTTCTCGATCACGAGCCATTGGGGCATCACGGTCGTGCCGTCGGCGAACGGGACGGTCGAGCCGCCGATCTTGATCACACCCCGGCCGCGGCTGTAGTAGTCGAGCTGTGCGCGGGTCGTGGCGCCGTTGCCGTCGAGCACCGGCCGCTCGCCGTTCGGGCCGAGCACGCCGCGCACCGTGATCGGCGCAGCCTGGGTGCCGATGCGGGAGAGGACGAACTTCTCCTTGTACGGCGTCGGCCGGTGGTAGATGAGTACGGTGTCCCCGGCGTTCAACGATTCCCAAGGCACGTCACCCACGCTCGCCAGGGGCTTGCCGGGGCCGACCTCGTAGGTCACGGCATCGGACGCACAGGGCAGCAGGGTGGCGAGGGCGGCGGTGACGAACGACAGGGTGACGGACCTGCTGTTCATGGGGGGAACCTCGTTCGGCCAGATCTCGAGCTCGACTCTGCCGACGCATCGGCCAGCCGGAACAGCAAACGACAACAATCGACAGGAAATGAAGATCGGCTGAAGCCCAAAATAGGCCTCGATCCACTTCAGTCAAGGACAATCGCTGTCGGGAACTTTCGTTTCCAACCGCCGGCCGGTCGCGGTATCGTCTCCTCGTGGGCTCCTCATCGGAGGAGGCCCGCCCATCCCGAAAGACCTCGCGCGTGCCGGAGGTCCGATTCGCCTCCACGGCTCAGAGCGAGCGGTCGAAAGGAGGAACGATGCGAGCGAACCGTCGAAGTGGCTATTGCTGGCGTGCTGCTGGCGTCCGTGCTGGCCTCCGTTGCGGGTGAGGCCGCCCAACCCACGGCGCCGTTCACTGCCGAGAGGGCGAGCCGGTTGATCGCGGAGCTGGGACCGCAGAAAGCGGCAGAGCAGGTGCTGAACGACTCGCCGACGCTCGAGGCCGTCGCCGCGGGTGTCGCCGGCGGAAGCCGCGAGTGGCTGGACGTGGGGACCCAGCTCATCGGCGTCGCCGAGTCCTACCTGAAGGACCGGCTCACGCAGTCGTTCAGCATCGCGCTCCAGCACGACGCGGCCGCCGTGCTCGCGCGAGGGGCTGCGGGCGTGCCGCTCCAGGCGGTGTGCAGCTACGACCCGCTCATGGGGGCGGAGACCCAGCCGACGCGCCGCCAATTCGAGTCGGCGGTCGCGCTGCGCGAGCGTGCCGTAGGCGCCGTCCAGCGTGCCGACCTCGCCGCCGCGAAGAGCACCTGCCTGAATGCCGTGTCCGAGCTGCGGGCCACCGGCGGCAAGCAGTACCAGCCCTGAGCGGTCGTCGACCGCCGTGGCGCCATCGGAAACTACATTGGCGCGTTTTGCTAATGACCTCGGCCTGCCCGCAGGCTAAGTTTGCACCGTGGGAAATGCACGAGCGGAGGTGGAGCCTGCGGGCCGGGGAGGGGTTGTGATGAAGAAGCGCAAGCTGGGTGGCAGCAACCTGGAGGTGTCGTCGCTCGGGTTCGGCTGCATGGGCCTGAGCTTCGGCTACGGCCCCGCTCTCGAGAAGCCGAACGGCGATCGCGCTCGTCCGCGACGCGTTCGCAGTGGGCGTGACGTTCTTCGACACCGCCGAAGCCTACGGTCCCTTCACGAACGAGGAGCTGCTGGGCGAGGCGCTCGCTCCCATGCGCGACCAGGTCGTGATCGCGACCAAGTTCGGCTTCAAGGACGGGGACCCCGAGGAGCGGGCATGGACAGCCGGCCGCAGCGGATCCGGCAGGTCGCCGACGCCTCGCTGAAGCGGCTCAAGAGCGACCGCATCGACCTCTTGTATCAGCATCGCGTCGACCCGAACGTGCCGATCGAGGACGTGGCCGGCACGGTCAAGGACCTGATCCGCGCGGGCAAGGTCAAGCACTTCGGCCTCTCGGAGGCCGGCGTGCAGTCGATCCGCCGCGCGCACGCGGTCCAGCCCGTCGCGGCGCTGCAGAGCGAGTACTCGCTCTGGTGGCGCGAGCCCGAGGCAGAAGTGCTCCCCACGTGCGAGGAGCTCGGCATCGGGTTCGTGGCCTTCAGCCCGCTCGGCAAGGGCTTCCTGACCGGCAAGATCGACGAGGGCACCTCGTTCGACAAGGACGACTTCCGTAACATCGTCCCGCGCTTCTCGCCGGAAGCCCGGGAGGCGAACCAGGCCCTGGTCGAGCGCGTCACGTCGATCGCGACGGCGAAGCAGGCGACCCCGGCCCAGATCGCGCTGGCGTGGCTCCTGGCGCGCAAGCCGTGGATCGTGCCGATCCCGGGCACCACCAAGCCGCACCGCCTGAAGGAGAATCTCGGCGGGGCGGTCATCGAGCTGACGGGCGACGACCTGCGCCAGATCGAGAGCGCGCTCGCCGACATCAAGGTGCAAGGGGATCGCTATCCTCCGCACCTGGCCGCGCGCACGGGCCGATAAACGTCCGAGGAGAACTGATGTCCGACTCGTCCGTCCGAGGCAGAGCCATCAACAACCGGTTCGGCGTGACGCGCAGGCAGTTCGTCCGTGACAGTGCTGCGCTACTGGCGGGGAGCGGCCCTGGCGGCCGAGGCAGAGTCGCTGCTGGCGGCTCCGGCTCCCGCCGCAGCCTGGCCGATCGGCTGCTTCAACCGGCCGTGGACGAAGTGGAGCTTCGACGAGACGCTGAAGGCCGTCCAGGCCGCGGGCTACTCCACGATCGGACTGCTGACGCGGACGAAAGCCGACCCGTTCATCGCGGCCGACGCGACCGCCGAGTATCTCGAGGGCCTGAAGCGCACGCTGGCGGCGAGCGGCCTGGCGGTGAACATGGCCGCTCTGCGCAGCCGTTACGACGTCCCGCTCGAAGACGACGGTGAAGGGGCTCCAGAAGGAGATCGACAACGCGGCGTTCCTGGGGCTGCAGTACGTGATGACGTTCGGGGTCGACGAGCCGGCGCAGTTCGACCGCTACTTCCAGTCGATGGCCGCGGCCGCCGCCCACGGCGCGGAGAAGGGCGTGCAGGTCGTGATGAAGCCGCACGGCGGGAGCAGCGGTGCGTCGGAAGAGATCCTCGCGGCGATGAAGAGGGTGGGCCACCCGAACTTCAAGATCTGGTACGACGCGGGCAACATCATCCACTACACCGGCAAGAACCCGGTCGAGGAGCTCAAGCCGGTCGCGCACCACGTCACGGGGTTCTGCGCGAAGGACTGCGCCGAGCCGAAGGGCGACGTGATGATCCAGTTCGGCGCCGGCAAGGTGGACTTCGCGGGCGTCTTCAAGGTACTGAAGTCGGCCGGGTTCGACGGTCCGATCATGGTCGAGTGCTGCGCCGTGGGTGAGACGCCGGAGGCGACCGCCGCCAACGCGCGCGCGAACCGCGAGTTCCTGCAGAAGGTGCTGGCGGCCGTCTAGCGTTTCATCTGATCACGCTCGTTCGCCTCGGCGGAAACGCTCCGTCCCGAAGATGGTCATTGCACGCACGAACTACGGCTACATCTGCGCGCGCCAGCCGCGAAGCCACGACAAAGACGTGACCACAAAGTTACTTGGTGGTCTAATCTAGGGCCGTGCAGCCTCACAGATGAGACAGCCATGGAATCGCACACGCTCGTTGCACGAGGCGAGCTGCGGAGCACCGCTGCTGCGGAAGTCCTCCGCAAGGTGAACCGGGGTTCGACAGCCGACTGGCCCGTCGTCATCCTGTCCGGAGGCGTGACGGGGCTCGGAGTGCTCCGTGCGTTTTCGCGTCGGGGCGTCCGGGCGTACATCTACCCCGCGATCGGGGACGACGTCACCCGGCGGTCGAGGTGGTTCGCGCCGCTGCCGGGCTGCGGCGTCGTCGACAAGTCGCCCACGCCGAGCGTGGAGCTGCTCGAGAAGATCCTCGCCGAGTCCGGGCTCGAACGCGCGTACCTCTGCGCCTGCAGCGACGACTGGAACCGGCTGGTCGCGGAATACCTCGAGCGTGGTGGAGGCCGCTTCGTCGGCGTCGTGCCGCCGCTCGCGGCGCTCGCCACGCTGCAGAACAAGGGGCAGTTCGCGCTCCTGCTCCAGCGGCTCGGCGTGCCGATGCCGAAGACGCGCCTCATCAGCAGCGCCGCGGACATTCCCGAGCTGCCGCAGACCGACGAGACCTTCTTCTTCCTCAAGCCGACCGATTCCCAGAGCTTCCTCGAGCGTTTCGGCACCAAGGGCCTGCGCGTGCGCACCGCGGACGATGCCCGGCGGCGCCTCGACGAGGTGACCGCGGCCGGCATGAGCGTGGTGCTGCAGGAGTACATCCCGGGTCCCTTCTCCGACCACTACTTCATCGACGGCTACGTCGACCAGCGCGGCGCGCTCCAGGCACTGTTTCCGCGCCGCCGTCTGCGCATCTATCCGCCCGACTTCGGCAACAGCACCTCGATGGTGAGCGTGGCGCTCGCCGACGTCGAGGGCGCCGTCGACACCTTGAAGCAGGTGCTCGCGGCCGTGAGCTATCGCGGCATCTTCTCCGCCGAGTTCAAGCGCGACGCCCGCGACGGACTCTTCAAGCTGCTCGAGGTCAACGCGCGCCCCTGGTGGTTCATCGACTTCGCGGTGCGCTGCGGCGTGGACGTGTGCCGCATGGCGTACGACGACGCGCTCGGCCGCCCCGTGCCGCCGCTCGAGCAGTATCGGATCGGCGCGACGTGCATCTACCCGTACTACGACTTTTTCGCCATGCGGCCGCTCGTCCGCGCCGGGCAGGCCGGCTGGGGCCGCTGGACCTCGGAGCTCGGGCGCGCGCTGCAGCCGATCGCCTGCTGGGACGACCCGCTACCGGGCATCGTCGGCTTGACCAAGGTCCTTGCCGCCGCGCTCGCGCACCGCGTGACGAGACGGCACGCGTGAGCTCGGCCGGGTCCGGCGGGCAGGGCGCGGGGGTCACCGCGCGCGAGCTGGTCGCCGCGGACCTTCCTGGCTGGCGTGAGCTGCTGGCGCGCTCCGAGCAGGGTGGGCCCTACGCGGTGCCCGAGTACCTCGCGGCGCTCTGCGCGGCCACGGGCGGCAGCTACCGCATCGTCGGAGTGTTCCTGAACGGGCAGCTGGCCGCCGGAGCGGCGCTCTACGAGACCGCGGCCCGCAGGGGGCGCGCGGTGGGCAATCGCACGCTGCTCTACTACAACGGTGTCGTACTCGGCTTGCCGCCGAAGAAATTCCATTCCGACCGCACCGCGCAGCTTCGTCCGTGCTGGCGGCGCTGGAGCGCCACGTGGCCGGAATGGGGTACGCCCACGTGCTCCTGCACTGCGACCCGTCGGTGACGGACGTGCGCCCGTTTCTCGCGCAGGGCTGGCTGCCGGGCGTCTCCTACACCTACGTCGTCGCGCTCGACGACCTCGAAGCGCAGTGGGAGCGCGTCGACCAGAACCTGCGGCGGCTGATCAAGCGCTGCGAGAAGGAGGGCGTCGCGTATCGCGAGGACGCCGACGTCGAGGCGCTCTTCCGGCTGCACCTGCAGACGCACCAGCGCAAGGGCGCGCCGCTCTACCTGCCGCAGCCGGCGTTCCGGCGCTACTTCGAGCAGGCGCACGCGGCGGGGCTCGCGCGGCTCGGGCACGCCGTCTTCGACGGCAAGGTGATCGCGTCGCAGCTGATGCTGACCGGCCCGGGGCGAGTCGCGCACACCGTCTGTGCGGGCGCCGACGAGGACTACCTGCGCATGGGCGCGAGCGCCTTCCTGCGCTGGCGCGCCTTCGAGTCGCTGGCGCAGGCGGGCTATGCCGCGAACGACCTGACCGACGCCTCGCTCAATCCGGTGACGCGATTCAAGAGCCAGCTGGGCGGCGAGCTGACGGCGACGCTGTCCGTCTCGAAGACGTTCTCGCAGCTCTACGCGCTCGAAACGGCCCTGCGCGACCTGAAGGCGCGTCTCGCGGCGCGCAGGCGCGCCCCCCGCCCGGAGCCGGAATGAACGGCGCGGATCTCGTCTGCAGCGTGCTGCGGCGTCTCGACGTGCAGTGCGTCTTCGGGCTGCCGGGCACGCAGAACGTGCGGCTGTACGAGGCGATGCGGCGCCTCCGGCCTGCGGCGCGTCGTCTCGGCCGACGAGGGCTCGGCCGCGTTCATGGCGGCCGGCTATGCGCGCGCGTCCGGCCGCGTGGGCGTGCTCACCACCATTCCGGGTCCGGGATTCGTCTACGCGCTGCCGGGCATCGTCGAGGCGCGGCACGACTCGGTGCCGCTCCTGTGGATCACCCTGCGCCAGGCCGACCTCGGCCGCGCGTTCCAGCTGCAGCGCATCGACCAGGCGGAGATGGCGGCGCCCGCGGTCAAGCAGTGCCTTCACATTGGCCGCGGCGACGCGCTCGTCACGACGCTGGCCGCGGCGCACGAGCTCGCGCGAGCGGGGGAGCCGGGGCCCGTCCTGGTCGAGATCGACGCGGCGCTCCTGGACACGAACGCCGCGGATTCGACGGTCGCTCGGAGCCGGCCGGCGGCGCCGAACGTCGAGGCCCTCGCTGCGCGCCTCGCCGAGAGCCGCCATCCCGTGCTCTACGTCGGCCAGGGAGCGCAGGAGCGGAAGCGAAGCGGTCCGCGCCCTGGCGAGGCGTCTGCGTGCCCCCGTGCTGTGCACGAGCAGCGGCCGGGGAGTGCTGCCGGATACGGACGAGCTCGCATTCACCGAAGGACTTCTCGACAGGCGTGGGCCTCGTCGTTCCCGACCTGATCGATCGCGCCGATCTCGTCCTGACGCTGGGCTGCAAGTTCACGCACAACGGCAGCGGCGGGGGAGAGCTGTCGTTGCCCGAGGCGAAGCACGTTCGCGTCGACGCCTCGGCCGAGGTGCTGTCGGCGAACTACCCGGCTTCGCTGGCCGTCGAAGGCCGCGTCGAGGACGTGCTTTCGGCTCTGGCGAGCGCCTCGCTGCCGGTGTCGCAGTGGCGCGCCGAGGACCTGCGTGCCCTCCGTGCCAAGCTCGCGGCGGAGAGTGCCGTTCCGATTCCGCTGGAGCCGACGCTGCCCGACCTGAACGGCGGCTCGGTCCGCACGTTCTTCGAGGCGCTTGCCGAGGCTGCGGGCGAGCGTGGCGTCTACGTTGCCGACGCGGGACTGCATCAAGCCCTGACGCGGCAGTACGCGCGCGTGCTCCGGCCGCGCGGCCTCTTGTGCCCGAGCGACTTCCAATCGATGGGCTTCGGCCTGCCGGGGGCGATCGGCGCGGCCATCGCGTCAGCCCCAGGCCCAGGTCGTGGCCTGCATCGGCGACGGCGGTCTCGTGCTGTCGATGGGCGATCTGCTGACGGCCGCGCGCGAGGGGTTGAGCCTCGTCGTCGTCGTGTTCAACGACGGGCAGATGAGCCTGATTCGAAGGCAGCAGCTGACCAACTACGGGCACGAGTCGGGCGTGGCGGTGGCGAACCCGGACTACGCCGCGCTCGCGCAGGCCATAGGCTGCTCGTACTTTCCCGTGGCCGGCGATCCGCTCGAGCTGGCGCGGCAGGTCTTCGCCGCGGGCGGTCTCCGGCTGGTCGAGCTGCGACTGGCCGATCGACCCTCGCTCGAGTGGCAACGCCTGCGAGCCGTGGTCCGCGAGGGCCTGCGCGCGCGGCTGCCGGGCGGTGTCGTGCAGAGTCTCAAGCGCCTGCTCGGGCGGCATTGAGCTCGGGGGCTCTCGGAGGACGCGGTACCATGGGCGCGAGGACGCATGAGAGCCCACCGCGTGGCGGCGATCCGATGGCTGCTCGTCCTGGCGCTCGTCGCGCACGCAGCGGCGGGCGCCGAGGGCGGGGGGACTGGCCCTGGTGGCGTGGCCCGCTCGGCAACGGGGTCAGCCCCGACGGCGATCCGCCGGTCCGCTGGAGCGAGAAGCAGAACGTCCGCTTCAAGGTGGCGATCGACGGCGACGGTCTCGCGACACCGGTCGTGTGGGGCGATCGGATCTACGTGCTCTCGGCCCGGTCTCTCGACCCGGAAAAAGTGCCCGGCCCTCCGCCGAAGGGTCCGTGGTGCCGGTCGGGAAGCAGCGCTACCTGGTGACGGCCTACGACCGCCGCGACGGCTCGGTCGTGTGGCAACGGGTGGCGATCGAGCGCGTCCCCCACGAGAGCCGACACCAGGAGTCCGGCTGGGCCACGGCGTCGCCGGTCACGGACGGCGAGCGCCTCTATGCGCACTTCGGCTCCGCCGGCACGTTCGCCTACACGCTCGCGGGTGAGCTGGTCTGGAAGCTCGACCTCGGCGACATGACGACGCGCCTCGGCTACGGCGAGGGAAGCTCTCCCGCGCTCTGGGACGACACGCTGGTCGTCAACTGGGACCACGAGGGAGACTCCTTCGTCGTCGCCCTCGACAAGCGCAGCGGCGCCGAGCGTTGGCGGAAGCAGCGGCCCGGAGAGCTGACGTCCTGGTCGACGCCCCTCATCCGTGAGCACGAGGGTCGGGTGCAGGTGATCGTCGCCGCCGGCGGGCGCACGCGCGCTTACGACCTCCGGAACGGCGAGATGCTGTGGAGCCTGTCCGGCCTGGGCATGAACGCGATCCCCACGCCGACCTACGACGCGGGGATCCTCTACCTGGCCAGCGGCAAGCGCGACAGCCCGCGGATGCTGGCAGTGGACCTGCGTGGCGCCAAGGGCGACCTCGACGGAAGCTCCGCCGTGCTGTGGACCCGGGACCGGGACACGCCCTACGTGTCGACCCCGCTGCTCTACCGAGGCCAGCTCTACTTCTTCAAGCACGTCCTCAGCCTGCTGACCTCGGTGGACGCCGCGACGGGTGCTCTGCGCTTCAGCGAAAGAGTCGGCCTCGGCAACGTCTTCGCGTCACCGGTGGCGGCCGCCGGCCGCATCTACCTGCTCGACCGTGACGGGAAGGCGCTGGTGCTCGCGTCGGGGCCGAAGCTCGAGATCCTCGCGGAGAACCAGCTGGACGACGGCTTCGACGCCAGCCCGGTGGTCGTGGGGCGCGACCTCTACCTCCGAGGCAGGCGCTTCCTCTACGCTTTGGGCCGCACAGACGACGGTTCGAAGGGAGCACCTCGGTGAGCATCCGCGACTCGTCGGCGCTGGTCGTGGCTCTCGTGCTGTCCGGTCTCTCGGCTGCCGCGCAGCCGCAAGAGCCGGCCAGCTCTCACGGCGGCCGCTATACCCTGGTCGTCGAGGGGTACGACTGGGGAGCCGGCGTGAGCAAGGTCGTCCTCGCGACGGACGCGCCCGTCTCGTCGGCCGAGCGCCGGCGACTACACGGTGGCCGTGAAGCGACGCACCGACTGCGGCGAGCTGCCGCCGGGGCAGGCCGCAGGCGAGCGGGTCGTCGCTCGACGCCTACGCGTCGGACTCGAAGGGCGCGCGCGCGTGACGGGGGAGACCACGTCACGCTCGTGCTGGCGGTGGCGCCCGGATGGCCTCTGGGCTCACCGCTCGCGTACATGCGCAACGACAAGTGCCGCGGCACCGTCTGGGTGGACTACGCGCTTACGGTCATGGACAAGGCCGGCCACGTGTGGGACACGCCGGCCGGCCGCGTCAGCCCGATCGTCGATCGCTTCGACCTGTCGGGCAGGTTCACGTACGCGTCCGGCAAGACGCTGACCTACGCCTCGTTCACGCCGAAGACGAGCCGTCCGAAGTCGCCGCTCCTGATCTGGCTCCATGGCGGAGGCGAGGGCGGGAGCGATCCGACGATCCCGCTCTTGGGCAACCGCGCCACGAGCTACGCCTCCGACGCGATCCAGGCGATCTTCGAGGGCGCTTACGTGCTCGTGCCCCAGACCCCCGGCGCCTGGATGCACAACGCTGCCGGCGTCATGACCTCCGGCAAGGAGGACGACGTGTACAACGTCCCGCTGCTGGCCTTGATCCGCGACTACGTCTCGGCGCATCCCGGCATCGACACGAACCGGATCTACGTGGGCGGCTGCTCGAACGGCGGCTACATGGCCCTGAAGCTGATGCTGCAGCAGCCGGACTACTTCGCCGCCGGGTTCATCAGCTCACTGGCCTATCAGTCCCAGTACCTGAGCGACGCGCAGATCAAGAGCATCGCGCAGCTCCCGATCTGGTTCGTGCACTCCGCGGACGACCAGACGACGCGGCCCGAGCTGACCGTGCTGCCCGTCTACGAGCGGCTGAAGGCCGCGGGCGCCGGCAACGTCCACCTCTCCTACTACGACCACGTCGTCGACATCAGCGGCTTCTTCGGAGGAGACGGCTACCGCTACAACGGGCACTGGTCCTGGATCTACCTTCACGCGAACCAGAGCCGGCTGGACCGCGACGGAAGCCCGGTGACGGTCGCCGGCCGGCCGGTCAGCCGTGATGGAGTGGCTCTCGGCGCAGGTGCGTGGACGCTAGACGCTCCGAGCTTCACATCGCGGCGATCACCGCGTCGGCGAACTCGCTGCACTTCACCTCCTTCGCGCCCTCCATCAGGCGGGCGAAGTCGTAGGTGACGGTGCTTGCGCCGAGATGGCGCCGTCCATGCCCTTGATGATGAGGTCGGCGGCCTCGGTCCAGCCCATGTAGCGCAGCATCATCTCGCCCGAGAGGACGACCGAGCCGGGGTTCACCTTGTCCTGGTTCGCGTACTTGGGCGCCGTGCCGTGGGTGGCCTCGAAGACGGCGTGGCCGGTCATGTAGTTGATGTTGCCGCCGGGCGCGATGCCGATGCCGCCCACCTGCGCCGCGAGCGCGTCGGAGAGGTAGTCGCCGTTCAGGTTCAGCGTCGCGATCACGTCGAACTCGTCCGGGCGCGTCAGCACCTGCTGCAGCGTGATGTCCGCGATCGCGTCCTTGATGCAGCAGCTTGCCCGCGGCGAGCGCCGCCTTCTGCTCGGCGTTCGCCGCGTCCTCGCCCTTGGCGTGCTTGGTCCGCTCCCACTGGTCCCAGGTGTAGACCTGGTCGCCGAACTCGCGCTCGGCGAGCGCGTAGCCCCAGTTGCGGAAGGCGCCCTCGGTGAACTTCATGATGTTGCCCTTGTGGACGAGCGTCACGCTCTTGCGCTTGTTGGCGAGCGCGTACTCGATCGCGGCGCGGATCAGCCGCTCGCTGCCCTCGCTGCGACACCGGCTTGAGGCCGATCGCCGGTCGTGCCGGGGAAGCGGATCTTGGTGTAGGCCTTCGGGAAGCTCTCCTTCAGGAAGGCCAGGACCTTCTGCGCGTCCTCGCTGCCGCTCTCGAACTCGATGCCCGCGTAGATGTCCTCCGTGTTCTCGCGGAAGATCACCATGTCGACCTTCTCCGGGGTGCTTGACGGGCGAGGGCACGCCCTTGAACCAGCGCACCGGGCGCAGGCACACGTAGAGGTCGAGCATCTGCCGCAGCGCCACGTTCAGCGAGCGGATGCCGCCGCCGATCGGCGTCGTCAGCGGGCCCTTGATGCCGACCAGGAACTCGCGGAAGGCCTCGACCGTCTCGTCGGGCAGCCAGTTGTTCGTCCTGCTTGAAGGCCTTCTCGCCGGCGTAGACCTCCATCCAGGCGATCTTGCTGCTTGCCGCCGTAGGCCTTCGCGACCGCGGCGTCAAGCACGCGGACGCTCGCGCGCCAGATGTCGGGGCCGGTGCCGTCGCCCTCGATGAAGGGAACGATCGGCCGATCCGGTACCTCGAGCTTTCCGTCCCGGATGCCGATCTTGGCGCCGCCTTCGGGCACCTCGACGTGTGTGTAGGACATTCGAATCAGGCCTCCTCGGCGACCGCCCATTCTAGCAGCGCGTGGCGGATGGGATGCTGGATGAGGACGCGCGTCTCCGTTAGAATCCGTCTTCTTCGTCGTCCCTGCGGGAGAGCTTCATGAATCGAAAAGTGACGGTGGTGGGCGGCGGCAACGTGGGCGCGACGCTCGCGCAGCGGATCGCCGACCGCGAGCTCGCCGACGTGGTCGCTCGTCGACATCGTCGAGGGCATGCCGCAGGGCAAGGGCCTCGACATGATGCAGGCGGGCCCGGTCGAGGGGTCCGATGCGCGCGTGATCGGCACCAACGACTACAAGGACACCGCCGGCTCCGACGTCGTCGTGATCACCGCCGGCATCGCCCGCAAGCCCGGCATGAGCCGCGACGACCTGCTCAACACGAACTACAAGATCGTCAAGGAGTGCACCGAGAACGTCGTCAAGCACTCGCCGAACTGCGTGCTGATCGTGGTCGTCGAACCCGCTCGACGCGATGTGCCAGGTGGCCTACAGGGCCTCGGGCTTCCCGAAGCATCGCGTGTTCGGCATGGCCGGCGTCCTCGACTCGGCGCGCATGCGCACCTTCATCGCGATGGAGCTGGGGGTCTCGGTCGAGAACGTGAGCGCCTTCGTGCTCGGCGGCCACGGCGACACCATGGTGCCGCTGCCGCGCTACTCGACCGTGTCCGGGATCCCGATCACCGAGCTCCTGCCCGCCGAGCGCGTCGACGCGATCGTGAAGCGCACCGCGAGCGGGGGAGCCGAGATCGTGTCGCTGCTCAAGACCGGATCGGCCTACTACGCGCCGTCCTCGTCCACGGCCGAGATGGTCGACGCCGTGCTCAAGGACAAGCACAAGATCCTGCCCTGCTGCTGCTACCTGGAGGGCGAGTTCGGGATCAAGGACCTCTACGTCGGCGTGCCGGCACAGCTGGGCGCCAAGGGGGTCGAGAAGATCTGGGAGATCAAGCTCACCGACGCCGAGCGCTCGGCACTCCAAAAATCGGCCGAGGCCGTGCGCGAGCTGGTGACGATCCTGAAGGTCTGAGGCGCTCGCCCCCGGAGCCGCTCAGGACCCGGGCTCGAAGACCCACAGGTTGCCGGGCGCGGCGATCCAGAAGGTTCCCGGCCAGGGGATCCCGGGCGGCGGCGGCTTGGCGAGAGTCTCCATCCGAGCGACGAGGTCGGAATAGTCGAAGTAGGGGAGCGTCTCGAGCGGCCGGCTCGTTTGAGGCTTGAAGAAGCTCTCCCAGTGCCCGTAGATGACGTACCTGGGTTTGGTGTTCTTCATGATGCCGGCGGGGTTGTCCTTCACGTAATCGAAGCCGGCGGCGCAGAGCAAAGCCACGTCGACGGCTTTGTCCGTGACGAGGTCGTCCGGAACGTAGCCGTAGGTGGGCGGGGTGGCCGTGTCCTGGTAGTAGATGCGGAAAACGGGTTTGCCCGTCGCGTCCAGGAAGTCGATCAGGTACGCGTAGGTGTCGCCGAGCTTCCAGTCCTTGACGCGCTTCGGCTGCGCGGGCACGCTGGTCAGGCAGCCCTTCCAGGCGCGCGGCGCGGCATGGCGCGAGCAGAGGGCTCGGATCCGCACCCTGTCGTTGACCTTGATCCAGTCGCCGGAGCCCGACCCGTGGATGCAGCCCTCTTTCGGCTCTCGCCGGGCACTTCCGATAGTCGACGCGGTCCTGGCCCTCGACGTCCGAAACCACCACGATTCTCTGCTCATCCACCTGGTAGGGCGGGGCCATCGCCAGCTGCTTCATCGTCAGGCTGCCGTAGAGGACCGCGTCTTTGGCGATCGCCTTGGCGATGTAGGGCACGTCCATGAAGTGGTCGTAGTGGGTGTGGCCCACGAGGATGGCTGTCGCCTCGCCCGCCCATCGCTCGTGAAGCAGACTCTTGATCAGGGTTTCGTTCGGTCGGACCTGGCTCAGCGCCGAACAGGAACCCCTCCCTGGGGTTCGTGTAGAAGGGCGCCGTCAGGACGATGTCGTCCCGCGCTGGATGATGAAGCCGCCGACGCCCAGGAATCGAACCTGCAGCGTGCCCGGCTTGATGTCGGGGACCGGCTCGCGCGACCTGGCCGTACAGGCGTGGGTCCAGGTACTGGTGCGCGCACCCGGCGGCGAGGCAACGCCAGCGCGGCGGCCAGGATCGCGGCGTGACGGTCGCGCGCTCGTCTCACAGTCGCTCGCTCCGCGGATCGGAGCGTATCTTCGCCTTACACGAAGCGTCAACAGGGAAGTGTCGATGGCTCTGTCGTTTGACACTTCTCGCGCGCGCGTGGAAGGAGAAGGATCGATCCCGCATGACCGCCCACGATCTCCCCAAGGTCGCTGAAGTGGTCTCGCACTACCGCGTGCTTGGGACGGCTCGGCGCGGGCGGCATGGGTGAGGTCTATCTCGCCGAAGACCTCACGCTCGGGCGCAAGGTCGCCTTGAAGTTCCTTCCGCCCAAGACCAAGGCCGACGAGCTGGCGCAGCAGCGGCTCATTGCGGAAGCCCAGGCGTCCGCCGCCCTGGACCACCCCAACATCTGTGCCATCTACGAGGTGGGGCGTCACGCGGAGCGCAGCTTCATCGTGATGCAGTACGTCGAGGGCGAGCCGCTCTCGCTGCGGATCGCGCGCGGGCTGGAGCTTATCGAGCGCTCTCTCGATCGCGGTGCAGATGGCGGACGCGCTGGCGGAGGCTCACAGCCGCGGGATCATCCACCGCGACCTCAAGCCCCAGAACATCATGGTCAACACCCGCGGCCAGGCCAAGCTGCTCGACTTCGGTCTCGCCACGCCGCCGCTGCGCGGCGCTGCCGCCGGCGCTGAGCGAAGCCGAGACCCAGGAGGTGCCGACGCGGCACGGGGCCGTGCTGGGGACGCCGGCCTACATGTCGCCCGAGCAGGCGCAGGGCCGCGCACAGGACGCCCGGAGCGACCTGTTCAGCCTGGGTGTCGTGCTGTACGAGATGGTCACCGGCGCGCGGCCTTTTTCCGGCTCGACGTCGACCGAGACGATGGCGGCCATCATCACCCACTTCCCGCCGCCCTTGAGCCGCCCCGGCTTGACGGTCCCTTACGAGCTGCAGCGGATCGTCAGCAAGTCGCTCGCCAAGGATCCGGACGACCGTTACCAGACGGCCAGGGACTTGCTGATCGACCTGCGCGCGCTGCGGCAGGACCTGGCGACGGGTACGGGCGACAGCCTGTCGCCGTTGGTGCCGCAGGGGCCGGCGGTGGCGGTGCTGCCGTTCGCGGACATGAGCCCCGAGAAGGACCAGGAATACCTGTGCGAGGGGATGGCCGACGAGGTCATCACCGCGCTCGCCCAGGTCAAGGGGCTGCGCGTGGCCTGTCGCCGCTCGGCCTTTCGGTTCAAGGGTGGCGGCCACGATCTGCGCGAGATGGGCGCCAAGCTGAAGGTCACCAGCGTCGTGGAGGGCAGCGTGCGGCGGTCGGGGAGCCGGCTGCGCATCAGCGCGCAGCTCATCAACGTGGCGGACGGCTTCCACGTCTGGTCGGAGCGCTACGACCGGGAGATGCAGGACGTCTTCCTGATCCAGGACGAGATCTCGCGGGCGATCGCCCAATCGCTCAAGGTCAAGCTCGCCGACGAGCAGCCGCTCGTCAGGCGCGCCGCACTCACGACCTCGAGGCCTACCATCTCTATCTGAAGGGGCGCCACCACTGGAACAAGCGGGTTCCGTCGGCGATCCGCACCGCGCTCGAGTACTTTCAGCAGGCGCTGCGGCGGGACGACAAGTACGCCCTCGCCCACTCCGGCATCGCGGACTGCTACATCGTGCCCGGCTACTACGGCAGCGCGCCCCCGAGCCAGGTGATGCCGCTCGGCAAACAGGCCGCGCGGAGGGCCCTCGAGCTCGACGAGAACCTGGCGGCGGCCTACGCGCCGCTGGCGATGGTCACGGCGCTCTACGAGTTCGACTGGCTCGGCGCGGAGCGCCACTTCCAGCGCGCGCTCGAGCTCGACCCGGCGTTCGCGATCGCCTACACCTGGTATGCGCTCTTCGACCTGGTTCCCCAGGGCCGGCTGCCCGAGGCGCACGCAGCCGCCCGCAAGGCGCTGCAGATCGACCCGCTCAACTCGACAGTCAACACGGTGCTGGGTGCGACGCTGTACTATGAGCGCCGCTACGAGGACGCGGTGGACGAGCTGCAGAGGTCGATCGATCTGGACCCCAGCTTTCCCGTGGCGTACTACTACCGCGGGCGCGCCTTGATGGCGCTCGGCCGGCACGCCGAGGCCGAGGCCGCTCTCGAGAGCGCGGGGCAGATCATGGGCCAGAGCCCCACGGTCCTGGGGGCGCTGGCCCACTGCCTGGCGGCCAGCGGGCGTCGCGCCGAGGCCCTGGCGATACGCGAGAAGCTCGAGACGCTCGCTGCGAGCGCCTACGCGCCCCCCTACACCATCGCCCAGGCTCACCTGGGCCTGGGCGATCTGGATCGCGCCTGGGACTGTCTGGAGCAGGCCTATCAGGAGCGATCGGCGCTGCTGGCCTTCGTCAAGATGGACCCGCTCCTCGACGAGCTCCGCCCTCGGCCCGAGTTCGACGAGCTGCTGCGGAAGATGAATCTCCTCGACTGAAATCCGGCCGGCACGTCCGTCGAGAGGTGAGCCGCATGAGCCTTCACGAACCCAGCCGGACCGTTGGCCCGAAGGCGCTGCCGGCCGCTGCGATCCTGCTCGGCGCACCTGCTGCCCCTCACCCTGCCGCTCACGAGTGTGAGCGGCAGGGACTGGCTGGCGTGCGGCGTCACCTGCGTCGTGATCATCTTCGCAGTCGGAGGCGGACTGCACCGCTACTTCGCGCATCGCGCCTTCAAGACCAGCCGCGCCTTCCAGCTGTTCCTGGGCGTGCTGGCGGCCTGCTTCTTCGGCGATCCAGTGGGCTTCGCGGGCAAGCACCGGCTGCACCACCGGCACGCCGACACCGAGCGGGACGTGCACAGTCCGCGCCAGGGCCTCTGGTACTGCTGGATCGGGCACCTGCTCGAAGAGCGCTCCACGGAGCAGGAGGTGCTGGCCGCCGCCGCCGACCTGGCGCGCTATCCGGAGCTGATGTGGCTGCACCGCTACTACTTCGTGCCGGGGACACTCGCGGCCGGGTGCATGTTCCTCGCCGGCGGCTATTCGCTGCTCGTGGCGGGCTACGTGCTCAGCTGGTGCCTGATGGCGATCCATGCCCCGGCGCTCGTGAACTACGTGTGCCATCGCGCCGGAAGCCGCCGTTTCGAGACGGCGGACGGCTCCACGAACAACGCGCTCGTGGGTCTCCTGCTCTTCGGCGAAGGCTGGCACAACAACCACCATCGCTATCCGGGCTCGGCGCGCTCGGGTATCGAATGGTACGAGGTGGATCTCCTGTTCGGCATGCTGAAGGCGCTCGCCTGGCTGGGTCTCGTCTGGGATCTGCGCGAAGCGCCGCGGACCGGGACGCTGCGGTTCGTCAAGGAGACGCCATGCGCGTAGCCGTGATCGTGGTCTGGCGGCCCAAGAACTTTCCCGAGTGGAACGGACGCCGGTCGGAGGGCGCGCGCAAGGTGCCGCCGGCGCTCGCGCGCGATGCGGGGGCGGCCCCCTACACGGGCATCCACCTGGCCTCGCTGCTGCCGCGCGACTGGGAGGTCACGCTGGTCCACGAGATGGTGAGGGACGTGGACCTCGAGATGGACGTCGAGGCGGTGTTCCTCTCCACGATGGACTTCTGCGCGCCCCACGCCCGCGAGCTGGCGGCAGGCTTCTCGGCCCGCGGCGTCCGCGTGATCGTGGGCGGCCTGTTCCCGACTCTCAACCCAGGCTACTTCGCGGGCGTGGCGGACGCGGTGGTGGTGGGGGAGGCGGAGCCGGTGATGCCGCGGCTGCTGGCCGACCTCCAGCGAGGCCGTCTGTCTCCGGTCTACAGCGCCGAAGCGCCGGCGGATCTGGCGCAGCTGCCCGTTCCGCGCTACGACCTGGTGGAGACGGACTTCAAGATGACGATGCCCTACGAGGCCACGCGCGGGTGTCCCTTCACCTGCTCCTTCTGCGTGCTCTCGGCGATCCGCCTGCCCTATCGGCGCCGGCCCATCCCCAACGTGCTGCGCGACCTGCGCGCCATTCCTCCGGGCTGGAACTGGCGACAGCGGAAGTACGTCGTGTTCTGGGACAACAACCTCGGGGCGGATCGCGCCTACTTCCGCGAGCTGTGCGAAGCCATCGCCCCGCTGAAGCGCGTGTGGGGGACGGAGACCTCGATCGACACGATCACGCGGGACTCGGCGCGCCAGATGGGGCGCGCGGGGTGCCGCTTCCTCTACATCGGCCTCGAGAGCCTGGCCCAGGAGAGCCTGCGCCGCTCCAACAAGCGCCACAACCAGGTTCGCGAGTACCGACAACGGCTGCGCTACCTCCACGACAACGGCGTGCAGGTGATGAGCCTGTTCCTGCTCGGCCTTCCGGGAGACGACCGCGAGTATCTGCGCAACCTTCCGGACCTGATCCAGGACATCGGCGTGGACGTGCCCGTGTTCTCGTTCGCGGCGCCCATCGAGGGGACGCCGTTCCACCAGAGCCTGCGCGACGCGGGAGAGCTGCTGCCCGGCGACATCCTCGGGGGCATGGACGGGATGCACCTCGTCTACAAGCCGCAGAACGTCGCCCCGGAGGAGCTGGAGCTCGCGCTCTTCGAGTGCATGCGGCGCAGCTACAGCTTCACGAGCGTGACGCGGCGGATCCTGCGTGGCATGCGCTCGGGGTTCTGGGGCGGCCTGGCCAACGGCAGCGCCAACCTCGCGTACGCGCCCTACCAGCGGGCGCTCGCCCGCTCGGGGCTGGAGCGGGTCAAGGAGCGCGGCGCGTGGCCCGGCCGCGAGCTGCCTCGGCCGCTTGCGTCCTGTTCCCAATGAGGGATGCGGCGTCCGGCCTGCCGGTCCGGCGCCTGCTGGGCGTCGTGTTCGGGGCGTCGCTCGCCTCCGCCACGGTCGCTGCGGCCGCCACCGTGGCCTCGTCGCTCGCGCTGCCGGGGACGTGGGCGGCCGCGGCCGCCGTGCTCGGCGCCGTGATCGCCGCCGCGCTCTCGGCCCTGATCGGCAGCTATGCCCTGTCGTGGCGCGCCGCGGCGTTGGGCGTGGCGTGCGGCTCGTCGCTCGGCGTTCTGCCGCAGCCGGCCTGGACGGCATGGGGCCTGGTGGCGGCATGCTGGGCCTCGGCGGCCGTCGCGTCCGCTGACGATCGCTCGCGAGCGCCTCCCTGCCGTCCAGCGCGCCACCTCGCCCGCGCTCGTGGCGGCCGTCCACACGCTCCAGCTCCCGCTGATGCTCTTCTCGCTCGGCGTATCGTTCGTCTCCGTGCGGCCGAGGCCGTTCGTCGTTCTCTTCTCCTGCAGCGCCTTCGCGCTCTGGCGCCTGCTGGGCGGCGAATGCCCGCTGTCGCGCGCGGAGCTGCAGCTGCGGTCGCTGCGCGGCGAGCACGCGCCGGCGCTCGGTGAGATCGGCTTCATCGGGGACCAGATCCGGCGGACCACCGGCATCGTGGTTCCCAAGGGAGCCGTGGCCGGACTCGCCTATGCCACGGCGGCGCTGGCCTTCGCCTGGTACGCGGTCCAGGCGCTGCTGTGAGGGCTCGCGGCGCGAGCGGGCTCACTCCGGGCTCATCAGCCAGATGTCGGCCTGGGCCTCGTTGCGCAGGAAGACGATGTGCCGGTTGTCGCGCGTGATCCGGAACTGCCGCTGGTTGACCGTCATGCTGGGCGGGCCGACCGACAGCACTTCGACCGAGCGCCCGCTCGCGGTGTCCAGGAAACGGAGCGTGCCGTCGTCGTCGTAGACGAGGTGGCGGCCGTCCGCGAGCATGTTCGGCGTTCGCCCGCCGGTCGCGACCCGCTGGTAGGCGCTGGACGCGATGTCGTACAGGAAGATTCCCGCCGAGGTTCCGTCGGGTCGCATGCCCATCCCGGCGAGCCGCGCGCTGTCCGCCGACCAGCTCACGGCCTGGAAGGTCGATCCGTCGGGCAGCGCCGGCAGCGCGAGCACCTCCTGCTCGCCCACCGGCTTCGCGGGGTCGATGCAGGCGCGACGTCGGGATTCCGGCGATCGAGATGCGGCTGCCGTCGGGAGCCCATTCGGGAAACCAGCGGCTGCCGGCGTTGGTGTTCGTGATCTGAACGAGGTTGCTGCCGTCGGCGTGGACGCTCCAGATCTCGTAGCGGCCCGAGCGATTCGAGTAGAAGCTGATCTGGCTTCCGTCGCTCGACCAGCTGGGACCGCGGTTTCTGAAATTGTCGTCGGTGAGCTGGCGGTAGCCCGTTCCGTCCATCCGGACCACGAACAGGTTCTCGCGCAGGCCCGCGCTGGCCCAGGCGATCCACTGTCCGTCCGGCGAGAGCCCGAGGCTGAAGATCGCGCGCGAGCCCCCGAGGACGAGCGTCGGCGTTCCCGCGCGCCCGCTCGCGGGATCGAAGTCGGCGCGGTAGAGCGCGGAGCGCTCCTCGCGGGCCTCGAACGCGAGCCGGCTGCCGTCGCCCGACAAGGCTGAACGAGCCGCTCGAGCGGGCCGGAGTGGTGACGGGCTCGGGCGCGCCGGTCGGGCGTCCAGTCGTCGTGTCGATTCGCAGGCGCCAGAGGTTGAGCGTGCCGCCCCGGCCGCTCGAGAAGTAGAGGTAGCGGCTGTCGGGGGACCAGACGGGGCTCCAGTCGACGTCCTCGTCGTTCGTCACCTCGACGGCCGGACCGCCCGACGGCGGCGACGGTCCAGATGTCCCGACGACCGGTCCCGCCCGGGCCGCCGCGCAGGTTCCAGAACGCGATGCGACGGCCGTCGGGCGACCACGCGGGCTGCATTGCGTCCTGATCGAGCAGGAGCCGCTTGCCCCCGCTCGCGACGTCGATGATCGAGAGCGCGCTCTCCGCGTTCCGCGACAGGGGATTGAGCGTCGGCTCGCTGGCCACCGCGATGCTGCGTCCGTCGGGCGACCAGGTCGGGTCGTAGCCGAAGTCCGCGACGCGGCGGCGTGACTCGCCCGTGGCGCCCATCACGAAGAGGCCGCCGCCTTCGCAATCCGAGTGGAAGGCGATCCTTTCGCCGTCGGGCGAGAAGGCCGGCCCGGTGTCGTCCTTGGGGCAGTCTGCCGTGAGGTTGATCGGGTTGTGGCCGCCCACGCGCTGCACGTAGACGTCGGCGTGTCCCGTGACGCGGCCCACGAACGCGAGCGTCTTGCCGTCCCTGGAAAGGCTCGGCGAGGACTCGGCGCCCGGCAGGTCGGTGATCTGGGTGAAGCGGACGGCGTCAGCGGGAGGAGTGCTCGCGAGCCGCCGAGCGCCCGGCCGGCGCGGTAGCCGAGGCCCAGCAGGAGCAGCCGCGCCAGCGCCGCGCGCGAGCCAGCGTCCAGCGGCCCACTGCGGCTCGGAGGCGCGGTCGGGGTCGCGGCGGCCGACGATCCCGACAGGCTCGCGAGGTCGAAAGCCAGGTCGCGCGCCGACTGGAAGCGCTGCTCCTTCTTCTTCTCGAGGCAATGCGACACGATCCGCTCGAGCGCCGGCGGTATCGCGCGGCCCGTCTCGGCGAGCGACGCCGGGTCCTCGCGCAGGATCGCGGTCATCGTCTCGGCGGCGGTGTCGCGCGCGAAGGCCCGGCGGCCGGTCAGCATCTCGTGCAGCACGCAGCCCAGGCTGAAGATGTCCGAGCGGTGGTCGACGCCGTCGCCGCGCACCTGCTCGGGGGACATGTAGCCGACCGTGCCGACCACCGACCCGGGGTCGGTCTCCCGCACGAGCGTGGGCGACTCGGTCTCGCTGCCGCGCGGCCCTGCGGCGGCCGCTCTTCGCGCGCGAGCCCGAAGTCGAGGATCTTCAGCCGGCCGTCGCGGGTCACGAACAGGTTCTCGGGCTTGAGGTCGCGGTGCACGACGCCCTTGTCGTGCGCCGCCGCGAGGCCCTCGGCGGCCTGCGCCGCGTACTCGGCGGCCCTGTCGCGGCGGCAGTCGGGCCCTCCCGCAGCTCGTCGCGCAGCGTCGCTCCCTCGAGCAGCTCCATCACGGCGTACGCGGTGGCACCTTCCCGGCCGACGTCGTGGATCGCGAGGATGTTGGGGTGGCTGAGCGCGGCGACGACACGCGCCTCGCGCTCGAAGCGCGCGAGCGCCTGCTCGTTCTCGGCGAGCCGCTCCGGCAGCACCTTGATCGCCACGTCGCGCTGCAGCCGGGTGTCGCGCGCGCGATACACCTCGCCCATCCCGCCGGCGCCGATCGGCGACAGGATCTCGTAGGGTCCGAGGCGCGTGCCGGCGGAGAGGGGCATGGGCGTCGCGATTATAGGTGCGCGAAACGGCTCAGTTGGCGGGCCGCCCTGCGCGGGCCAGCGGACGCCGCGGCGATCGCGAGGAGGACGCTCGTGGCACGCAACACGACGAAGGCGCGACCCGATCTCGGCAGCATGTCTCCTCCGATGGAGGCTGTAAGCTATGCGCTCGCGGGCAAGCGGTCAAAACGCACGGCTTCTGGCCGCTCGCGAGTCACGAGAATGGGCGAGAACGACGGCAGCACGGGCGGCTCGGCGCGGAGGCTCGCGCCGGTCGTCGGCGTCTTCGTGCTGCTGACGGCCGTGCTGACGCTCCCGCTGAGCCTCGAGCCCGCGACGCGCGCGATGGCGCTCTCGGCCGACACGCGGCTCTTCCTCTGGACGCTCTCGTGGGACGTCCACGCGCTGCTGCACCAGCCGCTGCGCCTCTTCGACGCGAACATCTTCCACCCCGAGCCGCGCACGCTCGCCTACTCGGAGCACGTCGTCGGGAGCGCGATCCTCGGCGCGCCGTTCCTGGTCGCGAGCGGCAACCCGGTGCTCGCGCTGAACGTCGTGATCCTGCTGTCGTGCGTGCTCTCCGGCGCGGGCACGTTCTTCCTCGCGCGCGAGCTCGGGATCTCGCGCGCCGGGGCCTTCGCGGCGGGCGTGATCTTCGCCTTCGCGCCGCCGCGCTTCACGCGCCTCGCCCAGCTCCACCTCGCGACCGTCCAGTGGATCCCGTTCTGCCTCGCGTTCGTCCACCGCTACCTGCGCGCCTACCACCGGCGCGACCTGATCGCGGCGATCTTCTTCTTCACGCTGCAGTCGATCACCAGCGGCCACGGCGGGCTGTTCCTGCTGCTGGCGCTGCTGGCGCTCGGCGTCTACCTGGTCGCGCGGCGCAGCGTCCCGCCGCTCCGCACGCTCGCGCGCGACGTCGGGATCGTGGGCGTCCTGCTGCTGGCGCTCAACCTGCCGTTCGCGCTGCCCTACTTCCGCGTGCAGCGGGAGCTGGGGCTGCGCCGCACGATCGGCGCGGTCTACGACTGGGTCCCGAACGCCGCGAGCTTCCTGGCCTCGCCGAGCTACGTGGACCAGGCGCTCGTCTCGCTCGTGCCGCCCGTCGCGCGGGCGGTGGCCGACGCGAAGGCGTACATGTTCCCGGGCTGGCTGACGCTCCTGCTGCTGGCGGCGCTACTGCTCTTACGGCGACGCGAGGGGGAAGCTGCGCCGCGCCCGGCCGGCGATCTCGGGTTCTACGCCGTCCTCGCCGGGCTGTCGCTCTGGGCGAGCCTCGGCCCGCCGTTCGGCCTCTACGCCCTGCTCTACCACGCGCTGCCGGGGTTCGACCTGATACGCGTGCCCTCGCGCCTCGCGATCCTGACGGAGCTCGCGCTCGCGATTCTCGCGGGTGCGGGGGCGGGACAGCTGCTTCAACGGCTGCGGCCGCCGGTCCGGCGCTGGGGGGGAGCGGTGCTGGTGCTGCTGCTGGCGGCTGAGTTTGCGACGCCGCTCAACGCGCCCCTCTACCCGATCGAGACGGGCGAGGTCGACCGCTGGCTCGCCGCGCAGCCGAAGCCCTTCGTCGCGGCCGAGCTGCCCGGTCGCGCCGCCCACGGACGCCGTCGCCTCGGCCCGCTTCCAGTCGCACTACATGCTGCACTCGATGCTGCACTGGCAGCCGATCGTGAACGGCTACAGCGGCTTCGTACCGCCGCGCCACGAGATGCTGTTCGACCAGCTGACGCGCTTTCCCGACGAGGGCAGCGTGCGCGCGCTCGAGACTCTCGGCGTCAACTACGTCGTGCTGCATCGCGCCGACTACGGCGAGGAGCGTTACGCGAAGGCGGTCGCCGACGCGCAGGCCCTGTTCCCGACCCGGCTGATCGTCGCCCACGACGCGCCGGACGGACGCGTGTACTCGGTGCGCTTCGCAAAGCCGAAGGGTCAGCGCTGACGGGCATGGCCGAGGACGGCAGCCACGACGGCGACCTCACGTCACAGCGACTGGACGTGTGGCTCGACGTCGCCTGCCTGTTCAAGACGCGCTCGCTGGCGCAGGCCGCCTGCCGCGGAGGCAAGGTCGAGGTGAACGGTCAGGCGGCGCGGCCCAACCGGCTGCTGCACAAGGGTGACGAGCTGCGCATCAGCCGGGGAGGCGGCAGGCGCCAGACCGTCGTGGTGCGCGACTTCGCGCCGCGCCATGTCGCGAAGGCCATGGCGCGCGGCCTCTACGAGGACCGGACGCCGCCGCCCACGCCCGAGGAGCTCGAGCAGCTTCGGCTCCGGCGTGCGTTCGGCGTGCGGGCGCCGTCCGGGCCGGTCGGCACGCGCGAGCGGCGGGCGGCGCGTCGGCTCAAGGAGCGTGGCTGAGGGCGCTCTGCTCCGCGCACTCGGGTCAGAAGACCCGGCGCTTCAGCCGCTCCAGCGTGAACTTCGCGGTGTCGGCGACGGCCATCACCGCCATCACGCCCGCCTGGACCGGGTCGGTCACCACGAGGTCCGCGGCTTCGGGGACGCTGCCCGCCATGTTGAGGCTGATCACGAGCAGGCCCCGCGCGCGCACCTCGCGGACGGCGGCTTCGATCTCGCCTCCCATCAGCGAGCCGGCCAGCACCAGCGCCTTCGCGCGGGGCAGGCGGACGACGGCGCGCACGGCCTCGGCGATCGGCTGCTCGCCCACGAGCGGGATCGTGTCGACCGAGATGTGCTCGCCGCGGATGTTGTGGCGGTCGGCCTCGGAGATCGCGCCGATCGCCACCTGGCCGACCTGGGCGCCGCCGCCGACGATGATGATGCGCTTGCCGTACACGCGCTCGAAGGTCTGCACCTCCTCGACCTCGCGGACGGCGTCGAGCGCGCGCAGCTCGGAGAGCAGCGCGTCCTTCGAGTTCTCGAGCTCCACCTCGAAGTAGACGCGGCTCGCCTCGTCGCCGCGCTCCAGGATGTCGACCGAAGTGATGTCGCCCCGGTGCCGGGCGATCACGCCGGTGAGCTGGTGCAGCACGCCGGGCCCGCTGCGGGCGCGGATCAGGATGCCGAGAGTGTCATCGCCCATGGCGGGCCGCTCAGGCGGCGCCGTCGCCGCTTCGCCGTTCCTCGCCGGCGAGCAGGCTCGCCTTCAGGAAGTCGCGGTTCAAGCGGGCGATCACGTCGAGCGGAATGCCCTTGGGGCAGGCCGCCTCGCACTCGCCGTGATTGGTGCAGCCGCCGAAGCCGGCCGCGTCCATCGTGGCGACCATCCGCCGCACGCGCAGCATGCGCTCGGGCTGGCCCTGGGGCAGCAGCGCGAGCTGCGCGACCTTGGCGCCGGCGAACAGCATCGCCGAGGCGTTCGGGCAGGCGGCGACGCAGGCGCCGCAGCCGATGCAGGCCGCCGCGTCCATCGCCTTCTCGGCGTCGTCCTTCGGCACCGGGATCGCATTGCCGTCGGGAGCCGATCCCGTGCCCACCGAGACGAAGCCGCCCGCGGCGATGATCGCGTCGAAGGCGGTCCTGTCGACGACCAGGTCCTTGATCACCGGGAAGGCGCTCGCGCGCCACGGCTCGATCACGAGCGTGTCCCCGTCGGCGAAGCTCCGCATGTGGAGCTGGCACGCCGTCGTGCGCGTGCGCGGCCCGTGCGGGCGGCCGTTGACGACCACGCTGCAGGTGCCGCAGATGCCCTCGCGGCAGTCGTGGTCGAAGGCGATCGGGTCCTCGCCCTTGCGCGTCAGCTCCTCGTTGACGACGTCGAGCATCTCGAGGAACGACATGTCGGGGCTGACGTCCTTCGCCTCGTAGGTCGCGAAGCGGCCGGTCTGCCGTCGCGCTCTTCTGCCGCCACACGTGGAGGGTCAGGTTCATTTGTAGCTCCGCGTCTGCAGCGGCACGTTCTCGAAGGCGAGCGGCTCGATGTGCCGCTCGGGCTTGTGGCCCTCGCCCTTCCACTCCCAGGCCGCGACGTGGCAGAAGCGCCCGTCGTCGCGGACCGCCTCGCCGTCCGGCGTCTGGTACTCCTCGCGGAAGTGCCCGCCGCAGGACTCTTCGCGCTCGAGCGCGTCGAGGCACATGAGCTCGCCGAGCTCGAGGAAGTCCGCGACGCGGCCCGCCATCTCGAGCGCCTGGTTCAGCTCGCCTGCGCTGCCCGGGACGTTCACGTCCTTCCAGAACTCCTCGCGCAGCGCGGGGATCCGCTGGAGCGCCGTCTCGAGCCCGCGCTTGTTGCGCGCCATGCCGCAGTGCTCCCACATCAGCCGGCCGAGCTCGCGGTGGAACTCGGTCACGGTGCGGCGGCCCTTCACGGCGAGCAGGCGGCGCGTGCGATCCTCGACCGACGCCAGCGCCGCGCGCGCTTCGGGGTGGCTCTCGTCGACGCGTTCGAGCTTGTTCGAGGCGAGGTAGTGCCCGACCGTGTAGGGAAGGATGAAGTAGCCGTCGGCGAGGCCCTGCATCAGCGCCGAGGCGCCGAGCCGGTTGGCGCCGTGGTCCGAGAAGTTCGCCTCGCCCGCGACGTGCAGCCCCGGGATGGTGCTCATCAGGTTGTAGTCCACCCACAGCCCGCCCATCGTGTAGTGCGAGGCGGGATAGATGCGCATCGGCGCCTTGTAGGGGTCCTCGTCGGTGATGCGCTCGTACATCTCGAAGAGGTTCCCGTACTTCTCGCCGATCTTCGCCGCGCCGAGCCGCGCGATCGCGTCCTTGAAGTCGAGGTAGACGCCGCGGCCTCCGGGGCCCACGCCGCGCCCGTCGTCGCACGCCTGCTTGGCGGCGCGCGAGGAGATGTCGCGCGGGGCGAGGTTGCCGTAGGTCGGATACTTGCGCTCGAGGTAGTAGTCGCGCTCGTCCTCGGGGATCTGGTGCGGCGGCCGCGTGTCGTTCGCCTGCTTCGGCACCCAGATGCGCCCGTCGTTCCGGAGCGACTCGCTCATCAGCGTGAGCTTGCTCTGGTAGTCGCCGTGGACCGGGATGCAGGTCGGGTGGATCTGCGTGTAGCAGGGGTTGCGCGAAGGCGGCGCCCTTCTTGTACGCGCGCCAGATCGCGGTGCCGTTGCAGCCCTTCGCGTAGGTCGAGAGGTAGAACACGTTGCCGTAGCCGCCGGTCGCGAGCACGACCGCGTCCGCGAAGTGGGTCTCGAGCTCGCCCGTCACCATGTCGCGCGTGACGATGCCGCGCGCGCGGCCGTCGACCACGACCAGCTCGAGCATCTCGTGGCGCGAGTAGCAGCTTCACGGTCCCGAGCCCGACCTGGCGCATCAGCGCCTGGTAGGCGCCGAGCAGCAGCTGCTGGCCGGTCTGGCCGCGCGCGTAGAACGTGCGCGAGACGAGCGCGCCGCCGAACGAGCGGTTCGCGAGCGTGCCGCCGTACTCGCGCGCGAACGGCACGCCCTGCGCCACGCACTGGTCGATGATGTTGCACCGACAGCTCGGCGAGGCGGTAGACGTTCGCCTCGCGGGCGCGGAAGTCGCCGCCCTTGACGGTGTCGTAGAACAGCCGGAACACCGAGTCGCCGTCGTTCTGGTAGTTCTTGGCCGCGTTGATGCCGCCCTGCGCCGCGATCGAGTGAGCGCGCCGCGGGCTGTCCTGGTAGCAGAAGACGCTCACGCCGTAGCCGAGCTCGGCGAGCGAGGCCGCGCCGGCGCCGCCCGCGAGCCCGCTGCCGACCACGATCACGTGGTGCTTGCGCTTGTTGGCCGGGTTCACGAGCTTCATCTCGAAGCGGTGGCGCGTCCACTTGTCGGCGATCGTGCCGGCCGGGATGCTCGCGTTCAGCTTCATGGCGTGGGGGGGTGAGCCACTAGAGGTGCAGGATGCCGGTCAGGACCGCGATCGGCATGGAGATGTTGCCGGCGACGACACCGAAGGCGAGCAGCCCCGAGAGCGTCCGCCGCACGCGGTTCCAGCGCGGGTGGCTGAGGCCCAGCGTCTGCAGCATGCTCCAGAAGCCGTGATACATGTGCAGCCCGAGCGTCAGCATCGCCAGGATGTAGAAGGCCGACGCGAACGGGTTCTGGAAGCCCACCACCATGTTGCGGTAGACGTCGCCGGGCACGAACTCGGGGTGTGCGTCGCCGGTCGTGAAGTGAGCGAGGTGGTACAGGATGAACGCCAGCAGCAGCGGCCCGCTCCAGACCATCGTGCGCGAGGCGTAGGTCGACTCGCGTGCCTGCCACTCGCGGTAGCCGACCGCTCGCGCGGAGGCGTTCTGGAGCGTGAGCGACAGCGCCGCCCACAGATGAAGCAGCACCGCGACCAGCAGCACGGCGCGCGCGAGGTACAGGCCCTGGCCGTGCAGGAAATGGTGCAGGAAGGCGCCGTAGGCGTTGATCGCCTCCGGGCCGAGGTAGACCTGCAGGTTCCCGATCATGTGCGCCGACCACGAAGCCGTAGAGCACCAGGCCCGTGGCCGCCATCACGGCCTTCTTGCCGATCGTGGAGGAGAACAGGGTCGCGTCGCGCGCGGGGGACGACGCTTCAGACGCCGGTGCGCTCACGAGAACCGACTATATTCCCCCGGCGCGCGGCTTGGCAACGCGGGCGAGCAGCGTCTTCTCGACGATGCGCGCCGCGCGCGAAGCCGCCGACTCGAGCGCGTCGAGCGGTCCGATCGGCCGCCCGAAGGGGGCGTTGTCCGCGTACAGCACGTAGCGCACCTCGTCCAGCACCACGAGCGGCAAGGCGACGGCCTCGTGCACCGCGCCGCCGCCGAGGCGCTCGACCAGCAGCAGGTTGACGCGCGTCGGCTCGAGCGGGCCGGCGTAGCTGCGGCGCCGCTCGACGGCGCTCTTCAGGATCGACGGCTCGCGCAGCGAGAGCGACGATTCGCGAATCGCGGCGACCGCCTTCGGCAGCACCCCGAACTCGCCGACCGCGCGCGCCTCGTCGTTCTCGATCGCGAAGACGACGGCCCGCGACAGCACCTGCGCGGTGAAGCGCAGGAGCGACAGCACCGCCTCTCCGGTGTAGTCCGCGGCGTAGGAGCCGGTGAGCGACGCCGCCGGCGTCGTCGCCGCTGCCTTCATCGACGGCGGCACCGTATCGGACGGAGGCACGTCCTGCAGCGCGCCGTGGTCGAGCGCGGTCACCGCCAGCATCAGCAGCTCTTCGGCGGGCACCCCGGGCTCCAGCACGAAGTCGCCCATGTCCACCTCGACGTTCGCGTCGCCTTTGGCGTGAGCCGGCTCGAAGCGGAAGTAGCCGGTGTGCCAGCCCAGCAGCTCGCTCACCACCTCCTGCATGCGCCCCCTCACGACCGCGTGGAGGGTGCCTTCGGCGAGCAGGCCCATCTCGACCAGCACGTCGCCGAGCCGGCGGTAGCCGGTGCCGTCGTGCTGGCGGTCGAGCGCCCGCACGAGGTCCTTCTCGTTGACGAGCCGCTGTCGCATCAGCCGGCCGGCGAGCGTGTCGGCGAGGGCCCCACCGGTCACGTAGACGACGCGCCCGCTGCGCAGCACCAGCACCGCGTGGCGATCGAGGCGCGTGAGCGTGAGCCGTCCGTTGGCGGCGCCGACCGACAAGGTCTGCAGGAGCGCCGCGAGATCGAGGGTCTCGAGCCGTCCGCCAAAGCTCAACGGCGCGGCTCCACGAGCTTGGGGCCGCGCGGCTGCAGCTGGTCGGCGAGCGTCGCCGGCGGGACCGGCGGCCCGAGATGGAAGCCCTGCATCTCGGAGCAGCCCAGCCGCTCGAGCAGCTGGAGCTGGGCCGCGTTCTCGATGCCCTGCGCGCACACGCGGAGCTTCAGGCCGCGCGCGACGGCGGTGACGGCCGTCAGCAGCGAGACGTCCTCGGTGTTCGACGACGGCCCGCGCAGGAACGCGAGGTCGAGCTTGACGCCGTCGAGCGGCAGCTCGGCGAGCCGGCCGAGCGACGAGTAGCGCACGGCGAAGCGGTCGAGCACCAGCGAGACGCCGAGCGCCTTCAGCCGGTGCAGCATGTCGACCGAGCGCGGCATGTCCGAGACCACGTGGCCCTCGGGCACCTCGAGCTGCAGCAGCTGCTTCGGGAAGCCGGTCTCGTCGAGCGCCGCCTTCACCTCGTCGGGCAGCGTGCGCTTCATCAGCTCGGGCGGCGACAGGTTGACGGCGAGCCGCAGCGAGCGGTGCGCGTGCTGCCATTCGCGCACCTCGGTGGCGGCGGTGCGCAGGATCCAGGGGCCGATCGCCAGGATCAGGCCCGTGAAGTCGGACTTCGACAGGAAGTGCTGCGGGAACACGAGGCCGAGCTGCGGGTGCTGCCAGCGCAGGAGCGCCTCGACGCCGAGGATCTTGCCGGTGCCGGCGGCGAAGATCGGCTGGTAGTGCAGTACGCCCGCGGCCGCCGGCGAGCCGTTGAGCGACATGCTGCCCGAGGCGAGCGCCGCGCGCAGCCCCGCCTCGAGCTCGACCGCGTCCCAGCTGTCGTCGGACGCCGGGGGAGTGCTCGACTCGAGGCGGTTGCCGCCCGCGGCGAGCGCGCGGGCCGCAGCGTGCTCGGCCACGGCGAGCAGCGCCGGCGCGTCCTCGCCGTCCTCCGGGAAGACCGCGATGCCGACGCTGGCCGTGAGCGCCGTGGACCCCTCGCTCAGTGGGAAGGGCTTGCGCAGCGCGCGCAGCACCTTCTCGCCGATCCGCGTCGCGTCCTCGGCGTGGTGCAGGCCGGGCAGCACGAGCACGAAGCTGTCCTGCTCCATGCGCGCCGCGGTGTCGCCCTGGCGTACGCAGTGGAGCAGGCGCCGCGCTACCGCGCGCAGCAGACGGTCGGCGCGCGCCCGGCCGAGGGCGGCGTCTTGGCTCGCGAAGCCGTCGAGGTCGACGTGCACGAGGCCGACGCGCGCGCGGTGCCGATAGGCCTGCGCGATGGCCACCGACAGCCGGTCGGGCGCGATGAGCGCGCTCGTCAGGCCGGTGAGCGCGTCCCGGTAGACGTCGCCCTGCGCGGCCGGCCGCTCGTCGCGCACCTCGCGCAGCAGGAACTGGACCGCCGGCCGCCCCCGGTAGGTGACGATGCTGGCGGCGCCCTCCACCTCGGCGGTCGAGCCGTCGGCGCGCCGCAGCCGCGTCACGAGCCGCACGCCGCCGGGGCCCGCCTGCGATGCGCCGGCGGCGGCGCGCGCCACCTCGGCCCGCTCGTCGGGATGCACGAAGTCGCCGAGCGCACGACCGGCGACGGGAGCGGAGGGCTGCAGCCCCAGCAGCCGCCGCAGCGACGGGTTGGCGAGCACCACGCGGCCGGCCGCTTCGATCACGATCGCGTCTGGCGCGGCCGCCGCCAGGCGCTCGTAGCGTTCCTCGCTCTCGCGCAGCGCGTCGGCCGCGCGGCGCCGCTCGCCGATGTCGCGCAGCGCCAGCTGCAGCCGGCCGTCGGCGAGCCGCCGCGCGCTGATCTCCACCTCGAGCGGCGCGCCCTTCGGCCGCCGCAGCCGGAACGAGCGCGTGAGGCGTTGCCCGGCCTTGAGCGCCAGCAGCGCACTCGCCGTGTCGACGGCCTTGTCGATCTCGACCAGCTCGACGAACGGCTGGCGCAGGAGCTGCGCGCGCGGCCGCGCCAGCAGCACCGCGGCGCCGGGGCTCGCGTCGGCGATGCGCGCGTCCGCGCCGACGAGCAGCACGCCGTCGGCGGCCTGCTCTGCGAGCAGCCGGTACTGCTGGTCGCGCCGCCGCAGCGTGTCGACGACCGCCCGCAGCTCCTGGGTGATGCTGGGCTCCTCGCTCAAGAGTCCTCGTCTAGGCGGGCCGCGCGAGCGTCAGCGGCGCGGGCCGCAGCAGCAGTCGCAGCAGCAGGCTCTGGAAGGCCGGGTCGGCGTAGAGCCCGTGGTGGTCGGCGCTCCCGAAGAAGGCGCCCGTGAGCTCGGGGATGCCGCTCGCGTCGGGGTCGGCGGCGGCTCCCGCCTGGTGCACGGCGAGGAAGCTCGCTCGCGTGACGCGCCCGTCGCCGGCGTCGTAGAGCACGTCCTGCTCGTCGCGGCTGCGAGCCTCGAAGCGCGGCGGCGTGCCGGAGCGGCCCTCGCCGACCACCGCGCGCGAGAGCGTCGGCAGGCAGTCGCCGCCGAGCGCGTGCACCGGCACGGGGGAGGGGTGGTCGGGCGTGCGGGCGAGCCCGGCATGGAAGGCCTGGGCGCGTGCGAGAGCGGCCTCCAGGAACGCCTTGGTCTCGGCCGTGGCGTCCGCCGACTTCGGGCCGTAAGGACCCCAGCCGAAGCGCTGCCAGGTGGCCGGATCCAGCAGTTCGTGGTCGAGTGGCTCGCCGCTCGGGTCGACGAACGGGCGCGTGCCCTTGGGAGGAAGCAGCTGGTAGACGGACGGCATCCGGCTCACGACCGACGCGGCGAGCGTCGTGTGCGACAGGCCCACCCGTTCTCCCCCAGGATCGCGCGCAGCGCGGCGATGCTGCCGCCGCTCGGCGTCGCGGTCAAGAGGACGCTGGCCGTGCGCCGGGCGCCGGCCCAGCTGACCGGCAGTCTTCGGGTCGGCGTCGGCCCCGCCGTAGCGGAGGTACCAGCGCACGATCAAGCCGCCCATGCTGTGGCCGACGAGGTGGAAGCGCGCGCCGGGGTCGCCCATCGCCTGCGCCAGCCCTTCGAGCCGCAGGGCGAGCCCGCGCGCCGACTCGACGAGGTCGCGCCGCCAGTCGTAGGTGTAGACCGCGTAGCGCAGGCCCGTGCCGACGCCCGGCTCGTAGCCGGCCGAGTCCAGGAGCTCGAGGAAGTCGTCGTACTCGGTGAAGCCGAACGCGCGCGGCAGCGCGGTGTCGGTTCCGATCAGGAAGCCCGGAACGAGCTCATCGCGCGAGGCCGTGAACGGCAGCCGGCGCGGCAGCGTGAGGTCGTGGTGGCCGAGCGTGTTGCCGAGGTTCAGCCAGGCGACGCTGCCGTCCGGGCGCAGCAGCTGGCTGCCGAGCAGACCCGGCACGAAGACGACCGTCGGCGCCTTGCGTCCGCGCGGCAGCGCGCGGACGATGCGGCGGTCGAGTCGTCGCTTGCGGCTGAGGGCGCCCCAGGCCGCGGCGCCGAGCGCCAGGCCCGCGAGGAACGGCAGCGCGCCGCCGGTACGTCCCCATGCCAAGCTCACGCCTCCTCGCGCCTCATCGCGCCTGACGATTGTATCCCGGAGGCCGGTTTGCCTCGCCGCACGCACGCGGATAGCATCGGGCGTTCGGCGCTTCGACCACACGGTCCCCTGGCGAGCCGGACGGAAAGGCCGAGACGAATGAATCGCAAGAGCGTAGGCGCCCTGCTGCTCGCAGCGGCGGCCCTCACCCCCGCGTGCAAGAAGGAGGAGGCGAAGCCGGCCCCGACCTCCGAGGCTAGCCCCGCCACCGACGAGGAGAAGACGCTCTACGCGCTCGGCGCGATGGTGGGCCAGCGCTTCGTCGGGCCGATGCATCCCTCCGACCGCGAGCTCGACCAGCTGGTGCGCGGCCTGCGCGCGACCGCTCGCGGCGGCAAGCCCGAGTTCGCGATCGAGACCTACGCGCCCAAGTTCGACGCGCTCGCGCGCTCGCGGGCTGCCGTGGGCGCTGCCGACAACAAGAAGGCGGCCGAGGCCTTCCGCGACACCGCGGCGAAGGAAGAGGGAGCGCTCCGCTACCCGTCGGGCCTCATCTACAAGACGATGAAGCCAGGCTCCGGCGCGAGCCCCAAGGCGGCCGGACCGGCATTGTCGGCCGGGTCTACACCTGGGCCACTTGGAGCGCCCCGAGAAGTTGGTCGTGGCATCGACCACATTGCCTGACTGGTTACGGATGCCGCAGTTGAGCTATCGTTGAAAGTTGTGGATGAGAGAGAAAGGCGACGTACCCTTCTGGGGAAGTTGAGCAGTCAAACCCCAAGACCCCGGTGTCACCCGGGTGAAAGGTACGCCACCTATGCTGAAGGTTATCACTACGAGATCGGAAGTGCCGGCGGTGGATGAGGCCCCGGCGGTCAGCGCGACGCTGGATGACTTGGCGCGCGCCGGGGCGCAGCGCATGATCGCGGCGGCGTTGCAGCTGGAGGTCGAGGAGTACGTGACCCGCTTCCGCGAGGAGCGCGACGGCGCAGGACACGCGCTGGTCGTGCGCAACGGGACGGCGCGTCCCCGCCCGGTCACGACGGGCGTCGGGCCCCTGACGATGGCGGCGCCCCGGGTGAACGATCGGCGACGCGTCGCCGGCGTCCGCCAGAAATTCACGAGCGCGATCCTGCCGCCGTACGTGCGGCGGTCGCCGCGGGTGGCGAGCGTCCTGCCGCTCCTCTATTTGCACGGCCTGTCGTCGGGCGACTTCCGCGAGGCCTTGCCCGCGCTCCTCGGTCCCAACGCGGCCGGCCTGTCGTCGAGCGCCATCCTCCGGCTCACGAAGACCTGGACTACGGAATACGAGGCGTTCCGCCGCCGGGACCTGGCGGATCGCGACTACATCTATCTTTGGGCTGACGGCGTGCACTTCACCATCCGCCTGGAGGAGGAGCGGCTGTGCACGCTGGTCGTGATCGGCGTCCGCCCCGACGGGACCAAGGAAGTCGTCGCGCTCGAGGACGGGTATCGCGAGAGTGCGGAGAGCTGGCGCACGCTGCTGCGGGATCTCAAGCGCCGCGGGCTGCGGGCCCCGGTGCTGGCGGTCGGCGACGGGGCGCTGGGGTTCTGGGCGGCGGTGCGCGACGTGTGGCCGGAGACGGCGGAGCAACGGTGTTGGGTACACCGGATCGCTAACGTGCTGGACAAGCTCCCGCGGAGTCTGCAACCGCGGGCGAAGCAGGCGCTCCACGAGATCATGTATGCCGAGACCCGCGCCGCCGCCGCGCGCGAGATCACGCGCTTCGCGCACGCCTACGGCGCCAAGTATCCGAAGGCGGTCGCGTCGCTGACCGTCGACCAGGACCGGCTGCTCGCGTACTTCGACTATCCGGCGGACCACTGGAAACACCTGCGCACCACGAACCCGATCGAGTCGACGTTCGCCACGGTGCGGCTGCGCGAAGGCGTGACGAAGGGCGCCGGGTCGCGCACCGCCGGGCTCGTGATGGCGTTCAAGCTGCTCCAGGTGGCCGAAGGGCACTGGCGTCGCCTCGACGCCGCCGAGCTTGTCCCGCTCGTGCGCGCGGGTGTGTGTTTCGAGGATGGAGTGCAGATCGAGCCGCAGAAGATGCGGAAGAAGGCCGCCGCCTGATCTCACTCAATCCACAACTCTTGACAATTGCTCGCCGCAGTTGAGCTGTCCGATGAAGGGCGCACTGTTATTGCCGTAGATGTTGTTGAGAACGATCGTAGCGTTCGAGCCTCGCAAGAGATTGAAGCCGGCGACTCTGCTGTCAATTGCTGAGTTGTACTGCAAGTCGATGTTCTTGCCCTGCACCCCAAACCCTGTGGAGTTGCCGTGAGCGACGTTATGGTGAACCATGTGAGACTGCCCGTCATGACGAATCCCCCTGCCCCCGCTTCGCCCCATTTCGACTCGCGGCATTGTGTCTGACTACGTTGGCGGTGCCGAAGATGCCAAAGCCGGCAGCACCGTTCCCATTTGCGATATTGCCTTCGACGAGATTTCCGCTACCAGAGATCGCTATTCCACTCTGCCCGTTTGCTTGAGCAACATTGCCCTCGACGGTCGCGTTGGACACAAATGAAAAACAACTAACGCCGTTGAATCCTGCCCCCGTGATGAGGAAGCCGTGGCCGAACCGGCCAAGCGTCACGCCACTTGCTGCGATCAAAACTGCAGCTTTCCGCGTGGGGCTGGTGGCGTCCAATGTGGTCGCCAATGGCCCATCGCTCGATATTATCTCGACGCTCTTATCAACAGTTATCATGCCGACGCCCTGCGCGAACTCTTCACCGGGCTCCCCAAAAACTCCATTCCCATTGAGATCGCCGTATCGGCCCGGGCCCACGACGATACGGTCGCCTGTATCCGCGTTGGAAATGCCCTGACTGACTGAGCGACACGGGCTGTCACGGTCACCGCAAGTAGCGCTGTCGAAGCCATTGTTGGCAACGTAGATGACCCTGGCGTCATCGATGAGCCTTACGGTCGCATGGCTGGGGACGCCGACCCTGTAGGGACCGGGCGCCAGCTGCAGGACGACCGTCTCGGTGCGCTCCATGAGGCGATCGTTGATCGGCGTGACGATGATGGTCGCGGTGGCCGACCCCGCCGGAATCGTCCGGCGGCCCGGCAGCGCCACGTAGTCCTTGCCCCCGATCGCGGTGCCGCCCACCGTGTAGCGCACCGTCAGCGGCAAGGCCGTGCTCCCCGTGCGGGTCAGGGTAAAGCGCCCCGTGGTCCGCCCCGCTTCCGTGGCCGTATTGTCCGTGGCGGAGATGGTCACCCGCTCGTCGCTGACGAGCCTCACGGTCGCATGGCTGGGGACGCCGACCCTGTAGGGACCGGGCGCGAGCTGGAGGACGACCGTCTCGGTGCGCTCCATGAGGCGATCGTTGATCGGCGTGACGATGATGGTCGCGGTGGCCGACCCCGCCGGAATCGTCCGGTGGCCCGGCAGCGCCACGTAGTCCTTGCCCCCGATCGCGGTGCCGCCCACCGTGTAGCGCACCGTCAGCGGCAAGGCCGTGCTCCCGGTGCGGGTCAGGGTAAAGCGCCCCGTGGTCCGCCCCGCTTCCGTCGCCGTATTGTCCGTGGCCGAGATGGTCACCCGCTCATCGCTGACGAGCCTCACGGTCGCATGGCTGGGGACGCCGACCCTGTAGGGACCGGGCGCCAGCTGGAGGACGACCGTCTCGGTGCGCTCCATGAGGCGATCGTTGATCGGCGTGACGATGATGGTCGCGGTGGCCGACCCCGCCGGAATCGTCCGGTGGCCCGGCAGCGCCACGTAGTCCTTGCCCCCGATCGCGGTGCCGCCCACCGTGTAGTGCACTGTCAGCGGCAAAGCCGTGCTCCCGGTGCGGGTCAGGGTAAAGCGCCCCGTGGTCCGCCCCGCTTCCGTCGCCGTATTGTCCGTGGCCGAGATGGTCACCCGCTCATCGCTGACACCGCCTCGAAAGGCTTGCTGGTCCGCCACGATGAGATGGCCGTTCGCGTCGGCGACAGGCGGGCCGACAGTCACCAGGAGGAGCGTCGTGGCGAGAAGGACGAAGCGCCGGGGCCAACGCGAGTGTGTCATCGCACGTCGCCTCGCTCGGTCGCGTTCGATGGACCGAGTGTCGAAGGGCATCTGGCGAAAGGGTTTAGCACTCGCCACGGGCGCGGATTCTCAGGTACCCGGAATGCGACGCGCTACCGGGGCGGCGCCAGACCTATAGCGCCCGGCGGCGACCCGGTCAAGCCGTTTCTCGACAGCAATGAAACCGCAATGCTCCATATGAAGGCGCGTGGCACTTGTATGTTCAGTCTCAAGAGTCCAGGAACACGTCGCGGACCACGAGCGTCTGTTGCATTACAGCGCCAACGCGGACACTTACTGGGGTTTTGGAAAGATGTTGGTGAGGCCCAACAGAAGAAGGCTTACTAGTGGGTCGAGGTTGACCGATTTTTTGGCCGGAAGGAGAGCACGTTGAAGGCGCGGTTGATGAACAACGATGGCTCCGAACCAGACTGCTTGCCGATTCCGAGTCCGGCGCGAACGGATACTTACGGTCAGCAAATGTGTCACGATACACGCCAACGCTGCTACCCAAGCCTGAGCCGGTGTTGCCGCGCGGATGATCGGGTCAGCGAAGTGTCGGCCTGGTAGTCCCACCCTTCACGGGAGGTATGCGATGAAGCGGCTGATGGCCCTTCTCACGCTCGTCAGCGTCGTCCTTCTCAGCGGGATCGTCTGGGCCCAGAGCCGGCCGACGGCCAAGCCCGAGGAGGTCGGGCTGTAGTACGGAGCCGCGGCTCGAGCGGGTGAGCCGTGCGTTTTTGCGCAGCGAGATCGAGGCCGGAAGAATCCCGGGCGCCGGTGGCCCTGGTCAGCGCAAGGGGCGGGTCGTCTACTTCGAGAGCC